>PBHS01000061.1 GCA_002719575.1 Gammaproteobacteria bacterium | reverse complement strand
TTGTTGTTGTAGAGACTGGGCACGAACGGGGGCCCAGCATTGAACCCAATGATGCAGCGCTCTGACAGGCCACGATCTTCAGGGCCATCTGTGCCAATACCGCCTGCTGCGATGCGCACCGGCCTCTTTTCTCCCGTGGTTGCACCACCATAGATTCCCTGCCTGGCAATCGCTCCGGTCACCAGACTAGGGAGTTGGCCGTTCTCGGGATAAACGATGTGCGAGGTGCGTACCAGTTCTCCAATCCCAGCATTCTCTATCCAAAAATCGTTGTAGGATTCGTCAACGCCTTCGATAGCGAGGGCCGAGTCAGAATTCGCGTCGGCAACGGCGCGACGAGCTCGTAACTGCTCAATCTCTTCCGCCGTAAGAAACTGGCGAGAGCCGAATTCTTCGGGCCGCTGCATGGGCACATCAGAAGAAAAGTTCCAGACACCTTGAAGATCTGGATGCCCCCATTCCGTTCTGGGCACCTGAACTCTATTCTGAGCGCTTAGCACGCCAGACAGCAAAATTGCTTCCGCGAGAATCAGGAAGGATGTTAAGAATTTTGAGTGCCCCGTATGAATCATTTTAGTTTCTGTCGTCTTTGGTTCGGCCCGCAATAGAAAAGTTGCAACCGCGAGAATGCCAGTAAGGCCTGCGGAAACCGATTGTCACCAACAGCCTTTAACGCCAGCAAAATCTAGCCGAGCACCTCACGAAAGACTTTGACCGCAACTTCCATCTCTTCCATGCTGCCTAAAGAGATTCGGCAGTGCGTGTTTTCCCAGGGTGGGAAATCCCTGCCAACAGCGACTTTCCGCTCCATGCATGCGTCGCGAAATCCTCGAGCAGGCGCGCGCAAGTCGACAAACAAATGATTTGTATGAGATTCAGGAACTTCGTAGCCCAGATCGTTGAGAGCGCCTACAGTAAAAGCCTTAACTCTGTTGTTCTCTTCCCGCTCCCACTCGATATGTTCCCGATCCTCGAATGCCGTTAGCGCAGCAATAGCGCCCAGCATGCTCACGTCCCCCATACCCCAAGAATTGCGAATCGCGCTCAGAGTATCTCTGTGCCCCATAGCATAGCCGATACGCATGCCGGCCAACGCGTGGGCCTTGGAAAATGATCGAGTGATAAAGACGTTTTTAAACTCTTGAGTAAGCGCCAAGCCTGTCTGAATTTTTGCCGGATCACCGTAGTCGATGTAGGCCTCATCCAGATGAATGTAAGTATCCGGAGATTCTTTTAGAATAGCTCGGACCGCAGCGTCGATAGCTCCCGGATCATGAACTGTCCCCGACGGGTTATTCGGATTGCAAAGATAGACCAAACCAGATCCTCTGGAGACTTTGATCATTTCCGGCAAATCGAGTTTAGCCTCGGCATTAAGAGGAATCAGCTTAACCGGAAGGCCCGCCCCTCTGGCAGTTGCTTCACTGGTGGAAAACGTCGGACCAGCTGTAACCAGAGGTTTGTCCTCACTCACGAAAGCACGCACTGACCCTTGTAACAACCAAGTTGACCCGGAAGCCAAAATGACGTTGCTGCGATCGATGTTAAAACTAGAGGCAATGGCATCCTGAAGTTCCGGCACATAATCCGGTGAATAGCCTCGGCCCACTCTCTTTGAGGTGTGAGCTTTGATGGCTTCAAGAACGCGAGGGCCCGGCCCCCTGCCACTCTCGTTTTGGCTGAGCTGGATGATACCGTTATCAAAAACGCCTGCACTACGAGCATGGCGTGACTGCGCAAATGCGCCCGGAGTTAGCAGTGTGGTGCCGCCTATCAGTCCAGCTGCTGTGCCAAGACCGGCGGTTTTGAAAAAGCCGCGACGTGTTGTTTTCATTATAGTCCTCCTGTATCGATCAAACCGACGTTCGTCAGAGTGCCCGAGGTAGCGCAACTTCATAAGCGGGCGGTCCGTATTTCCGAACCATAATAGCGCCAGTGTTGGGCAATTGCCAAAAAATAACCGGCCTCAAATACTGTTATTGCCGAGTCTTGTGGCCACCCAAGATAAGGCAGCGCGATTGATCGGCTAAAGAGATCAAACGATGCGCCCATTCCCTCAATCTTGTCAGTTTATAACAGGTATAATTTATTTCACGCTTTACAAGTGAACTGCCGCTCGATCTTGTCTTCTAAGCTTTTAAGACCTGAAGTGTAGTCTACCGCCGTCAAAATAGAATCGACTTATGATAGATATCTTGAAACACCGCGCAGGACGAGAACTTACTGTGCCGAGTATGGTGATACTCTGTCTTACAATGCCCGAATTAACCAGCGCTCAAGACGCAGCAGGAGATGGCTCAACAGTAGTCTATCCGGCTGCTTACTTCACTGAATGGCAACCAATCACTGCAGGTGACATGCTGGCAAGGATACCGGGCCAAGATACCAATGGACGCGGCAGTGGGGGTGGTGGCTTCGGTCCGGGTAGCTTCTCCGGAAGCCCATCTCGCGGCGGAAGAGGGCTTGGCAGCGGAGCTGGGTCCACCGAAATTCTGATCAACGGAAAACGAAACGCAGGCAAAAATAATTCAACACAACAAATGCTTCAACGTATCGCCTCCTCGCAGGTACAGGAAATCCAGATTATAAGAGGCACCTCCGGGGACCTGGATGTCAGGGGCAGCGGGCAGATCATTAACGTGGTTCTATTCGAAGAGCTTTCCTCGACCAGCTTTGCGTATCAAGGATCCCTGAATTACTCACAGGACGACGCAGTTCAACTGGGCGGAACTTTCGCTGTAAACGGCCAACGGGGTGCTCTTGATTACACAATGACTCTGCGCAGCCAGCCGCGTTACCGAAACAGTTTGAACAACGAGAGCAGCATTTTAGGCGATTTCTCCCCCAACGATACCGTCATCGAGGAAATCACCACCGATGGCGGTAACAATGAATTGAGCTTTAATCTGGCCTATGCAATCAACAGCAATAGCACAGTTCAACTGAACGGTCTGTTTGCCGAACGGGAAGCTCCGACAAACATCGACCGCGTAACAACCGATCTTCGCAGTAATCCGGTTGCGCATCTTGTAGAGCACGAAGCAAATCCGAACCCGAGAGACAATTGGGAGGGCGGGTTTGACTATGAATACACGTTTGACAATGGAGCACGCTTTAAGTTGCTTGGCATTGCAAATCAGGATGACAACCTGCGGACTCGCCGACGTTTCCAGCTCTTTGGAAACAAGATGAAAGAACTCAACCTATTCCTGAACTCCCACTCGATTACCAAAGAGCTTATCGTTCGTGGTTCTTATACATTCGATTTCCTGGAGGATCAAAGCGTTGAGGTAGGTGGCGAACGTGCCCAGACCACTCTGAATTCTACACTAGAGCTTGGCTTGCTAAATGCGTTCGGCAAACCATCGGCTGCGCTGGGGGGGCTTGTGCCTGTTAACCTTGGCCTCGCCAACTCCCAAGTCGAAGAAATCCGCTACGAGCCATTCGCGATACATAATTGGCGGCTCAATACGAAGCTGACTCTGGAATCGACGCTGTTGTATGAGACCTCAGAGATTAACCAGACTGGCGACGCCCTGAATTCAAGAGGCTTCGACTTTATCAAGCCGAAAATTGATCTACGCTATAACATCACGCCCATGTTTCAGGTGAGAGGCTCCGTCGAACGTATCGTTAATCAGCTGAGTTTCGCCGATTTCGTCGCAGCCAATGACGAGCAGGATAACGATGCAAACACGCTAGATGGAAATGTCGAGCTCCGTCAACAAACCCAGTGGCGATATACCTTGAACAGTGAGTATCGTCTCCCGAATGACGTCGGAGTGATCAGCGCGGAACTCTTCTTCGCAGACCATCAAGATGTCATCGACTGGGTTGATGCATCGACCTCAGAGGACAACCTAGCCTCGGTAAATGGAAATCTAGGCCATGGGGTTGAGTTTGGGGCTAATGTCGCCGCGAGCATACGCATGGCCATGATTGGACTACCGAATCTTCTTGTTAACTCGACGCTAAGCGTGCAGGACTCGCAGGTCACCGATCCGTTCGACGGCACAGAACGACGATTTCGCAATTACCAGCGCGGCCGGTTTACCTTAACTACCCGACACGATTTTCCCGAATGGCGATTTAATTGGGGAACCCAATATTTCGATCGGCTTGATGGCGGTATGTTTCAATACGATATCAGGGATTTTGAATTTTCTGTTGGAGAGCCTTTCTATGGCGTCTTTGCTGAAATCCGGGACCGCCGAGGCATTACTTACCGTCTTGATGTCCGGCAGTTGACCGACGGCTCTCAGTGCCGCGAGCGTTGGCGATACGAGGGACGTCGTTCAGACGGCGTGCTCAGGGAGCTAGAATATCGTTGCACGCACGGCGGAACTCAACCCAGCCTAACCATAACCGGAAATTTCTGACGAAATTCGAAAATATCAGCTGGCCGAAACTGACTCTGTTCTAATGTCCCGCCGCCTCGGCTTTACCAGCGTTTTGAAACTGCAGCACTCCGTCATCCGGCGGCCCTCCGGCAAGTAGTTTGAGATCCATCAAGTAATCCTGTGTATTTTGCCAAGGCGCGTGCGCACCTTGTTTGGGGAACAAGTGGTTTCCTCGCTTAAAATAGCCTGGATTAAAATCAGTGACCCAATCCTGAGCTGTCATTGCAAGCTCAAAATCACGAAGTACAGGCACGCACTGATCAGCGCCTGTTGCATCCATTCGCTTCAACAGGGCGCAGACAAATTCTGAATTAAGATCCGCTCGCAACGTCCAAGAAGCATTAATGTAGCCGAACGTCTGGATCAGATTCGGCACACCGGAAAACATCATGCCCTGATAAAAAAAACGTTGGCTAAAATCCAGCTTCTGCTCGTCAATGAAAAACTTTACGCCCCCAAGCAATTCCAGCTGAATGCCGGTTGCTGTTACTAGCATATCAGCTTTTATGCTCACTCCATCCCGCATTTCAATGCTATCGGAAGTAATGCGCGCAATGGTCCCAGTAACCACATCTGCCTTACCGGAATTTAACGCACGAAAAAGATCTGAATCCGGTACGAGACAAAGCCGCTGAGTCCATGGGTCGTAGCTTGGTGAAAAATGCTTTCCCACATCTATCTCAGGTTTGAGCGCTTTTCGCAGTCTATTGAGGATATAGGTCCTGACCTTTGCCGGCTTTTCAATCGCTTGCTTGTAGAAATAGTTCTGAAATCGAATGTTGCGCCAACGCATAATCGCATAGGCCCAAGCTGCCGGTAGCAAACGATTTAACAAGTTTGCAAGCCTGTCCCGTGATGGCATGGAAACAATGTAAGTCGGTGACCGCTGCACCATCGTGACATGAGACGCCTTTTCAGCCAAGGCCGGTATAAGGGTAACTGCGGTCGCTCCGCTTCCAATGACGGCAACCCTTTTTTTGCTGTAATCCAGGTTTTCAGGCCACAACTGGGGATGGACTACCGTGCCAGCAAACTCTTCAAGGCCCGGAAAATCCGGCGTATAGCCCTCTGAATAACGGTAATAGCCGCTGCACATAAACAGCAAACGCGACCGATACTGTGTTTCATTTCCGTCACGATCCTGCGCCACAGTCATCCAAACAGACTCATCGCTGAGCCATCGAGCAGAAATCACGCGCCGGCCAAAATCTATGTTGTCCCTTACGGTGTACTCATCGATCGTTTCATTCAGGTACTCCAGGATCGAAGGGCCGTCAGAAATCGTCTTGGCCCGGGTCCAAGGTTTGAATTTAAAGCCGAATGTGTGCATGTCGCTGTCGGAGCGTATGCCAGGATAGCGAAAAAGATCCCAGGTTCCCCCGATATTCTCTCTCGATTCGACAATGCGATAGCGCTTTTCGGGACACTGTGTTCGCAGATGGCAGGCAGCGCTAATCCCGGAAATACCCGCGCCAACAATCACTATATCCAAAAGCTGCGCATTCGTTGAGTCCATGCGTTCTACCTCGCTCACTTAATCACTTGTGTTTTCTGGAACGCTGGTCTCGACATCAAGGCTCCTAGATAACGCGCAGTATTTGGCTTGTAACGCTCTGATAAACCCAGACGCATACCAAAATGCAGAGAGTAACCAACTGCGATATCAGCAATAGTAAATCGGTTTCCCACCAGGAATTGTTTGTCCTGGAGAGCAGTTTCTAGCGCACGGATGCGTGAGTAAAACCAGATTGTATAGTCCTCTACAACTTGCGAGTTCTTTCGCCCTTCTGGCTCAAGTTGGGTGTATCTCAGAATCAGTGCCAAAGGAAAGGTAAAAGTTGCATCGCTTCGATAAAGCCAATTTAGATAGTCCCCGTAATCTGCCTCATCCTGACGAACCGCTAGGGCAGTGGGTCCATAATGCTCAACAAGATACTGACAAATAGCGGTCGATTCGGTCAGTGTCCGGTTACCGTCAGTGAATGTAGGAACTGTTCCAAGAGGGTTTATATCTAAGTAACCTTCCCGCTCAAAGCGGGGCGGAAATGGCATCACTTCCAGTTCATAATCAAGGCCCAGTTCTTCAAGGCACCAGAGTGGTCGCAATGATCTTGAATTAAAACAATGAAAGAGCTTCATGAATCGTTCCACGCATAATTTTAATTTCTTCGGCGATATTCGATCTTTTTGAGATGGTCAACCTGTGAAGTCACTGGTCGCTGCAACTAGCGTCCACGACCGCCAGCGAAAGTTGACACCCAATTGCACTCTGACGAGATGCACTGGTACCCTTTGATATTCAGATAATCCAGAAAAATCTCCAATGCCTGAAGCTTAATCGGTCAGGTCAACAACGAAGCAAGCACGGAACGCTGTCCCACAAAAGGGCGGCGCCCGTGCATCACGAGAAAATTATCGACAAGCGCAAGGTCTCCTGCCGACCAAGGCAAGTCGAACGCTAGCTCTTCACTGATCGCGCAGACAGACTTCATATGTTCATCAGAGAGCGCGCTGCCGTCGCCAAAGCAAACCGACTTATTCGCCTGATTTCGAGCATCCTGCCAGCCCTTGAAGGCAGCGATCAACTGATTGAAAAAAACTCTTCGTCCATCTGGCAATCTTCTGATCGCTGGCAAAGTCGGCGTTTTCGCCTTCAAGCTGTCGTCTGGCAACCATTCGAGCTCATATCCCAGTTCTGCTAATCGAGTCGCTGCTTCCTCTTTTGTGTCCACTGACAAAGTGCTGCGCCATGACCGCCCCTGGCCGGAAGCCAAATCTGCGCTGACAGGCATCACGTTGGTGTAGCATAGACCGAGTTCATCGCAGCGTTTTACAAACTCTGGTTCCCGTCTTGTCATCTCAGCCAATAGCGCATCCGAACGGCATAGTGGAGTTGCGCCGCCTTTTCTGGGTGCCTGCTCGCAGTAAAATGCCAGCTTACTAGGAAAAATAGGCGTTTGCGCCATCTCGTGATGAAAATAGATCTCCACTTCTGGAGGCGCTTCGTTGGCTGTAAATACACGATCCGTTCGGTTTTGGCGCACCGCATTTGACAACGACTCCGCGTAGCTGAAATTTTTCTGATCAAGGTTTTGCATGACAAGATCGAAATCTTGATCTGAGTGGATGGGAAGCCCCCGAAATAGTAGCGCACCCCTTTGCGAAAGCTGCGAAAGGATCGTCAATCTATGGGTTCGAAACCAGTCGGCAACAACCTCCATATTTTGCTCGAGCTTTGCTTCGGCCCGAAAGATCGCGGGAAATCGTGATTCAAGGTCAATTTGCCCTGATAGCTGAACTTCCTGAACACCTGGGATCATAGTGTTAATCATAGATTGGATAGAAGGTATTGAAGGCGGCTTCGCAGAAAACGGCAGGATCATTAAAACGTCGTCCACGATTTAGCTCTGCAATCGCTGACATTTCCTCATCAGTTAGTTCAAAGTCAAACAGCGCCAGATTCTCCTGCAGACGATCCTTACGTGCAGTCTTCGGAATAATGGCTGTACCACGCTGAACACCCCAGCGAAGGACAACTTGAGCCGCAGATCTTCCGGTTCTCTGAGCCGCTCTCTTTACTGTCTCAGACTCTAAAACTGATTCGCTCTCTTCCGCCATATTCAACGACACATAGGACAAAGCGCCAAGGGGGGAAAACGCCGTAACCGTCATATTATAAGATTTAGCCATACGAATAAGTTTTTCCTGCGTGAGGAATGGATGCGATTCTATTTGTAAAACCTCCGGCTGTATTTTGGCGTACGCCATCAAGTCATGCAGTAATGTCGAGCTGTAATTACACACCCCGATATGTCTCACCAGTCCTGCCTGCTTGAGCTTTTCCATAGCAGCCCAAGTTTCATGCAGGGGAACCGGATCAATTTTCATCTGGGGTTCCGCAGCGTCGGGATCGAAGAGCCACTCCGGCGGATAGCGGAGGTCAAAGTCAATGTACTCAAGCGAGATGGGAAAATGGATTAGATATAAGTCCAGGTAGTCCAAACCCAAATCTCGTAGCGTTCTTTCGCACGCTGGGCGCACGTGTTGCGGCCGGTGAAAAGTGTTCCAGAGTTTTGACGTGATCCACAGGTCTTCGCGCTTGCAACAACCGGCCTCGATCGCAGCACTAATGCCATTTCCTGTCTCTCGTTCGTTACCATAATCTGCAGCGCTGTCGAAATGCCGGTAACCGGCAGCAATGGCAGACCGCACCATGTCAGCGGTCACTGCGCGATCCACTTTCCACAGCCCGAATCCGACCGCTGGGAGCTTATCTTCTCCAATCAAAAACTCTATGATCATTTCCTGCTCCTACTATCTTAGGCTCATGCGGCGAGCTTACACCTTACCAGCTCAATACCTCATCAAGACCTTGCTCTGCGGCAAAGTCCTTAACAGAAATTACTTGACCTGTGGCCGCAGATTCCTGGGCAGCACTGGCTACCAGAATCGCCCACAGACCTTGCTCGCAGTTGGCACTGTCGTGCGGTTTATTTTCAAACTGATCAACGAAAGCTTCATGCTCAAAAAAGGTGGCGCCGTTATGGCCACTGGCTTCTATCGGAGCTGGATAGGTAATATCTGTCCCCCTATAGGCTGGATGCCCCTCCACTTCAACCATAACATTGGCTTTAGAGCTGATGCCCGGGGTAAAACTTGAATGCTCTGTGGCTAGCAGCCTTCCTTGCTCACCGGTCACGTTGAGTTCTTCATAAAGCTCTTGGCTGAACATGTTGAGCGTAAAAGATGCGCTGATCCCGTCTACATATTGCATGACGACAAAGGCGTGATCATGAATATCAGACTCTTTGCCTTCGCGTCTGAAACCAATGAAGTTTACTGCCTGTCCGCTGAGGGCATATACACTTTCAATACGGTCTCCTGCCATCAGATTAATCAGGTCGAAATAATGGCAACACTTTTCCACCAGAGTGCCACCGGAAAACTCATTGAATTTGTTCCATTGCCTTACTTTGTTCAGAAAAGGTGGTCGGTACTCACTAATAGCAATCGTTTTGACCGCGCCAAGGCTGTTTTTCTTCCTGATTTCATGGAAAGCCTCCACGTACTGGGATTTAAATCGGTATTGCATGCCTAATTGGATAAAACTTGGGTACTTTCCAACCAGCTGCACCATGGATTTGGCATCATCAAGTCTGGTTGCCATAGGCTTTTCGATGAATAGTGGCTTTTCGGTGTGTTTGATCCGCTGCAGAATGTCAAAGTGAGTAAAATTCGGCGTGCAAACAAAAATTGCGTCGATCGCCGTGTCATCCACCGCTGATTTTAAATCCGGATAGACGATCAGTTTTTCGGATGTGTAACTGGCAAACTCTGTGACTGCCTCATGGATGCTTTTGGGCTCCGTGTCGTAAATTCCATGGATGCGGGCTCTGCCAAGCAGTGTCGCCACCCGCATGTGTTCCCGCCCGATCATTCCGCAGCCGACGATAAGCAGATTGCAAACGGGTTCCCCCATTGCCACGAAATCCGCCACTCGAGCGGAACGCTGTAATGATGTTTCGTCATAAAAACGCATAGTCAGTCAGGACACCTCACGACCTTTATCAAAAAAAGCAGCCTGTTTAACCACATACCGAGCCCAAATGATAATGTTGATCATAACTAATAGCCCCAACAGGGGCATAAACCATTCACTCATTCCGCCAACCAGGCCCAGTGGTGAAAACAACAAATACAGACCCGCTACACAGGACAGCAGTGTGCCCGCGCAAGGGGCTGCGAAACGCCAAGGGGTCAGATTTACTAACTCGCGATTCCGATAGGTCCATGCCTGAGCCCTCGGCATAAGCATACCAAGTACCAGCATGATAAAAGCTTCCGAAAAAAATAGAATAGCGTAAAGATGCAGAAAGTGTACGTTGATCGTGTCGGCAAACACGAACTGCATCAGTCCGTAGGCAATCACATGAAAAACGATCACTACCTTCGGACCCACTGCTGGAACCCGCCGAGTGAACAGACCCACCATTACAATCGCAATCACCGGAATATTATAAAAACCTGTGAAGATACGAATAATTTGCCATAACCCTTCGGGGGCATACTGCAAAAGCGGTGCAACGATCAGAGAAAACAGTGCAATGCACACGCTTGCGCGCTTGGCGACTGTAATTATCTCGATGTCGCTTATCGATTCGCCTTTGAGCGGCGCATAGATATCCAAACAGAAAAGCGTTGCAGCGCTGTTGAGCAACGAATTGAAAGAGCTAAATACAGCACCTAGCAGAACCGCAAGAAAAAATCCGGTGGCAGTAACTGGCAAAACGTCCCTGATCAGTCGCGGATAAGCCAAGTCGATTGAATCCAAGCTATCACCATAGAGATGGAAAGCAATAACCCCAGGAATCATCATTATGAAAGGGACCAGTACTTTAAAAAAACCCGAGAACAATACTCCTTTCTGGCCTTCGGCCAAATCCTTTGCCCCAAGGGTTCTTTGGATCACGTACTGATTAGCGCACCAATAGAATAGATTAGCAAAAATCATCCCGGTAAAAAGTGTGGGGAAAGGTGTCGGGTCGTCTGCCGATCCAATGGCATTAAGTTTTTGGGTTTCTGCAGTCACCACAGTCTCGAGGCCCTGAATAACACTGCCATCGCCCAACTTAGAAAGCCCCATTAGCGGCACCGCCATGCCGATAATCAGAAGTCCCATCCCATTCAACGTATCCGACACGGCGACGGCCCTAAGCCCACCCAACACCGCATAAAGGGCTCCGATACAGCCGATCATCGCTATGGTCATTGCCAGTCCGGTACTGTAGCTCACTGATAGCAAGCCCGGCACGTCAAACAGCTGCAATACGGCAATCGATCCGGAATAAAGCACGCCCGGAATAGTAACCAGCCCATAGCCAACCATAAACAGCACGACAGTCATACGGCGTACGCCATCGTCATATCGATCACACAAGAATTCCGGTAAAGTGGAAAATGCGCCAGCAAGATAACGGGGCAAAAACACGAATGCCATGCATACGGTAGCGAACGCAGCGGTCACCTCCCAGGCCATGCTGCTGAGATTAAAGCCATAAGCGGAACCGTTTAGACCAATCAATTGTTCCGCTGAAAGGTTAGTGAGCAGCAATGATCCTGCAATGAATACTGCGCTCAGTCCACGACCCGCCAAAAAATAACCTTCTTTGTTGCTGACCACGCCTCTTGTTTTCACGTATGAGAAAAATGCGACCAACGCCATAAAAAAAATGCAGCTCAGCATGGTCTGGGTTAAGTCTGAGAGGTTCAATTCCGTAGTCCCACACGAAGGTTTTATTCTTATCAACCAGAACTTTAATCTAATTCAAAGCGCCGAAACCCAGTGATGTGATACACATGTGTTAGCATACCTAATCGTCTTTAACTCGGGAAAGCACAATGAGAATTAAAAGCTCCTTTAATCGAATCCTATCTGCCTTGTCTTTCGTGCTCATATCCGCACTACTGTATGCGAACCCGATTGCGGCACAGTCTATTATCGACCAGGTCGAGCATAATTACGTCGACAACGAAGGGGTCTCGATTCATTACGCCAAGATGGGCAGTGGCCCTTTGATGGTATTCATCCATGGATTCCCAGACTTCTGGTTCTCTTGGCGCAATCAAATGACCGGACTGGCAGATGACTACACTGTTGCGGCGTTGGACACCAGAGGCTACAACTTGAGCGATAAGCCTGAAGGTGAAGAGAATTACGACATGGCTCTGCTAACTGCAGATGTCGCCGCAGTAATAAACGCTGAGGGCGAAACAAGCGCTATTATCGTCGGTCATGACTGGGGTGGTGGAATCGCCTGGAGTTTCGCAGCTGCTTATCCGCAAATGACGGACCGACTAATCATTTTGAATCTGCCCCATATGAAAGGTCTGCAGCGAGAGCTGGCCACCATGGGCCAACAGCATAGCAATTCTCAGTACGCGCGCAATTTCCAGCAGCCAGATTCCCATGAAAACATAAGTCCCGATGGCCTTGCGATGATGCTTTCTCAAGGTGATGAAGTCCTACGCGAAATCTATCTAGCAGCATTTAAAAACTCGAGCACCGACTCCATGATGAACTACTATCGTCGGAATTATCCTCGGGAACCATATGACGAAGGCCCCTGGGCGGAACTACCTCGAATTCAGGCACCGGTGCTTCAGTTTCATGGTCTTAACGATACGGCGCTACTCGCGCCAGCTCTCAACAACACCTGGGAAGAGCTAGAACAGGACTGGACTCTGGTGACCATTCCCGGAGTGGGACACTGGCCCCACCATGAAAGACCTGAAATAGTGACCAACATGATGCGGGCTTGGCTGAACGTGCATGATTGAAAAGTCGGTTTTCGAACTATCAGCTTCAGTTAGAATAGATTGAAACGGCAACAACAATTCTTGCCTTTGCGGTAGATAGAACAGTGCTCGCTACTTATCTGCGCGCAGGCAGAGAATCCGCTAACTTTTCCAGAGTGACAGCGCAGTCCGCCCTGACCTTCTGGCTAAGTAAATCATCCGCACGCGTGAAACCCTTGTTAATACACAGGATAGGCACATCATGATCATGAGCAAATTTGCAATATCGGTAACTGGAGTACACCATCAGGGAAGACCCCACCACGAGCAAAGCATCACACCGGCTTAGCTGATCGAAGACCCGACTGATGATTTGTTTGTCTACTGAACCGCCGTAAAAAACCACATTCGGTTTTATCAATCCAGAGCAGTAGGTGCAGCTTGGCAACCTCATCTCTGCCAACGCAACGCCTTCAATCTCTGCATCACCATCGGGTCGCTGAGTGACTTCAAGGTTATCAAGATGGCTGTTATTTGCCGCAAGCCATTTCTGTACGTCTGCACGCGCGGAAATTTCTCCACAGTCCATACAAACTACCTGGTCGAGACGTCCGTGCAGATCGATCACCTGTTGGTGACCAGCCTTCTGGTGAAGACGATCTATATTCTGAGTTACGAGGAACTGAACATACTCAAGCTCTTCCAGATGAGTAAGTGCCACGTGAGCCAAATTTGGGCGAGCCCTCGCGACATTGGGCCATCCCTTGTAACTGCGCGCCCAATATCGTTTGCGTGCAGCAGAATCACGCATAAAGTCGCCGTGCTGTATCGGCTGACTAGAAGTCCACGTCCCGGTCGCATCGCGATAGGTCGGTATGCCAGAGCTCTGGCTGATACCGGCGCCGGTCAGCACCATGAGTCGAGGGTGCTCAAGTATAAAGTCCCTGAGCTGCTGCACGCTGGCATCCAGCGTCATACGTATCCCCCTTGTTAGCTACTCAGAGACTCCAAGACAGCGAAAAAAGCGCTGAGCTCTATAATGAACTGTTGAATAGTAACCTGAGTGATAAAGTTGATTACAAACTCTATGCCGTAAGCCCGGACAAGCAAGAGTTTTACTGCACATCGCCAATTACAATTCGCTGCACGTGCGCTGCCCATACCGCGACCAGCACGAGCAGCGGTGCAGAAAGAGTAATTAGCAAGGCCTCGACCATGGAAACTCCAAGCGGCATCGGTGGAGACTGCCCACACATTCCTTGAGCTTCGAACAAAACCGGTATCCATCGGTCAAGCGGCATAAATTCTGGAAATCCGGCACCCATAGCGCAGCTCGAGATCACGGTGCCTTGCTCCACGCCATGGGCGTACCAGCTGGTGTAAAGAGCGCCGGCCATCATCACAATGGTCAGATTCAGCGACATCCAGCGCCACCAGAATTTCCTGACCAAGCTCATACCAGTGACGGAAAAGATCAGCGACCCCATCACCCATGCTCTGACTTGCACGCACAGCGCACATGGATACCACATGCCTGGGCCATACTGATAATACAGGGCGATTCCTTCCATCAGCACCAGATACGCGGCTCCGGCCATCCAGAAAACACGATTTTCACCGAGTTGATAAAGCTTGCCCACGGACGCTGTCCCCTGTTTCGGTTTGCACTGTCCATTTTAGCGGAAATGACTGAACAATGTTCAGTACTTGTCGGTATTTATCTTTGTACTGTGAAACAGTAAGTTGCTGCCGTCCCCTTAGACGAAGCCGGTAAGCAGATAGAATGCAATGAACATAGCTGCGGACACACCTACCCATCTAAGCAATTGCAGCTTCCGCTTTTTTGAGCTCTCGAGCTGCAGCTGAAGCTGAGCCCTTTCTAGACATCCACTGATTGGCGGACCGGGGTTGAGTTTGTATTTGGTTTGACCGGTTTCGGTAAAGCAGTCCCGGTGCGCCCGCAAAAACTTTTGTAGTTCGGGAAGGCTTTTCCCTGTGCTGCGGGCAAGCGACATGAGACTCACCCCCTCTGCTGGGCTCTCACTCAGAGCTTGGAGTAACTTATCGGTTTCCGCTCGGTTCATGGACACTTTACCCTTTCGCTCTGAGCCCCTACCAACCACTCCCTCGCTGTCAATTCGCGAGCCATTTATACATGACCAGCGCGTCGACATCGCCTAACCTCGGGTGCGCAAAGGCGCGAGAAAGCCGACCCACCGTCGCAAAGCCAAGCTTATTCCAAAGCCTAACTGCCCCCTCGTTGCTCGATGCCACAAAATTAAATTGCATAGCGCGGTAACCCAATCTGATTGCTTCCTGCTGGGAGTGCTTGCACATACTGGTAGCAAGGCCGCGGCCGCGCTCCGCGGATGCCACCATGTAACCGCAGTTACAGACATGAGCGCCCGGTCCATCATGATTGGTCTTAATATAGTACGTGCCCAAAATACGCTGCTCCTCCTCCGCAACAAAGGTCGATCGCGGGCACTGCATCCACAGATGTTGTGCCTGCGCCTTGTCGATGTCGGTTCGATATCCGTATGTTTCACCAGCAGAAACCACGTCTCTGAAGATAGGCCAGATCAAATCAAAATCCAGATCCGTCGCTTGCCGAATGCAAATTGTCATGTGTCTTGGATCGCATGAGGGAGTTGAGGTGTCGATGATAGTCGAAGTGTCGGACGGATTGCTAACCAGAAAATTTAGTGGCTTCTGTTATGCCTCAGAGTGCGACGAGCCTGTTCTGCTAAAAGCTCCCAGTCTCCCAGCTGCCAGAAAGTTTCACCCTCGCGTTGCTTGAGGAACTGACGTTCACGGCTTGGGGTGAATTTGCGCATCAGCCAGCCCAACACCTTGACACTATCCCGGTCAGGTCTTCAAATGCAGTCTCCTCAGGACTACTCAAGACGATAAGCTCTGTACCGATTGTCAACGGGCAAAGCAGCTTGAGCACACATTTACTAGCCTCCGGAATTAAAGACATGGCTAAGATTTGAACAGTGACTCTCTGGGAATTAGCGAATAAAAATGCCGCTTTGCTCGATTCTCGCTCTGGGGTCGGCTGCCAAGGCCAGCGGAGTGGGATACAGTTCGGTTAGATGCGCCGAGTATACCGGAAACGCGCCCGCATGGGGTTTCCTTGACGGACCGACTAATTGGAACCATTGCGGACCTTTCAGGTAACATCCAAATGCTTCACAGAGAAAAAGGGCGAGGTGTGAATGATTGATCCCTTAACGGTACTTATAATCTCGGCGTCGCTTGCCCTGCTCTTTTTCAAAGCTGCAAAACATAAAATGAGAGCTCCAGGCCAATTCAGTGCACAACTCGCGGCCTACAAGCTGGTGCCGCTCAGCCTTTTGCCTGGCGTGGCACGACTGATACCCGCAGCGGAAATGGCTGTTTTCTTTCTGATTCTGATGCCATTTACTCGATCCTTGGCGGCGGTCTTAGCAGCCGTCCTGCTAACCTTTTACACATCAGCTATGGCAGTCAATCTGTTCCGCGGAAGAGATAAGATTGATTGCGGCTGCAGTGGCCACTCGCAAAAACTCTCTTACTGGTTTCTCCTGCGTAACATTGCGCTAATTATCAGCAGCGGCCTTTTGACCATGCCCAGTACCAGCCGAGCCTTGGTTTGGGCAGACTTTTTGTTACTTGCGCTGATGCTTGCAGTGCTATCCTGTGTTTACCTGCTCATTGAACAGCTGGTGCTTAACCAGACTTTTTCTGAGAGCGAGAGGGGAAGTCATGGATAATTACCTTACAGAAATCGTCATTTTATTAACTCTTGTCGTTCTAATTCTTGTCATTGCGGTATTTGCGTTGGCTCGACAGATCGGCGATCTGCATAAACGATTAGCGACGGCGGACTCAGTGATTAGTGAGGCTAGACCTAAAGTAGGGGAACTGGCTCCTTTTTTGTCAATGGTAACATTGAACGGCAGTCCCCTAGAGTTCGGAGGCCCGCATGAAGCACCTCAACTCCTGCTTTTTGTGTCACCTACTTGTCCGGTTTGCGAGGAAATGGTTCTAACAGCTAAATCTATGGCCAGAAGCGAAAGACTAGCTCTGATTTTTGGCAGTGATGGCGGAGAGATGCAAAAGCATACTGATTACGTTAAAGAGATGGATATAGAGGATTATCCCTATGTTCTTTCTCTGGAATTAAGGAAGAAGTTTCAAGTCAGCGAATTGCCTTATGCCGTCCTGATTGATGAGCATGGAGTACTGCGCTCAAAAGGGCTGGTCAACAGCCGCGAACACCTTAAGAGGCTTTTGGAATCAAACCGCTCCGGCTACCCGATACAGGATTGCGTGGTTCAAGGAGAATTACCCGGAGAACAAGCGCCGTAGCATGGTCAATTGACTGACCAGCTACTTTGTTGGCTCGAAACCCGAATTCATGAGCCAGCAGTTCATGACCTTATCTGTTAAAACACTGCCGCATCCACGTCTAAGTAGATCGGGTTCCAAGATCCAGAAATGACTTGGTTGGTATATCAAAAACGGCGCTTGAATCTGGTCCAGACGCCGTTTTGAAAGAGAAAAGAATCTCTGGTTTTTAAACCTTAGCAGAGAGTCAGATACGCGAACGGGTTAGCTCCACATCCGAGTTTCGCCAAAACGATTCAAACTGGCGTTTTATAACCAAAGCTTCCTGATCTTTGCCTTGAGCTTCCAAAGCCTGATATAGACCAAAAGTAGACCAGCCGTTCTGCTGATTCCACTGCAAATCCTTGAGATAGACTTCTTCGGCTTCCTCAGCTTTTCCTGCCTGAATCAAAGCCGCACCCTGATACAACCGCATCGACTGGCTCCAGTCGGGCGGCTCGGTGTAGTTCAGGTTTTCCTGAAAGCCGACGGCGTGCCCGTAGTGTTCGACAGCAGCATCGAGATCTCCGTTGGCCTCTTCGATCTCGCCCATAAGTGCATGCATGGCAAGATTGAGGACATGCGAAGCTTCTGTTGGACCAACGCCAGATTCGTCAACATCCGGAGAAGCAATAGCGTCCCTGATTACCTGGAGCTCGGCCTCAGCTGGCCCGAGGTGCCCCTTCGCAACATGTGCGCTACCCATTACGTAAGCCCACATCCCTTTTAGATACGGGGTAACCGCTTTTTCTGAATTCGCCTGATTTTCCGCATGAATCTTGTCCCACTTACCAAAGACTTTATCTGTGACCCACTCATGGGCAATCGTTTTGTCAGCGCCTTGTCCTGGCAATCGGTTGCCCGCATTTCTTGACGCGGCTTCATATGCCGCAGCGTAATTTCCCTGCAGCATGTTTGCGTATCTCACAAAGTCCAGCGCGTGCGGCTTGTGAATTTTGTGTGACAAAGGATAGGTCCCGATCACCGGAAAATTGGTATCTCCCCAGATTTCCGCAAACTGATCATCAACAATCTGGGAGCGCTCATTGATGTCAATCGCCTTCTCATACTCTCCGACCCGCAGGTAGATATGGCCCGGCATATGCACCATATGGCCGGAAATCGGTACGGAGGCCTCTAGCTTTTGCGCAGAAGGCATGGCGAGTTCGGGCTCTGACGACATTTCCATCAGATGAATGTAAAGGTGGTTTGCCCCCGGATGGTCATGAGACACTTCCATAGCAGCCTCGAATGCCGCTTTGGCATCAGCCGTGCCGGGCTTCGGCGTGCCATCTTCATTCCAGTAATCCCATCGGGTTGTATTCATGTAAGACTCGCCGAACACGGTCGCAATATCGGGATCATCTGGATACTTTTGATGTAGCGCCCGCATGGCATCAAGATAGGCAAAATCGCGCTCACGATCATTCGCTATCGCATCCTTGTTGTAGAGAACAAACAGCGCGTTGATCATGTCTCGCTCTTTGTCGGTACCGTTTTTAGCCAGCTCCAGTGCCATCCGGATGGCCTCCAGTCCAGTTCCCTGGGGATCGTCCGGCAAGCCAACGTACCTGCTGTTCGGATTTGGGCCAATGGCATGTGCCAGGCCCCAATAAGGCATGGGATGCTGAGGATCTATCCTAGACGCTTCCTGATAAGACGCAATGGATTCAGGAAAATAGAAGCTCCAAGCCATTCTCAGGCCCTGATCAAAAAAGGCCTGTGCTTCCGCTGAGTCAGTCGAGATTGGGGCAGTGTAGGTACCGCTGCCCGGTATTTTGATGGCGACTGGCTCGCCATCCTGCGCCAGACTCCAGGAGCCGTATATGGCGAAACAAATCGCGGTAATGGGGGCCAAATATTTTCGCATGAGAACTTCCTCCTGGATGAGTTGCTGTCTGCTGTGCCACTGCACGCGCAGTGCGAGATAGATTACTGATTCACTACAATCCGCGTATCATACACCAAACGGCCTAAATTCCGGACACAAAGCAAAACCTTCTCAATTGCGCGACCCTTTTAGTTCGCGCAGAAATCTGGCGAACTACCAAGCTCATCATGCAAGAACTGACTCTCGACGTCTTTACCGACTACATCTGACCCTGGTGTTACCTCAGTACCGTGAGTATTGAGAAGCTGAAAGAAAACTACCCGGTGCAAATCAGGTGGATACACTTTCCCCTGCATCCTGAAACCCCGCATGAGGGGTGGTCACTGGCAAGGTTATTTGCCGGTCGCGACATCGAACCCATGAAGCGTCAAATGCGCGAACTCATGGCTGAAGCGGGTCTCGCGTATAGGGAGCGAACGCACACCTACAACAGTCGGCTTGCTCAGGAACTGGCGAAGTGGGCTGACACGCAAATGGACAACCAGGCGATACATGATGCACTCTATCGAGCCTACTTTATCGACAACATCAATTTATCTGATATTGGCGCTCTCGTCGACATTGCCTCAGATCTGAGTCTGGACGGCAATTCGGCGCGCCAAGTACTCGAGCAGCGATCTTTCCGTAGAGCAGTTGACGCTGACTGGGAAAGGGCCCGACAACTTGGCATCACCGGGGTACCGACCTTTTATAAAAACGATCTGGCAGTTGTGGGCTGTCAGCCCTATGAAACCCTCGAGCGATTTGTGAAAACTCTGATGAAAACGCAGAGCGACGATTAAAGGAAACCGGGGAAGCGCGATATGAACAATCGAAGAGCATTAATCACCTGCGTCGACACCTATATGGGCCCGATTATCAGAGAAAAATTTGCGGCAGATGGAATAGAAGTCTTCAGCAGCAGCGACCCCATGCACTCGCAGGAAGAGTGCGAAGCGCTGATTGAGCGAGCGGGTGAAATTGATATCCTGATTGCCAACCTGGCAGAGCCTCCGATGACCGGACCGGTGCAGAAGATCGGGAATGCAGACTGGAGCCGGCTGTTCGACACGCTTGTGCACCCGTTGATGTATCTGATTCGGGCAGTAACACCACAAATGATCGCGAGACAGTCTGGAAAAATAATTGCCGTAACCAGTGCCGCTCCCATACGGGGTATTCCCAACCATGCCGCTTACTGTGCGGCACGCGGCGCGCAGAATGCCTTTATTAAGGCCGTTGGTCTGGAGTTAGCGCGCAGCCAAGTACAGGTCAATGCGATTGCGCAAAACTACATCAACAACGATACCTACTATCCCGACGACCTGATCGAAAATCCGAAGTTTCTCGACCATCTAAAACGCAATGTGCCCACCAACCGGGTAGGCGCAGCATCAGAAACGGCAGAACTGGCAGCTTATCTCGCCAGCGAGAAATGCAAGCACATGGTGGGCCAGATTATTCCGCTGGCGGGGGGCTGGGCGAGCTAGTCAGGCTTATCGGGGCCTGCGACGATATTGTTGTTATGCAGACGGCCAATCTGCCCGTCGCTCAACCCGAGAACTTCGCTAAGCACTTCATCGGTGTGTTGTCCAAGCAGGGGCGCTGGTCTGATGGCTTCTCGGATCGTCGCACCAAAACTCAGAGGCTGACCCGGCACGAGAAATTCTCCAATACCCGGCTGATGCACATTTTGAAAAAGCGGATTGTCATCGGAACAGTCAATATCTTCCGCTACCAGCTCTGAAATATTCTGATAGGGGCCCCAGCAGGCACCTGCCGCATTCAGTGCATCAGCCACTGTCGCAAAAGAATTCACTAAGAACCAGGGCTCGAACAGACTGCGGAGCGATTCCCGTGCCTCAAAGCGATCGCCTTCCCGGATAAAATCCAAGCCAAGCTGCTCTTCTAACGCTGCAACGGCTGGTTCCGTTCCCGTCACTTTGACCAGCGCCTGCCACTGCTTTGGACTGACACCAACCACCATGACGCGCTTGCCATCTTGACACAGAAAGTCGTGTCCAAAGGTGCCAAAAATGTGGTTTCCCATCGGCTGCCTGGCCATTCCATTCAGCTGTGCCTCAGCGATATAGCCAAGATGCCCCATCGTGGCGAGGGCAACGTCGGCCAGCGCGATCGACACAAACTGACCTGCACCGGTCCTGCGTCGATGACGCTCGGCACCCAGCAAACCCAGCGCAATTTGCTGACCAGCAATGACGTCCCATGCTGGAAAGGGGTTGTTAGTAGGCTCGGTGCCATTACCGGTAAGGTAAGGCAGACCCACTTTGCTGTTCACGGTGTAATCAAGAGCGTTACCCCCGTGTCGATCGCCGGTAAGATTAATGAAGATCAGATCCCTGCGATGCGCCCGCAGCGCTTCGTCACCAAGCCAACCCCGCGCAGGAAAATTAGTCATAAAAAGGCCGGCATCCTCGCCAGGAGCGGTAATCAGCTGGGCCAGCAATTCGCGACCTTCAGGGTGTCTAAAATCTACGGCAATAGAGCGTTTTCCTTTATTGAGTGAGTGCCAGTAAAGGCTCTTCCCTTGCGCACAAATAGGCCAGCGGCGATAATCTACGCCGCCGCCAATCATGTCGAAGCGGATCACATCAGCACCCAGTTGAGCCAGCGTCATACCGGCGGAGGGGGCCGCGATAAAGGCACTGCCTTCAACAATGCGTAAGCCATTGAGAATGCTTTGCATGCTGAACCCCCGCCTCAGGAAATTTCCAGATAACCGTTATTAATGAGCACTTTAGGTGAAGTGACCTAGAACACCGGCCAATTCAATGCGCAGCAGGCCCGGGTTCACAGACTTCCCCGCTCAAGCAGTTCCCGTGCCACGACCCGCGTAGCCAATACCTCTTCAGTGCCCTCAAAAATGGACAGCACCCGTGCGTCAACAAAATATCGGCTTACTGCGGTTTCTTCGGCATACCCCATCCCACCATGAATCTGCATGGCCTCACGGGTCACCCACTCCGCAGCGCGACACGCAAATAATTTGACCAGACTGGCCTCCATTTGCCCCTCGCCCTGATCCATCATTCTGGCGACAGAGTAGCTGAATTGACGCGACGCCGTAATCGTCGCCAGCATGCGTGCCAGTTTAATCCGCGTTATCTGGAGCGACGCGATCGGTGCACCGAAAACCTCCCGCTCGTTTGCATACCGAAGCGCCTGTTCATAAGCTGCCTGCATGACGCCATTTGCGCGCGCTGCAGTCTGGATTCTCCCACCTGAGAAGCCGGCCATGGTGTAATAAAAACCTTTACCTTCGCCTTTTTTTTCACCAATCAAGTTCTCAGCTGGCACAAAAAAGTCTTCAAAGAAAAGATCATAGGAGTGCATACCCCGATAGCCCAAAGTCGAGATAGCTTTGCCACTTAAGCTCCCTCTACCGCTCTGAGAGAAGGTGAACTCATGGCCTGAATAGGCAGGCTTTTCCACCAAGAAAAGACTCAATCCCCGGTAACCCGAAGAGGCATCGGGGTTGGTCCGGCCGAGAACCACCAGAACCTCGGATTTGCCTGCGAATGTACACCAGGTCTTGGCTCCGTTGAGAAGCCATCCACCCTCTGTTGGCGTGGCACGCAAAGAGACAGCAGCAACATCGGATCCGGTGTTTGGCTCGGTGATTGAAATCGCGGACAACTTTTCACCTGCAGCCAGTTGTGGAAGCCAGCTCGATTTCTGTGACTCAGTACCTCCTGCAAGCAAGGCACGTGCTGCGATTTCGGGGCGGGTGATCAGACTGCCGGCAGCGCCGAGCGAACCCCGTGATAACTCCTCAGTCACCACAATCATTCCCAGGCTGTCAGGCTGCGCGTCCGGCTGAAGCCCACCGAATCGTTCGGGAATGCAGGTGCCAAAACAGCCCATGCATGCAGCCGACTGAATAATCTCATCTGGAATGTCGCGGTCTTCCCGGTGAATCACTCCAGCAAGCGGCGCCACGACTTCATCAGCAAACCGTCTGAAGGTGTCGGCAATCAGCGCCTTTTCCTCTGTCAGACCGCTCGGAAGTTCATTAACCTCTGCTTCTGAGAGCAAGCGTCCAAGATCCGCGTAGCTGTCTCTGGCTCCGTGCTTATCGAGGAACCGCTGCAGCTGTGGCTGGGCCGCCAGGGATTCGGCCGCTTCACTCGATCTCCCTAACGTGCTTGACCCGGCAAACTGTGCCGCCATGACCCACCGGACTTTTTCCGCCACAAATTTCAATGTCAACTGGCAGACCAGAGATGAATGGGGCTGGGTTTCCGCAAAATCGACCAGACACTGTGCCGACCTCACATCAGCGCTCAGCATGGCGAGGTCGTAGCAGTCTTGCTGTGCATCGTGAAACAGTGCCTCCTCAGCCCGGCCTGCCACATACACCTTGTCACGCACAGCGCCAATAACGTTATTCAGGACAGATTTGGCCTGGGACAGCGCGTGCCTGGCCAGTTCAAAATTTTCGTCCCGGGTAGCGGCCGAATTAACCAAATTACCTTGTTGTGGGTTCAAGCGCTACCTGCCTAGCCGTAGGGGCCAACGATGGAAATGGAGCAGATGTTCTGATGAGGAAAGCCCCCCAGGTTGTGATTCAGGCCAAGCTTGGGATGGGAGAGCTGGCGCGCGCCGGCACGGCCCTGTAGCTGCAGATAATTCTCATAAAGCATGCGCAAGCCCGAAGCGCCAATTGGATGACCAAAGCATTTCAGCCCCCCATCAATTTGGCAGGGATTGCTTCCTTCGGCATCAAAGGCGCCATCTAGCACATCTTTCACACCTTTGCCTTCATCGGCAAGCTGAAGATCCTCCATGGTGACTAGCTCAGTGATAGAAAAACAGTCATGGACTTCTGTCATGGTGATCTCTTCTTTCGGTTTGCTGATGCCGGCTTCTTCATAGGCTCGTTGGGAGGCTATTCGTGTGGTCTTAAGATAAGAGCCATCCCAGCTGGCATGGCCTGACTCGGTACCATTAGATACTGCGAGCTGCAGTGCTTTCACCGCGACGAGATTTTCTTTTCCCCGGCTTTCTGCAATTTCCGGCGTAGTCACAATCGCACACGCTGATCCGTCACTCACACCGCAACAATCGAACAGGCCAATCGGCTCGGCGATAAATGGCGCATTTATTGCCTGCTCCTCAGTAATTTCTCGCTGCAGATGCGCCTTGGGGTTCTTCGCGCCGTTGGCATGGCTCTTCACTGAAACATGGGCCATGGCCCGTTTGAGATCATCGCCATTGACCTTGTGCTTGGCTCGATAGCCAGAAGCAAGTTGCGCGAAAGCGCCGGGAGCAGAAAGGTTAGGCCAGTACATGTCGTTTTCAACTCCACGGGTTCTTTGTGGCAACCCTCCGTAACCGGTGTCTTTTAGCTTTTCAACACCAAGTGCCAGCGCGATATCACATGCGCCGGAGGCAACCGCATACACCGCACCGCGAAATGCCTCAGTGCCGGTCGCACACATATTTTCCACTTTCGTAACCGGGATGTAATTCAACCTTAGCGCAATCGACATTGGCATCGCACTGGAACCAACATTAAATGCATCAATGCCAGCTCCAAACCAGGCCGCTTCGATCTGATTTCGCTCAATTCCGGCATCGTGCAGACATTCTTCGAAGGCTTCCACCATCAAGTCGGAAGGACTGGATTCCCAGCGCTCGCCAAATTTGCTGCATCCCATGCCCAGAATGACTACTTTGTCTTTAATGCCGCTTGCCATTTTGACCTGCCTCTCTAATTTCAGCGTCTAACTCTCTACCACAGCCTTCCAGAAATATTTCCTGAACCCTCTCTGTGCATCAAACTGTCTGATTCTGAAATGCACCGACACCCTTGATCCAGAATCAATCGTCCCTTCTTCTACCTCGGTAAAATCCATCATCAGCTTGCCGCCACATTCAAACTGTACCATGCCAAAGTAGGCCGGTGGACTCCAGTCGAAAGTCAGCCGATCAGCCGTCCATGTCAACACCGTGCCGGGCTGATTGGCGAAGCTGAAATTGTCCTGACTGTCCAGTGCCTGGCACTCCGGATTCACACAGTACTTTTCTCGAGGAATTTGTACTGCGCCACAGTCGCGGCATTTGCCCCCAATGAAACCGGTTAACAAATCTTTCCGTCGATTGAATCCGGAAAGAAAGGTTTGTTTGTCAACCTCCCCCCGCTTACCGATATCCCGCTCCACCAGATTGTTAAAACTCAGGAATCTATGGTAATTGGTTTCTTCACGCCGATTATTAAGTGCGCCGGACAATCCGCGGTCGGGTCGAAAGCGCTCAATGCTGTCTAAGGTCTCAAACAAAACGGCATCGCAGCCCTGACCAAAGCCAAGCAGCAGAATAAGCTGTCCCGGCAGAGCAGACTCCAGCGCTTTGGCGAGTAGTATGAAGGGTTGCGCGGCACCGGCAACGCCAACAGAAGCGATCTGATTATCGACGACTGCTTCAGATCTGATGCCGAGTTTTTTCGACAGAGCAGCAGGTGTTCGGGCCTGATCAGTTGGCAAGATAAAGTGATCTATCTCGGCCGCGACACGGCCGGCAGATTCCAAAACTTCGCTGAAGGCGTCGGGCACAATCTTCATGAAACCCTCATCACGAATCCAGCGCTCTTCCCAGTCATAGTCGAAGTCCGAACCTTCTCCTCGGTAGTGATCCACAAAGTCGACGGCATTTGTGGCAACAGCGAGGCATCGAGCAATAACGTCATCATCGCCAACTGTAAGCGCTGCGGCACCGTCGCCCCACAGCATCTCTGCGCGAGAACCCGCTTTCGTTCGTCGATGCTCCGAAGCAATCACCATTTCATTGCCCTGTCTGGCACTCTCCAGTCCGGCGATAAGTGCTGAGGTAGCTGCCCGCTGCGACGAGCCGATATCCATGGTTCTGATCTGACTACTCAGGTTCATGGCCTCTGCCACCAGCACAGAATTTTGCCGGTCCACAAACGGAGCGGTAGTTGAGGCAAGTATCAAGCCCGACAGCGATTTTTCCTGCAGCGCCGAAAGGCAATCGATTCCCGCCTCAACCGCCATCGTGATCGTATCTTCATCCCAGTTGCAGATACTGCGCTCACCTTTACCCAGGCCTTTCAGGCTCGAGTCAAACCAAGCGTTAGCTTCAACCATTGCTTGGCGGTTCAGGCGCAGCTTTGGCAAATAAACCCCATAAGCTGTAATGCCCTTCATCTCAACTCCATTGTGCAGTTTTACACGGTTCGACCGATCACCAGTTTCATAATCTCAGAAGAGCTAACACTGGCTCCGCCAATTGCGTAGCCTACTTCTTCGGACAACACCATGTTGTAGAGAAAATCGGCACCGGCCCCCCGTACTCCTCCGGGACCCCACAGCAGTGGAAACCCTTTTCGCCCGCTTTCAGCCAGAAGTCCCTGGGCAGCTGACCGGCTTTTTCCCACTGATCTATGTTGGGTTCCAATTCTTCCC
>PBHS01000060.1 GCA_002719575.1 Gammaproteobacteria bacterium | reverse complement strand
CTCTATGTCTGCTTCAGACCTGATAGTGCTCTGGCCTTTACCAGAGGAACTCATAATCGGCTTCACAATGCAGGGGATACCCACTTCTCTGACAGCACCGAGGAATTCTTCGCGGGTCTCGGCGAAGCGATAGGGGGAGGTTGCAACGCCGAGTTCCTCTGCAGCCAGCCGACGAATTCCCTCACGGTTCATCGTGAGCCGGGCAGCCTTTGCCGTGGGGATGACATTAAATCCTTCTTGTTCTAATTCCATTAGCGTGTCCGTTGCAATAGCCTCGATTTCTGGCACTATCAAATTAGGCTGCTCCTGTTCGATCACCCTCCTCATTTGAGCGCTGTCGAGCATTGAAAAACTGTGACTGCGATCGGCGACCTGCATAGCTGGTGCATTAATGTAGCGATCGCAGGCGATCACTTCCACACCAAGACGCTGTAGCTCGATAACCACTTCTTTACCCAGTTCACCTGAGCCAAGCATCAATACCTTGGTCGACGTTTGCGAAAATTTTGTACCAAGTGCTGTCATCTGTTTTTCCCGTTAACCAAATCCAGTGCGTTAGAGCATAACTAGGCGTCGAGCATCTAGAGACCCTTCAATAACTACGAACCCACGGGTTCAAAGTGCGAACTGGCTATCAGTATCTTGTCCGCGATCCGCCAACTGCAAAACCGTCAGGGAACGATAACGCCTCATCTTCTTCAGGTCGAGCGAATTACTATGCCGAGATGGAGCATTGATCACCGTGCAACGCAACTATCGTCGGTAAAGGCTGCATCATTGCCGTCTGGCCCAGGCGACTGCGCTGGAACAGCAACTCCTGAGCCGAGTTATGCATGACGAGTTGGGCAGACTGTCGTTGGGACGAGTGCTGGCGACTTGAAAAATCGATTGTGCCTGACAGGATGGGTAAATGCCTGAGAGCCGGCAAATTAAAGCAACAAAATACTCAAAAGTAAGCAATTTAAGAGCTCGGCCCCACGCATTCCAACGTATTCTGACCTCTTCTGCGAATTTTTAGCCTTTTTTCGCTGCTTTCTCGTAGCTTTCGGCACAATCCACTCTCGATTCTAATGGAAATCCTGTACAATCCGCCCCGTTTTTTCATGCACCTGTACCATTAAACTTTGAGCTGCAAAATGACTGATTTATCACTCTACAGAAACATAGGTATTTTCGCGCACGTAGATGCTGGCAAGACAACGACTACGGAGCGGATTCTCAAATTGACCGGTAAGATACACAAAACTGGTGAGGTTCACGACGGTGACGCCACGACAGACTTTATGGATCAAGAGAAAGAGCGCGGAATTACGATTCAGTCAGCTGCCACCACATGTTTCTGGAACGATCACCGTCTGAATATCATTGATACGCCGGGGCACGTTGATTTTACCGTAGAGGTATATCGTTCACTGAAAGTCTTAGACGGAGGGGTCGGTGTCTTCTGCGGCTCAGGCGGCGTGGAACCTCAGTCGGAAACGAATTGGCGCTACGCCAACGACTCTGAAGTCTCCCGCATTATATTTGTGAACAAACTGGATCGCGTCGGCGCGGACTTTCTGCGAGTTGTAAGTCAGGTAGAAGAGATTCTGGGCGCGAATCCTTTGGTGATGGTGCTGCCCATAGGCATTGAAGATGATTTTATTGGCGTGGTAGATCTGCTCAGCCGCAAAGCACATATCTGGCCCGATCCTGGCAACCCCGAGAAGTTTGAGCTTCGAGACGTACCTGACGACATGGTTGACCAGACCGAAGAGTGGCGGGAAAGGCTCATTGAAACAGTAGTCGAGCAGGATGACGAACTGATGGAAGCCTATCTCGAAGGTGAGGAGCCCTCGATCGACGACATCAAACGCTGCATACGAAAAGGCACAATTGCCTTGGATTTTTTCCCCACCTACTGTGGCTCTGCGTTCAAGGACAAGGGGATCCAGCTGGTGCTTGATGCGGTAGTGGATTTTCTGCCCAACCCGACTGAAGTCGATCCCCAGCCGCTTACCGATGAGCTGGGGGAGCCGAACGGCGAGGTGGCAGAGGTGGATGCAAACGAGCCCTTCCGCGCATTGGCGTTCAAGATTATGGATGACCGGTTTGGCGCGTTGACCTTCGTTAGGGTCTACTCCGGCAAGATCAACAAAGGCGATACGATTCTTAACGCTTTTACCGGGAAAACCGAACGCGTGGGGCGCATGGTAGAGATGCATGCCGATGATCGCAACGAGGTAGATAGCGCACAGGCCGGCGATATTTTTGCCATTGTCGGCATGAAAAACGTGCAAACCGGACACACGCTTTGTGACCCCAAAAATGCCTGTACGCTAGAACCGATGATCTTTCCGGATCCAGTGATCTCAATTGCGGTCGCTCCGAAAGATAAAGGCAGCGTAGAAAAAATGAGCATCGCTATTGGTAAGATGGTTGCAGAAGATCCGTCATTTCAGGTCGAGACTGACGAAGACTCAGGCGAAACCATTCTGAAAGGCATGGGTGAACTGCACCTTGATATAAAAGTCGACATTCTTAAACGCACATACGGCGTGGAGCTTGAAGTCGGCGCCCCTCAGGTAGCCTATCGCGAAACCATCACCCAACAAATTGAAGACAGTTACACGCACAAGAAGCAGTCTGGGGGCTCTGGACAATTTGGTAAAATTGACTACAGAATCAAACCGGGCGAGCCTGGCACCGGTTACTCATTCAGCTCGACAGTAGTTGGCGGTAATGTCCCGAAAGAATTCTTTCCAGCAATAGAAAAAGGTTTTCAGGGGATGATGGAGCAAGGGCCAATCGCCGGCTTTCCGGTGCTCGATATTGAGATTGAATTGTTTGACGGAGGTTTTCACGCGGTAGACTCCTCGGCTGTGGCTTTTGAACTTGCTGCGCGCGGCGCCTATCGCCAGTCCATGCCCAAAGCGGGCCCTGAGCTAATTGAGCCAATCATGAAGGTAGATGTATTCACGCCTGAAGATCATGTGGGCGACGTCATCGGCGACCTGAACCGTCGACGGGGTATGATAAAGGACCAGATGGCAGGCCCGACCGGCGTGCGGATCAAAGCCGATGTCCCTCTAGCTGAGATGTTCGGCTATATTGGTAGTTTAAGGACAATGACATCCGGGCGCGGCCAGTTCTCAATGGAGTTCTCTCATTATCTGCCCTGCCCACAATCAGTCGCCGACGCGGTGGTAGAAGCCGAGAAGGAAAGGCAGGAGGCTAAAGCCAGAGGCTAGGATTCAGCATAGCTCGCGGCAGCACCGACCTTGAGCTCATGGTAAGCATTTTCACCAGAGCTGTTTTGGCAAAACAGCGACGTCTGCAGTTCCTGTACTTCGTGAGATTCTTCTTTCGGATTTTTACCTTTGCTATAGCTGATTGACATATTCAGTTATGGGCGGCAATCCCAGTCCAGACGCAACCTGCCTGATATGCTCCATCGCTTCGTCTGTCGGCCCCGGGTAATCACCAGCGATCGCGACGTTTCCCATGTAACCAATGTCCTCAATTCCTTCTGGGGAACTGAAGTACGCGCCGAAAACCAAGCGTCTGAAGCGGCTAAAAAAACGGGCCGGTAGTTCGAACTGAGCCACCTCGTACTGCGAACGATAGGCGATATCTTCAACGATTGCAGTTTGCTTTTCTTCAGTAAGGCCAGCAAAAAAATTCTCGAAGCGCAGATGCGCCTCATCGTCAAGCCACTGAAGACCGTTTACAATTTGCTCCCGATCACGTTGCTGCCCAGGATAGGGGGCGCTGACCCACTCATCGATCACATCCGGCACACCCACTGCGGTTGCTGACAAACCTCGCTGATCAGCCGGACAGATAAGATCACTGAGCACTGCTACCTGATCCTTTTGCTCCTCGCTTAGGGTCAGTGGCCAAGGGACAGTTGGGGCAGAAACAATTGGATCAGTGCCGTAGGTTGGCCCTTTGATAGGCTTCAATTCAATTCCGGGCCAGTGACCAGTCGAGGGATTAGTTGCCGACTCTGGAGTCGCCGGTTCGGCAGTGTCACATGCAACAGTAACACCCCCAACCATAACTACTGCCGTCATTGAGCCAATACGCTTGATACTCTCCCGACGGCTCATCTTGGCCTGATAGATTTTACCCATGGTGTTTCTGCTCCTTCGATGCCCTGAGTTGCTCTGCCAAGCGTGTTGCGTTGCGCATCGCCAAGGTCAAAATCGTTATCGTACAGTTCTTGTGAGGATTGGACACGAAGACACCACCGTCCATGACATACAGATTTTCCACATCCCAGGTCTGTCCCCACTTATTGCATACAGAAGTGGAAGGATCATCGCCCATGCGAGTGGTGCCGACCTCATGGATAATTTGCCCACCAGCTTCAATCGCTTGCTCTGCCGTTCGGTCAGGATTGTTTATCACGCCTCCCATAGCCTCAATGATTTTTCTGCCCCATTTCAGACCATGAGCAACCTGATTGAGCTCCTGTTCAGACCATTTCCAGTGAAACTTGAGGACAGGAATCCCCCATTGATCGACGGTTTTTTCGTCAATTTCGCAGTAACAGTCGTCGCTCACCAACATCTCACCGCGGAGGGAGAGGCCGATGTTTGTTCCATAGTTGGAGCGTATTTCATCCTTCGCCTGTTTTCCATAACCATCTACCGCGCCCGCAATACCCATGCTTGGGGAACTGAACCAGGCGCCAACCTCAAAGTGGTAGCCTCGAGAAAAATTTAGCTCTCCATTTTTTTGGCCTTCTCGGCCCCACCACGGGATGTAAAGGTGGTTCCCTGTATGGCCATCTTCATTGTATTTGGGACGATTTCGCAGTGCAGGGATATGACCGCTGACCCCGGCGCCTAGCGAGTCCATCAAGTTTCGGCCCACCTGACCACTGCCATTTGCAAGGCCGTTCGGAAAACCCTCGCTTATGGAGTTAAGCAGAAGGCGTGCCGTTTCGCATGCACTGGCAGCAAGAATAACGTAATCCGCGTTGACTCTGACATTCTCTCGATTGAGCCGATTCACAAAAGTGAGTCCTGACGCTTTTCCTGCGTCACCCAGGTGCACTTCCTTCACCATGGCGTTGGTCACTATCTTGAGATTACCAGTTTTTCTGGCCCAAGGGATCAGAGAAGTGGTCGTTTGAAATGCCGCGCCAACTGCACAACCTCGACCGCAGGGGGTCGCCCAGAAGCAGGCTTGGCGGTCATCCTTAGGCTGAGTCAAAATGGCCCGGCGCATGGGCACTGCCGCGATGCCGAGCGACTCGCAAGCTGATTTTAACAACAACTCCATGACTCGTGGTTTTGGCGGCGGTAACAAAACTCCCTCACTGGAGCTTGGCGTATCGTCGAGGCCGGGGTTGTCCCCGCAGACTCCTATCAAGGCCTCACACTTGTCGTACCACGGGGCTATTTCTTCATAATCCACCGGCCAGTCTGTACCAACACCATCTGTGCTGAAAGGTTTGAAATCAGCCGCTGTAAAGCGCGGCACCAGTCGACCCCAGTGGTTTGTGCGTCCGCCCAGCATCCGTGCGCGCCACCACATAAAGCGACTGTCAGGCGCTTGCGTGTATGGCTCTCCGGGCACCTGCCAACCCCCATCGACGGTGGCATCGTAGTAACCAAAGTTTTTCTCAGAGGTGCTAGTCCCGCGCAGCGGCGCATCATGATTCTGGTGAAACATGGGGGTTTCCGTGATCGGATCATAATCCCTTCCGGCTTCCAACAGCAGCACTTTGATGCCTGCCTCGGTTAGCACATGCGCTGCCATGCCGCCACCCGCGCCGGAGCCGACAACAATCACTTCATATTCAAAGCCATCGAATGACGCCATCTTCTTCTCCAAACTTTTATCCAGTTCGGGTAGTTGCTTATTAGCTGCAAAATGCACTCGATCATTAGGTCTATCGTCACCGTTGAAATGGTATAGTAATCTGTCATCAGAGTAACCTTTTGAACACTACAGCAGGGGGAACGCGTATGTCAGTTACTTTTGAGAATCCAACTTTGTTTTACAGGAACCCTCTGATAGCCGCGTGGGTGCTTATATCCTGCGCCACGCCACGGGCTCTGGCAGGCGACATCAATCAACTCACTGAGGCGGAGCAAAAAGGTGGTTGGCACCTGCTGTTCGATGGGAAGACCACCGACGGCTGGAAAGGCTACAAGCGCAGTGATCCGCCAGGAACCTGGGAAGTCCAAGACGGCACCCTGTTTATGAACAGCTCAGGAAAAGAGCGAGACCGCGGCGATCTGCTGTTCGCTCGGCAATTTAGTGATTTTCACCTAAAACTCGAGTGGAGAATCTCCGAAGGTGGTAATTCTGGGATTTTTTACAGGGGAGTCGAGCAGCCCCAGCTAGATGTCATTTATAAGTCCGCGCCGGAAATGCAGGTTCTTGATAATGATCATCACCCCGACGCCAAGATGGGAGCTGGTGGAAACCGCACTGCAGGAGCGCTTTACGATTTGATACCTCCTCGCTATCAGAATGTAAGACCGGTAGGTGAGTGGAACCAGATAGAAATTAGAGTTGAAAACGGCTACATCCAGCATCATCAAAATGGCAAACTGATCCTGGAATATCAGCTTGGCACCCAGCGATGGCGCGAGCTGGTTGCAGTTAGCAAATTTCCAGGCCTAAATCCAACTTGGGTTGATGTGCCTGCACGAGGCTTCATTGGTCTTCAAGATCATGGAGATAACGTGTGGTATCGATCAATCAAGCTGAAGGAGCTTTGAGTAAAAAGCAAGTGTGATTTGTGCCTGCTCTTACGGCTACGCTTTCGTAATTAAGAAAGCCGACGAGCAAGCGCTGGGGCTGTGGCCAATCCATACCTAAGGGCCAGCTGCCGTCAGCTAGATTGATTTCAGCAGCTTAACTAATCGGCTATAAAACGCGTGACAGGTGATAAGCAAGCCGCAATAAACCTTTGCCTCTGAGAGAAATTTTTATGTTGAATACTGCTCCTAGCGCTGCTTCCCGGCAGGGCCTTGGAGTACCGAAGTAAACGCACGGCTGCCAATGCTTTGAGCCTGACATTTTTAACAAGTTGCCCCACATACCCCGCCCCCTCGGATAATTCAGTCAGAAGATGGGGGGCGACAAGCTTGGCAGCTCTGTCGCGCAAAGAATGTTTAATGGCGTACAAGACCGGATGGGCGGCCTCAAATTTTCTTACTCATTCTGGAACATGCCTCTTGAAAGTCTCAGCTTATACACAGACATTCCATCCCCTTTATCAAAGTGAAAGCGGAGGAACGCTGTTTTGTATTGCTCAGCGGCAGAGGGAGTCTTGACAATCTTTCTTGTGAATCTCGCTGAGTTCAGCCTGGCTGTCTGGAGGAATCCCGAGGCTGAGAGCACCAATACGTTGCCGCGATTTCAAATTCTATCCTTTACTTTCATAGTTTGATGTCTACTCGCCTTGGAAATCTGATTTGCACCTCGAAGGGTGCTCGGCCTATTTTTATAATTAGTTAATGGAAAGATAAAAGGCGTAACAAGCTATCAAAGTAACGATTAGGATAAAGAGATATTTTATTGCTTGGGTCAACCGTCTTGGCCAATTGCCTTCCGAACCTGTTTTAATGTCGATCTTGGCTGTCCGAAGATAATCGTCGAAACTGCCTTCGCTATTTAAATTGGCCTGGATAATTGAATCCTGTGCTACGTTATAGCGTAGCCCCAATTGCTCCAAAATTTTTAGTATTCCTTGATATTTCGGGCTTTGTCTTGCAACTACGGAAAGTATTCTTAACTCACTGTTTGTCGGTGAATTGAAAAATGCATGGAAGATTCTCTTGTCTTTCATTAATTGATTTGAAGCCAGGACTTCCTCCTTGATGCCTGATGCGTTGCACACAAGACCTAAGTTTATTCCAGGCAATCCAGTGCAGAGTAATTCGATGTCTTGCCAATCTTCCGAGATAAGCTCTTCCTCATTCTCAATCAAGATTATTCGTCGCTTGCTGTCTGGTCGCGTTGCTTGCAGCGCTTTATCGAGAGAGAAGGTTTCGATTTCTTGATTTAAGACATCAATTAGCTTTTGCTTTCTAAGAGGGTCGAAGCGCAAAACCAAGTTCTCTCCCAGAATCCCAATTTTCCTGACAATAAGTTTTGTGTAGTACGATGCCAGTTTTTCTGAATCTGCATGCAGGAAACAAAATGGCGTAGTGGAGTGGAGACGTTGTATTACCCTTCCGACCGACTTCTCATGCCTTCCGGTTAAATAAAACCCCTCGGGCCTTAGCCTGGCCCGGAACTCTAAAATCTCATTTTTCACTAGTTTCAAAGAACTTTTGCGCATGCGGTATTGACTCTTTGAACGCGTAACTTGATTTAAATCAGATAAAGACCCATCGATTGATGGTTTAATGTCTTATATCGGCAGTGTTGTGACCAACTGGATGTGACCGCTCCTAGGTTTTCATTCCGATGATAACAAGCTAAAACTTTGAAAACTCGCCTCTTCGGTGACTACTTCACATTCTGTTGGCCACAAAGCAGGCGCAGAACACACAAAAAGTAAAGGAGTCAACTATCGACAATGACTACGGAAACGAAATCCATTGAGCAGTGGAGTCTGCTATAGTCTCTGGTGAAGTGGAAAAAATTAAAGCAAGGATATCCTCGGCGGTAGGCAGTCTTATGTCAACGCCAGCTATCAGGCGATTTGGATTTGAGGATCTAAAGGCAGGGGGATTAGCTTGAACGAAAGCCTGTCGAAGGAAAGACCTCCTAATCCTTGAGTTTGGCATAGTTAAATTTATAATTCGATCGAGAGTGTCCCCACCCTTCGTCCGATATCTTCCTTGGTTTAAGCTGTCTAGCTCTTGTTGTTCGAGATAACGCCGAATTTCAACGTCTTGGAGCAGTTGGACCAACGCAGCGTCAATGTCAGCGTTCTGGCCGACAGCGCTGAAAGAAACCATTTCGGTGCAGAGGACTCCGGTTATTACAAAAAAGATCTTCGAATATTTCATTTGTATGTCCGCGTTGATTTCTGATCGCTGTAATTTGCGCTATTGTACTCTTTTTTTGATTTTCCGATTGATTAGAAAGGTATCGCTGTAGTGAACGGGCTACTAGCTTCGCCCGCGATGACCTCTATCACAGAATTATTATGGTTGACTTCCATAACCTCGCCGATCACGATGGACTGAAGAATTTCTGGGTCCAGCAGTTGTTGCCTCTGCATCAGGTGAGTCGACGACAGAATGAATCTATCTTCAAGCCTTATGCCCGCAGAGCTTCCTTTGTTGACGCGTACCCAAGTGATACCGTCACCCTCGTAATTCTCATCAACCGAAATTGGAGATTCTTCGAAATCGCAGTCACCAACTGCTTCCAAGTCGATTAAAAAACGAGCTAACCCTTGCTCAAGTATGTCGCGATTTTCAGCACTTAGACGCCTAGGCATGAGGTTGTGCTTAGAAGGGCTCGTATAAAACTGTATGTTGTGGCTCGCCAACTTATTTCCATTAAGTGAATCGATCAGAGAAATATCCACAGTCACTTTGAAAGCGGAACTCGTGACTTTCCTCACAAAAGAAGACAGTATCTGGGAGTTAGTCGATGCAAGCAGGATATTAGTCCCTACCGACCGAATGGTTCGCAGGCCTTGTAAAATAGGAGGATTACCTCTGTCCGCTGCCACATGGACTTGGATCACATATCTCGCTGCCCGAGCGTCTGTATTTGCTGGACTGACCGCGGCGAAATATCGGGTGCTATCAGCTAACTCAATATCTTGCGGATCGCGGGTCGAGTACCATTTTGAAGAGTAGTAAAGATCGTTCTTCAATTCAGTTCTGACTATGTCTTCGATGTCGAGTTTAAGGTTTGAGTCAGTGCTTGACCCCCAACGGTTTTCTTCGAAGAAAACATTAATTTCTTTTCGATATTTAGCAGTGTAATTATTGCATTGCCGTGGCTCTTGGGAGATTGATTCAAGGAATCTTTCAACCGCAGGCGATGAGTTTTTGCGTCTTTCTACCAGACGCTTGTTCCGCAAGCCATCGATAGCAGAGTCTGTTCTGAAATAGGTTGATTCAACAAGTCTTCCTGTTGAATCGATAAACCCCGCTGAGGCAATTGAAAGCCCAGCGTCTAGCGACTGGCTGAGTAGGCTATACTTTATCTCATCGAGTAGGACCTCGTTTGCATTGGTGCCAGATTCAGAGGCGGTCCCGAAGGGAATAAACAACGCTAAAATAAGCGACGAGATGCCACGCTTGTTGAAATTTTTACGCATGTTGCTGCCCGGTTTTCATTTAGCAGCCTGAGCTACTCGATACTTTGGAGATATAATCTCTTGATGTCATTGGCAACAGCTTGAGGTAAGGATAGTGTCACCTCATAGGCATTATCAGAAATCGGTTTGATACTTTCAATTTCAGCGCCATAAATCACCCCCTCGACGCGTGACTGAATTACGTCGTTTTGGACCACTAGATCGCCAACCGTGGTCGAAGCGTCAATATAAAGTCCGTATATTTGCTCCGATAAAGAACGATAAGCATCTATTTTAGAAGCGCGAATTGCGAGGATTCTTTGTTGGCTCGGGTTCCCAGACTGTGCGCTTATATCTGCATATCCTGTTGCTGTAAGGCGCCCGCTCTCGAGCTGCATCCTCTCAGCAAGCGCTCCAGTAAGGTCTTCAGTCGTACTACTACAACCTGAGACCAACGTTACTGTAAGTATAAATAATGAAAAAGAGGTTATGGGAGTGGCTCTCATATTGTTCCTTACCCTCAAATTAATATCCGGCTTTAAACTCCGCAGCCTCGAAACCCATCTTGATCTACAAGGTGGCTTTGAACTGGTGTTGACTCGCAAGTAACAGTCCAATCGACACTGTCTGATGTAACTTTACTCAGGCGCGTGAAATTTTTGAAGAATTTGGCATGATCATTGCTACATCCTTAGCAGTGTATGAAACTCAAACATCGGAATTTTAAAAAAATTCTAACTATCTGTATTTATTAAATAAAATGGAATCAACGATATTGTCACTTTTACGACAGAGCATTAAGTCAGCGAGTATGGCCAACCTAGGCATGCCGTTTATTGTCCTGCTGATCATGTCAATGCTTATTGTCCCTCTGCCGAGTTTGGCGCTCGATATGCTTTTTACTGTAAATATACTAGTTGGCCTTATCATAATTATGGTTTCGGTAAACGTATCCAAGCCTCTTGAATTCTCCTCATTCCCATCTATTTTGCTTCTTGCCACTATGCTACGGCTGAGTTTGAACGTGGCCTCTACACGGGTTGTGCTTGTAAACGGACATCAAGGGCCCGGTGCCGCGGGAAACGTGATCGAGTCATTTGGCGAATTCGTCATCGGCGGTAATTACGTAGTTGGGTTTATAATTTTCGTAATTTTGATGATCATTAATTTTATAGTAGTTACAAAGGGTGCAGGGCGTGTCTCGGAGGTCATTGCACGCTTCACTCTTGACGCTTTACCGGGCAAGCAAATGGCAATAGACGCCGATTTAAACGCAGGTGTAATTGATCAAGAGGCAGCAAAACGTCGACGCGACGAAGTCTCACAAGAATCTGATTTCTTTGGGTCAATGGACGGTGCCTCTAAATTTGTTCGCGGTGACGCTATAGCCGGGATCTTAATATTGCTGATAAATATCATTGGTGGCCTGGCAATTGGGATCAGCCAGCATAATCTCTCCTTCGCTCAGGCTGGGGAAATATATGTCTTACTTACGATCGGCGATGGTTTAGTTGCTCAGATTCCATCTCTTTTACTCTCTTTATCAACTGCTATAATTGTGACGCGTGTCACAACATCAGAATCAACCAGCGCTCAAGCGGGAAATCAGCTAGCGAGCCCTGCAGCTTTATCTATTGCATCCGCGATTCTCATATTCCTAGGTTGTATACCAGGAATGCCGCACTTTATATTTCTTTCAATGGGCGTTGTCCTTGCTCTGATATCCTATTCTTTGGATAAATCCCAGAAGGATGCGGCTGTAAAAGAAGCTGGCCTCCAAGAGATTGCACCGGAAGAGGATAAAAATGCTGAGCCCGACGAATTGGACTGGTCGCATATTGAACCGGTGGATCAGGTTGGTCTTGAAATCGGTTATGGGCTAATTCCATTAATAGATCAGGAGTCTGGTGGAACCTTGCTCTCTCGAGTAAGAGGCATACGAAAGAAACTATCCTCGGAAATAGGTTTCTTGGTGAACCCCATTCGGATTAGAGATAACTTAGAGATCGGACCTAACGACTACAACATCGTTTTAAATGGCACAATCCGAGGACAAGGACAGGTCTTTATAGGTAAGGATTTAGCTATAAATCCTGGTCAGATAACCATACCTTTAGAAGGTGAGAAAACAGTTGAACCTGCTTTTGGCCTTGATGCCTTCTGGATTGATAGAACTCACAGCGATTTTGCAAAGACAGCAGGTTATACAGTCGTTGATCCAGCAACCGCAATCGCGACTCATATGAATTCAATACTGAAGAACAACGCGGATCAATTGCTTGGGCACAACGAAACGCAGCAATTGCTCGATTTAGTGTCTGAACGATCGCCGAAATTAATCGAAGATTTAGTGCCGGGAAAACTATCGGTCTCCACGGTTACACAGGTTTTGAAAAATCTGCTTCAAGAGGGTGTCTCAATCAGAGATAACCGATCAATCTTTGACAGTCTTCTATCTGAATCAGGCAAAACTAAAGATCCCGTCGAGTTAACATCACTTATCAGGCCGCATCTCGGGAGGAGCATTGTTCAAGGTATCGTAAGTGTAGGAGAAAACCTACCAATAATAACCCTCGAGCAGGGTCTTGAACAATTGCTCAATAATACGTTACAAGAAAATTCGAAATCACGAGACGCTTTTTTAGAGCCAAAGCTGATAGACGCATTGATCGATGCGATCGCGAGCGAAAAGTATGGTGTAGAAGAGCAGGGCCAGCCTGCGGTTTTAGTTGTTTCTCCAACCATCAGGCCCTGGCTTTCTCGCATAACAAGACAACGGCTAGGTAACCTTTCCGTGCTGGCATATACAGAGATTCCTGAGGATCAGGAGATAAAGGTTGTCGGTAAGGTAGGTATTCAGACAAATCAAGCGCATGGGGTTGCAGCATGAAAATGGATGTAATTTGGGCTCGGAGTCCTAAGATTGGTATCGGCCACGCGGTTTCGAGGTTCGGGGATGATTCATTACTTCTTTCGAGTAAGAAAATAGGGCAAAGATATCGCTTAATTATTGGGACAGACCAAGAAATAAAAGAAAAGAGAAACCCAAAACCACTATTAAGTGAACCTGTCAAATCGGCGCCTGAAAGGGAGAAGATGGATTATCAGAAAATATCTTTTCTCATCAAAAAGGAAATCGAGCACTTGCGAAAAGAGCTTGAAAGTAAGGCTTTAGAAAGCGATCGGGCGAAGTCGAATCTGGAAACAATGCTTAAAAATTTAAGAATTCCTTCAAATCTCCGTTCTTCCATTATGGCAAGACTCAGTGAGGACGATGCTAACCCGACGCTTACTCGTAAAGTTAAAAAAATATTGAAAGACACCCTACCCGAAAGCACAGAAATAGATCTTAGTGTTAAAACTCATATCCTTTGTGGAAATTATGGGTCTGGGAAAACAACGATCGCGATTAAAATGATATTAAAGCTGATGTCGCTAAATCAAGCGGTCCCCATCCTAGTTAGTTACAAGCAGCAGCAATCGACATCCCAGTCGCTAATGAAAGAGCTATCCAAAGAGTTAGAAGTGCCAATCTTCGATATTAATGATATTGCCACCCTTCAGAAGGTTGAAGACCAGCTGACCGATAATGGTGTAATGATCGTTGATACTTCGACTGGAAATATCAAAGAAGAGATCCCAGAAATGGAGAAAGCGCTTCATTCAGTAAATTTTCATCTCGTAAACGCATGTGACTCATTTGTCGCTGCACAAGAGCATTTTTTGAACGTAACGAATTGGTCTAGTATCATTATCACCAGGCTTGAAATGAATTCAAATCGATGGCCATTGATTCAATCTCTCGCAAACGCAAAAATACCTTTATCACTTGGATCAATCAGCCCAGACCTAAATAGTCAGCTGGTCTCCGTGACCAAGGAAGATTTGATAGATCAACTAGATCTCCCTAACTCAGTGGAGTTCGATCAATTTAAAGCAAAACTAGCTGGTAAAGCTGCGTGAACAATGGTCGCGACATCGCTTTTTCCAAAAGCCGGCGTACGAAAACTGTCTATAACTTAATTCAACATTCAGACAGAAGAAAAAAATAGGTGTAAAGATGGGTACTCGTGTCGTCGGTATAGCAAGTGGGAAAGGTGGTGTCGGTAAAACGACGCTAATCGTTAATCTTGCTTTGCAGCTTACCGAATTAGGGAAAAAAGTCTTAATTTTTGATGCTGATTTAGGGATGGCCAACGTGCATTTAGCTTTTTCAAAGAGCATATCCCACAACTTGTCTGATGTAATCGGCGGAGCCGTAAGTCTGGAGCAGACTATTGTTAACCTTAGCGAAAAGATTGATCTTATTCCCGGTGGGAGCGGCGTGGCGGACATTGCGAATTTGGATGAAATTGCTGTTTCGGCAATAGTTCAAGCCTTTTCTGCGATAGAAGGTCGATATGACTACCTCTTGGTGGATATGTCTGCTGGCAT
>PBHS01000049.1 GCA_002719575.1 Gammaproteobacteria bacterium | reverse complement strand
ATGTCAGTCAGGTCTTCATCGATGCGACCACTCGCCCAATTATTGCTGCTGTGCACCACCAAACCAGAGCGACCGCTACGCAAAGGCTTACTATCATTGAATGCCAACCAAGATATCGGTGACTGTCGAACTACTGCAGCTTCAAACCTCAATTTTGGTTTATCTGTGAGGGCAATCATCAATGCAAAGCAAGGCGACAGCCGCGCCGAGTTCAACAAACTTTGCTCTTTAAACTTCATGCCAAGAACCATATCGGTTTGCGGTGCTGGTATGGCAGAGACAACCCAATCGAACACTCCTAAAGAAGCGCAATTCTCGTCTTTAAGCTGCCAACCAGAGTTACATCGACAAATTCCCTTGACGCTGGTGGCGAAGGAAATATCTAGCCCACTTGCGAGCCGCTTTGGGAAAGAGGTCATTGCTGGAGCGCCCACATAATGCGGCTCAAACCAACTGCGTTTTATGGCCTTTGAGCCTGGCGCAAGTGTCACAAGATTCGGCTGCCAGATAGACACGGCTGGCTCAAATTCACCATCCTGAAGCAAAGACTCTAGGGATTCGGAACGACAGGTGAAAAATTGTGCGCCATGATCAAACGCAATGTCGCCCACGCGACGCGTGGCAAGTCGTCCGCCAACGCCACGGGATTTCTCAAACACTTTTATGGTAGCGAACTCTCTCGAGGAATGAGCGAAGCTCAAGCCTGAAAGGCCTGCTCCGATTACTGCGATGCGCATTGCGAGGGGCCTTGTGATTTCGTGTTGGTAACGATGGGAATAACGATGTTTGAGTTATATTAGATTGACCCTCTCGTTTGGCTTTAGACTTCCCAACTATGCTCCTACTGGCCGCTGGCTTCCTCATACTTGCCACTCGGGAAAATTATCGGTTGCGAACAGGTGATTCTGACCAGCCGTTGCGCTCTGTCTCGAGTCGGCAGTTTGATAAGCATTGAATGTGACAGTTTGAGGCTGGCGAACCTCGAAAGGCTTCATCCCAGCTGTCGATTGTGTTTGTAAGAATATCGGGTTGAAGATCAATAGTGCCATCAAAATGATCTGGGCCTTTGTCAGTTTCCTGTCTCTCCCCAGTTCTCCAGCAGACGAGGTGATAAACTGAGTCATTCTTAAAAAATCAGTGAAAGTTGACAGGGATGGCTCTGCTCGTTAGAGTCTTGCTCCGCATTTTCAGAGCCTATTGACGCAGCAATCATCGATTACAGTGCCCCTTGCACTGAGCCTTGCCCAGGTGGCGGAATTGGTAGACGCGCTAGCTTCAGGTGCTAGTGTCCTTTGGGACGTGGGAGTTCAAGTCTCCCCCTGGGCACCACGATCTCGGATCTTTTAAGAGAACATATTGCAAAATTTTCATTGCCACAGGATAACCGCCTTGGGGCACGTAGACTGATTTCTGATTCACTTCAAGATTCTGTGCCTGAGACAGAATTCCGCAAAACGCGATAACGTACTGAGTGAATTAGGTCTTGCCGATTTTGGACAATTTCAAGCTAAGCACAAAATTCTATGCCACAACAGTCCAAAAATAGCTCTCGCAATCGTGTTGGTATCAAAACTAACCGTGATCCTTTCTCAGACCGAGAAACCGAAAAGTATGCAAACCCCATAGCCAGCAGAGAGTTCATTCTCGAAAAACTGGAGGAGGCTGGAAAACCGGTCAAGCACGATGAATTGTATGTGCTGCTTAACCTGAGCGGTGCAGATCAAAATGAATCCCTGAGGCGTCGACTTATCGCCATGTCTCGCGATGGTCAGATTATCCGCAATCGAAAAGGCGCTTTCGGCTTACCTTCTCATATGGGTTTGAGACGCGGCAAGGTCATCGGCAAAAAAGACGGCTACGGGTTTTTTGAACCAGAAGATGGGTCTGATGATCTATATCTGAGTGCAAAAGAAATGGCCAGTCTGTTTGACGGAGATCGGGTCATGGCGAGAGTTACGGGAATCGATAATCGTGGTCGCTTGGAAGGGTCTGTAGTTGAAATTCTCGAACGCCGCTATAAAGAGGTAGTGGGCCGATACTATGAAGAGGCCGGTTTTGGCATTGTTGTGCCTGACAGTAAAAGTATCGCCCATGAGCTCATCATTCCTGAAAAACATCGCCTCGGAGCAAAAGACGGACAATTTGTTGTCGCGCTGATCATTGACTATCCATCTAAGCGCCGCAAGGCAGTTGCCGAGGTGACAGAAATACTCGGTGATGTCACGACGCCAGGCGTGGAAATTGCGATTGCTCTGCGAAGATTTGAGGTGCCTCATCTTTGGCCAGCTGCCGTAAAAAAAGAAACCAGATCGCTCGGTCATGAGGTGTCTGTTAAAGATACGTTTGGACGCTTTAATTTACGAGATCGACAGTTTGTTACCATTGATGGCGAAGATGCGAAGGATTTTGATGATGCGGTCTTTGCAGAACGGGCCCGCGACGGTGGCTGGACACTTTTCGTCGCGATCGCCGACGTGTCTAATTATGTGAATCCTGGGTCTGCGCTTGATGCGGAAGCCAACAATCGGGGTACCTCAGTCTATTTTCCCGGTCATGTGGTTCCAATGCTGCCCGAAAAACTCTCGAACGGGCTATGTTCTCTGAAGCCAGAGACGGACCGACTGGCTGTCGTCAGTGAGATGCAGATCTCTGCAGATGGAGAACTGGAGGCCTATAAGTTTTACGAGGCCGTCATTTACTCCCATGCCAGGCTGACCTACACGACTGTAGCCAGCCTGTTGCAGCCGGCGCAGAGTGCGTCTGAATTGCGGCTTCAGGAGAAGTTACGCAAGCGTCATGAGCGTCTGATTGAACCGCTCGAAACGCTACATGCACTCTTTAAAAGCTTGCGGATGTGCCGAGACCGCAGCGGTGCAATGGATTTCGATTCCACTGAAACTCGGATGGTCTTTGGGAAAGATAAGAAGATTAGAGAGATTGTGCCAGTGGTGAGGAATGATGCGCATCGTCTGATTGAAGAATGCATGCTTTGTGCGAACGTCGCGGCGGCAAATCTCTTGGGAAATGCCAATCTACCGGCTCTATATCGTATTCATGAAGGCCCGAATCAGGATAAGTTAGATAGCTTGCGGGCTTTTCTTGGCGAGATGGGGCTCTACTTAGGGGGAGGAGAAAAGCCGTCAACGGGCGATTACCGAAAGGTCCTCCAGCAAATTGCGGAGCGGCCTGATCGACATTTGCTGCAAACTCAGCTGATAAGATCCATGNCACAAGCGGCNTACAGCCCGAGNAATTGTGGNCACTTTGGCNTGAATTTNCCNNNATACACTCATTTCACCTCNCCGATACGTCGTTATCCCGATCTGCTTGTGCATNGAGCTATTCGGTTTCTCATCCACAANAGTAAATCNCGGTCNTTGCAGGCCCACCCGGANCAGAAGNCGCTNTNGAGAGCNAACGCTTATCCGTATGAGTTTGNTGACTTGGANCGGCTAGGNGAGCTGTGTTCATCNGCTGAANGACGCGCGGATGCTGCCAGCTATAGCGTTGCTGACTGGCTCAAATGTGAGTATATGCGCGACCGTGTGGGTGACGAATTTTCTGGAACGATAACCTCCGTGGCAAGTTTTGGTTTGTTCATTGAGCTCAACAACTATTATGTAGAAGGTTTGGTTCATATCACCGAGTTGCGCAATGACTACTATCACTTTGACCCAACGCGTCACTTGTTGATGGGTGAGCGCTCTGGNTTAACCTATCAGCTTGGNGACAGCGTAACCGTTCGCATTGTAAGAGTGGATCTTGAAGAAAAAAAAATTGATCTTAAGATGGCTGGAGGCGGTCTGTCGAGGTCTAGCAAACGGCGTTCGCGCCATTCACTCAAGATTGGCAAAGNCACTTCAAAGGCAAAAAAAGATCTGGGCAAAAAGAGCGAAACCAACGCTCGCAAGGCTAACAGGAAGGAATGCACTAAGCGAAAAAAAGTTGTAAAAAGCAGCGCTAAAAAAACCAAGAAAGCGAGAAAAGACGTCTGCGTAGAGAAAAACGAAAAAAACAAGTAGCTTCTGCGACACCGATTAAGGAAGCTGCCTTGTAGGGGCTGATAAGCAGTTAGCGAGCAATAGTAAGTATGGCAAGACAGCGAATAGAAATGTTTACATTAAGAAAACCCGAACACGGCAATCGCGCGAGGCCGCGGATGCAGCACAATGTCTGAGGTCAATTGGGTAACCGGGCTTAACGCCGTTTTGGAATTACTGAAACAAAACCCAAAGTCTGCCCGACGCGTTTTGCTAAAAAGGGACCGAGAAGACAATCGTCTCAATGCCGTTCGCAGCCTAGCCAACGCCTTTGAGNTTAAAGTTGTTGAGCTTGATGCGAAGGCGCTGCATCAAGCCTGCTCCGAGGCTTATCAAGGGGTAGCTCTGGAGTTGGTAGCCATAGATCAAAGCTCCACGCAACCAGCGTGGGAAGAGTTTTTAGCGGGCCTTGAGAACCGGGATGCTCCTCCCTTGCTGCTGGTTTTAGATGGTGTCACCGACCCCCAAAATCTTGGGGCCTGCCTTCGGTCGGCGGATGCAGCTGGGGTAGACGCAGTCATTATTCCTAGAGACAGAGCAGCGCGTCTGAACGCAACCGTTCGCAGAGTGGCCAGTGGTGCGGCCGAAACGGTTAATCTTTTTTCGGTGTCGAACCTGTCGCGGGCGTTGATGCAGCTAAAGGAACGGGGAGTGTGGCTGGCCGGTACTGACGACAACGCCATGTCTAGCTTGTACGAACAAGACTTGCGCGGTGCAATTGCTCTGGTAATGGGGTCAGAAGGCAGAGGACTGCGACGCCTCACAAAGGAAAAGTGCGATTTTCTAATCGGTATTCCCATGGCTGGAGCAATAAGCAGTTTGAATGTTTCGGTAGCGACTGGAGTAGTCTTGTTCGAGGCTGTGCGCCAGCGGCGGATTGAATAGCAGACCCTTACAGGGTTTTGTATCGGCAACAACGCAGTGACACAGCGTTTACGGTTGCAGCTGAATCAGTCAGCCGATACCAGTAAGCGCACGAACTAGAACCATATTTAAGACGGCATTTGTTGCATCCAAGCCCCCGTTTCTGTAGAGTTCCCAATCCTTTGATTGGCTAGGCAAGTTTCCTTCGCAACCCTAGCCGACACATAACTCCTTGTCTCACCGCGCGCGCCTGCGTTTGTTGGGAGACCAGAACCAAAAGGAGTCTCTATGAGACACTACGAAGTGGTATTTCTAGTGCACCCTGATCAGTCAGAGCAGGTGCCTGGTATGATTGAGCGCTACACGCAATTGATGGCAGACAGCGGTGGAAACGTCCATCGCATCGAAGACTGGGGACGCAGGCAACTCGCCTACCCAATAAATAAGATTCATAAAGCGCATTATGTGATGATGAACATCGAGTGCAGTGGTGGAGCACTCGAGGAATTGTCTACGCTGTTCCGTTATAACGATGCGGTATTGCGCAACTTGGTCATAAAGCGCAAAGAGGCTGTGACCGAGGAATCTTTGATTCTTAAGCAGGAGCGCGAGTCCAAAGAGCGCAAAGCGCGTGTTGAACAAAAGCGCAAGGATGAGGAAGCGGCTGCCGCGTCAGCAGTTACAGCCGAGGAAGGAGACATCGAAGAGGCGCCGATCGAAGAAGAAGCCGAACCCAAGGCTGAAGTGGAGTCAGACGGTGCTACCGATGAAACCCCGACTGAGCAAGATTAAGCAATAAATCTTTTTACAGGAATACGTTATGGCTCGTTATTTCCGTCGTCGAAAGTTCTGCAAATTCACTGCAGAAGGCACGAAAGAAATCGATTACAAAGATCTCGAAACCCTGAAGGCCTATGTCTCGGAGACCGGTAAGATTGTTCCCAGTCGTATCACGGGCACCAAAGCGCGGTATCAGCGGCAGCTGTCAACAGCAATCAAGAGAGCGCGCTATCTGGCGCTTATTCCGTACACGGACAGCCATCAGGTTTAAGTTAGAGCTATGATGCGCGGTCTTGCTGAATACGTTATGACCGGTCGCAGACAGGCCATGATAGCGGTAACGCTGCTGGGCCTGGTCCCGCTGGTTAATTTGCTCAACCCTGTAGTAGTTGGGCTCGTGGCTCTGCGTAAAGGACTGCAAGAAGTCGTCATGGTTTTTGTATGGGCCGTCCTACCTGTTGGGGCTTGGGCTGTCGCTGGAGATGTGGTTCCGCTTGTCATGCTGATCGGAATCACCGGCCTAGCCCTATTGCTTCGGGAAACAGAGTCTTGGGAATTAACTCTGTTGGCTGCAATAGTGGTCGGAATCAGCGTCGAAGCGTATTTTCGTGTTCAGCCAGCGGTTATTGATGCGTTGATGGAACAGCTGGAAAGGTATGTAAGGTCCAGCAGTTCGCAAGATTTGCAGCTGGAATTGATCAGTAGCGTGATGCTCAGCGTGATTGGTGCTGTGTACATGTTTCTTGCGGTTCTGCTACTGATGACGGCGCGATGGATGCAGGCGCTACTCTTCAATCCCGGGGGGTTTCGAGTGGAGTTTCACGGGCTACGTATTGGGCGAAATGTAGCAACCTGTTTGATAGCGGCAGTGTTGCTCTCAGGTTCTGGCGTAATTGTTCCGGAAGTCTGGATCTTATATTTTTTGATGCCGTTCGTATTCGCTGGAATAGCGCTGGTGCATGCGGCGGTTTTAATGAAGAGGTTGCCTGTGATGCTGCTGGTGACATTCTACATCGTGCTGATGTTACCGGTAGCCGTTCAGCTTGTCGTAGTGCTTGCGCTCGCCGACAGTTGGTTTGATTTTCGCTCAAGGCTGCGAAGCAACGCGTGAACCGATGTGTAAAATGAGGAAAATGACATGAACGTGATCTTGCTGGAAAAAATCAGCAAACTGGGAGAAGTTGGTGATACCGCCAGTGTAAAGGCAGGCTATGCTCGTAACTTCCTCTTCCCAAAAGGCAAGGCGATTCCGGCGACCAAGGCTAACCTGGCGGAATTTGAAGAACGCAGGGCTGGTCTGTTGGCTGCGCACAGTGAAAAAGTCGCTGCTTCTCAGGCTCGCGGCGCGAAGGTTGATGGCGCAATCTTGACCATCGAAGTGAATGCCAGTGACGAGGGCAAGCTGTTTGGGTCTGTTGGAACTCGCGAGATTGCTGATGCTCTGAATGCTCAGATCGGTAGTGACGTGTCGAAGAGCGAAGTTTTGATGCCACATGGCGTAATTCGTGAGCTTAGTACTTCAGAAATCACGATCGACCTGGGGCACGATGTTTTTTCTCAGATTACNGTCAGCGTGGTGGGTCTTCGATCAGCAGCGGAGGTGTCNGCGGATGGCAGCATNATCNAAGAGCTCGANCAGTCAGAATCNCAGGCNNCAGAAGAGANCTCCGATAGCNANNCCGATGATGCCAGTGAAGGTNTCGACCAAGCCANAATCTGATTCAGCAGNAGCTCACCTGACNTGGTTTGCTTTCAGAAAATAAATAAAGCACCATTCTGNCAATTNAGAATANTGCTTTTTAGNCNAGCCATTGAAGCCCGGGTGACATGTCAGAATCCTTCGACTCAAGCAACTCAATTGCGCCTACGAGCCAACAGTCAAATCTAACGACTCTCAAAATACCGCCACATTCTGTGGAGGCTGAGCAGGCGGTCCTTGGTGGGCTCATGCTTGATCGCGCTGAATGGGACAACGTAGCGGATGTGCTGTTACCCGCAGATTTCTACCGAACAGAGCATCAATTGATTTATCGGGTTATGGTGAGCCAGGCCGAGGTCAATCGCCCGATTGATGTCGTTACACTGGTAGATGCGCTGAATAGTCTGAACGAACTTACCGCAGCTGGCGGCCTCGATTACCTTGGTGAGCTTGCCGGCAACGCGAGAGGCACCGCTAATATCCTCATTTATGCCAACATTATTCGTGAGCGCGCGATATTGAGGCGCCTAATAATGGTGGCAAACGGCATCGCTGATTCGGGTTATAACACAGGAGGGAGGTCCGCCAGCGAGGTAATAGATGCCGCGGAGCAGCAGGTGTTCAACATCTCTGATGAGCGTCCGAACAGCTCCGGCCCCGAATTTGTCAATCGATTATTGCGCAGCGCTGTCGAACGCATTGATGAGTTATCCAGCGTCAAGGGGAACCTTACTGGTCTGCCCAGCGGTTATAAAGACCTGGACGATATGACTTCAGGATGGCAGAAGTCTGACTTGGTCATTGTAGCTGGCCGGCCCTCTATGGGAAAAACCGCCTTCGCCATGAACCTCGTCGAACATGCGGTTCTTGAAGGTGAAAAGCCGGTATTGGTTTTCAGCCTTGAGATGCCAGCGGAGAGTCTGATATTTCGAATGCTCTCTTCTATCGGACGCATAAACCAGGGAAAACTCAGGAGCGGAGAGCTTGGCGACGAAGATTGGCGCAGGTTGAACGATGCCCTTGCCAAATTGAAGGACCGTCCTCTCTACATTGATGATAGCGCCGGAATCAGCCCCATGGAAATGCGCTCCCGCGCGCGCCGTGTGATGCGCGAAACTAACTCTTCTCTGAGTATGATTGTTGTGGACTACTTGCAGCTGATGCAGATCAAGGGAACGTCGGAGAACAGGGTCACTGAGATCTCCGAGATCTCACGGTCCTTGAAACTTCTCGCGAGGGAATTTCAGTGTCCGGTGGTTGCGCTCTCACAGCTTAATCGCGGCCTAGAGCAACGGCCCAATAAGCGTCCAGTTATGTCAGACCTGCGTGAATCCGGTGCGATCGAGCAGGATGCCGATGTCATTGCTTTTATCTACCGCGATGAAGTCTACAACGAAGATACAGTAGATAAGGGTATAGCCGAGGTCATCATCGGCAAACAGCGAAACGGTCCAATTGGCAAGGTAAGATTGAGTTTTCGAGGGGAATATACCCGGTTTGAGAATTATACCCAAGCACGCTATGACGACAGCTACACCCACGGTTTGTAATACACTACAGTGGCCGTTCGATCTCTGATCTGGATATTAGCTCCATGACACCGATAAGCAGGCGCGCCTGGGCAACGATAAATCTTACTGCGCTGAAGAAAAATCTCGCTCTGGTTCGATCTTACAGCCCCAACTCGGGGATCTACCCGGTCGTTAAATCCAATGCCTACGGTCACGGCATGGCGAAAGCGGCTGCTGCCCTAAAGAGTGCAGGTGTTGCGCTCAGCGGGCTTGCTGTTGCTACCATGTCTGAAGCGGTTCGCTTGCGGGAGTTAGAACCCGATTTACCGATACTCTTGCTGAACGGTTTTATGACAAAAGAGGAATTGCGTGAATGCTTGGTCAGACGCATCGAAACAGTGGTCCACGCGAACTATCAGCTCCCCATACTTGAAAAAGTACTGGCTGAGCCGGCCCTCGGGGAATTTCCAAGGCTTTGGGTGAAGTACAACACGGGCATGAACCGTTTGGGCTTAGGACAACAACATGCCATCGATGCTTATTTAAAATTACAGGCCTATCCGGGAACTCAGTTGGTATTGATGTCTCACCTTGCCTGCGCTGACGCACCAAGCACGCCGAAATTCGCGAAGTTTACCGAAGACCAGCGCGAGCGACTGAGTCAGGCTAAAAACGAGTTAGTCACTCGAGGCAAGCAAGCGGTGGAAACCAGTATGGCTGCGTCAGCCGGCATCTTGCAGTGGCCAGAGACCCACCTGAATTATGTCCGCCCCGGTGTGATGCTATACGGTAGCTCGCCGATGGCAGGGCAGACGGGAGAGGAGCTCGGACTGCAGCCGGTGATGACACTTCGATCAAGAATTATAGAAATTCGTGATTTGAAGGTGGGTGATGCGATTGGTTATGGGGCAACCTACGTTTGCGAGCGAGACACGCGGATGGCTACCGTTTCGATTGGCTATGGAGACGGTTATCCGCGAAGCGCTAGAAATGGCACGCCCATTATCGTTCATACTACCAGTGGCATAGTCAAAACCCGGCTTATCGGTCGCGTTTCCATGGACATGATCACACTTGACCTTACCGGGATTCATGATGCGCAGATCGGCGATGAGGTGACTTTGTGGGGAGAGGGTTTGTGTGCTGATGAGGTTGCGAGGTCAGCTAGCACGATTTCTTACGAACTGTTCTGCAAAGTGACTTCCCGGGTAAGCTTTTCGTACATTGACTGATACTAACGTTGCGGCTCTCGTCGCTAGCGGACTGTGAAGAGAAATGGCTAAAACCAAAATATCATTTGTTTGCACTGACTGTGGCGCAGAGCACGGACAATGGCAGGGACAATGCTCAGCCTGTCGAGCTTGGAACACACTTTCCCAGATTAACCGAGGCAGTTCTGGCTCTCCTGCTGCGAAAGCAAATTTTCGTCAGCGGGGATACGCGGGCGACAAGACTGACGTCCAGACTCTCGCAGATATCGATCTTGAAGCGTTATCCAGATTAAGTTCTTCAATTGGAGAGCTTGATCGTGTTCTTGGTGGCGGCCTTGTGCCGGGGTCAGTTATTCTGGTGGGTGGTAATCCGGGAGCGGGCAAGAGCACTTTGTTACTCCAAATCATGTGCACCTTGGCAGGTCACGGAACGGCCGCGCTTTATGTCACTGGCGAAGAATCTCTGCAGCAAGTCGGAATGCGAGCGAAGCGTCTGAAGCTACCACTGCAAGCACTAAAGATGTTGGCGGAAACCAATGTAGAACAAATTTGCGAGGCATCTCAACAGCACAAACCCACATTGCTGGTAGTGGACTCGATTCAGGTAATGCACAGCGCCGAAGTTTCCTCCGCCCCCGGCAGCGTCAGTCAGGTTCGAGAATGCGCCGCCTATTTGATCCAATACGCCAAACAAACAAATACTGTTTTGTTTCTGGTTGGACATGTCACTAAAGAAGGCAACCTTGCCGGCCCAAAAGTTTTAGAACACATGATTGACTGCTTTGTGATGTTGGAAGGAGGTACTGACAACAAGTATCGTATCTTGCGCAGTCAGAAAAATCGGTTCGGCGCTGTGAATGAACTGGGAGTGTTCGCTATGACCGAGCAAGGTATGAAAGAGGTGAAGAACCCTTCAGCCATTTTCCTGGCAAGAACAGAGGAAGACAGTGCAGGCTCGCTTGTGATGGTTCTCTGGGAGGGCACCCGACCATTGCTGGTCGAAATTCAGGCTTTGGTGGATGCCAGCCCGCTTGGCAATCCTCGCAGAGTTGCGGTGGGCCTTGAGCAGAACCGTATGGCTATGCTGCTAGCAGTGTTGCATCGTCATGGTGGACTTTACATGGCAGACCAGGACGTCTTCGTCAATGTGGTTGGCGGCGTCAAAGTTAGCGAAACAAGCGCAGACCTGGCCCTGCTGCTTGCTATAGTGTCCAGCTTTAAGGACCGTTCGATTGATCGTCAAACGGTTGCCTTCGGAGAGGTCGGCCTTGCCGGAGAAATCAGGCCGGTGCAAGGAGGTCAGGAGCGGTTGCAGGAGGCCGCCAAGCATGGCTTTAAGCGGGCAATTGTTCCGAAAGCCAACGTTCCAAAATTACCTATCGAAGGCTTTGATGTAATCGGGGTCACTAAGATTGAGCAGGCGCTTTCTGCTCTCTGACCAAGAGTATTATCAATCTGGTGCCTGTTCGATATCCTTCCGTATGGTCTTGGTTTACATAAAGTAGTTAGACGCGCACCAGCGATTCACCATGACCGTCATGGACACAGCTTAGCGTAAAGCTTCTTCATGGAGTTTTGGCGTTAACAAGTCGCTCATGAAACCCGTTATCATCGGGCTCAGTCCAAGCCCGATTAGTCCGAGCATAAAAAGTAAGATTGGCAACGCCATCGCGCGCATGCGGACGCCAACCAGAAAATGTGTCGCAGCAATTCAGGGGTCGAGATACCATCCATCAGAAAACCAATGACCTTGAAAAATCCGGGTGGGGCAACGTCTTCGCGCGCCTCTATCATGCCGTGTGTTCGGATTAAAAGGGATCAATCATCCAGGTAGTGTTACTCATCGCCAAAAACCATGTCTTGCAGACTGCTTTGTTGCGAGCCGGTTTACCCGTTGTATTCCATTCGGGGAGGTCTCATAATGCTGCGCCCATGGATGTCGCTGATGAACCGATACTGAAGATAACAAATCTCTGCAAAACCTACTCTGGAGGCTCTCTTGCATTAAAGAACGTGTCGCTGAAAATTGAAAAAGGGGAGATCGTTGCTTTGCTGGGGCCCAACGGTGCCGGTAAGACAACACTTATCTCTTCGATTTGCGGTATTGTGCGCCCCACTTCCGGACATATCACTGTGGCGGGTTTTGATATTGTTAGTGACTACCGCAAAACCCGTGCATTGATTGGACTCGTGCCGCAAGAATTGACTACCGATTCCTTTGAGACTGTATTTAATACTGTATCTTTCAGTCGTGGCTTGTTTGGTCGTCCCCCTGATCCGGCCCATATCGAAAAGATTTTGATTTCCCTTTCGCTTTGGGACAGGAGAAACAGCAAAATCATAACATTGTCAGGAGGCATGAAAAGACGCGTCTTGATTGCCAAAGCCTTATCTCACGAGCCTTCCATTTTGTTCTTAGATGAACCAACCGCTGGCGTTGATGTTTCTCTACGTAAGGACATGTGGAAGATAGTAAGTGAACTTAGAGAATCAGGCGTAACCATCATACTCACGACTCATTATATTGAAGAAGCTGAAGAGATTGCTGACCGGGTGGGCGTAATGAACCACGGTGAGATTGTGCTGATGGAAAATAAACAGGCCCTGATGCGAAAGCTGGGACAAAAGCAGCTTTTCCTAGATCTCTTAGAGCCTCTCCAAGAGCTACCCGAGAACTTGACCGAATTTTCTCTGGAGCTGGCTGAGAATGGAATGAGACTCACTTACACCTTCGATACTCGCGCGCAGCAAACTGACATAACCGCGCTTCTGGATGGTCTGAAATCAGCAAATATAGGTTTCCGAGACTTGCAAACGACACAGAGTTCTCTTGAAGAAATCTTTGTCAATCTGGTTAAAGAGTCGAGCAGCAGACGAATTGAAGAGGGGGCGGAGCAATGAATCTTCATGGTGTTTTGGCAATCTATCGTTTCGAGATGTCGCGCACGCGGCGCACGCTGATTCAAAGCATCGTCGCGCCAGTCATGACTACTTCACTTTACTTTATTGTTTTTGGGGCGGCCATTGGCTCACGAATTCAGGAGGTTGGTGGTGTCAGCTACGGAGCTTTTCTCGTACCGGGCGTAATAATGTTAAATCTGTTGACCAACAGCATTTCCAACGGGTCTTTCGGCATCTATTTCCCTAAGTTTGTGGGTACGGTTTATGAGATTCTGTCTGCACCGGTTTCGACCTTCGAGATCGTTCTCGGCTATGTGGGTGCAGCAGCCAGCAAAGCCTTGTTGCTAGGATTCATTATTCTGCTTACCGCCTCGTTGTTTATAGAGCTGCGGATTGCCCACCCGCTCATCATGCTGGCATTCCTGATACTGACCTCAATTTCTTTCAGTCTCCTAGGTTTTATTTTGGGGATTTGGGCGGAAAATTTTGAGCAGCTTTCGGTCGTACCGACACTAGTGATTACACCCCTAGTGTTCCTAGGTGGTAGTTTTTACTCTATCGACATGCTGGATCCGTTTTGGCAGACCATCTCTCTGTTTAATCCAGTGCTCTATCTGGTTAGCGGCCTACGCTGGAGTTTTTACGAAATCTCTGATGTCAATGTCTGGCTAAGTCTGGGCTGCGTGCTTCTGTTTCTGTTGATCTGCTTTAGCTTTGTGGTCTACATATTCAGAACTGGCTACAAACTGCGGAGCTAGGGTGTCCGTAAATAATTGCCTGATTCTAGGCGCTCCGAGCTGCTATCGGCATGATTTTGTGGGCCTCGGCCCAAACTCTTTTCTATTGTCAGGATAAAGCATGCTGACTTCCGCTGCTCTACTGGCTGACGACCTCAATATGCTGCTTTTCGGCCTCACTGAAAAAGACATCAGCCCCGTTTAATCGTTACTAACTTTAATGGGCACTGTTGCACTCGGTACAGATCTAGTTTGGCGCCATTCTTTTATGGACTAATTCGCTATTCGAATTGGGCAGTGTCTTTTGGGTGCTTTGCCACATGCAATGAGCCGACAGGAACAAAATACCGCTCGCCAGCATTTATGTTTTGCGCTTCGCCTTCTGCCCTTTATGACCGCGTTGTTGTTGGTTTAGTGACTGCGCGAATCGACTTCTATTTGCTCCAAATAAACCGCGGACAGTATATCGAGGGAATCTGCCTCCATTTCAGAGCATCAAATCCGCTCTCAAACGCTCGCAATTGGCAAANCTCCCAAGNTAAATCCTANATTAGCTGTATGGCAACACACCTGAATGTAAGTTAATTCGATGGTAACNATGTCTTTAATCAGNAATNGAGGACAGGAAGGGGGAACNACTCAGTNNAGCGACAAACCGTTACGCCTCANTNANNGGCAANNTGNNATTATTCTCACTCCTCAATAGNACGAAAATCTAGGTATAATATACANNGACGTAGACNTGGCATAGGAGTATTTTTGATGGTCANATCAGTCAGCAGACGTGAGTTTCTCAACCTGCTTGGCGCAACTGGTGGCACTGCTGCTGCGCTGCGCGTGGGCACNGCGCTGAATCTGTTGCCGGGNTCNGCATCGGCGGCNTCACTCGACTTGCTGAATCTTGGGNTTAACCGNCGCAAAATCGCTATTCTTGGTGGCGGAATTTCTGGGCTTACCGCAGCCTATGAACTTAGCAAGCAAGGCTACGACTGCACGGTCCTGGAAGCTTCCCATCGCTGCGGCGGTCGCGTTCTTACCCTTCGCCATGGCGATTTGATCGATGAGATCGGCAATAGACAGTACTGTGAGTTTGATGATGAGCCTCACATGTATTTCAATGCGGGCGCTGCTCGAATTCCAAGCACGCACCGCAATCTTCTTGCCTATTGCAAAGAGCTGAATGTCGAGCTAGAGGTCTTCATTAATGAAAACAAGACCTCATTTGTTCAGGACGACAACATGTTGGGTGGCAAGCCCATTCGGAACATCGATTACACGACCAACATGCGCGGGTTTATGGCAGAACTTATGGCGAAAGCCATGAGCAAGGATGCGTTGGATGCGCCATTCACCGACTCAGAGGCCGAAACGCTGCTCAGCATGATTCGCTCGTTTGGCGATTTAAGTGAGGATCTCCTCTACAGGGGCAGCTTTCGAGCAGGTTACGCTAAGGGGGGATTTTTAAAACACGGCGTGCAGAAAGACATGATTGCCTTTCGTNATTTGCTNAAATCCCGTTTGGGCCGNCAGATGATGGGTGCAAATGAGGGCGACACTGGCCCNATTTTGATGCAGCCGGTCGGAGGTATGGACAAGATTATTGGCGGATTTCTGAACCACGTTGGCGATCAGGTAAAGTATCGAGCTATGGTGACCTCTGTTCAGGTGACCGATACCGGTGTAAACGTGGCCTATGATCAGGATGGCGTCCGTCGCACCCTAGAAGTGGATTATTGCTTCAATTGCATTCCGACCCACCTGATGGTCGGTATAGAGCACAATTTTCCCTCNGATTACGTCAAAGCGATGAAGTATGTCCGTCGCGGTGAAGCCTACAAGGCTGCATTTCAGGCTAAGCGACGTTTTTGGGAAGACTTGGACGCTTATGGCGGTATTTCATGGTCGAACACCAAGAGTCGCCAACTTTGGTATCCGACGCANGGGATCCATAAGGCTAAAGGCATCTTACTAGGCGCGTATGACTTTGGTGGCGGTATGTATCATACCCTCATGAGTCAAAATGAGAGGATCGAATCTCACCTCGCGGACCATGAAAAGATTCATCCGAATTTCCGCGAATTAGTCGAGAAACCGGTGACGATTGGTTGGCACCGCATGAATCACATGCTTGGATGCTCCGCTCGTTGGTCTCGCAACTTTGGCGAAGGCTGGACCCACGAGGAAGAAACGCTCTATCACACGCTGCAGGCGCCGGTAAACGGTCGACATTTCTTTGTTGGTGATCAAATAAGTATGCATTCGGCTTGGCAGGAGAGTGCAGTGATGTCTGCAAAGTGGGCGCTTAACCACATGGACGCCCAAGTCCGTGCCGAACTCGCCTGAAGGCTGTTTTCCCCAAGGAGTTTCCAATGCAGAGATTCGCTCCTCTCGAAGCGTGCCAAAAAGCTTGGCGCTTTGGCATCAGGGTTCTCGCGTTCGTTGCAGCCTATCAGCTCATCCCTTTTACCTTGGCAGCTGAAGCGGAAAAGGAGCCCTATAATGACCGCTACTGTACGACCTGCCATGGCACTGATGGTAAAGGCAATGAAGGTATCGAAGCGCCACGACTGGCCGGCATGGAGGATTGGTATCTGCGACGGCAGCTTGAGAATTTTCGCGCCGGTATCCGCGGTTATCACCCAATGGATACCGCTGGGATAGCCATGCGTCCCATGGCCAAGCTAACGGATGAAAGCATTAGCGACATCGTGGACTGGGTAGGAAGTTGGGACTACAAATCCGCAGAAATTACAATTAAAGGTGATGAAAAAATGGGTGAGAGTTTGTATGGAGTTTGTGCCGCTTGCCACGGAATCGACGCCCAGGGTAANGCGGCTATCGGGGCGCCTGCGCTGGCTGGGCAGAACGACTGGTATCTNGCTACACAATTGACTAATTTCATAGCGGGATATCGGGGCCAGCACGAGGATGATTTTTACGGTCAGCAGATGGCCGCCATGGTTGGCACATTAACTGATGAAGCAGCTGTTCGCGATGTTGTGGCTTACATCAATTCTCTGGAACCTCGCTAGTTTGTCAGTTTGCCTCGAGTTAGTGTGAGGGCTTGGTCTTCCAGGCCGCTGTGGATATACTTCTCTGAGAGCTGTCCACGAGCCGGAAGCGCAGCGACATGTGACACTAGAGCAGTATTGTCGCGCAGACCCCGGTCACTGAGTACTTCTTTGCATACCTTTGACCCGGATAGATTCCGAATCACTCACAAACCGGAATAGAAAAATAAAACGGCAGGCAATGATAACTAGGTCATATGACCAAGGTCTAAGCCGAGGAGCACACCACCATGTCCGTACACGGTATATTCAATCTCGTTGTTTTCGCAGCATTACTGNGTTTGCTGTTTCANNTCTCTAAGAAGGAGGTGAGCTTGNCACGCAGGGTGCTTATTGGCCTGTTTTTGGGGAGCATCTTTGGTTTCTANCTCCAGCTGNTCGTCGGTTACGGCTCAGATGCAACAACNGAAACGTTGGAGTGGACGAACGTCGTTGCCAATATTTATGTCAATCTGCTGCGCATGNTCATNATACCGTTGGTATTAATCACTATGNTGGCCTCTGTGCTTAAGGTCGAGGAGATCAAGTCACTTGGCAAAATCGGTGGTTCGGTTGTGGGCATTTTGGTAANNACCACCATGATTGCGGGACTNATTGGTATCATTATGGCTTCGCTGTTTGGCCTAAACGCAGGCGANTTAGCTGGCGGGGCACGAGAACTNGCGCGCGCAGAGNTNCTGGAGTCCCGACTGNCAACNGATCGTAGTATCNCACAACTATTAATTGGTNCAGTGCCGAGNAATGTCTTNGCTGACATGGCNGAGTCCCGCGCAACCTCCATAATTGCCGTCGCTGTCTTTGGCATGATTTTTGGCATTGCTGCGCTGCTAGTAAGCCAAGAGGATGCGGAACACGCGGAGCGAATCCGATCATTCGTTGCCACGACACAAGCGGTTATCATGCGCTTGGTCAAATTAGTCATTGCGCTGACGCCCTACGGTGTGCTCGCCTTGATGACGAGGGTAATCGCAACAACAGACGGGGGCGCGATTATCACNTTAATCGGATTCGTTGTAGCTTCCTATATCGCCATAGCGATAATGTTTATGGTCCATGGTGTCATTATTGCGATGGTCGGGTTTAACGTAAGTGATTACTTTAGAAAGGTGTGGCCGGTGCTGACTTTCGCGTTTGCGACGCGAAGCTCTGCGGCAACGATACCGCTGACGATCAGGGCGCAGATCGAGGAGCTTAAGGTGCCTGCACCGATCGCGAATATCTCGGCATCCTTCGGTGCGACTATTGGTCAAAACGGTTGTGCGGGGATCTATCCTGCGATGCTCGCAGTAATGGTGGCACCGACNATGGGTGTTGACCTCGATTTTGGATTTATAACGAGCCTGTTAGTAGTTATTGCCATTGGTTCATTCGGTATTGCTGGAGTCGGCGGAGGTGCAACCAATGCAGCACTAGTCGTGCTGCCCGCAGTTGGATTTCCGGTNACTGTTGCGGCTTTGTTGATCTCGATTGAGCCGCTGATCGATATGGCTCGGACTGCGCTCAACGTCAATGGTTCAATCACTACTGGTATCCTCACAAACCGTTTTATTGGTGCAAACTCAGAAGAGGCGTCACCGGTTATGGCTGCGCAGAGCCTGCAGAAAAATTAGTACGACTAGTCAGCTAGCGTAGTAGGATTTTATGATGGAGATAGAAATGAATCAGATGAAAAACACAATGGCGCTCTTATTCNGTGTGGCACTATTGGGCGCTTCAGCCTCTGCCTGCTCACAGGAAATTACGCGCTATAATGAAGGAAACTATTTCTTTACGTCAATTACCATCCCACCCGGTGCGGAAACTATGTACCTGTCTGGCTCCGGGGCACGTCCTTTGGAAAATGGTAGCTGGGGCGACATGAAGCAACAGACGGTCAACACTTTCACCCGTTTCAAGCAAACTTTGGAAGAGCAAGGTTGGTCGATGTCGGATATCGTGCAGGTCAGGGCTTTTGCAGTTGCTGGCGATGATGGTCTGGATTTCGCCGGGTTCAATGAGGGATACTCCGAGTTTTTTGGAACGGACGCCAATCCGAACAAGCCCGTGCGCTCTTTTGTTGAAATCAAGGATCTGGTGGTTGAAGGCTGGTTAGTTGAGATCGAAATACGTGCCGCGCGGATGCCAGAATAGTTCGAGAGAATGGAGATCGGCCCTGCTGTTAAAGCGGGCCGATTTTTTGCCATAAAATTTAAGTTAGTCCATACCCTCCTTATGCTGTCTGGCTTCGTTTCTTCGACAGAAATCCAAGAGTCTTCTGTTAGTCATCCATCAGGGCTCTAATCTTGGTTTTGAAAGATTCAGCCGACAACGCTTGATCAAAACCAAGCGACTGGCTGGGAGCCACAACGCCAGTCGCTGCGTCAGTGTTCCCATCAATAAGAGCTGCAGGTCTCCGTAGGACCGTCGGCACAGATTGTGTGGACAAAATGTCTGTAACTGGCCTTTCAGAAACGGTCCTGACTCTGCGCTCTCCGTTTATTTCGTAAATAAGGTAATGTCCTTGGGACCATCCCAGCAACGGATTGACCAAATTGCGATAGACAGATTCCACGAAGTAGATGCCCTCTTCATCGGGATTAGGCATGCGAAGGCCACTGACTTCCATGATTTGATCGCCTAGCCTGCCGCCGGTGAATTTTAATTCCAAAAAAGGTTCTTCAAACTCGCCTTTAATTAACTCATCGATCCTGAAAGTGACGTAGGTAAGGATCATGCCTGCGGCATTTTCTCTAACGTTCTGTTCAACCACTTTCCCTTCAAATATCAGCTCAGCGCCTCGTACAACTTCTTCGATGTCCATTCTGAAAATTGTCGTCGCACCAAGCGGATTTGACAGCAATGCGCAGTTTACCAGCGCACTAACCAGTGTTATTCCGATAGCTGTGGTCTGAAATCTTGCGAGCATCTTTAGCCCTTCATGTGTCCGATCTATTTAATCGGGAGTATAGGCATCTTGCGTCCGCTGGGCAAAACGCCTTTGAGGGTCATTCTTGATGGTGCCCCGTCAATCACTACTTCGCAGCCAGACCTTGGGCATGTTGATCCGTAGCGCGGACTTAAATCAGAAGCGGCTGGGTATAGCTTGAAGTTCTGTCCAAACAATGCCCCGCTGCCCCCGAAGTGCTTAGTACCTTCGTTGTGGAAGTTTTGTCATATAACTTGGGTCTTGCCAACGGAAACTACTATACGCATCGAGTGGGCCTGGCCGCACCCGTAGATGGTCGTCAGAAGCTTGGTTGTTCTACTGGAAGTAGAACAACAGGCACCATCTCGCTGTATTGAAACCAGTCGCCATCGATTCTGAGGACTAAATTCCCGGACTCGGCCAT
>PBHS01000048.1 GCA_002719575.1 Gammaproteobacteria bacterium | reverse complement strand
CTACTGGGCGAGGAAGCGGGAGATTATGAAAAAGTCACTGATACCCTCGATGTTTGGTTCGATTCTGGGGTCACTCATTTCTCTGTGATGCAGCGCCGTTCCGATCTCCAGTATCCCGCTGACCTTTACCTTGAGGGCTCTGACCAACACCGAGGCTGGTTCAATTCTTCTCTCAAGACCGCCATCGCAATGCACGGCTCCGCCCCATACAAAGAAGTGCTGACCCATGGATTTTTCGTAGATGCACAGGGGCGAAAAATGTCGAAGTCTCTCGGAAACACAGTCGCGCCGACAAAGATTTATCAGCAGTATGGGGCTGATATTCTGCGCCTTTGGGTAGCTGCTACGGATTTCCGCGGTGAGATGACAGTGTCTGACGAGATCTTCAAGCGAGTGGCGGACGCTTATCGCAGGATACGGAATACAGCACGTTTCATGCTTTCAAATCTGAATGGGTTTTCACCCGAAGTTGACGCCCTAGAGATTGATCAGCTGCTGGCCCTTGACTACTGGATTGTTCGGCAATGCCAATTGCTTCAGGCTGAAGTCATTGATCATTACCACAGCTACAACTTTTTGAGTGTCTATCAAAAAATTCACCACTTTTGCGTAACAGAACTAGGTGGGTTTTATCTCGATGTAATCAAAGACCGACAGTACACCACGCAGGCAAACAGCAGAGCTCGCCGCTCCACTCAGACGGCAATGCTGCATGTGGTGGAGATGCTCTCGCGCATGATCGCACCTATTTTAAGCTTCACTGCTGATGAAATTTGGCAGCATATACCGGGAGATCGAGAGGATTCTGTGTTTCTCTCCGATTTTGAAGATGGTCTTTCAGCCCTAGACGAGTCGGAGGAATTTGATGATGCTTTCTGGCTTAGAATAATTAAGGTCAAAACTGCCGTTAACCGAGAGCTCGAAGTGCAGCGAGCTGAAAAAGCCGTGGGCTCCGGCTTGAGCGCGGAGGTCGATCTGTTTTGCGATGATCAACTTGCAACTGACCTCGCTCGACTTGAAGAAGAGTTACGATTCGTGCTGATTGTGTCGAGAGCGTCAGTACTTCCCAGTTCGGCTGCGCTGGAGCACTCGGTTTCGACTGACATTGCGGGCTTGAGTTTGAGAGTTACAGCATCCGACCAGCCAAAATGCCAGCGTTGCTGGCACCATCGTGAGGACGTTGGTGAAGACCCCACGCATGAAGGCTTGTGTCTGCGTTGCGTCAGCAATGTTGCCGGCAGCGGTGAACTTAGGCGGTTTGCTTGATCGTATTTGTATGGTGACAAGCATAAGCTCTCCAATTGTTGCAGGTTCGCAAATCACGCTGCACTTTTCGCTGGCACTTCCTGGAGGTGACACGATCGATTCGAATTTCGATAAAAAGCCTGTTAAATTCCGTCTTGGCGATGGCCAGATGTTGCCTGGTTTTGAGCAGGCGCTGCTGGGCCTTCGGGCCGGCGAAGAATTGGAGGCAACACTCGAAGCAAAGGAAGCGTTCGGTGAGCGCAATCCGCGGAACGAGCAGGTGTTTCCACTTGAAAAATTCGAGCACTTGCTTGCGGACGATTTGGTTCCCACGCAAGTTGGCAGCGTTGTTTCATTCAAAGACCCAGGGGGGTTTGATCTACCTGGCGTAGTTAAGGCAATTGGAGAAAGGACGGTGCTTGTTGATTTTAATCACCCGCTAGCGGGCAAAGCCATCTTGTTTTCGGCGAAAATAGTGTCAGTCCTTCCCCCAGAAGAACAGGTAATCGAAGTGAAATTGTCATGAGTGGCCCTAATAGCAAGCCTTCACCACAGCCTGTTGCGAGTCCTCCGATGATCCGACTTGCCAACCCGCGTGGGTTTTGCGCAGGTGTTGATCGGGCGATCGATATCGTCAATAGGGCGTTAGATATCTTCGGTGCCCCGGTGTTTGTCCGACACGAAGTGGTGCACAACAAATTTGTTGTTGAGACGCTGCGCGCTCGCGGCGCGGTTTTCGTAGATGAGCTGGAAGACGTTCCCTACAAGGAGCATCATAACAGATCGCCGGTTGTGATTTTTAGTGCCCATGGTGTTTCGCAGCAGGTGAAAGAAGAGGCTGACCGCAGAGGCTTCAAGGTTTTCGATGCTACTTGCCCGCTGGTAACCAAGGTTCACATGGAAGTAGTGAAGTTCAGCAAGGCTGGACGCGTGTGTGTTCTTATAGGCCATCAGTTCCACCCTGAAGTGGAAGGGACCATGGGGCAGTATGACAACAAGCAGGGCGGAAACATCTATTTAGTGGAATCAGTGGCAGACGTGCAAGCCCTCGAAGTCGAGGATCCTCGGAGCCTTTCCTATGTCACGCAGACAACACTTTCCATGGATGATACCGCGCGCATCATCGATGCACTGCGTGAGCGCTTTCCCGCTATTGAAGGCCCGCGCAAGAAGGACATTTGCTACGCGACACAAAATCGACAAGATGCGGTGAAGCAACTTGCACTCGAGTGTGATCTTCTGTTGGTCGTGGGCTCACCAAACAGTTCCAACTCGAACCGATTGAAAGAATTGGCTGAGCGACTAGGCTGTGACTCTTTTTTGATCGATAGCGTCGAGGACATTGATTCGTCGTGGTTTGAAGGAAAGTCGCGTTTTGGTGTAACAGCCGGCGCCTCGGCGCCGGAAGTGCTTGTCGAGCAGGTGGTCAGCAGGCTGAAAAAGCTCACTAATACTCAACCCGAAGAGCTAACGGGCGCTGAGGAGAATATAGTTTTCAGTGTGCCGAAAGAACTACGACCTACACAAGGTTGAAAACTCAGGTCAGAGGATTGTTTAACTCGCCCAGCTTTTCGCGCAATGCGGCGAGTGCGGCCTGTATCTTTTCCTGTTTAGCTCTCTCTTTGATTACCACTGGCTCTGGCGCCCTGCTCACGAATTTTTTGTTGTTTAGTTTGCCCGAAGCAGATTTAAGGTCGGCTTCAAGTCTACCGATTTCCTTTTTCAGTCGCGCGGTTTCTGCGCTAACATTTATCAATCCGGCGAGCGGTACCAGAACCTCAACGCTGTCGTGTAGACCTGTCGCACAGGTCGGAGTCGGTTGATCAGGGCTCAGCCACTCAATGGACTCGAGTTTCGCCAGTTTCTGCAAATATACCCGGTTCAGCTGCAGGAAAATTTTGTCCTGCTCGTCGCTGCCGCGGAGGAAGGCGCGAATAGATTTGGCTGGAGAAATATCCATCTCGCCACGAATGTTGCGTATGGCAAGTATGATACCCTTCAGCCAAGTAATCTCCGCTTGGGCCGCCTCATCGAAATTGGCGGGATCGAGTTCGGGGTAAGGCTGCAGCATGATGCTGTCACCTCTGATGCCAATCAGCGGGGCGAGCTTCTGCCAGATCTCTTCCGTCAAAAATGGCATGAATGGATGCAGTAGCCGCAGACTCCGCTCTAGGACCGTTAAAAGCACCCAACGGGTCGACTCCGCGGCTTGCGGGTTTTTGTCTTCATCCCAAAGAATCGGCTTGCTAAGTTCCAGATACCAATCACAATATTCATTCCAAATAAACTCGTGCAGTGATTGAGATGCCAAGTCAAAGCGATAGTCTGCTAGTGCAGCAAGTACGTCTTCTGTCGTTTGCTCCAGTCTGCTGAGAATCCAGCGATCGGCACTTGAATACTCAGCTGGGTTCCGCTCAGATGATAAGAGCTTTCCCTCACTGTTCATCATGGCATAGCGAGCAGCATTCCAAATTTTGTTACAGAAATTACGGAAGCCTTCGGTCCGTCCGACGTCAAATTTAATATCCCTTCCCGTAGAGGCCAGTGAATAATATGTAAAGCGCAGGGCGTCAGTGCCGTACGCGGCGATGCCTGCGGGGTAACTTGCCCGAGTAAGTTTCTCAACCTTCTGTCTCAGATGCGGCTGCATCATGTCCGAGGTACGTTTTTTGACCAACGCATCAAGCTCAATGCCGTCGATCAGGTCTATCGGATCGAGAATATTTCCCTTAGATTTGGACATCTTCTGGCCGTGTTCATCGCGCACGAGTCCGGTGATGTAGACTTTCTTAAATGGAATCTCGCCGGTGAACTTCAAAGTCATCATGATCATCCTCGCTACCCAGAAGAAGATGATGTCAAAACCGGTCACAAGGACATCGGTTGGGTGAAATTTATCGAAGTATTCAAGATCGTCTGGCCAACCCAGAGTAGAGAACGTCCACAGTGCCGAAGAAAACCAGGTGTCCAGTACATCCTCATCCTGTCGAAGCTCCTTTCCTTCAGGTATTTGATGTTTTTGTCTGACCGCTGACTCGCTGCTGCCTACAAAAATATTGCCCTCGCTGTCGTACCAGGCTGGAATGCGATGGCCCCACCAGAGCTGACGGCTGATGCACCAATCCTGAATGTTTCTCATCCAAGAAAAATATGTGTTTTCCCAGTTTTTGGGTACGAATTCAATGTCACCGTCCTCTACGGCTTTGATAGCCGGGTCGGCAAGGGATTGAGTTGCGACATACCATTGGTGTGTGAGGTATGGTTCAACGACAACGCCGCTACGGTCTCCCCTAGGAATTTTGAGCTTGTGTGGTTCGATTTTCTCAAGCAACCCAAGAGATTTGAGGGCTTCAACGATTCGCTCTCTCGCCTCGAACCGGTCAAGGCCGCGAAATGCCTCAGGGGCATCGTCGTTGATCGATGCATCATCGGTCAGAATGTTGATAATTTCCAGACCATGGCGCTTGCCCATTTCATAGTCATTGAAATCGTGGGCAGGAGTGATCTTGACACAGCCAGTGCCGAACTCAGGGTCAACATAATTGTCGGAGATAATCGGAATTCTGCGATTGCACAATGGTAATTCGACAAATCCTCCTACCAAATGCGCGTAGCGTTTGTCTTCCGGGTTGACTGCAACGGCAGTATCGCCGAGCATGGTCTCAGGTCGGGTCGTGGCAATCGTGAGATAGTTTTCGCTGTCGACGATGGGGTAGTTGAAATGCCAGAGATAGCCGTCTTCCTCCTCTGAGTTCACTTCAAGATCGGAAATCGCGGTATGCAGCTCGGGGTCCCAGTTCACGAGGCGATTACCCCGGTAAATTAGTCCCTCTTCATAAAGGCTGATGAAGACCCTCTGTACTACATTCGAAAGCTGCTCGTCCATAGTGAAGCGTTCTCTGGACCAGTCCAAAGAGGACCCCATGCGCCTCAGTTGTTGGGTGATAATGCCGCCGGATTCATCTTTCCAGTCCCAAACCTTGTTGACGAATGCCACCCTGCCGACCTCATTGCGATTGGTGTTGGCGCCGGCCAACTGTCGTTCCACCACCATTTGTGTCGCAATACCGGCATGATCGGTGCCAACCTGCCACAATGTCTGATGACCCTGCATCCGGTGCAATCGGATCAAGGCATCCATGATTGCGTGCTGAAAGCCATGTCCCATGTGCAATCTGCCCGTCACGTTGGGAGGCGGGATCGCAATGCAATATGGAGTGCCTTCCCCGGTCGGTGAAAAGTAGCCTCGTTCTTCCCAGGATTTATACCAGTAATCTTCGATTTGCTGTGGTTGAAAAGTCTTGTCCATCTAGAGGTGCGGTGTCTTGATCTGAGAAGCCGCAAGTATACATCAAGCTTGCCGGCATTGCGGCCTGCCTGTCATTGTGATTAGAGCTTGTGTGTATCCGGCTGAAAGCCCTGCTGTTGATAAAAGCGATAACTCTGACGACCTGCCTGAAGATCGACCGGATCGTTACTTAGGATCTCATTAACGCGCCGGTACCGCGCAAGGTTTTGGCAAGGGTGCGCGGAGAGATTAATAAACACATCCTCATAGTCTGCTTGTCGCGCCGCAGTGCCAATGACCACTGGGGAAGAAGAGTGAGNTTCGGCTAGTGAGTGAGGCACGAAACTGCTCGGTTTGAACCGCCACAGCAAGGCGTCCATCGCACCTGCCTGTTCGGCGGAATCGACCTGAATGAACACGCAATGACCGAGATGAGCCGCTTTTTCAGCAAGCCGGCATGCGAACTCGCGGCGGCTTTCCTGATCAGGGCTGCTCAGGGCATAGAATTTCACTTGTGTCATGAGCGGTTGGGTCTCACGCTTTTTGTGTCAGAAGATACNGCATCAGCATGCCNACCGGCCGGCCGGTTGCGCCTTTCTGGGNGCCGGATTGCCATGCGCTGCCCGCAATGTCCAAGTGNGCCCACGTCTGTTTTTCAGTGAAGCGGGATAGAAAACAAGCTGCGGTGATGGTCCCTGCTCGAGGGCCGCCAATGTTTGCGATGTCTGCAAAATTACTGTCAAGCAGGCTTTGGTATTCATCCCAAAGAGGCAGTTGCCAGGCTCTATCGAGCGAGTCTTCGCCGCACTGAAGGAGGGTCTGAGCCATTTTGTCATCGTTGCTTAGCATGACGTTAGCTTGAGAGCCGAATGTTGCAACAGCCGCTCCGGTAAGAGTTGCGACGTCAATAATCGTCTGCGGATTAAATCGTTCGGCGTAGCTCAGCGCATCACAGAGCACCAGTCGTCCCTCTGCGTCGGTGTTGAGAATCTCAATGGTTTTTCCTGACATTGAAGTGACGATGTCGCCCGGTTTGGTGGCCTTACTCCCAGGCATGTTTTCGGCAGCGGCAACGATGCCAATCACATTTATCGGGAGCTTAAGCTCGGCGNCGCAGCCCATGATGGCAACCACGCTGGCAGCCCCGCACATGTCGAACTTCATTTCGTCCATAGCTGCGGGCGACTTGAGACTTATTCCTCCGGTGTCAAAGGTTATACCTTTGCCAACCAGCACATAAGGCCGACTGTTGCTANCGGCTCCCTGATGCTTCATCACAATAAGNTTTGCTTCCTCAGCCGANCCGGCCGCAACTGAGAGCAAAGATCCCATGCCAAGTCTCGCCATCTGTCTTTCGCTTAGAACCTGGGTAGCAATCGACTTATTCTTGGCGGCCAGAACCCGCGCTTCGTTGGCNAGGAACGTCGGAGTGCAGACGTTGCCGGGCAGATTGCCAAGCTGTTTGGCCCGATTGATAGCCTTGCCGATTGCTCGCCCTTGTTTTAGCGCGTACTCGATCCCTCTGCGCCGCGCGCCGGCTGGGGCATTGACGCTTGCTAATTTTAGGGGAGGCTTTTTGACTTTCTTGCTCTTTGTTGTGTCGTAACGATAACAGGCTTCTTCCAGTTCTTGAGAGACTCGGGCTGCCAGCCAACCGGCATCTCGATCTGTAACCTCGACCGAAGCAATGGCGTAATGTGTGCTTTCTGCCTGAGTCTTGGCAACAACTTTGGTGGTCGCTTTCAACATCTTCACAGCAGCGCGGGCATCAAGCTTTTTGCGTTCGCCCAAGCCAACTAGCAAAATCCTGCGAGCTCTAACTCCTGGAGCTTTGTAAAGTAAAGATGTTTCACCGAGCCTGCCGCTGAAATCGCCTGATTTGACCACTGCGCTCAGCGCTTTGCCCGAGACTTTATCGAGGTGATTTGCTTCTGCTGAAAACGCGCTTTTACTCCAGGCAGTGACAACCAAGCAATCGGCTACTATCTTTTCGATCGCGCCGGATTTGATTGAATACCTCATAATAATCCCGCGCCCCCATGCGCTAATATCATTCAGACCGACCCAATGCTAAAGTCATTCGAGGGCATAAGCAACAAAGCGCCACTGGCCGAGGTGGCCTGTCTGAGTGGAGGTGGTAGAAGTATATTTCGCGGTTGAACGGTGAACCTTTTTAAGCGCCAATTGTCTGAGTAGGAAGCCCATATAATTATTGCTAGGAGGGGTCATGCCAAGAGTGGAGATAGGCACTCCTGATCAATTTTTGTTCAGCATGGAAAAAGCGGTTGGAATCAGCGACCTGAACTATGCTAAGCACCTAGACAGCGTTGCGATGCTGAAAATTCTGAACGAGGCGCGTCTTCAGTTTCTCGCCCATCTTGGATTTTCCGAGGCCAATGTGTTCGGTCTGGGTATGGTGGTGGCGGATCAGGCGGTAGATTTCCGTTCCGAATCTTTCTCTGGAGATCGCCTACGTATTCGAGTCGGTGTGGGCGACTTAACCCGCTGCGGCTTCGACATCTCCTTTGAGGTGACTAACGGCGCACTCGAAACCCTCGTGTGTCAGGCCAAGATCGGAGTGGTGTTTTTTGACTTTGATCAACACCTCATTGCTGAAGTACCGGCAGCATTGCTTGATTTACTCCATCGGCGAGAAGAGATGGTCGCCTAATCAGTTCAGAATGGGCGATACGAACGCGGAACAAGCACCACCCGAGTGTTTGACATACGATCATGCAAGGTGCCCCGCTGCCGATTCACCAGCAGCCAGAAAAAACCGATCCCCAATATGAAAAAATTGGGCCAAGCAAGCACGAAGCGCAGGGCGCTTTGAGGCAACGTGAGCAGACTCCCGTCTGGGCGCTGAGTACGAAGCCGCCAAGCGATCATACCAAGGGTTTGTCCACTGCGAGCCCAGAACCAAGCATAGAAGCCGAACGCAGTGCTTACCATCATGAAAAAGATAACCGCGTCCTGCAGTGGGTCAGTTACTACGCGACCATCGATTAGCTGATTCGTATCTGTGCCAAACGCAAACTGTATGAGATAGCCGAGCACCATCCAGATCGCTACAACGAGAAACCCATCGTACAGCAAGGCGGCCAGTCGGCGCGACAGGCCAGCAATTGGAAAGTTGGCGGGATTTTCTTGCTTGTTGTCAGCGACTGAGGGTTGCATCAAACGGTGATCTCAAATCAATTAGCAGAATTGTTGCGNTGCTGCTTTTGCAGTCTCCGATCCACGTTGTTACGAAGTTTGGAGAAGTTGCTAATAGCAGGCTGNTGGATCGCCCTTTTTGACACAACGTCCGGGCCTCCCAACCATACCTTTTTGGATGTGTACAATAGTGAACCTACCCGGCGCGCAGTATACAACGAATAATAAAGCACTCCAATTAAGACTCTGGAGCGCTAAAAATATNGAAAAATCACAAGCTTAGGACGATCTGACTACGTTAGCNAATGAGTTCCTGCTAGAATCCTNCCCTTGGGCACGCGTTTAGCGTCTACCTTACGATCTAAGGCCAATTTTAAAAATAACAAACTTGGAAAAGACCAATGAACAGCACAACCCAGCCGCGACATATTCGATTGCTGGATACCACGCTACGTGATGGCGAACAGACACAGGGTGTTTCATTCTCGGCCAACGAAAAATTGAACATCGCGCGTGCCCTACTTCAATCCCTCAGAGCGGACCGTATCGAAGTTGCTTCAGCCTGCGTATCAGAGGGTGAAAAGGAAGCTGTGGCGCGTATTGTTCGCTGGGCGGAGAGTGAGGGTTTAGCAGACCGGGTAGAGGTTCTTGGATTTGTTGACTACAAAAAAAGTGTGAACTGGGTTAGGAGCACCGGCTGCCAGGTTATGAACCTGCTGTGCAAAGGCAGCGAGAAACACTGTCGGGAGCAGCTCGGCAAGACGCTGGATCAGCATGTTGAAGACATCATCAGAACCGTTGAGTATGCCCTGGCGTCTGGGATACGTGTCAATATGTACCTCGAGGACTGGTCCAATGGCTATTTTAACAGCAGGGAATATGTTTTCGGTCTGGTTCGCGGGGTGCAGCATCTGAATGTTGGCCATATCCTTCTCCCTGACACGCTGGGTTTGATGTCGCCAGCAGAGGTCAGTGAATCCTTGAGAGACATGCTCGTCAGATTTCCTGACAAACTGTTCGACTTTCATCCGCACAACGACTATGGCTTGGCTACTGCGAACGTCATGGCGGCCGTTGGAGTGGGTATTGATAACATTCACTGTACTATGAACTGCCTTGGGGAGCGCGCCGGCAATGCTTCACTGGCTGAAGTTGCGGTTGCTCTTAAAGACAAGATGGGAATGCAACTGTCNGTNNATGAAANCCGTATCGCAATGGTNAGTCAAATGGTNGAAAATTTTTCAGGNAAGTGGATCGCGGCAAATACGCCGATTGTTGGAGCNGATGTATTTACTCAGACCGCTGGCATTCATGCGGACGGAGATTTNAAAGGAGATCTGTACAAGAGCACACTCAGCCCTGAGCGGTTTGCAAGAAAGCACAGTTACGCGCTGGGTAAGATGAGCGGCAAGGCGTCACTCACGAATAATTTGGACGAGCTGGGAATTCAGCTGTCAGAAGAAGAGAAAGCCAAAGTATTAGAACGAGTGGTACAATTAGGGGATTCCAAGCAGGTAGTCACTGCAGAAGACCTTCCTTTTATCATTGCTGATGTGATGGAGAGCAAAGACTATCACCATATTACTCTGCTAAATTGCGATATCAATACTGGATTTAAAGTGGGGAGCACTGCGAGCGTATGCGTCGACATCGAAGGAGAGAAGCTTCAGGGGACGGGGTCTGGAAATGGCGGTTTCGATGCATTTATGGACGCGATCACAGACATTTTGAAACGCCGTGATTTCAGCATGCCTGTTCTCTTGGATTACGAAGTACATATACCACGAGGGGGACAGACGGACGCCCTAACCGAATGTATCATTACCTGGCAATCAGGGGAGCACGATTTTAAAACCCGAGGTGTCGATTCCAATCAAGTGATGGCGGCGGTGAGGGCCACGCTCCGGATGGTCAACCTGAAGCTGCACAGCCTCTGAGTCAGAGCTTACTGAGTTCCTGTGCGACTAGGTCTCCAAAGCCGTCGGTGCTGATCATGTTTACATCCGCGCCCGGTTTCGAAAGATCGGGGGTGGAAAAGCCTTGGGCAAAGACTGACTGCATCGCTTGCCACACATTTCGAGCCTCGCCATCCATGCCAAAGCTCATCTCCATCATCATGGCGACTGATCCTATCATTGAGTAGGGATTAGCGATTTTCTGTCCGGCAATGTCGGGTGCTGAACCATGGGAAGGCTCATAATAGGCCTTTTCCGGCCCAATGCAGGCAGAAGGCATGAGACCGAGCGACCCCAAAATACCGCCCCCCTGATCACTTAATATGTCGCCGAACATATTTTCCATGACCATCACGTCGAACTGCGCGGGGTCTAGGCAGAGGTAAGTGGCAGCGGCATCCACCAGGATATGCTTAACCTCTACTTCAGGGAAATCTCGGCTGACTTCCTCCATTACCTCATTCCACAGCACGCTCGATTTGAGCACATTGCTCTTGTGAATGTTGTGTAGGACGCCTTTACGCTTCTGTGCGGTTTCAAAAGCCACTCTTGCGATCCGAGAGATCTGGTCTTCGTTATATTCAAGACTTTCAGTAACGAAGCGTTTGCCCTCGGCTGTGACTCCGATTTTCTTGTTGCCGAAGTATAGACCGCCGACAAGTTCCCGGATGATTATAAAGTCAATGCCGTCGCCTATGACTTCAGCTTTTAATGGTGAAAAATGCGCGATATTTTTTGGTAGACGAACAGGGCGAAAGTTCGCGAAAGTGTCGTAGCGGCGGCGCAGGGGCAGCAGCGCGCCTCGTTCTGGCCGCATATCAACCGGTATTTTTTTGGATTCTTCATGGCTGAGTCCGATGGGGCCCTTGAGTATGGCATCTGCGGAATCACACAGAGCCTTGGTTTCCTCTGGGAACGCGTCGCCGTGGCTAAAGTAGGCAGTTGCGCCAAAAGCACCGCTTTTCAGCTCAAAATTCACGCGGTTGCGCTCGGCCACCAATTTCAGAATCTTGACAGCCTCAGCCATGATCTCGGGCCCGATACCGTCGCCGTCAAGAAGGGCGATTTTGTGGGTGCTCATTCCGCGGTCCTTTATCAGTCGTTTGCGATAATGCAGAAAACCATTAGCCTGATAATGTAACACGCGCGAAGCAAAGGGCAACCTGCAATTCTTAGAGCTTGCCTGTTTTGGGGTTGCTTTGAGACCGGAGGAAAGGACGGGGGTGACTAGTCGAGTGCTTCCAGCACCGTGGTATCGACAGTCACTCAATTGGCGAATAACTGTCCTTCAATGTCTCTGAATGCCTTGAACTCAATAGCATTGCCGGATGGGTCAAGGAAAAACATCGTCGCCTGTTCGCCGGTCTCTCCCTTGAACCGGATATAGGGTTCTATAACAAAACCGTCGAGTAATTGCTTGAGCTTTTCGGCCAGCAGTTCCCAGTCCGTCATTTTAAGCACAACACCAAAATGCGGTACCGGCACACCATGGCCATCTACCCCGTTATCAATGCTATTGATTTTGCCATCTCGTCCAAGAGACGGATTCAGATGGGTTACCAGTTGATGGCCGAACAGATTGAAGTCTATCCATTCGGAAGCGCTACGCCCTTCCGGAAGCCCCAATTTTCTGCCGTAAAANTCTCTGGCCTCATCAATATNTCNCACTTGTATAGCCAGGTGGAAGGGGNTAAGCGGCATTTGGATTCCTTGTCTTGAGAGTTTGATGGAAGTATCCAGTCTATCTTGGTCCNNGGGTGGATAACCAGTGGCAGGAGGATTCACTCTGGCTTTCTTGGGCGTTTTGAAAGATCGATAGTTGGCTAAATTCTACCGAATTTTTTTGATCAAACTGCCACCATCCACACTNAGCATCCATCGTTAGGGCTACAGACCGCCCGATTTTTCGAGCGTATACTCTACTTTTGGGAGAATTATTTATAAACCGCCATGTGAAATAGCGGTCTATCCCTATTCGTCGGAGTGCTTCGACAAAATTTCTGAATTACCAAAGCAACATTTTCCTTGAACTCGCGAAAGCGTTTTTGTTCCTCGATCAAATTTTAAATCAGCGCTATTTTTCATGTGCTGCCAATTCGCTTACAGGAGCTTNTTATAGGATCNGTGCACTGCCTCATGGTATGTTCTGATACGGTGGTTCGGAAACGTGTCTTCTNGTTAATATGTTGAAAGTTCTGCAGTCGAACAGCATAAGTTCTCGTTGAGGTAAAGGTAATGCGAAACAATATTTCAAAAGAAATCAGAACCAAGGTAACCAGCGAAGGNGAAGTTGAGCTTTCAATAGCAAGCGTCGAAATACCGGAGCCAAAAGGCGATGAGGTTCTCATTCGAATCGAGGCTGCCCCGATAAATCCGTCAGACCTTGGCCTTCTTCTGAGCTTTGCGGCCGACTTGGAGAAAATCTGCACCAAAGGTGCTGGAGATGAAATAGTGACAAGCATGCCAATCCATCCTCGGCTCATGGGCAGCATGAAGCCAAGGTTAGATAAATCCATGTCTGCGGGCAATGAGGGGTCTGGAGTGGTAATAGATGCTGGCAGCAACGCAAGAGAGCTAATTGGTAAAACTGTTGGTTTGGCAGGAGGCTCTATGTACTCTCAATACAGGAGTGTTTCTGCAACTAAATGCCTTGTTATGGAGGAGGGTACCTCACCGATTGAAGCTGCTTCATCTTTCGTAAATCCTTTGACTGCGTTGGCTTTTGTAGAGACCATGAAAATGGAAAANCANACNTCGATGGTGCACACGGCAGCGGCTTCAAATTTAGGGCAGATGCTANTAAGAATTTGTAAAGACGATAGGATTCCNCTCGTAAATATCGTGAGGAANAAAGAACAAGTAGAGCTTCTAAAATCTCTCGGGGCTNANTANGTTTGCAATATGAGCGAAGCGTGCTTTATGGATGATTTGGTAAAGGCGCTCTCTGAAACCGGTGCTACCCTGGGCTTTGATGCAACTGGTGGTGGGAACGATGGCGAGCTCCCAGGGCAGATTTTGGGAGCGATGGAAGTAGCCGCGAATAAGACTGCAAAAGAATATAGCAGATATGGTTCTGACACGTATAAGCAGGTTTATATATACGGGGGCTTAGATCCATCACCGACTATATTGAAAAGAGCCTTTGGAATGTCATGGGGGCTAGGTGGTTGGCTGCTAACACCCATGATTGGAAGGATTGGTATGGAGAAGTTCCAAGGTATGAGGCAGAGGGTCGCCCGAGAAATAAAAACAACGTTTGCAAGTTCTTATGCGAAAGAAATCTCATTAAGTGAAATGCTTCAGCCAGATGTTATCAAGCGCTACGCCAAGCAAGCGACCGGGGGGAAATATTTGGTGTGCCCTCATAAATAGATCTGAAATGATCCTATTTGAATACCTACTCTTAATTGTCGTCAGCTCGCGGACGCTGGCTTGCGCAGCAGCATTGCGAAAACGCTGCAGAGACGCTTACCCTAAAGGGGTAATCAGATGATGCAAAAGCCTCTTCTATTTTTAATCTTCCTAACACCTGTGCTGGGGTGCGCAGATGCACATCTTGCTGACTTGATGAAGGGTACGGAGACCACTCCGGAGCTGAGTGGACTGCAAGTAAGCGTGATGGAAAATGGTGAAGTCGTCAATAGTTATGCCTTTGGATTTGCCCAAATTACTGACTCTGCATCCGAGCCGCTGCGGACAGGCCACAAGCTCAGGGTTGCCTCNACNTCGAAACTCCTCGTTGCAATCGGCATCATGCAACTAGTTGACGCGGATGCTCTNNATCTTGATCGNGATGCGTCAGATTATNTGGGTTGGACTNTGCGNAATCCCGCCTATCCGAGANAGGTTATNACGGTTCGGCAGATCCTATCGCATACCTCTTCGATTCGTGACGGGCCTCGATACTATATTTCAGCTGACGAAGGCAAACTGAGAGACTTCTTCGATCCAGGCTCNAACTTCTGGGATGCTGGTCTCCACTTTGCAAGTGGTACAAACAAAATGCCAGGCAGTTACTTCGTCTACTCCAACTTAAACTTTGGAGTTCTGGGAGAAATAATCGAGCGGATCTCTGGCCGCCGCTTCGATCTCTATATGGCAGAGGCTGTGCTAAAACCCATGGGTCTCACTGCGCATTTCAATCCCTGCGAGGTGCCAAAGCCTGATCTTGCTGCGACTTTCCGCAAACGCCGGGGAAACAATGAATGGTCGTCAGAAGGACACTGGATTGCTCAGGTGGATGATGATCCGCCACATTGCTTTTATGGCATGAGTGATCATGATCAACCGCGTGAATTCCTTTCAAGATATGAAATCGGTAGTAACGCCAGCTTATTTTCGCCGCAAGGCGGGTTGCGTGCGAGTGCAGATGATCTTCTTGTTGTACTTCAGATGCTACATAACGACGGCATGACAGACCAGAATCGCATACTCAGTGCAGCCGCTGTCGCAGAAATGCTTGAATCCGAGTGGGAGCTTAACGCTGAGCGCCGTAATGGGCTTTCTGCAGGAGAAGCCGAACCCGGCGGTTCGGCCGACGGGTTGATGACAAGTTATGGGTTATCGATCCATCTAATCGATACGCGCGAGTACGGATTCGATAGAGGGCCAGAAACGCTGATTGGGCATCTCGGAGAGGCGTATGGCCTATTGAGCCATGCATTGCTTGATCCGGAAACTGGCGATGGCATTGCCACAATAATTACAGGCACGGCTTATGATCCGGCTCGGTTTCCAGGACACAGTCCGCTTTACCGAGTAGAGGAGGAGATTTTGCGCTGGTGGCTTAGCAAAAAATACTAGCCGTGTGAGCAATTATCTCAAGCATGCATTTACTCATCCAAACTAACGAATGGGTGTTCAAAGATGCCTCACACATGGCCGTATTAAAACTTAACGAGAAGATCATGTGATTAATGAACTCCCGAAAATATGTGCTACTGTCTTTTGGCTGAAGCAGCTTCCTCCGTTAGCCAAGCTTAATAAGCAGTGACTGAAGTAAAATACAACTTGCAAAAAGCTGATTCTGAGCCTTGCATGAGCTTGATCCATGGGGCATTGATTGGAAATGGCGCTGACACATTGGGAAGGCGTCGCGGGGAAGGCATCAATAGCGCTGCTGTATTACAAGATATCAGTTGTGCTCTGCAGCTGAAAAATATTGCCTCGGTCAGCAACTGTAGGATTGACCGGATTGTTTACTTTCGGATGGATGAATGGTCGGAACACCAGATAGCACGATGAAGAGGGTTTCTCCAACAGCGACATCCGCATGGAGTCGTAATGACGTTACTTCTTATAAACTTGATAATGGAGAGTGGAGAGATCAAACTAATGAGCTAACCTAATGGCCATCTGTTATGAAGGAATGGCGGTCATCGGATTTATACTCTAACGTTTTCCGCTTAAAGTTCAAGCGGCCCCTTGGCTAAAAGAATTACCCTTTAGGTAAACCCACATTTCTGGGGCCGCTTGCGATTTTCTAAATCAAACCAAAGACTTTTGATTCTCAGGGCCTTACACGTACGTATTTCCTTAGTGTGCGAGCGTTGATGTGGGGTGGCGGTATGGGCTCTCCGCCATAGATGTTTCCATCCATATCAACCGTAACGAATTCAGCTCCGTTACCAGGGATTATGTTTGGGTTAGCCCATGGGAACCGAATAAATTCTTTGACCCAGCCTGTTTCATATTCGCCAATACGTATACCAATCTCATAGCCTGGATTCTGAACGTTGTCTGACTCCGAGTCAGCTACGTATACTCGTCCCATTGTGTCAAAGGCAATTCCGCTCGGGCGCCCAAATTGTGTCCATGTGCCTTGATGCTCCCCTTCTTGATCAAAAATCTGGATTCTACTGTTACTTCGGTCGCCCACAAAGACGCGGCCTTCCGGATCGATTGCGATGGCATGAAGTGCGCGAAACTCACCAGGAGCGTAGCCGGTTGATCCCCAAGACTTTAGAAAGATGCCACGGCTGTTGTACTTTGCCACCCGGTTATTACCGTTCGCGCTATGCCCATCTGCGATGAAAATATCACCGTTGGAAGCAACTGCAACATCACTTGGCTCGGTAAAATGATAAGGGCCATCTCCAGATTCTCCGGGCGTTCCGATTTGCAAGAGAACCTCACCGGTTGGACTAAATTTAACAACAAGATGACCTCGATTATCTCCCTGAGGGATGTTCCTATCGCTAACAGCGTCTGTGACCCACACATTTCCCTCGGTGTCAATGTCGAGGCCATGTGGCCATATGAACATGCCGGCGCCGAAAGACTCTACGACGTTACCATCGGGATCGAACTTTAGGACGGAATCTAGGTCCGAGTCGACGCACTCTGATCCGAACTGACTTTGTGGTGCATCACAGCGGATTATGGCCCAGACATGCCGCCCATCAATGTCGACCTCAGCCTTTCCGACCGCACCCATGCGCCTACCTCCAGGGAGCTTTGCCCAGCCTTCCACGATTTGATAGTGGTTCGAGGAGTTTTGCGCACTGGAGTCAAGCGGCGCCAGTAAGATTGCAAACACTGCAATAAGAGCGAATGAAACGAATTTTTTGGTCAGTAACATACAGGCCACCTCATGATCAAAAGCGTTACGGTAATATGGCTATTTGTTATAATATAACAAAGTATATGTGGTGTACGTCAAGGGACATCGATGGAGCGCCGATACACGATTAAACCACCGCAGCCCGCATTACTGCACCCGATTTAAAAAAATCTAGCGAATTCGGTAATGACTCACAGCAATATACCATTCGATGCTAGATATTCATCTGGCTTGATGATGCGTGCTACCGCGCATTGCCACGGTAAAGAGTAAACATTGTGAGACAAAAGTCATCGCAAACATTACATAGGATTATTGCCGTAAACTATATTGCTCAGACGAGTAGAGACAGATGATTGCGTATATTGCTCTGATTGCTGCAGTCGGGTTCGAGGTTGCGGGCACGATGCTTCTCCCGCTATCCCAAAACTTCTCGAAACCGTTACCGAGTGCCTTTTTATTGCTTTTCTACGGAGTATCTTTCTATTTGCTTGCTTCGGTGACGGAGAAGCTGCCCCTCTCCGTAATATATGCTTCATGGGCGGGTCTTGGCGTGTTCTCAGTCGCTGTACTGAGTAGCCTGTTCTATAGGCAACCTCTTAACTGGCAAAGCATTTTTGGCTTGTTTCTCATCGTTTTGGGAGTGACGATAGTCAATATCTACAGGGCGTAAGCAGGGCGAGTAGAATGCGTTTCGCTCAATGCTTCAAGTGTCACTGCTATTTCTACCTCAGTTGAGGCGACGCGAAGGCTAAAGTGTAGCTTTGTGGCTGATTCCTCTACTTAATTCACAGATCCGATAACTAAATTAAAAAACTCCGTATCATTCCAAACANCTGGATACTCNGTTGAGTGATAAGAGCCGTCTTTCCTCGTATTGGAATCTNCTACTCTCGTATAAGAGCTATTCCTAACGATCACGATATCTAAACCTGGATGGACATATATGTTATTGCTTCTGCTCCCTTTGGCAATAAACCAGTCTCCAGATCTGTGTGGCCACCACTGGTAGCTATAACCTAGTTGGAGTTGTGGCGTTATTACGATTGAAGGTTGAGTCGATGCTACAACGTATTCGCTTGGCACAACCTGAGTGTTTCCCCATTTTCCGTCACGAGCGTACAACAAACCAAAACGAGCGAAGTCCCTGCTCGTCATGTCTAGACAACAATAAGACATAAAGTTGGAGAATGCATCGGTCCACCACACTGCGTCGATGCCGATTATTGAAAACAAATTGTCGTTCGCAAAATCCAATATTGATTTGTTAGTTGACCGCTCAATAATTTCGCCAAGTATTTGAGTGTCAGCATTTGCGTAATTCCAGGTATACGTAGCACCTAGCCATCTTGCTCGTTCTGGGTTAACAGTCCTTTCAATGGAGTAATATACATTATCGACATCTCTATATTGGCCGTTCTCATCTCTAACGCCGATGTACATGTCGAGGGCATCATCGCCATCCTCATACAAACCAGAGGACATGAGTAACAAGTCTCTGATAGTGATATTTTTCCTTTCATCCGCTGCCCATTCAGTTATGAACTCAGCCGCAGAGGTATCCACAGAAGAAATAATTCCCTTTTCGATTGCTATGCCAACTAAAGCGCTCGTGAATGATTTGGCAGTCGACCAAGAAGTTGCCATTGAATCTTTGTCAAAACCTTCGGCATAGCGCTCAAAGATTATTGCCCCATGCCTTACTAGAATAAGCGCTTGCGTGTTTTGTCCCTCTGCGAACGCGTAATCAATAACTTTTTGAAACTTTTCTGCGTTTAGTCCAGCCTCTTCGGTAGTTGCTTTTGCCCATTTTCTGGATGGGACACTTGCAGTCGAGAGAGTTTCAGCGGCAGAGTCCAATGTAAAAATAAGGTTGTTTAGATCCGTTAACTTAAGAGAAATGTCGTAGGATTTTGCCCCAACGTTAACCTTTCGCAATCTCAGAATCTCTCCCGTCAGATCATTCATAGTTATTTGGCTGCCGTGCTTAATTTCTGTAGCCTTTATGACTTTAAAGCAAACAGATGCGCACTCAATTGCCCTTAATTCCGCTCGATAGTTTTGATCGCCCACGGCTACGTTTTCAGCGCTCAGCAGGCCGCTGGTGTATGTTGCATCAACTGTATACTCGATAATGAAATTAAGTTTGTTGTCACAACTTATGTCATTCCACTGCCCTGCCGATCCGTAGAAACCGGGGTTGACTGCTGGCCATGCTGAAACTGCCATCGCAAGACAATCTTGATTATTGAAGTTGTCTGGCTCGCGATCAGCTGGCCCATTGCCCCAAAATGCACGACCACCAAGTTGGATTGTCTCAAGTGTTGAACCGTCAACCCAGGTCCAGTCGTTTTCAACAAGGGAATCCGATGCCCCAAGCCAGTGATATCTTGCGCCACCGCCATCAGGCGCAATTCTTCCGTGATCCACCATAAGCCTTTCGATAAAGAAATTTTCTTGAAAAGAATTGATTACAAGCAAGCTGCCACCATTCGCAGAAGCGTATTCTTCGGCATCAGTCCATGACATTGCGGTCGTAATGATTTCATATGCATGGCCATCGAACACCGTGAATGGGTTTTGGCTCAAGCTCGCTGGAGGCGCTGCACAAAGGCTGAAATGCGGTACTATGAAGCACACACACGAAGCGAGAATCTTCTGCGTTTGAGGTGCAAAAAGTCGCGGCCCAATGAAGTATCTATCATTCACGTGAGATTAATCCCTTCGAGTAAAAGCGAGCGTCTTCATGGATTGATTCGATCAGGTAAGAGTTTTTTTAAGTTATGAAGAGAGTGTTTGCGACGAGCCAAGAATGTGATGCACCAGTCCCATCATCTGGGCCACGGCGTGTGAGTTCTAGTTGCCATCCTGCGCCTAAAAAACAATACTTCTATGGTGCCGCGAGCGTTTTTAAACTGATTAGTTCCTATCCGATTTATGGATTGAAAGTAAGAATTATAAGTTGCGTAGAGTGTCGCCAGACCGAAACGGCATGGTTAATTGCGTTAACAATGATAGCTGACCTCCAGATCCGTTCCCGACCTTTACAACATCAGTATTTCCATTGAATGTGCCAAAAACACGATCCCATATGATGAGCGCACAACCGAAATTCCTATCGCTCTCATGTCGCTTAAGAGAGTGATGTAGATGGTGCCATTCCGCAGTGGTAAAAACCCAGCCGAAGATCCCTGACCTTAAAGGCAAGTTGCAGTGGTTAAAATAGACGGTCGTAAGTCGCATAGAGATAAAAACCGAGATCACATCTCCACTAACTTGAAAGAACGCGAGAACGACGGTGGGAGCAAGGCTCAAGGCCGCAAATTCCAGGGGATGTGTTCGGTCAGCGCGCCCAGCACTCATTTTAGTGACGTGATGATGGGTAGCATGCATTCGCCAGAAAAAGAAACTGCGATGCTGAATGCGATGCAACCAGTAATAGATAAATTCAGTCATCAGCATAGTGACGAACGCCAGTGCGAGGAGTTCTAACGTGGTATCGCCATGGATAGTTATGGGGAACGCTGAAGTTTCTCTCAACCAATTAAAGGCGTCCGAAATTGGTGTGTCGTAATACTCATCGTAGAGTGGCACCCAGATCGCATAGGTAGCCAGTACCCAGAAACTGTCCTCTAGATAGTCTCGCCAATTTAATATCCATTCACTCCGGCGTGGAGCTAAGCGCTCCAACACCAAGAGGGTTGGTATCGGCAATAGCAGAATAATCGAAGTAAGCCGGTCCGCATCGGTCCAACCGGTGGTGATCGCGCTTGCAACTAACGCCGCTGAGCCCAATACAGCCAATGGCTGTGGCAAACTCCATAGAAAATCCCGGCGTATAAATTTCTGAAGAAAAAAATTATTTCTCATAGTGCTGACGAGTATAACAAAAGGCGCTGATGATTAGCTCAGCTTTCACTAGCTTTGTTCAAGATTACGCATTTTACACATATTGGGCATCACTTGTTCATCTGTAAGCATAACGAGCACATGAGGCTTTACGAGGTGTACCAATGAGATACGGTTGATGTCAGTAACGAGCATCTCCATAGGTGTTCCTTACTGATGCTACTGTTTACCCATTATCACTTTGCATCCCAGTCTTCAGCGATAGATGGGCTCAGTATTGTGTTCAGCTTTCACCATCTTCGATCTCGACTGCGATTTGCTCTTCCTCAACGATGTCGCCTTCTTTGATGTGTATGGCAGTGACCGTTCCCTCTCTGGGAGCCTCATAGGAAACTTCCATCTTCATAACCTCAAGGACGAACATGGTTGTTCCAACATTCACAAAATCTCCGACGTTAACTAGGACCTTCCATACACTTCCAGCAGTTTCTAGCGCGATTTTGGTCATACTTTCAAATCCAGAATAGATTGTTAAGGTCGTATATGAAATTGCGCGGAGCCCAAGAGAGCCGGAAGAAGTGCTGCAACTCTATCGATCCAACGACAAAGTTCAGGTCTAGTTTCTGCCGGATTTATAATGTCATGGACACCAAATGATTCTGATCTTGGAAAGGGTGATTGCCTGGCAGAGAACTCCTGCTCTAATTCGCGACGCCTGGCCTCAGGGTCTGGCGCTGCCGCTATTTCTTTTTGAAAAGCTACAGCTACTCCCCCTTCTACCGGTAATGGCCCACTTTCAGCAGATGGCCAAGCGATCACATAGCCGTCTGGCCCATAGTGTGCAGCTTGAGCAACACCAAAAGACCGTCGGATCATAACGGAAGCCCACGGAACAGTCGACATTGCTGCGGTAAGCACTGCCGCGGTACCGCGCCTTATCGTGGACTCTTTTTCAGCCTGACTACCAATCATGAAACCTGGTTCATCGACCAGAGCAACTATGGGGAGACTGAACAATTCGCATAATTCCATAAACCGGCGTGCCTTGTCAGCACCATCTGCCGTCATTGAACCAGCGAGAAACTTGCAATCGTTCGCCCAGATACCAACTGGTTGTCCATTTAGCCTTGCAAGACCTGTGATTTGGGATCGGCCGTAGCCGGCTCCAATCTCAAAAAAGCTACTGTGGTCTACAATTCTATTAATAATTAGTCGCATATCGAAAGACTTCCTTCGATCCCGAGGAACTATGGTGCTTAGCGTTGGATCTTTGCGGTCTATGGGGTCGTCACAATTCAACCTGGGGGCTAGTTCATGTATGTTATTAGGCATGTAGGACAGAAATTTTTTGATTTCATTCAGACACGCTATCTCATCTTCCGCACCATTATCCACCGTGCCGTTCTTCGTATGCACCTTCCAGCCGCCGAGCTCTTCTTTACTTTTTTGTTCACCCATCGCGCGCGCGACTACCGCCGGACCCGCTGTTAATATTTGCGCTGTTGCCTTAGACATCACGGAAAAGTGTGATGCAACTAGCCGGCCAGCAGGTAATCCTGCTACTGCCCCAAGAGCAGCGGTAGCGACCGGAACCGTTCCCATTGCTTTAGCCACAGATCGAAATCTTGGTGGTGAGTACACCGGGTCTGATGTGCTAGTAGCCTTCCCACTACTGCCCCCAACACTTCCGCCTGCTCCTTCATGAAGCCTGACTAGAGGCACTTTATATTGAAGCGCGAGGTCTTCCGCATAAATGCTTTTTCGCAAGCCTGCTGTGGACGGAGACCCTCCCTTCATTGTGAAATCTTCGCCTCCAACAACAATCCTTCGTCCATCAACTTTACCGAACCCTACAAGAAAGTTTGCTGGCTCAAAGCTTGTCAGGCTGCCAGATGCATCGGTACTCGCTGCTCCGGAAGCAAGGCCAAGTTCCTCAAAGCTGCCAGGGTCGACTAAAGCAGAGATTCTCTCGCGTATTGTGAGTCGCCCTTTTTTATGTTGTTTCGCTGTTGCGGACTCACCACCTTGTAAAAGTGCGAGTTGTTTGCGTTTCTCTATTTCTTGAATTTCTTTTTCCCAGCTCATGTGATTCAACGCCACCATCTAAAAACGGAAAAACAAAATCAGTTAAACACCGGGTGTTTTCATTGATTTAACTCAGCATAGCCAGCTGGAGGGCGACGGTAGTGAGTTGCCTGCTCAAAAGAGTAGGCCATTTCTATGAGCGCTCCTTCGGAATATGGCCTTCCCACAAATTGTAGGCCCGCTGGTAAATGTTCCCGCCAGAAACCCATTGGAATCGTTAAAGCTGGTAGTCCTGCATCCGGTGCCAGCAATTGACTATTGTCCCCTGCATATTCCTCAACGCCACGGTCAATATGCGCAGGTGGATTCGACCAAGAAGGAAAGATAATGGCATCAATCTGCGTTGCGTCCATAGCTGCGACTACATTATGCCGCAGTTGATTACGCAGCGGATTATTTGGCCAGGTAATGCAGGGCTCCTCCCATTCGTCAGGCGGGATCTCCATCGGATACTCAGAGTAGAAAGTCAGCCGGTTGCGCGCTTCGTCAGAAATTTCACCAGTTTCTAGGACAACATTGACATCATACATAGGTGGGCTTCTTAACGTCTGCAAATATTGAGCAACGTCATAGCGAAATCTCGGACAGAATGGAATCGCATCGCTCAAGGATCTGAAATCTTCAATCATGAAGGGATCAACGATTTCAGCGCCGTTTTCTGCTAACTTCGTAACAGCATCCTCGAAGATTAGTTTTATTTCTGGATCCGCTCCTTCTCGATCCACAAGGTCTCGGAGTACCCCCAAACGCTTACCTGTAAGGCCATCAACATTAAGGAACTCCAAATAATTCTCTTCGCGCCGATTTGATTCAACTAGCGGGTCATTGGGATCGTAATCCGCTATCACGTTGAACAGTCTTACACCATCCTCTACGGTTCTTGCCATTGGGCCAGCGATATCTCGATCAAAATTTAGGGGAATCAGGCCATCTCGACTGGTCAAACCTAAGGTTGAGCGCAATCCGAATAAGGCAAGGTGAGAGGATGGTCCACGAATCGAGTTGCCGGTATCGGAGCCCATGCCGGCGACCCCAAAGCTCGCGGCCACCCCGGAAGCAGTTCCACCTGAGGATCCTGCGGGCACGTAGTTTACATCGTACGCATTAGCAGTGCGTCCATATAAGGATGAGATACTCTCTCTTGGACTGAAGGCCCACTCTGCCATATTAGTCTTCGCTAGCACAATCGCGCCTGCTTCCCTGAGCTTGCTAATCATAAAGGCATCGTTTTCAGGCTTGCTGTCCCTGAGCGCACTTGATCCTCCAGTGGTAACCATGTCGAAAGTGTCAAAATTGTCTTTCACAAGCAGCGGCGCACAAAACAGCGGCGGCATCTGTTTGCCTTCCGCCAAAGCAACATCAATTTCATCGGCACGAGTCAAAGCATTGGTGTTTATTTCGGCAATTGCGTTGATGCCAGCTGGCTGGTCATAAGCATTGATCCTATCGAGATAGCCCTGCACGATATCGCGGCAAGTAACATCACCAGTTCTGAGCAATTCTTGCAACTCAGAAATTGTAGTCTCGACCAAGCGAGGGGTCTGAGTAACCTTTGATATCGTCTCTGGACTATTTGCGTTCGAATCAACCGTAGACTTTTGAGTTTGCTTATCACAAGATGAAAGACCCAGGATACAAAAAAAAACCAATTCTGAGATTTTTTTATATTGATTTCTTTGTTCAATAGCCATGGCTTTTAAATTGATTTTCGACAAAAAATTTGTATTCAGCCGTATAATTATAGTATCAGAAAGTCCAGCTTGATAGGCTTTGTAAGAACGGACATAAAACTTCACTTGATAACCTTGTCTTTTTCGATATCACAGATTTCCGAACAAATACGTAACTAATACCGCAAACGTTGACACCAATGATCCGAGTCACCTATGCACTTCCAGTTCTTCTTCTATGTTGCTGTGGCGCGCTCGGCTCGGAATTACCAAATTTCGTCTGGTTTACCTCTGAAGACAATTCCGTGCACTTCAGTAAGCTCTATAATGAAAATGGTATATCGATGCCCGCAATCGAAAGTCTGGCTGAGCATGGTTTGGTCTTTGAGCACGCATTCTCTAACGCGCCAGTATGCTCAGTTGCGCGAACAACTTTGCTGACAGGGTCTCATGCACCACGTATCGGAACTCAATATCATCGACGCTCCAAACTTGTACCAATGCCAGACGGAAGCCAGATGTACCCCTGGTATCTGCAAAGGGTCGGATACTACACGACGAATAACAGTAAGACCGATTATAACGTCACTGTTACTGAAGGCTGGAATGAATCTTCGCCTGATGCCACTTGGCGCAATCGGAAGCCAGGCCAGCCTTTTTTCCACGTTCAAAATACTGCACTGACACACGAAAGTAGTTTGCATTTCTCCAAAGAGGAAATGAAACGAGATACCACCGCAACCGATCCAGATTTTGTAACTCTATTTCCCTACTTTCCTGATACACCGATATTTCGTTACACGCATGCCCGATACCTCGATAATCATGTGAAAGTAGATGACTATTTCGCTCAATATATTGAAATGCTCCGAGAAGATGGAGAACTGGAAAATACGTTTATTTTCTACTTCGGCGATCATGGAGGAGTTCTTCCTCGCGGCAAAGGCTATGTATATGAAAGTGGGTTGCATGTACCGTTGGTGGTTTATATTCCTGAAAATTACAAGCACTTAATAGATGCTGAATTAGGATCACGTGTAAATGGCTTTGTCAGTTTTATCGATTTTGCACCAACTATTCTTAATCTGGCTGGGGTTGACGTACCACCGCACATGGACGGGAAGCCATTTCTGGGCCATAAAGTCAGCATGGATGAGGTCAATCGCAGGGATGAAGCCTTTGGATATGCAGATAGGTTTGATGAAAAGATTGATTATGTGAGGACGTTACGCAAAGGGAACATTAAATATATCCGGAATTATCAGCCCTTTAATGTTGACGCACTATTCAACGAATACCGTTATCGTATGCTGGCGTACTCCGAGTGGTTTGATCTTTACAAATCTGACTCTCTTTCCGAAACTCAAAAACAGTTTTTTGAGCCGCGCCAGTCAGAACAACTGTTCGACCTCAGTTCAGATCCCTTCGAGATAGAAAATTTAGCGCAAGATCCCGCTTATGCTGACATGCTCAAGCTGATGAGAAAGCGTCTAAGTGAGCGAGTAAAGTCGATAAACGACCTCAGTGTATTCCCAGAGAGTGTTCTCTTCTCAAAGGCCTTTGATAATCCAGTCGCATTCGGCCGACGCAATACAGACAGGATCGCTCGCCTGATTGATACCGCTGATTTATCTCTGAGATCATTCGATGAAGTTAACAGGGATTTATTAGTTGCACTCGAGTCAAAAGATGCCTGGGAGCGATATTGGGCATTAATTGTTCTGAGTAGTTTTGGACAAGACGCGCAGTCTTTTATAAGCCTGGCGCGCAAGATCGCTGTTGAGGACGAGGAGAATCTGGTGCGGGTGAGGGCAGCGGAATTTCTCGGTTTAGTCGGTGCCGAGAATCCTGAACCCTACTTAATCGAAGCTTTGCGCAAGTCAAGAACCGAAATAGAGGCCGTAATTATATTGAATACGGTCGTGCTGCTTCGGGACTATGCTGGATACCAAATAGAAGTAACAAGAAAAATGCTTCCTAATCATTGGCAAAAAGCTGCAGAATCCAATATCAGCCTGCGATTAAATTACCTTGTCAATTAGGGGTAAACCATTAGAAAAGTTATAAAACGCGAACTTAAGATAACGTATCAAAAATCATACTCAGAATTAAGGCCTAAATGACTAGATTTACCAGAGGGAAACTCATTGGCTCATGCGCAGCACTCTCCGCTGCGGGTCTGGGGTCGGCTGCAGAGGCAAGTCTCGCTCTGCCCGTGTCTGTGAATGATAAAGGCAAACCAGGCATACACTATTCTTTGTAGCATTTTTGCGTTCAATAGGAGGATTCGTATGAACAGAAAGCTATTAACTGTGATCGTTTATGGGACTATGCTGTTATCCCATTCTCTTGCGTCACTTGCCCAAGGCAGTGACGCCGCGACGCATGTCTCTGAAAGCGAAATCATGTCTGCGCTCCAAGGAATCACTAATTTGCCTGATCAGCAGGTTCGGACAGTAGATGTGGGTGGAGGAATGAACATCGCCATTGGTGTTTTACATCGAGGGGCAACAAGCACAGATGAAGGAGAGGGTATTTCCTCTATCGCACATCACAATATCATCGAAGTTTACTATGTCTTGTCTGGATCTGGCATATTGGTCACTGGCGGCGAAGTTAAGCGCGAGCGAGAAGTTCCTGCAGCGAGTGAGATTGTCAGGGAGCTGGTTGGCCCGAGTGTCGTAAGGACGATTGTTGGCGGTGAATCAGTCGTGATTTCGGAAGGCGACGCGGTAATTATACCAGCTGGAATATCTCATGGTTTTAGTAAGATCCTAGATAGCATTACCTATCTCAGTATCCGAGTTGATCCAGATCAAGTATTGCCCGCTGGTTACACGCATCCGCTAATTAAATGATGCAGTCGATTTACTTGTTCGACAGAATCAAATCGATAGCGACTAACCGGGATTAATTGGCTAGTCTTATCCTGTATCAGATTCCGGTACTGGTTTGAGGACACCAAAAGCTAAATCGAAAAGGGCAAACCAGAGCTTCAATCGTTCATATCTAACGTGCAAGTGTCTCGTAGGCGAGATCGTGAATTGCTTTGTCTCTTCGATGGTTACATTAGAATAAGTCGCAGTGCTTGGCCGTGTTTATTTCTTTCCAACAAAAAAGCTGGTAACGATGCAGAAGTCTCGAGGTGGGTTATAGCAAGTGATTAATAAAACGGTGTGGACCATAGGCGTCTTAAAATCGTATAGGACTTGGCTGCCGTATAGCGCCCTTTCAAGAAGTCTGCAGACCGTGGCAGATCATTGAGTTGATGTATGATGCTGCCTGCGTAGTGGTCAAACTGCATATTCAAGCAGTCAGATACGAGCTTAGACATGGACGACTCTATTAAAGGATTTAGGCTCAATGAAGATCAACACTTGCGTTGGCCTTACACTTTTGAGGAAATAGCGAAACCCACAAAAGGCTGTTCGACTTATATAGATTCGTACCCACCAAATGCAGTGATTGAAACTCTTTTGTTATGTGGAGAGCGGTTACGTCAAATAATCTAATTTCACCGCCATGATGGCGACAAAACGGCTGTCTTGGTTAAATGATAGCTTTTGTTAAGTAACTGAAAGAAGCCATGAAGCGGCGAAACGCGAGGTTGTAAATTTAATTCTCTTGAAGCGGAACCTGCTAGCGCCGAAAGCCAGCTCCAGCGAATCGGCACGCTTATTGCTATTGATTTGGGAAAGTCTCACCTGAGCAGGCGGATTATCGAAGCACTTCAAAAATAGGCGATCCGCTCTGATATAGAAACTTTTGCGAAATAAATCTATCTTGCCAGCGAGTAGCCATAGACAAAAAAAGGGCGCCTTCAGGCCGATGCACCAATAAAGCGCAAAATGTGAGCTCAGACATGATTGATGGAGCTAACCGATAGCAACTGACAACCGATACACATTTCTCTGCAAGACATTTCCAAGGTACGATTATGACCCACAACAGAAATCGCCGCACACTAGCTGCTTCAACGCTACTATTAATTGTTTTTGGTAGTTTACTGCCAGCATATTCTCAACAAGTCAGAATCGAAGAAATCATGGTGGTAGCCGAAAAAAGGGATGAAAGTTTACAAGACGTTTCCCAAGCGATTACCGCGATTACAGATCTTGATTTAGAGACTCGGAATATCAACTCATTTGTTGACCTTAGTGCCTTAGCACCAGGGTTGACTGTTTCAAAAAACGAGGGTTTTAAGACTGTAGTTTCTATACGAGGTGTCGGTAATGAGACGAATCAAAATGCAGTCGCTGCGCCGTCAGTCGCTTACCATATGGACGGTATTTTTATAGCTTCACCTTTCTCTCTTCAATCTGATTTCATAGACGTTGAGAGAATTGAAGTTTTGAGGGGTCCTCAAGGAACACTATTCGGCCAAAATTCTACCGGAGGCGCGATTAATGTCATTAGCAAAGCACCTTCTCTCGCGTCCTTTGAAGGCATGGCAGATGTTACGATCGGAAACTATGGGCTGACAAAAACTCGAGCGTCAGTAAACATTCCTTTCTCAGATCGACTTGCGTCAAGAACTTCTATCTCTCTCACGTCGCGAGATGGCTTCAGCGAAAATGTCTTTAATGGTCAAAAGCTAGATGATGCAAATCATACGAGCTTCCGCACTGACTGGCTTCTTGAGTTAAGCGATTCAAAAAGCCTAAGAGTATTTGGTCAGTATTTTGATGCTGATAATAATGGAGCTGCCATTAAGGGTTTTTACGATATAACTCCAGACAGAAGAAAACTTTCGCAGAACACGCTGTCCACATACCAACTCGAGTCTCTGATCGTTGGTGGTATTGGAGAGTTCGATATCGGCTACGCGACTCTGAAGGCCTTGGCGAGCTGGCAGAAAGATGAGATTTATGTTGTTAGAGACAATGATCGGCACAATTTATTTCATGACGCTTCCTCGGTTTCTTCAACAGCTCCCTTCTATGTGGGAGTTGAATTTAATCCTGAGAGCCAGATCCAAGAAACGAAAACATTTGAAATCAATATGATTTCGAATGAGCCTCTTCGCGGAGTTTTTGATTGGATCGTAGGTGCGTTTTACATGGATCAGGAAATCGAAGGTCACATCAGGGAGTTCTTGGACGATAATTTCAACGGTGTCTATGATGGAACTTTTACTGATCCTTTTTTCAATACCAGCTATTCCAATATGTTTCCCACCTCAATGATCCCCTCAGGGCTTTCTCCCGGCCAAATTCCAGGCGGAGCTGGAGATTGGGGGTTCATGTCCGACAATTATCCAACCCGCGAATCATATTCGGTTTACGGGCAATCTACCTTTTACGCTTCCGACGCCTTTCGACTTATTGCAGGCCTTCGGTACACGGATGACTCAGTGGAAAGTTATGTGAACAATTTTTTTGGAGGACAGATCGGCAATTTGGAAAAGACATCGAAGAAGTCTACTGGCCGATTTGCTCTCGAATACGACTTTGGAATGGATTCTATGGTCTATGCCTCATTTACCCAGGGGTTCAAGCCCGGCGGGAGTAATCTTACTTACGGTTACACGGAAGCTGAGGACACGTCGATGGGCAATGCGATTGCACCCCCTCTCGTGTTCCCGATTTTCGACAGCGAGTCTGTAAATGCCTACGAGTTTGGCCTTAAATCAGATTTTGCCGATGGCAGAGTACGGGCAAACGTCGCTGCATTCTTCTATCAATATGACGATCTGCAATTTCAGGCGACTGATCCGGACGTTTTTAGGGGCGGTGTAGCGAATATTCCTGAATCTGAAATGAAAGGTATTGAAGCTGAAATTATAGGCATTCTTTCCGATGAGCTGACGCTGGATTTTAAAGCCGCGGTGTTGGATTCTGAGGTAACTAAGGACTTCGAGACTCTTGACAACGTCAAAGCGAACTCTTCTATACCGGCCCCTCCGTGGTGCAGCCCTGTTGGATATTTAGGTTTCTGTTACGAAGATCTGCGTTACTCGAACAGAGAAAACATAAAAGGGAATGAGCTCGCTAAAAGTCCTGATCTGACCGCAAGTTTCCGACTCAAGCATCAGACGAGCCTTTCAACAGGTCACACGCTCACTAGCACAATCGACTATGTTTATCGCGGAGCTTTCCAACAGCGTGTAATCAATCATCCATTGATAGACACAGTGGAGGATTACAATCTTCTTAATTTGACAGCCGGTATTAATTCCAGGTCTAGGACGTGGGGGTTTGACATCATGCTGTACAATCTGACAGACGAAGATGGAATTAATTCCGCTATGACTGATGTGTTTGGGGTCAATGCGACCGGCATAGAGCTAATCCCTCCGCGCCAAGTAATGGGCAGGCTCAGCTATTCATTCTGACGGATCACAGCCGGATCACCATCCTGTCGGATTGGTGTGCCGGTATGCGTCCATCTTTTTCTGATGTGATTCAGATAAAGATAAATTTTAAAACAAATAGGGCAGACAGGGCCCACGCTACATAAGGGACTTGCTGAGATTTTCCGGTGAACGTCTTTATGACTGCAAAGCTTATAAAGCCAATTGCGATCCCATCGGCAATAGAAAACGACATAGGGATCATGATAACCGTGATTAAAGCAGGTACCAGTTCTGTTTGATCATGCCAGTCTAAATTCTGCAGGCCGCTCAGCATGATCACTGCGACGTAAATAAGAGCGCCTGCAGTCGCGTATGCCGGCACCATGCTTGTAAGAGGTGACATAAAAATTGTAAGGCAGAAAAATAAAGCGGTGAAAACAGCAGTGAGACCTGTCCTACCTCCAGCTGAAACTCCTGCTGAGCTTTCCACGTAACTGGTTACTGGAGCGCAACCCAAAAACGTTCCCATCATACTCGACAGACTATCGGTTTTTAGGGCTGCACTGAGATTAGCTATATCATTATTTCCATGAGTTAGTTTGGCGTTGTCAGCTACTGCGAAAAGGGTGCCAGCCGTGTCGAAAAGATTAACAAATAGGAAGGCAAGGACCACGCTGATCATACCAACATTCATTGCTCCTAAGACATCTAGCTCTAGAAATATTGGTGTTAATGATGGAGGTCGTGAGATCCATCCGGAGTATTCGACTTTGCCGAGTATGATTGACAAGAAAGTAATACTCGCGATACCTAAAATGATTGCGCCTGGGATACGCCTGATTGAAAGCACGGCTATCAATAGAAAACTCAATAGTCCGAGGAATGTTTCCGCACTGGCAAGATCTCCGAGAGTCACGTAACTTGCACTGTTAGAAACTACTATACCGCTGTTTTTTAGGCCTATGAACCCAATGAAAAGTCCTATACCAGCGGCGATTGCGAATCTGAGATTTTTTGGTACGCTAGCAAGAATCCACTTCCGAAGTGGTGTCGCACTAATTGCAATAAAAAGTATGCTTGATAAAAAAACAGCACCGAGTGCAACTTGCCAGCTGTACCCGAGCTCCCCGACCACTGTATAAGTGAAGAAGGCGCTCAATCCCACACCTGGGGCTAGGGCAACTGGCCAATTCGCCACAACCCCCATTGCAAAGGTAGCAATCGCCGCCGCGAAACAAGTTGCAGTGAAGCTTGCGTCGTAATCCATGCCGGCTAGATTCATCATTGTTGGATTGATCACTACAATGTAAGCCATCGTAATGTACGTAGTGAGTCCAGCGATGAGTTCGCGACGTATGGAGGTGCGCCTCACGTCGATCTCAAAATAGCGGATCAATGATGTTTTCATACTCGATAGTCTAGCATTTATTTCAACCATGTTGGCGCGGGGGAGATCGATTGCAAAGGATGGCTTTTTTATTATACCCACATTGCTAGAAAATGAAGTTAACGCGTGATCTTTGTCAGAGACTATTTTGAGATTCAGGGTCTTTTAGCATGAAGGGCTCTGTTGCATAGGTTTGCTAATCGACACGTATTTATGACAAGGAAGCCCTCAGACAGATATGCACTGTAGCGGCATTTTTCATCGCGTCTGATGTTGGCAAGCCAGGATNGATTCACCTTTGACTATCNAGCTNNTGCTAACTATANTGNAGANNTTGAGTTTTGGAGNATNNGATGNGAACACTTTTAGCTGNCTTNTTTATCTTTTTATANGTNGGAGCTAGCGCNCANAGCTATNCGCCCNTTTGGGANGNCGCAGANGANGANCTNCTCAACCACTTCAGAGAGCTNTTGCGATTCGACACAAGNGACCCACCAGGCCGGGANCTGCCNGCAGCTCAATACATATACGATACTTTAGAAGCCGAGGGCATATCAGTANAAATGCTCTCTACGGATAGTGAGCGTCCAAATGTCGTTGCAAGAATANAAGGTGATGGTAGNCAAAAGCCAATTTTAATNATGGCTCATACNGATGTNGTAAATGTCGANCCNAGTAANTGGANGTTTCCNCCTTTTAGTGCAACTGTTGACGGAGGCTACGTCTACGGNCGTGGNGCGGTTGACGATAAAGATAACCTCGCAGTGGGGCTGATGATAATGCTCGAGCTNGCTCGTCAGGAGGTNCCGTTGGCCCGAGATGTTATATTTNTNGCAGAATCCGGGGAAGAGGGGGCAACTGAATACGGCATCGAATTCATGGTTAACAATCACTTTGATCAGATTGACGCGGAATTCTGTTTAGCCGAGGGTGGCAGTGTAGCGCGCGTAAATCGTGAAGTAGTGTACGCTGGTGTCCAGACCGTAGAGAAATTGCCCTATCGACTCGAATTGGTTGCAACTGGAGTCGCAGGACATGGCTCGGTGCCGNTGCAGAACAATTCAGTNGTTCGTCTTGCAAAGGCGATATCAGCCATTGCAGACTGGNGGTCTCCTATTCGCTTGAACGAAACCACCTATACCTACTTTGAAAGACTTGCTTCAATTTCGCCNCCNGANGCCGGTGAGCGGTATCTTGCAGTGCTNGATTCNGGGCGTGCAAATGAGGCNGACGACTANTTCCTCGCATACGAGCCACGTCACGCTTCCATGCTTCGATCATCNCTATCCCCGACGATCTTCGATGCTGGATATCGTATCAACGTGATTCCTTCAGAGTCGGCTGCGTCGATAGACTTCCGTGCGTTGCCAGATGAAAATATTGAAGAATATTTGGATCAGATTCGGCAAGTAATTGGCGACGACTCCATCAACGTTAGTCTTGGACAACGCAATACACGACCGCCCGGCCAAGCAAGCATTAACACAACGGCGTTTGCAGCAATTGAGGAAGGACTGAGAAATCACTATGGAGTGATAACTTTGCCTACTATGTCAACTGGCGCAACTGACATGGCTTATCTGCGAGCTAGGGGGGTTCAGTGCTACGGAATTGGTCCTGCGATTGATCGAGAGGATGCCGGTTTGGGATTCGGCGCCCACAGCGATCAGGAGCGAATACTGATTAGCGAGCTGAATCGTTTTTTACGGTTCCACTGGGATGTCGTGATCGATTTGGCCGCGTCGCGATAGCTTACGCCTAACGTTCTCAAAGACAGGTAAGCCGAACGGTTTTTATTCTACAATCAGTTAAAAGCTGTCTGCGAAGGATTGTCCTTGAGAAATTGTATGATCGCGGTGGCAGTTTCTGCTGGTTTTTCAAGGCCAATCGCATGACCAGCGTTGGGAACCACCACAAGCCTCAGCCTAGCCCCATGCTCCGCCTTCATTACATAACCATTTTCGATCGGGGCGGTCATGTCATCCTNGCCCATGACCATCAACAACGGGCCTTTCCCACCAGCAATCCACCCTTCAAGCGGGGTATTTCGGTTCGCCCTCTGCTGTGCAGCCCGTGCCTCTGGCCAGTAACTTAGGGTTCTTACGTAGTCTTTAACAACCCCTTCGTCTGTTGAGGGTGAAAAAAGTGTGCGTCTTGCCAGCCTCATTTTTTCACTGAATGTCAGGTGTCTGTCTCCAAGCAGCTTACCAAGTTCTCCTGGCTTAGTCAGAGCTGGCACGATACCGCCAGCAGCTATCAGTGTGAGACTCGCAACTCTGTTTGGATATTCGGTGGCCAGCATGCGTGAGGTGCGGTTGCCAAACGCCCATCCAGCCATATGAAAGCGGTCTGCTCCGAAGTGGTTGGCAACGGAAATTACGTCATCTGCCAGATCATGGAGTGTCAGATTTTCCAGATCGCCTGTGCTCCCCATAATTCCTCGCTGATTGATCACCACGATGCGATACCCAGCCTGTGCGAGCAATGGGCCTATACGTTTGTATCTTGAGAAGTCTCCGCCAGAGCCTGGNAGGGCTAGTATTAACTCTGAGTTTTCAGAGTCGGGCGCCCATTCCATAACCGTAAGTTCGGCGTGACCAATATCTATGGCGTATTGCGAGCCGTCTTGGGCGAGTGCAACGCCGATAGGACTACTTAGGAAGCATGTCTGGATAAGGAAGAACCAAACGTATGAGCCAGAAGGTGTCAATGTAGAAGTATTCATTAGATGACTTGGCTAAAACAAAGTTTCGAGAATTAAAGAATTAACTTTTTGATGTACTTTTCGCGAGGTTAACCCGATCAAAATTTCTTTTCTAGCNCTATTTTACCTTAAGTTTTTGCCAGTAAAACCCTTGACTTTAGCCGTGAATACTTGCAAACGCTCAACTTATCGCGCTACCAACGCGATAAGCTGCGATTGCCTTATTTCAAAGTCAACGAGGTGTTTATAATCTCCATATCACTTCGATGTTTGGACATATTTGGACTATCCTTTTTTAGCTTGCGAGAATTCGTCAAATCAGTTTTTGCTGGGCAATGGCTTNGTCTTTGTGATTGTAATCAAGTGCTGCATGAATCATCGTTTCGTGTCCAAGCGAACGTCAGTATGCCGCAACCGATCTTATTGGAACTCATTGTGTTTTAGCTCACATGTTAGCTCGTCAGCAACGTCTGGCGCATCTTTTNCTCAAGATGTGTCATGTTCTGTGACTCGCATAAATTCCCTCACGTGTGTATGCTGGTTTCGGCAATGTTAAAACTTCGAGCAGCAAGAGTGAAACCAAAAATGACGATTGGGAAACTAACTCGCGAAAGCGGCTGCATTGCACTGTTAATATCGACAGCGTTGATGCTTCTTTCAAATTTCGCTAACGGCTATACACAATATCACGTCGACCTCTCCGAGCGGGATATGCAGCAAGTCAACATCGAAGTGCGATTTCGGGATGTAATTGGAGAANCTTTTGATTTNCATCTTCCGGCCTGGCGNTCTGGTCAGTACTTGGTGATTGATCCNGTCGGGACGATGTCGGGCATCGAGGTNATTGATGGTAATGGNNCTGCTTTGGATTTNAGGCAGACTGCTAAGTCTTCCTGGCGAGTCGACCGNCTCACAGGAGTGGCTGNTGATGTNGTCGTNCGCTACCGCATTTATGCTGATAGCCTGAATGATCGAACTCGTCACGTGGATTCGGAGCACGCGTTTCTGAATCCAGCAGCCGTATTTATCTATTCAGACGGATATCGCGGAGAGCCGATTGAAGTCGACATCGAGCTGCCAGAGGGTTGGCAAGCTGCGAGCGGAATGGAGCAACCGGACAGGGGCTTTTTCGTAGCGCCTCATTATGATCGGTTGGTGGACTCGCCAATTGAAGCTGGCACATTTGATCTGATCACTTTTGAATCAGCAGGCATGACCATTGATTATTTNATTGAAGGCACTTGGGACGGTAATGAGGAACGTTTAGTCCAGGATATTGGAGCCTTAGTCGAAGCCACTGCCAAGGTGTTTGAAACAGCCCGGCGTGGCTTACCAACTGACCGCTATTTATTCTTGTTGAACAGCAGGTCGGGTCTTGGCGGCGGTACGGAGTACTATAACAGCACTGTCGTTCACACGGATCCGNGAGCATTTTGGGATGAGGAGCGCTGGAAGCGCTTTTTAGGTCTCATGGCCCACGAATTCTTTCACACTTGGAACGTCAAGCGCTTTCGCCCGGCAGCCATTGATACCTATGACTACCTTGATATTAACTATACCGAAATGCTTTGGGTCGCTGAAGGCCTGACTAGTTATTACGATGAGCTGCTTCCGGTGAGGGCAGGCTTAGTTTCCGTAGCGGACTACCGAGAACAGCTTGCNAATACCATTGATAGCGTCTTGGACAATCCTGGGTATCGTCATGACACCCTCGCTAGAGCAAGTTTCGAGGCTTGGACAAAAGGTTACCACCGTGGTCCTGATCGTTCTGCGGANAAGCCCAATCGAACTGTATCTTTCTACAGCCAGGGCGGTCTGCTTGGTCTGGTACTCGATCTTGAGATCCGTCGTGTCAGCGACGGTGAACGGAGTTTAGATTCAGTGATGTCAGCTCTTTATGATGATTTCCCCCTTGGTGGCGGTGGATATACTTATGATGATTTTCGCGATCGTTTGGTATCGGTGGGAGGTGAAAATCTCGCCGAGCGTCTAGACGGCTGGGTCTATGATATCTCTCCCTTACCAGTCTCTGAAGCGCTGGGGTCAGTCGGCTGGCTCTTAAATCGCGAAGACAATTCTGATGATCCGGTAAAAGTTTCGCTGGGGCTCGCTCTGCGTGGGAATCCGCCAATAGTTGGGAATGCTCGTCTTGATNGGGCTGGCTGGAATGCTGGCGTAAATGCTGGAGATGAGCTTTTGGCGCTTGATGGACATCGCATAGGTAGTGCCTTGACGTCATTACTCCGGCGTTACGCCCCAGGTGACGAGGTAGAACTCACGGTTTTTCGTGACGGTAAGCTAAAAACCCTTAATTTGAAGTTAGATCCCGTGCTCGCTGCACATCAAATCAGTGTAGATCAGTTTGCGGATGAACGAGCTCTTGAGTTGCGCGAAGCATGGCTTGGTGGCTTCGACGAAGATCGAGGAAACATGGCCGAAATCAATGAAATAGAGTTATGAAGGAGGCTAATGAATTTGCAAGTAAACTGGGCCTGTTAACTAGGCTCATAATTGCTTACTTAAAACTTTGGACGTGTATCGCCCTCGCTGCCTTACTGGCCCGCCACAATGCGTTTGTTAAGGGCGATGCCTGCGCAACCAGAGTTCTTTTCGGCCATTGGCTTCATCGTCGAAGGGGCATAATGGAGAGATTAACTCAGAACTTCGGAACGGGCGCCACTCTAAAGCCAACCTCTCATGATTTGTCGAATCGTGCTTTCCCGTCCGTCTCTTTAGCGATTCATTTCGCTTTTAGTTGTTCCTCAGATTGCTCATATTCAAGCTTATATTCTTCTGATTGACATGATGGAGGTTGTTTCACCCCGCGATGTTCTGAATTTTATCGCCGTTAATAAAGCTACTCACAGCGAACCCATCGCTAGGGCTTTTCGTTTAGGCACTTTTTGATGATTTTTGATTTCGCTGGTCAGCCACTCGATGTCTATCCCTTGCCCTTCTGCGAATTCTAAAAGGTATTCACGGTCCCACATGCTCTCCGGTGCAAATGCATACCATTTGCCACGCTCGTCAATGTAACAAACCTCACATTTTTTGATGTCGGCTGTGGAGTTCAGCAACTGCCAAAAATTTTCAATGCTTTGCCTGATTTCAACGGACTCGCGCCAATTGTTTGACAATTCTTCCCAGTTACTGATGCGTGTGCTTACAGTGACTTCTGAAACATTCCACTGAAGCATTTGTCTAATGTATTCTTCTGTAAGACGGCCCACCTCAGTTGAATCTCCGCAAATCTTCGTGCTTGCACGGTCAAAGAAGCGCTCCATCACGATGCCAAACTCATTTTTTGTCTGCATAAAAATACCATGAAGCAACCAAATTGCTTCTATAAGCTTCCACCGTTCGCGAATCAATAGTCCAGTATATGCATTGTGAGATTCGTCACTCATTAACTCACTCCGTTGTTTTGACTTGGTTTAATTTTAGACGGCACCTACTTTAGTTCAATGGCTAGAACTAACCATCAAATATGAATGCGCTCCTCTTTTTCCCAGTCATTCGGTACCTCCCTTATGATAGCGTTTCGTAGTGGTAAATCCTTGGTAGCGTCAATTTTTTCCCAGTTTTGTGCTGTGCTTTTTTACAAGTAGCGAGAGTATCGCCTCTATCTGTTTTTTTGCATCGTAAAAATCATGTCTTCTGGCAGAAATTTCGCTGTTGTCCGACAGTCGTATTATCGTACGGCTTAGTTTTAAAGACAGAGATGAGTAGCCTGCAAGTACCCATGCCGCAAAACCAAGTTTTCGAGCTTCAGAATTTCACGCAGTGTTGACGCTCTATCGTCCTTCCTTAGTTAAACTATTTTTCAGGTAGGTTTAAATGTGAATCGATAATTCCGTAGCGAAGGTATTGAAGAGCTAATAATCCTAATTAAACCAAGAGAAATAGGGGCCCCAATGGATGATCCTGCTTTAGCATTCTAGGGGACTTGTCTGGGTCTATATCTGGTTTGGTTAATGAGGCAATTTCAAGCTTCATTAAATATTTCTGTCATACTCACATGCATCTTTGCAACACGCGCCTTAAGAGCAGTGGTTTGCTGATCCCCTCCTTGCTGCTCATCACCGAGTGTGAACGGCCAGCTGATTCAAGCATCGCCTCTGGTCGGATGAATTTGGTTTCGCTGAAGAAATCGTGCATGTACACTCTCTGCTTTGGTAGACTTGGGTGAGTGATATGATAACTAATCTAAGGAGACTTACGAAATGGAGATCTTAAAATCTTAAAGGTTTTGCATTCCGATCACCCAGTAAGCTATTGGCGATATCTTTTCAAGGCACCCAGACGGTTCTATTATTATTAACAATTGCTAAAGGGGCGATGTGCAGGAAACAGTAATCGTCGTATAAAGTCTTTCATCGCTATCTTAAGTCTGTTATGCATTGTTTATTTTAATCCGATGAGACCTACAATGAATTTGCTCCGTATGCTCCACTTGATCCTTGTACTGAATCTGCCAGTCACACTGCTCGCTGATGAAATCCGTCCCGGTGTGCTCCGCACGCCCGATAGTCGTTTTGAAAACCTTCCCGGCTACGATTTTGACCCAAATTACTTGGACATCAGAGGTTATCGCGTACATTACATAGACGAAGGTCCAAACGGCGGAGAAGTAGTACTAATGCTTCATGGTGAACCATCCTGGGCTTATCTCTACCGAAAGATGATTCCGATACTCAACAAGGCAGGTTATCGAACTGTAGNTCCTGATCTTATTGGTTTCGGGCGATCGGACAAACCAATTAGCCTCGAGACACATACATACTTGTTTCATGTCGATGCTATAACTGAATTAGTCGAGCAACTTAACTTGCAGGGAGCTACATTGTTCGGCCAAGACTGGGGTGGGCTCATTGGGCTGAGGGTTGTGGCGGAGAATGAAGAGAGATTTGCGCGGGTTGTAATTGGAAATACAGGTTTACCGGCACCCACCGGCACTCAATCTCCGACCACTCCTGCATTCATGAGATGGAAAGCCATGAATCAACGCATGATCGACGCCGGAGATATACCTACTGGAAGAATGATCGCGAACGCTACTGGTGACCCTTCCGTGCAGGTAGCCTATGATGCGCCTTTTCCTGATTCCTCCTACAAGGCCGGAGCATTAATCATGCCACAGAGAGTACCAGTGTCTGTTGGCCATCCTGGCGCGGTCGCCAATGCAGCAGCATGGGAAATTTTTCGGCGTTGGGAAAAGCCTTTTCTCACCACTTTCAGTGATGGCGATCCAGTTACGGCTGGAGGCGATGCAATTTTTCAGCGGGAGGTGCCTGGAGCAAAAGGTCAAAACCATGTGATCATCAAGGATGCAGGACATTTTTTGCAAGAACAAAAGGGCGAGGAGTTAGCAGAGGTAATTGTTGAATTTATACAAAGCAACCCGTTGTAGCAGTGGGCGTGAGTAAGATTACTTTTTTGAGAATATTTGCATATATCTGTATTTGGACAACCCCCTTACAAGTCGCATTCGTCGTGTGGGGTATCATCATTGTCGCAGCCACCGATCACAGTATTCTCTCGCTGTCGAATATTGAATTTATCAGAAGTTACCTGAGTTTTCTTCTTCCTTATATAGAATGGGCTTACACATGGTTTTGGAATGCCTATCTAGACTGGATATTGTCTTTATCGCTCGTCTTGCACGGGTCATTCAAGGCAGCAGCGACCACTTGGCTGGGCTTTTGGATAATAAAATTGACAAAATGAACGAAGACTTATCTGATGATAACTTGCCAATTAATCCTAAGTTTTAACGAATTTTGTACGACAGCAAAACCAACCTTAGCATGTGAAACAGAAAGTTCACTGTGGAGAGAGTGATGAAAAGGCTTTTACGCATGATTACCGCTTCAATCTTTTTCCAACTGGCTTTGGGATACCCTTGTGCCGTTGCACAGGCTCCGGCGAGCGATGGCTCGCCTGATAGCATCAATGCCCGGGCCGATTATTTTCGGACGAATAGCGAGTATGTTCCGCCTCCAGGTGAGCCCTTGCATCATTACACCAGCGGTTTCGCAAAAATATTGTGTTCAGCGGTATTTGTTACTGGATTGGATCCAAAAGATGCCGCTGCTAATGTAGGTGGTTTTATTTCCCCATTTGAACAGCGGGCGATTGTAACGAACATCACTATTGATCGAATTCGGCAGGAGGTATCACTTGCTCTTCCTGACGGTGTTGTGCGAACGGCGCGGCGATATAGCGGTCAAGGTTGCGTCTCTCACGCCCTTGGGCAAGGCACCATACGATTTATACCCTCGGTGGTTGAATCGGAACTTCCAAGCGCACATGAAACCCCTTGGCCAATGGGCGATAGGTTGGATGATCAGACCTGGCCAAAAGGTCTTAATGCCGGGCTGATCGAGCAGGCCTTAGACGTCGGGTTTGGGCCACCCGAAGCGAAAACTCTGGGTTTGGTTATAACTCATAAAGGAGAAATCCTGGGTGAGCGATATAGCCACGAAGTGGATATAAACACCCCGCTGGAAAGTTGGTCCATGACTAAGAGCCTAACTGGAACGCTCATGGGGATTTTAATTCAGCAAGGTGAATATGAGCTCTGGCAACCTGCGCCTATTCCACAGTGGCAAGAAGATCCTGAGGATCCGCGGCGGCGTATCCGGATCGGGGACATAATGCGTATGTCAAGTGGCATCATGATCAATGCTCCTTCAGATCCGGACTATGATGATGATACTTATGCGGACCACTTCTATCTTTACACCAGTGGCGGCAATAATTTTCAATATGCCGCTACTCGTCCTGCCGAATATCCTCCAAATACCGTTGGCAGGTATCGCAATACCGACCCAGTGCTGACAAATTATTTGATTCGCTTGGCGGTTGAAGGTCGAGGGGAGGATTACCATAGCTTTCCACAGCGTAATCTATTCGACAAGATTGGAATCCGTAATGCCTTGATAGAAACTGATACTCACGGGAATTTCCTTGGCCAAGGACTAGCGTTCATGTCGGCAAGAGATTGGGCAAGATTGGGGAATTTATATTTGCAGGATGGTGTTTGGGAAGGCGAGCAAATCTTACCCGAGGGGTATGTTGAGTATGCTAGCACTGTTGCGCCGGCATGGAGCAGTGACGGGCGCCCAATCTACGGTGGAGCCTTTTTCTGGGTTGATGATGAAATGCGAGAAGCTGGAATGGATAGGTCGTTTCGTATGAGTGGCGCGGGTGGACAATCAACTACGATCTTTCCCGAGCGGGATTTAGTTGTTGTCCGAATTGGGAAATACACGGGAGCTTCTGAGGGAAGCCAGGCACTGCGAAAAATGATGCTTAGCCTTATGGACCTGATTCCAAAAGTGAAATGAGTCTCGCATTCTTCTTCCCGTTAGCGATACATGANCGATCAGGATCTCTTGCGCTGAATTGTNCTTATCACGATTATCGTTGGNTGTAAAACGTATCGGTCTATATGATCTCGGTGAGGTCTGGATGATCCANAAAGCTTTGCTTCTATCGAAAGATAAATCAAGTGCTGAGCACTCTGTAAGGAANCTTTTNTCACTTGATTCGAGTTAGCTGCACTTTCGCCCGATAACGAACATAATGAGGTGTATTACCACCGCAGATTACGTCGCTTCTACTGCTTGGAAATTCGCCTTTGATTTGCTCGTCGTTCGTCAGGTAAATGCGTTTGAAGCCAATTTTTGACAAGCAATCCTTTAATAAGTAATTGCAGTTTTCAGCACTCCAGCCAAGAATAAGGCATTCTTTTTAAATTGCTCCATTACTTATTAAACAGTGGGTAAGTAAGTTATCTTACCTTTTGGATGCGAGCAGAGGCAGACGTACTAGGCCTTACTTAGCCCTTCCAACAGCGCATTTCTTGTCCTAGCCTCGCAAATTTTCGGCGGCGCTTGTCGCGAGAGTGAAAGAATTTTCTGTCTTGTCATACTTAGTTCTATTAAAAATATCATTGACCCTAAGTTGAATAAATATGGGGTGCTTGTTACTTGTTTTATTAGTATTCTCTTTGTGCAGAAATTTAACTTGTCTGGGAGANGAATTAGAATGTTTTTAAAGCATCCTCGAAGCTTGAAGCTGACCTTGCTTCATTTATTTTTGGCTACAACCACATTTTCAAGTCTGGCTGCTTCTAGTCATGCTCTTGCACAGGCAACGCAATCACCCTTTCCACGGCAGATGGCTTGGACTGCTTACAATCTCGGTTCCACAGGATACAACCAAGCTGTGGCAATAGGAGCAATGTTACGAGAAAAATTTGGTGTGACCTTGCGCGTGATTCCCGGACAAAATGATGTATCTCGGCTTTTACCATTAAAGACCGGTAGAGTAGATTTTACCCTCAATGGTGTTTCAACCTATTTTGCGCAGGAAGGTATGTTCCAATTCGCGAATGAGCAGTGGGGCCCACAGCCGGTTAGATTGTTGATGACGTCTAACGGATTGAGTAATCAGACTGTGGGGGTTGCNGCAGATATTGGTGTGGAAGAGATTGCTGATTTAAGGGGTCGCAGAATTCCCTATGTACGCGGTGCTCCTGCTTTAAATATTTCTATGGAAGCTTATCTAGCCTGCGGCAACTTAACTTGGAACGATGTCGTAAGAGTAGATTTTCCCGGTTACGATGCTGCCTGGAACGGTGTCATAAACGGTAATGTGGATGCCGGCTTTGGTACAACTGTCTCTGGTCCAATGTATCGAGTTGAAGCATCGCCAAGAGGTATTTTTTGGCCGCCAGCTCCCCATGATGATCAGGGCTGTTGGGAACGTATGCTGGCTATCGGCCCTTATTTTACAAAACACTATGCTACTCGAGGAGCGGGAATCGATTCCAATAATCCGCACGAGGCTGGCACCTATCCTTATCCGATGTTAACGGCGTTATCCAACCAGGACGAAAAATTAGTTCGTGCGCTGACTCAGGCGATCCATGAGAACTACGATGACTTTAAGGACTCTGATCCAGGAGCAATCGGTTGGGCACTTGATCGGCAAGTCTTTCAGTGGGTTGTACCCTACCACGATGGCGCCGTTCATTACTGGCGAGAGATTGGAATCTGGACGGAAGAATTAGAGCAACATAACAACTCACTGGTCGAAAGACAGGAAGTTCTTGCAAGCGCATGGTCCGAATTTATTGAGGAAGAAATTGACGATCAGCAAGAATTCCTCGAGGCCTGGAAGCGATTGAGGGCACTTCGGTTGGAGGAAACTGGTTTCAATCCGGTCTGGCACTAGTGTCTAACGATAATGGCATATTACCGGCACCGTTGCGGTGGCTTACAGCGACCGCTGCTCTAACCAGCGCTTTTTTGGCAATGGATTCTTTGAGACTTTTTTCAGAAAACCCATTGCTGGATTTTATGATCACACTGCAGAACCATTACTACTACGCATTGATTGGATTATTGCTACCCCTTTGTTTTCTCCTAAACCCCTCCTTTTCGACTTACAAGACGTATTGGTTTGATGGCTTCTTGGGGTTTCTCTCTCTCGGCGTTTGCTGTTTCTTTTTCGCAAATGCTGAAACTATGCTTGACTACGGTTGGGAGTTTTCAGCGCCAGATTACGCGGTATGGATGAGCTATGTGTTATGGGCTCTGATTATGGAAGGAGTCAGGCGAACAGGTGGTTGGATTCTTTTTGCTTTGGTATTTGTTTTTTCTCTCTATCCAATATTTGCAGAAAGCTTACCCGGGCCAATTTCAGGCATGGCATCAACGCCNGCCGATACAGCCGCCTACCATGTTATGAGNATNGAAAGNATTCTTGGTCTGCCTTTCAGAGCTTTTGCNCAACTTGTTATTGGCTTNCTAATCTTTGGTATAGCCCTNCAAAAAACNGGGGGNGGGCGTTTTTTCATAAATTTGGCTTTCGCANTTTTTGGTCATGTNCGTGGTGGGTCAGCAAAAGTNGCGATTGTCTCCAGTGGCTTNATGGGTTCGATGAGTGGAAGNGTTATAACTAATGTATTGACTACTGGTCAGATGACGATTCCAGCCATGGAAAAGAACGGCATGGAGAAAGAGTATGCTGCAGGGGTAGAGTCGTGCGCGTCAACGGGTGGGGTCCTGCTGCCACCGATAATGGGATCGACAGCTTTCGTCATGGCAACATTTTTAAATGTCGCTTATACCACGGTGGCTCTCGCAGCCGCGATTCCAGCTTTTCTGTATTTCTTTGGGCTCTTCATGCAGGTAGATGCCTATGCTGCTCGCAAAGGTCTGGAGGGAACCCCTAAAGAAGATCTACCCAGTTTTTCAGAGACGATGAAGCAGGGCTGGTACTATATCGCGGCTTTTTTAGTTTTAATTTTTTTACTAGTTTACTTGCAGAGAGAGGCAGTGGCTCCATTTATTGCTACGGGGTTTCTTCTTCTTCTAAATCAGCTTTCCCCTGAGTATCGCTGGAATTTTGGTCAAGCTGCTCAGTTTCTTATCGCAACCGGGAAACTTCTCATGGAACTGCTCACTATCATGTCTGGTGTGGGATTAATTGTCGGTTCGCTGTCCATTACTGGACTATCTGGCACGCTAGTAAACGATCTTCTGTTTTTGGCCGGAGATTCCCCGCTTACGCTATTATTAATGGGAGCATTATGTAGCTTCATACTGGGTATAGGCATGACAGTGACAGCGGCATATGTGTTTTTGGCAATCGTGCTTGCTCCAGCGTTAATACAGGGTGGATTGGAGCCAATGAGTGTTCATTTATTCATCCTATACTGGGGGATGCTCTCATTCATCACACCACCGGTCGCATTGGGCGCTTTCGCCGCCGCAAGTATCGCCGGCTCCTCGGCTTTGACCACTGGCTTTAAAGCCATGCGGCTAGGAAGTGTGATTTATTTCATACCATTCTTCTTTGTGCTTGAGCCAGCCCTAATTTTATCAGGGACATGGTGGGAAACAATTATTGCGGTCATTAAGGCTGGCGTGGGCATTGTCTTGATAGCCGGATCACTGCAACACTATCTTTTTGGAATTGGACACGTCGATAAAGATGGAGTTGGAGGTTTCTTGGGACGGATCCTGATGGGAATAGGAGGCGGAGTCGTAGCTCTACCAGCATCTGCAATGCTTGGCATACGTCTTGGTCCCCTGGAGCTCATTACCTTGGGTCTCACATTTTCAATCCTCGGCGTTTTTCTCAGTTTCAATGCTATGAAGTCTTACCCTTCATCGCCCTAAGCCGCAGATGGATAGTGCAATTTTCAGGTTCTATAATGGATTCGGCTCTGGGACTTTTTTCCAGCCCTGAAGTGACACGCCCCCAGGTATCTCGGTTTTAGAAGCTCTGATAACTATTTGAGAATGTTGAGAGTGGAAGTTTTTCTCTGAAGACAGGCTAGATTTTTGCTCGTGGTATCCGCGATAATGACGTTGGTGGATATTTTATGTGTTAGCTTTTGAAAACTTAGGTCCTGCATATTTTTTGAAGCTGGGCTGAAAACTTTCTGAAACCGACTTGCAACTTGAGCATGACTAAATGATAATGATTATCATTATCGTTCCATTGTACGCGTTTTTCTTGCTTGCCTGTCCATCAAAGTGACAAACATCAACCCAGACTAATACGAGTCTTTTATCAGATACTCCGATTATGAATACAGCTCCTTATGAAATCGAGCCAGAGCGTCTCCCGAGAGCGGAAATACGAATGAGATTCGATCAGCTCAAATCGAAGCGTCCCAAAGCAAGAGCAAGAGATTTAGCATCAGAAATCGGGACATCGGAGGCAGAATTATTGGGGAGTCGTACCAGTGAGGAAATAATTCGACTGGAGGGCGATTGGGCGGAGCTTATTCGCTCTTTACCAAGCCTTGGCCCAGTTATGGTGTTGACCCGTAATGAGGACTGCGTTCACGAAAAGCACGGAGAATTTAATAACGTTAGCATAGGGCCTGGTCACGGGATCGTTCTCAACAAGGATATCGACTTGCGCCTCTTCATGAGCCATTGGCACTTTGGATTTGCTGTTACAGAGGTTGTTGCCTCTGGCAAAAGGCACAGCCTTCAGTTTTTTGATATCGATGGTCAGGCTGTCCACAAAGTGTACATTTCTAAAAATGGTAACTTAAAGCCTTATCGTACTTTGGTGAAACGATTTGCTGCACAAAACCAAAAGTCTGACCTCATCACCCATAGTTTGCCAAGTGGAAGAGAAAATGCTCCTGATGACGAATTAGATAAAGATAGTTTCCTTACTCACTGGGAGAACCTCAAAGATACGCATCATTTCTTCGGTATGCTGCATGAATTCGGTGTCGGTCGACGGCAATCGATGCGGCTTGCTGAAGGGAAATTTACCAGGCGACTGACGAATGATTGTCTTGGCGGACTTCTTGACAATGCTGTGAAGGATCAAACATCTATAATGTGTTTTGTCGGCAATCCAGGGTGTATTCAGATTCATACCGGGATTATCTTCAAGACTGCAATTATGGGGCATTGGCTGAATATTTTGGATAAAACTTTCAACCTTCACTTGAACCAAAGTTCGGTGGAGAGCATTTGGGCGGTAGAGAAACCGACTTCAGACGGAATAGTCACATCTGTCGAGATATTCAATGAGGCGGGCAATTGCTTTTGTCAATTTTTTGGTGAGCGGAAGCCTGGAAGGACTGAATTACCTGGATGGCGCGATATAGTCGCTAATCTGCCGACCTTATGATGGAGCTGACCATTGGAAAAAAGGCCTTATAGACATATCTCGAGAGTCACTAAATGGACATTACCATTCTTCACGTTCCTGTTGATTGCAGGTTGCGAGGAGTCGTCGCAAGAATCACAAGGTATCATTAGTATAGGCGGTGATATAACCGAGATAATTTATGCACTAGGTCGAATTGATCAGGTAATCGGCAGAGACACTACCAGTTTTTACCCCGAGAGTGTCACAAGCCTTCCCGATGTAGGGTATGTTAGGCAGTTGGGTGCGGAAGGCCTACTGTCTTTATCACCAGATATGATAATTGCATCTTCAGAGACCGGGCCTCCAGAAGTAGTGGAGCAAATTAGGCAAACGGGGATTCCGTTTGTGTTGACCGAGGAGGGGTTTAATCTTGCCGGCTTATTGAAACGCATTGATATGATCGGAAATACCCTTGAGGCTGAGACCGAAGCTCAACTGCTTTCGCAAGAAATCATTGAAAAAATGCGGAAAATTGATGAGAAATTAGCTGCTGTTTCGCGCGAGCCAAAGGTTCTGTTTCTCATGAGTGCGTCAGACGGATCCCCTATGGCAGCTGGCGAAGATACCGCCGCTGACGCGATAATAAACCTAGCGAAAGGTGAAAATATATTCGCAAGTGAAAGTGGCTACAAAGCCTACTCATATGAGGCTTTGGCGAATGCAAGACCTGACGTAATCATGATGATGGAGCATTCCTTAGCATCTTTGGGTGGAATCGAGACGATTAAGGAGCATCCCGCGTTAGGAATGACTCCCGCTGCTCAATCGGGCAACATCATAGCAGTGGATGGTTTGTTTCTACTTGGGTTCGGCCCTCGATTACCCGAAGCAGTTGCATACATAGCTGATCGTTTTCATGAGGGATTGGGCGCTACAAAATCTATTGAAGAATAATGGAGAGCCCTGTTCGCACAAACTCAATAGCCTACTTATCTAACCAGTCAAAATCGAAACGGATGTTGGCTCTTTCGATACTCGGAGGCATGGCCTTGTTAGCCCTAGTGACTTCGATTCTGACAGGACCAGTTGAAATACCCATTTCTGCTATCTGGCAAGGGCTCAAGCGAACTTTTGGCGCGGATCCAACAACGATGTCCGGGTCTTCGGCAATTGTGAGTGTTATAAGATTGCCAAGGGTTTTTCTCGGCGTTTGTGTGGGCGCGGCTTTAGGAATTTCAGGTGCAGCACTCCAGGGCCTTTTCCGGAATCCCCTTGTCGATCCTGGGCTAATTGGAGTTTCTTCCGGTGGTGCTTTGGGTGCGTCGGTCTGGATTATCTTTGGTTCTACCCTCACTTTTATACCTGAGTTTCTCATGGTCTTCGCGCTTCCGGTTTTCGCATTTCTTGGCTCCCTGTTCGCGATGGTCTTGGTATACCGAATAGGGTCCAGGCGCGGGCATGTGTCGATCGCCGCTATGTTGCTTTCTGGCATAGCTATTAATGCTCTTTCAGCTGCAGCCCTTGGCTTTCTTGTGTTTGTGAGCAACGATACACAATTACGGTCTATCAATTTTTGGACTTTAGGAAGTCTTGGAGGAGCAATATGGGCGAAAATATGGCCCTCCATGATCGTGGTAGTCGGTGCTTCGATTCTAATTTTGAGAGATGCGGAGAACTTGAACCTCTTTGCGATAGGAGAAAATGATGCAAGACACTTGGGTTGCGACACGGCCAAGCTGAAGCGCAGGATGATCGTGCTCCCGGCAATGACTACAGCCGCAGCTGTTTCCGTCTCGGGAATAATCGGCTTTATTGGGTTGGTTGCGCCTCACCTAATCAGACTCTTGGCAGGAACTGATCATCGATTAGTCCTTCCGGGCTCAGCACTTCTCGGTGTGATCTTGATTTTGACCGCTGATATTCTGGCTCGCATAGCGGTGTCGCCGGCCGAGCTCCCATTAGGGATCATAACTAGTTTAGTTGGGGCTCCTTTTTTTATTTGGCTGCTCGTGCGATACAAGGGCTGGATGCCATGAGCCTTTGCCTAGAAGAAGTTAATTATACTGTTGATAAAAAGGCTTTGCTTAAAAACATAAACATAAGGTGTGAGGCCGGTGCGCTATCTGCGATCATTGGTCCAAACGGAGCTGGAAAATCAACTGCCTTAAAATTGATGTCGGGCGATCTTCATCCGACTAGCGGAACGACTCTGTTGAACCAGGCAGAAATCTCCTCTTATTCGACTCGGGAGCTCGCTCTTCATCGAGCGGTCATGCCTCAGCAAACTTCTCCTGCATTTGGACTCAAGGTATGGGAGATGGTCAAACTGGGGCGTGCCCCGTTTGCAGAGAACCATGTCTTAACATTAGAGCATGTTGAGAAATCCTTGCGGATAGTCGATGCATTGCATTTAGCCGATAGAGAGTTAATGACACTCTCAGGCGGCGAGAAACAAAGAATTCTTCTTGCTAAAGCGCTAGCGCAGGTTTCTGTTGAAGACGTCTCAGTTGGCAACAAGAAGTTTCTGCTCCTTGATGAACCTACAGCTTCCTTGGATCTTAAACAGGCGCAAACAGTTATGAGAATCTTGCGGGCTGCTGCAGATAGCGGGATCGGCATAGTGTTGGTGATACACGATATTGCATCGGCAAGAAGATATGGAGATGTTGTATTTTTGTTAAAAGATGGCGGCTTAGCATATGCAGGGGAGCCGAAATCAGTCCTCACAGCAGAGAAGATTGCTGACTCATTTGATGTTGATTCTGAGACTGCAGAAGACTCTCTAGGTATTTGATGCAGATTACCGCTAGATAGCGCGGTAAAACCAATGCCTCGTTTTAGTTATCCGCTTTTAAGAGCCCGAAGGATACAAGCTTTCGAACGAGTTGTATGGCTCCTGTAGTATTCTCAGTCTTCAGCTCAGAAACTGAAAATGAATTACCCGACAAGGCTATTTTTAAACAGTCATGCAATGCCACGTCGAAATGCACGTCTCCTCCAGGGCAAACGACAACTATCTCTTCGTCTTGAGTTCGAATTGTGGCAGGAGTTCTAGGTTTCAAGATAAACTTATCTGTAGCTCTTATCTTAGAGGATGCTATGGCTAAACCGCCGCTGATATCGATGCTCGTAGATCTAACAAAGTTATTTCTAAACAGTTCGAATACTTTTGTGAAATCGGCTTCATTCTTAAACTTAGCGGCGAGCTCACGAAAGATTTTTTCAGCATCATCTGTCTGAAAATCTTTTCTAGTAAAGCCTGGTGGCAACGATTTTCGAAATTCGCTATTCCTTAGAGCTACTTCAGACATCGCTTCCAGCATCAAATCTGCCCAAGTCTTTGACAAAAGTCCAACTGTTATATGCAGAGATGGTTGGTCACCATAATTCTCAGCTTCATGCATTAAGCCCCTAGGGATATAAATACTGCCTCCAGCGCTCAAGATACATTCTCTACTCTCGCTTGAAGGCTTGTGCAGGGCGTGTTGAAATTTTTCACCTTTGTAGGGGTTTTCAATAGGCTTCTGAAAAAAACGCCATCTCTTCGAGCCAGAGATCTGTAGTATAAAAACATCATGATCATCATAATGCGTTCCAAAACCCTGGCTTTCGGGCGGTGTCAAGTAGACGTTTGCTTGAACACGCAAACTGAAAATGCTTTCGAGGGCTCTGCAGAATCGTGCCAATTCAGCATCGTTTTGATGAAGCTGGTTAAATATCAGAGTTGCCCCTGACTGATAGTGGTTTAGCACGGCCCCCTTATCAATGGCTCCGTTTTTAAAGGTATAAAACGATCTTGAAATAGGTGGCTCAGAACGAGCCATACTCAAGGAGGTCGATGAAAACTCTTTACTCGCTAGTAATGAATCTAATTTACGAACAGAAAGTAAAGCGGAGAACCTTTCAGGTGCCTCCCTCAGGCATGCTAGGTCGCTTCTTTCAAAGATGGACGCGAAAAATTCTTCCGTGGATGTTGGCGCAATGAGGTACGCTAAGGGGTCTTCAAACCATTCAGGCTCTGCCACAATGCGCCGCTAGGTTGTTATCTTCGCCCACTAGCATCGCTGTCTACGCCCTCGCCTTCGGAAGACGGTGCAACAGTGGCTTGATCCGAGTCCGACATACCCCGGCCGGATTGGTCGCTCTGATCCGAATCACTGCTGGCCTCTTGAACGCTTTGATCCGAATCGCTGGCGTCGGACTCAGGCATCGCTGAGCGGCCAGATTGATCGCTTTGATCCGAATCACTGCTAGCCGCTTGAACGCTTTGATCCGAATCGCTGGTGTCAGACTCGGACATGACTGATCGACCAGATTGGTCGCTTGCATCTGAATCGCTACTACTTTCTTGAAGCTGGTCGCTATCTGATGGAGCAGACCGGGTTTTCGCTCTCTGCTCTCAAGCGCCATGCGCGGCGACTGGCCGAGCTCGGTGTGATTTCCTTCCAGGACAGCCCCAATGGCAAGCGGTGGGGCCGCAGAGACGCCAATGGCCGCATCGTCGAGGCCTATGGCTTCGATCTGTCGCCGCTTTCGGCTCGCGCCCTTGAGTTCGAGGAGCTTCATGCCGAGTTGCAGGCCGAACGCGAGCTCT
>PBHS01000047.1 GCA_002719575.1 Gammaproteobacteria bacterium | reverse complement strand
GCTTGGAAATGTGCACAGGCGGGCCAGGTCAAAAACGTCTATGTCGCCCCTGGCAACGCCGGGACCAGTCGCGAGCCAAAAATAAGAAATATCTCCATAAGTGTTATGGATTTTTCTGCTCTGGCGCAGTTTGCCGAAGAAAATGAAATAACCCTGACTATTGTGGGACCTGAGGCCCCATTAGTCGGGGGCGTAGTTGACTTTTTCCAAAGAAAGGGACTCGCATGCTTCGGCCCGTCGCAGGCAGCAGCCCAACTGGAAGGCTCGAAAGCTTTTACCAAGGAGTTCCTAAAACGCCACCGTATCCCGACCGCTGCCTTCAAGACCTTCACTGACACTGACTCTGCTGTTTCGTACGCTCGAACACGTGGAGCTCCGATTGTGATCAAGGCGGACGGACTGGCAGCCGGCAAAGGCGTGATTGTTGCAGCAACTGAAGAGCAGGCAATCGCTGCCGTTAAAGACATACTTCAGGAAAACAAGTATGGCGATGCCGGCAACCGCGTGGTAATCGAGGACTTCCTCGTCGGCGAAGAAGCCAGCTTCATTGCTATGGTAGATGGCAAGAATATTCTGCCTATGGCGACCTCTCAAGACCATAAGGCTCGAGACGAGGGTGACAAAGGGCCTAATACAGGGGGCATGGGCGCCTATTCACCGGCGCCCGTGGTGAATGATTCCGTCTACAGGCGGATTATGGAACAAGTCATTCGACCAACCGTGGCGGGCATGATCCGTGACGGCAATCCTTACGTCGGATTTCTCTACGCAGGACTGATGATTGACCAAGATGGCAACCCCAGCGTGGTGGAATTTAACTGCCGCTTTGGAGATCCGGAAGCCCAGCCGGTCATGATGCGCCTGCGATCAAACCTCGCGGAGCTTTGCCAGCTGGCCCTGGCCGGCCAGCTCGACTCAGTTAATGCGCAATGGGACGAGCGTGCCGCTGTGGGGGTCGTCCTAGCGGCTGGCGGCTATCCGGAAACGTACGCCAAGGGATCCGTAATTCATGGGCTTGATACCGTGCACAACGACTCACAGAAAATCTTCCATGCCGGCACAAGGGAAGAAAACGGCCAGGTGTTGACTCACGGTGGTCGCGTTCTATGCGCCACTGCCTTAGGACAATCAGTCGCTGCAGCCCAGCGATCAGCCTATGAACTGGCCGCCAGCGTGAGCTGGGAAAATGCCTTCTTCCGCACAGACATTGCTTATCGGGCGATAGCGAGAGATAATGACTGAATGGCCAGAATGCCTTTAAATTTCCTTGACAGCTGTCTGGTTCAGTTCGATCAAGCGGTCCGAACCTGTGTTCCCGGCAGCACCGTGGCACAACGACCCTCTCCAGCCAGCTCGCTCGAACAACCCGAGCTGACAGCGAGCGAGCGTCGACACGCCGCGGGGCTCATGCGCATCAACCATACCGGCGAAGTGTGTGCTCAGGCGCTTTACGCGGGGCAGGCCAGCACGGCTAACCTTGAGCAAGTGCGAGAGTCCATGGAAGAAGCCGCCGCTGAGGAAAGAGACCATCTGGCTTGGTGTGAAGCGAGGCTTTCGGAACTGCAGAGCCGACCGTCCCTACTCAACCCTCTTTGGTACGCGATGTCGTTTGGACTCGGCGCTGCCGCAGGGCTGGCAGGAGACAAATGGAGCCTGGGCTTCGTGGCCGAAACTGAAAAGCAAGTGGTCGAGCACCTGGAAGCGCACCTGAAAAAGCTCCCTGATGAGGATCACCGTAGCAAAGCTGTGCTGGCGCAAATGATTCTAGACGAGCGACACCACGGCGAATCGGCAGAGCAAGCCGGCGGCGCTCCACTGCCGCTTCCCGTCAAGCAAGCCATGCTTGGTATGTCGCAGCTCATGAAGCGAACCACCTATCGGGTGTGAGCAGTGAGCCCGACCTTCAGCCGCTCCGGCTAGGCCTCAACGATTTCGAAAGCGTGGGTAATTTTCACGCCACCATTTTTCAACATGATTGACGCGGAGCAGTACTTGTCGGCCGACAATTCAACCGCACGCCTCACCTGCGCTTCATCGAGTGCCTTACCCGTCACTACAAAATTGAGGTGAATCGACTCAAAAACAGAAGGTGTTGCTTTAACCCTTGACGCTTCGATCCCTGCCACGCATGCAGTGACATCCTGACGAGCTTTCTTCAGGATTGTCACCACATCGTAAGATGAGCAACTGCCCACACCCAGTGCCATCAGCTCCATGGGACGCATCCCAAGGTTACGCCCTCCGCTGTCGGAGGCCCCATCCAGCACGATGCCGTGACCGGAGCCGGACTCGGCAACAAACATGACATCTTGAACCCATTTGATTCTTCCTTTCATACCACCTCTCCGATTGCTTGTTCTGTCTTGCCATGCTGCGTTTGGCACCTGCACGGGGCTTTATTGATTATCGTAGCAGACTAAACACTGGGGAAAAGTTCCCGAAGCTTGGCACCTGGCTGCTCTGATCGCATTAGCGTTTCACCAATAAGAAAACCAAAAATACCGTTTCTGTGCATCAACGCGACATCTTCCGGGCTGTGGATACCGCTTTCAGTAATTACCAGGTAGTCATCCGAAAGTTCCGCTGCCAGATCAATACTGGTTTGCAGGCTAGTGTTAAAAGTGTGCAGATCCCTGTTATTGATACCAATCAAATCCGTATCAAGCTCCAGAGCAATCTTCAGCTCGACTTCGTTGTGCACCTCAACCAAAACATCAAGTGACAGTTCTCCGGCATAGGCTGCGAGTTCCTGCAGCTTTAGGGTATCAAGGGCGGCAACAATCAGGAGCACACAATCCGCTCCAAGGGCGCGAGACTCTGCGATCTGGTAACGATCAATCATAAAATCCTTGCGAATAAGCGGCAGCTGACAGGCGGCACGCGCCTTCTGCAGGAACGCATTGGCTCCTTGGAAGTACTGCTCGTCTGTCAACACGGACAAGCAAGTAGCGCCATGCTTAGCATAATCCGCGGCATGTATCGCTGGATCAAAGTCTTGCCTGATTAGACCCTTGGATGGTGAAGCCTTTTTAATTTCGGCAATCACGGCCGACTTGCCTCTGGCAACTCTTGCGTGCACAGCCGCAGAGAATCCCCGCACCGGCTCCGCCTGCGCAATGGCAATCTCAAGCTCATTCAAACTACGCTGCTGTTTAGCACTGGCCACTTCTACTGCCTTTGTTGCAAGGATTTGCTCGAGAATACTCATGAATTCAAAAGCCCTGTCTCTGGGTGAAAGTAACAAGCTCCTCAAGTTTCGCGAGCGCTTCACCGCTGTCGAGAACTGATTTTGCCATTTCCACGCCGTCAACCAAACTGCTGGCCAACTGTGCCGCATAGATGGCTGCACCAGCGTTGAGCGCCACGATATCTCCCGCAGCCTTGTTCGAATAGTCAAGTGACTGTTTGAGCAGTTCCAGACTCGCGGCTGCACTGTCAACCTGCAGAGCGGTGAAATCTGCTTGCCTGTCGATGCCAAAGTCGCTAGGACTTACTTGATAGAAGCTGAGTTTACCCTTTTTTAGCTCACCCACATGTGTATCAGCGCTGATGCTTATTTCATCGAGACCATCATCAGCCGCCACAACTAGCACGTGCCTGCTCCCAAGATCTCTCAGCGTCTCAAGAATAGTTGGTATCCACTGCGCATCAAAAACGCCTATGATTTGATTAGGCGCGCCGGCCGGGTTAGTCAGCGGACCGAGGAGATTAAATATCGTGCGCACTCCAATTTCCTTGCGAGCGGAAATGACATGTTTCATCGCACTGTGATGGGCCGGGGCAAACATGAAGCCAACGCCGACACTATCAATACAGTGGCCGACCCGCTCAGCGCCCAATGACAGGTCAACTCCAGCCGCTTCAAGTACATCTGCGCTGCCGCTCTTGCTGGTCGCCCCGCGATTACCATGCTTCGCAACCTTTGCGCCAGCGGTTGCTACCACCATCGCCGAAGCGGTCGACACATTGAATTTGTTGGATCCACTGCCTCCGGTACCACAGGTGTCCACCAGATGACTCTTATCTGAAACCGTAACCCGGGTGGCAAGCTCGCGCATCACTGAAGCGCCGCCAAACAATTCAGCTGGACGCACACCCTTCATTTGAAGACCCACCAGAAATGCCGCGTTTTGTGCCTCAGTACTCGCTCCGGACATGATCAAGCGCATTATAGAAATCATTTCTTCGCTGTTGAGGTCCTGGCCTCCGGTGACGCGTTTGATCGCACTGATAATATCCAAGATGCTACCTTTGATAAATATGTCACTTGGTTGTTTGAGCTTGGCTGTACACTAACCTTCCAGAAAGTTTTTCAGGAGTTGATGCCCATTTTCGCTCAAAATTGATTCTGGATGAAATTGCACACCCTCTACCGCGAGAGATCTATGACGCACCCCCATGATCTCTTCCAAGCGTCCTTCTTCATCTTCTGTCCAGGCGGTAATTTCAAGAGATTCAGCCAGATTTGCTTTGTCTAAAACGAGAGAATGATACCGCGTAGCCATGAAGGGATTTGACAAACCACGAAACACCCCGGTCGAGAGATGATGGATCGAAGACAACTTGCCATGCATGACCTTTTCGGCGCGAATAATCCGCCCACCGAAGGCCTGACCGATACTCTGGTGTCCCAGACAAATACCCAAAATAGGCGTTTTACCGGCGAAGCGTTCAACCACTGCCACTGAGATCCCTGCCTGATCGGGTGTACAGGGCCCTGGCGACAGTACTATCTGATCCGGCGCCATCGCCTCTATTTCCTCGAGTGAAATTGCATCATTTCGATACACTTGAACCTCAGCTCCGAGCTCGCCCAGAAACTGCACTACGTTGTAAGTGAAGGAATCATAGTTGTCGATCATTAACAGCATAGCGGGACGTTTTTTTGAATCCTATTTTAGGTGGTCATAATATCAGTCGAGCCCAAAGCTGTCTTGACCCTTTGACTGATCTCTGGCAGCCGCTCGAGCGTAGACCCAGTTCACTTTTGGAGCACGACTGCATGACTGCACAACCCTCACTGATGTGGTTTCGCCAGGACCTGCGATTGCGGGACAATCCGGCATTGACCGCGGCAGCAACCAGCGGCCCGATCCTGCCAGTTTATATTCTCGACGATACGAATTCTGCGCCATGGCAGCTTGGCGCCGCCAGCCGCTGGTGGTTGCATCATTCTCTTAGCGCACTGGATAAGCAACTGGAAAATCGGCTGATGGTGCTGCAGGGTGACCCCCTAGAAATCATTCCTGCACTAGCGGCAAAATTCGGCATCAGAAAGATCTTCTGGAATCGATGCTATGAACCGTGGCGCAGCAAAAGAGACATTCGACTCAAGCGGGCGCTCAAGGAAACAGGCCTCAGCGTAACCAGCAGCAACGCTTCCCTTTTAGTTGAGCCTTGGCTCAACCTGAAGGACGATGGCACACCTTACAAAGTCTTCACACCGTTCTACAGAAGAGCGATGAGTAAAGGGATAGACTTGGCCTCGGTACTGTCTGCCGCGTCCAACCCTAAGCTAATCCCAGCAGATCTCCCAGCAGACAAGCTCGACGCTCTGGGTCTGCTTTCCGAAGTTAATTGGCACAGCAGCTTTTTTGAATCTTTTACTCCCGGCGAAGCGGGCGCCGATAAAAAGCTGGCTTGCTTCCTTGAAAACGGTATCAGCAATTACAAACAAGGCCGGGATTTCCCAGGGTTAGAATCCGTCTCAAGGCTGTCACCACATATTCATTTTGGCGAAATAGCACCTCACCGCATTTACAAGGAAAGTCTTGAACTCGGGGAACTCAGGGGCATTGAGAGCGAAAGCGATCATTTCGGCCGGGAACTCATCTGGAGAGAGTTTTCCTATAGCTTGCTGCACTACTTCCCATCACTCACTGAAAGCAATATGAACCGGAGCTTCGATGGCTTCCCGTGGCAAAGAGACGAACCTTTGCTCCGCGCCTGGCAAACCGGGCAGACTGGCTACCCATTGGTAGACGCCGGCATGCGCCAGTTGTGGCAGACCGGCTATATGCACAACCGCGTGCGAATGGTAGTCGGCTCTTTCCTTGTCAAGAACTTACTGCAGGACTGGCGGGAAGGTGCGCGCTGGTTCTGGGATTGCCTGCTGGATGCCGATCTGGCGAACAACACGGCGAGCTGGCAATGGGTCGCAGGCTGTGGTGCCGACGCGGCACCCTACTTTCGAATATTCAACCCGATCAGTCAGTCGGAGAAATTCAAAACGGCACGCTACATAAGGCAGTTCGTACCAGAATTAGCTCAGCTAGACGATAAGCACATCTACGAGCCCGATGTCGCTCCAGAATCAAAGCTCACAGCAGCGGGCGTCAAACTGGATGAAAACTATCCAAAACCGATCGTAGGCTTAAAAACATCAAGAGAAAAAGCCTTGGGCGCCTACCAGCAGCTTAAGGCGAGGAATCGAGCTTGAGACACCGCTGTGCCAATTGAAGGGCACGGACGATGGCTCGGGACTTGTTCTGCGTCTCTTCCCATTCCGACTCTGGTTGAGAGTCCGCTACAATGCCAGCCCCCGCCTGCACGTGGAGAACGTCATCCTTGATGACCGCGGTGCGGATCGCAATGGCCATATCCATGTTGTCGTTCCAACCCAAATAGCCCATCGCGCCGCCGTAAATACCTCGTTTTTGCGGCTCAAGTTCATCAATGATTTCCATCGCGCGCACCTTTGGCGCTCCGCTCAGGGTACCAACCGGCAGGGTGTACCTAAGCACATCAAGCGAAGAACAATCTTCACGGATCTCGCTCTCCACAATCGATGCTATGTGCATCACATGGGAATAGCGCTCAACAAACATCTTACGAGGGACTGAAACACTGCCAGTCTTGGAGACCCTACCCGAATCATTGCGACTGAGATCAATGAGCATCAGATGTTCTGCCAACTCTTTTTCATCAGCGAGCAGTTCCGACTCGAGCGCCTGGTCCTCCTCTTCGGTTGCGCCCCGCTTGCGAGTGCCGGCCAGCGGCCGCACAGTGATCCTACCGTTTTCGACCCGGGCAAGAATCTCTGGTGATGCGCTAACCACATGGTGGTCACCGAGATCGAAGAACACCATGTACGGAGAAGGATTCAGGAATCGAAGCGCTCGATAGACATTAATCGGGTCGCCGCTGAAGGCGGTCGACATACGTTGCGCCAGCACCACCTGCATCACATCACCCGCGCGGATGTACTCCTTGATGCGCTCAACAGCAGCGCTGAACTCTTTTTCTGCGAAATGCACCTGATAGTCTACTGGCGCTGTTCGCTCATCAGACTCAGTGGGAAATTTAACAGGCTTGTGAAGTTGGCTTGACAGCTCATCAAGGCGAGTCCTCGCCGAGTCGAAGGCAGCAGCTTTATGCGGGTCCACGTGGATGACGAAAGAAATCGTACCACGCAGGTTATCGAATACTACGACTTCTTCTGAAACCATCAACAGAATATCTGGAGTGCCAATGTCATCCGCTCCTTTCGCGGACCCCAAACTCGTTTCCACGTAACGCACGGCATCGTAGCTGAAGTAACCGACTAGCCCACCGGTAAAGCGCTGGTCGGCTGGTGTTGGTGCAACAACAAAGCGAGACTTGAAATCGTCAACGAATTTGAAAGGGTCCTCGCACTGATGCTCTTCAATTACCTCGTTTTCAGTCTCCACCGTCACCACTGCGCCCCGCACTCGTATCACGGTATGGCAAGGCAATCCAATGATGGAATAGCGCCCCCATTTCTCACCGCCCTGTACGGACTCGAAAAAATAGCTGTGAGTGCCTCTGCCCAACTTGAGATAGATGCTCAGCGGCGTCTCGGTATCTGCCAGAACTTCGCGAATTACTGGAATCCGGTTGTAACCTTCCCTGGCGAGTGACTCGAATTGTTTACGGTTCATTGGATTTTTATAGCATGACCGTTTTGTGATGCTCACCGGAGATCTTGCGCAGCTCGGCACGCATAGCCGAAATCGTCTTGCCATAGTCGTCGCTATTGAAAATAGCCGAGCCAGCGACAAACATGTCGGCTCCGGCATGAGCGATTTCTCGAATGTTACTCACGCCGACGCCACCGTCGACTTCAAGACGAATCGGATAACCCGAGTCGTCAATCAGCTTTCGCACCCGTACCAATTTCTGGAGAGTGGATGGAATAAATTTCTGGCCACCGAACCCGGGATTCACAGACATCAACAAAATGACATCGATTTTATCCAAAAGGTATTCAAGGCAATCAACCGGTGTCCCAGGATTAAACACCAAGCCCGATTTACAGCCCTGATCCCGAACTAACTGCAGTGATCGATCCAGATGGTAAGTCGCCTCCGGATGGAAACTGATGTGCGACGCACCAGCCTTCGCAAAATCAAGGATTAACCGATCTACTGGCGCCACCATAAGATGCACATCAATCGGAGCTTCGATCTTATAATTCCGAAGCGCCTGGCACACCATGGGCCCAATAGTCAGGTTGGGCACGTAGTGATTGTCCATGACATCAAAATGAATAACATCAGCACCTGCGTCGAGCACGTCATTGACCTCCTCTCCGAGGCGGGCAAAGTCTGCTGATAGTATCGATGGTGCGATAAGGTAATCTCTCATCAGGAAAGCCTGTAACTCTGTGCTGTGATTGAGACTCATATTCTAGCGCGCTGCCTCAGGTGTGTCAGGCGCGAATCTTCCGAAATCCGCATACGGCTTCATATGCGTTCCGGATCGCAGTGAGCTTCTCGGCGGCATCTTTCAGAGCTTCCTGAGAAAGGTTTTTATCTCTCACGAGTTTATCGGGATGGTGAAGGGACATAAGCCGAAGATAGGCTTTTCGGATATCTCTGTCATCGGCGTCGGGTTTGAGCTGTAGGGTGTTGTAAGCGTTACGAAGAATGCCGCGGCCATGTTGCGGACTGAAATCTGCTTCTAAATGGGACCCATTGTAGATATCCAGAAACTCAGCTTTGCTAAAGCCCAGCGCTTCAGCCACGTCACGCAGCAGAATCTTTTCCTTGAGCCGCATACCACCTTTCACGAAGCAAAGCCGGCACTGTACTTGCATAAAAAGCTTGGCCAGCAAACTACGTTGTTTGATACAGCTAACCAGTTCCGACAGGAAAGGCATCACGTCCGTTTCCATTTGCTTGCCCAACTCGAAGTAATCGATGGCTTCCTGACGAGACAAGCCATTCAGATCAAGAAGCTGCATTACGTTGTTAGCGTACTGTATTTCACCGTCTATCACCAGACCATCCAACTTGGCCAGTTTTCCCATCACCACGAACATAGTGCGATTGAAAAATTTTTGCGTGCGCCCACCATCTGGAATTCGTATTCTCGATGATGTGCCTGCAAGCCGATCACTGATTGCCCGCTTGTAAGCTCGATGCTTGAATTGAGCAATCACTCCGTCACCTCACCGGAGGACGTGAACCGCGCTTGTACTTCCTGAAGCCTTTCAGGCGTCCCGACATCCAACCAGGCCCCGTTGTGGATCTCTCCGCTGATTTTATTTCCCTTCATTGCTTGCTGCAGAAGCGGAGTCACCGACATCGGCTGGATTGGCAACCCTGAAAAAAGTTTTTTGTGCATCACGCTGATTCCGCTGAAAGTAAGCCTTTCACCTTCAGCCTCCGGATCTTCGTGGACGCGTCCTCGGTCGTCGATGTAAAAATCGCCTGAGGGGTTATGCTCTGTATTCCTGACAAGCACCAGATGCGCNAGCCGATCGACTCCGTCAATCGGTTGCAGCAGCGCGAAATCAAAATCCGACCAGACGTCGGCATTCACCACAATAAAACTTTCATCCTGAAGTTTTGGCAAAGATTTAATAATGCCGCCCGCTGTCTCCAACAAGATGGGCTCGCGGGAATAATCAATCTTCACACCCATAGAAGAGCCATCTCCCAAATGCTCTTCAATCATTTGGCCGAGGTAGAAATGGTTTATGACAAATTCAGTCACACCAGCGTCTCTAAGACGGTTTATCTGATGTTGAATCAAAGTCTTGCCCCCGACCTCGAGCAGGGGCTTNGGTAAATTCGCGGTCAAGGGTTGCATACGCGTCCCGAGGCCCGCCGCCAGAATCATTGCCCGCATGAGTCTTTTTAGCCGGCTGACTTCGGGAGCCGCTGATCCGCGACGGGCAACACCCGCTGGTTAAACCACTCCACAAAATCTCCCAATTCAGGGTAATGCCCGCTGACCTCCAAAAAGTACTGGATAACCAATGGGATATCGGCCAAATACTGGGATTTTTTATCTCTGAGACTGAGCCTACAAAAGATGCCCATGACCTTAAGATGACGCTGTAGGCCCATCAGGTCAAAGTCACGCAAAAATTGTTCATCGCTGACATCAACCAACAAGCCGTCTTCCTTTGCGGCCTGCCAGTAAATCAGAGCCCAATGCGAAATGATCTCCGGCTCCCATCGGAGGTAGCAGTCGCGCAGCAGGGAAACTACGTCATAGCTGTAGGGTCCATTCACTGCATCCTGAAAATCAATTACTCCAAGAGCTGGAAAAGTGGCATCATCCAGCAGCATCAGGTTTCGCGAATGAAAATCACGATGAACCATTACCGTCGGCTGGCTCAAAGCCGCCTCCTCCAGAAGATTCATCGCCTGATCGATCACAACATGTTCTGAAACGCTAAATTCCAGCCCAAGAAAAGCTGTGCAAAACCACTCTTTAAACAGACTCATCTCAGTCCGGAGTTGTTCTCTGCTGTAAAGGCCGAGTCTCTTTTTCTGAGGACTGCGCTGTATTGATAGTAACGTTTGTAAGACCGTTTGATAGATCTCTCCTGCCCGCGTTGTATCATCCTCCAACTGAAGCCTCCTGAGCACGGGCAGCAACTGCTTATCTCCAAAATCCTCCAATAATAGAAAACCCTGATGAAGGTCTGAAGCAAAAATTTCCGGGGCATTTACGCCCGCATCTCGAAGAATTTGACCCACTTTGATGAAGGCGGCAGAATTTTCATGCTGCGGCGGGGCATCTACTGCAATATAACCGAGGCCCTGCCAAGTTGCTCGATAATAACGCCGAAAGCTTGCATCGCCACTGACCTTAGACCAAGCCAGCAGAGGACTGCCAGCGGAAATCCCGAGGGATTGGCATACCCATTGCTGAAGCATAGATTCCCTTGATAACGGCTCTGAACTGGATATTATGGTCAATTGGCTGAAGTCCGTAACGCTTTTGAAATCATTATTTGACAGGAGTTAAATTCCCGATGAATTATCGACTATAATCGAGCTTTCGGCACTAACTGCTGCCTGATCTCATAAGTCGGTTTGATCGGCAATAAATTTATATCCGTAGCCTCGCCCATTGTCTCAGTCTGACGATAATCGCCCAAAACTCCTACGCAAAGTAGTTGCACTACTAGCGCTGACACAAGGGCAAGTCTTATCGCTCGGCGTAGGACTGTTGCTTTCTATTCCGTCTGCTGTCTTTTCACAGATTCTCCAATTTAATTGCCTTCCCAACTCCGCGAGCGACGGATGGATCTGTGAAACAACCGAACCCGAAGTTCTCGTCAACACCGCGGATGAGAGCAATGAGTACAATCGCGAAAGTGCTGTTCTGCCGAGTCCTGCGCCNAAGCCTCCACCCGCGNTGATNAGTCAAACTGCGCCTCACAACGCCAAAATACCTGACATTCAGCCACAAGCAGTGGAAGCGCTGCCGGCCGTCGCANCAAGCTCCGAGCCACATCGGAACGCTGAAACGATCAATCTGTTCGACGAAGAAGTGGTCGCTCCGCGCTCGCAATACCCGCTGGACTGGATGCCCCGGGAAGCTATGACATCCTCACAGAAAGACGCCCTCGCGCTGAGTTGCTGCGGCGGCTTCGTCGATCCTGCGGCTGAGCTTTTCGCTGGCAAAGCGGGCCCTGATGAGTCAGAAACGCTGTTTCGCTCGGAGTCTGGCCTTTCACAGCCATCGCATAGTCTTATTAGCATCGATGGCAATGTGATTGTCCAGCAAGGAACCCGCACCATCGAAAACAATCAATCTACCAACATCAATCGATCCGAGAACACCGTGTTGATGAATGGCGATGTCATCTTCCGTGAACCCGGGCTGATGCTGCGGGGAAACTCCGCATTCATCGACAACGATGACCAGCTCAATAGAATCGAAACAGCGCAATATGTCCTGCACAAGTTCAGCGCCCATGGAACAGCCAGCAGCGTAGTCTACAGCAGCACGACAGGCCGAGTTGCCATCGAAAACGGTGAATTTAGTCGCTGCGAACCGAGCAATGAATCATGGATCCTTAATGCCGACTACATTGAGCTGGATCAGGAACGAAATCGTGGCTACGCAACAAAGGCCAGCATCCGAATCCGCGACTTTCCGATTTTCTATTATCCGTTTACCTTACCGTTCCCATTAGGAGAGGCACGCGCTTCGGGCTTTTTGCCCCCGAGCATCGGCTCAACCCGCACAGGCGGCTTCGATTACGAACAGCCTTACTACTTGAATCTTGCACCCAATTACGACGCGACAGTCTCTCCGAGATTGCTTTCAGATCGCGGTGTTATGCTTGGCACCGAATTCCGGTATCTGGCGGACTGGTCAATGAATACCCTTAATCTGTCGGGCTTGTCTGGCGACAAGATATTCAACCCAGATCTTCAAAACAATCGAACCATGGACCCGCCCCGACCTGAGAATCGATGGTTTATCGGGTTTAAGCATCAGGGCACTGTCGGACGCTATCTTTCAACCTACGTCGACTTTAGCAAAGTGAGCGATGATGACTACTTTTACGATTTCGGTGGTACGGGTCTGAATGTCGCCAGCCGGAACCACCTCAACCAGCAAGGTATCGTGAGGTTTAACTCTAGCAAGCTACGAGCCAGACTTAATGTGCAGCGAATCCAGCTGATTGATCCATTCCTCAATCGGGAAAACATCTATAAGCCCTACGATCGCCTCCCACAGTTTTCCTTCAACACAAACACAGCACTGCCCTTAGGATTTAAGCTTGCTCTCAAGGGCCAATTCACAGCTTTCGATCGAGAACTGGATGAATCCAGACTGTCACCGAGCCTGATTGAACGAGGCGTGCTTGTCACCGGTGAGCGGGCTGAACTGGAACCGAGGCTCAGCTGGTCAGCCGAGTCGCTGGGTTGGTTTGTGCGAGCAAACGCCTCATATCAGCTCACGCAGTATCAACTGAAGAATCAGGCTGTCGGAACTCTGGAAGATCCTGATCTCGGCATTCCTGTTTACAGTTTGGATTCCGGCCTGATCCTTGATCGCAAATTGCATCAGGGAAGCGTGCAAACATTAGAGCCGAGGATTTTCTATCTAAACAGCAAATTTCAAGACCAATCTGAGCTTCCGCTTTTTGACTCGTCAGAGCTTAATTTCAGCTTTTCGCAGCTTTTCCGAGAAGATCGTTTTTCCGGAGGCGATCGTACTTCCAACGCTGATCAGCTTACCGTTGCGATCACCAGCCGCGTACTGAACGCGAGTGGGGAAGAGCGCTTTCGTGCCAGCTTTGGGCAAGTATTGTACTTTGAGGATCGTCGGGTCAGCCTGTCGAATCCACTGCGCAACTGGGATAGTCGCTATGAGCCGATTACAGATCAATCAGCCTACGTGGGTGAAGTTGCCATCAGGATAGGCCAACGCTGGCGGTCCAATATGGATTTTCAGTGGAATGAGGGTCGTGGGGAATTCGATGAAGGCAGCCTCTCTTTGCGCTATCAGTCAGATAGTAACCACTTATTTAATCTGGCCTTCCGTTACCGGAGTCTGCCCGATTCATACACCTCCTTTTTCGCTCCGACCATTGACCCACGCACCATACAAAGCGACGTCTCTGGAGTTTGGCCACTGACCGATCGCTGGAAACTGCTGGGCCGTATGAACTACGATCACAGTAATGAACGAAACTTGGAAAGGTTTATCGGCGTAGAATGGAGAGACTGCTGTTCAACTTTCCGTTTGATCACACGAGAGTGGGTTGACGAAGACCAATTGTTTGTTCCTAATGTCGAAGCCAATCGCGGGATATTTGTACAAATTACACTCAATGGCCTCGGAAATCTCGGCGGCGCTGGCATAAGTAATCTGCTTGAAGACGGTATTCGAGGCTTCCGGGAAAATAACTAATGACTTACTTAGGGCTTAAATCAGCAGCACATCGCGCAAGACTCACAGTCTCCAGCGCTTTAATCTGCCTACTATTTACGCTGCCTACGGCGGCGCAGCAACGCGTCTTGCTCGACAAAATCGTTGCTATCGTTGATCGCGACGTAGTTCTGCAAAGCGAGTTAAACAACAGGCTGGAGGATATTCGGCGAACCGCAGATCGAAACAGCCAAGAGCTGCCTCTCCCGAACCAGCTGCGGGACGAGGTGCTGGAAACCCTTATTCTGGAAAACATCCAAATGCAGTTTGCCGAGCGCGCCAGCATTCGCTACGACGACGACACAATAAATCGCGTGCTAGGAAATATGGCGCAGGAGTCCGGATTGAGCTTTGAAGGTTACGTAAAGGCGCTACAGGATCAGGGTGTTTATCTGCAAACCCGCGAGCAGGTCCGCCAGCAGCTTACCATCCAGGAATTGCAGCGGGGTTATGTGAACCAGCGTATCACGGTTACGGACCAGGAAATTAACAACTTTCTGAATTCCGAGATGGGTCAGGACGTGATCTCAGCCGATTATCTCATTGATCATATTCTCATTCCTATAGCCGCAACAGACAACCCGCAATTGAGGGCTGAAAAATTGCGCTACACCGCTGAACTGGCCGCCCAGCTGGAAGAAGGCGACTCAATCACAGAAACCCGAGCTCGCGTGCTTGCAGAAAGGCGATTTGCCCTTGATGGAACCAATTTCGGCTGGCGCAAGCTAGAACAACTACCCGCACTTTTTGCCAATGCTGTAGAGCCTATGCGAGTCGGGCAAGTCGAAGGGCCCATCAAGGCCGGCAATGGCTTTCACATCATCCAGTTGCGGGACAAGCGTGGTGGAACAGAGCAGATCGTCAAACAGACGCACATCAGGCACATAATGCTGGCTCCCAACGAGATTCGGGATGAGCAGCAAACCATCGCGCTGATTAATGAGCTTAGGCAGCGCATCGTCGAAGACGGCGAGGAATTTACATCGCTCGCGAGGCAGAATTCAGACGATGCCACCTCAGTGGTAGCCGGCGGAGATCTGGATTGGGTATCTCAAGGCGGAATGCCTGTTGAGATGGAATCGGTTGTCGACGCACTGGAAGCTGGCGAAATCAGCGAACCTTTTCGCTCTCCAATGGGATGGCACATAGCGGAGGTACTCGGCCGCAGAGAGTCAGATCTGTCCAGCGAGTATACGCGCAGCCAGGCGGCTAACATGCTACGAAACCGCAAATTTGAACTAGAGCTCCAGAACTGGTTAGTCGAGATTCGCGAAGAAGCCTTCGTAGAACTTGTTGATTGATGCCGGATATAGCCCGTGATTACCCGACTCGCACTCACTCCCGGTGAACCGGCCGGCATCGGACCCGATCTTTGTCTTAAACTGACGCAGCGCCCTCCAGAAGCTCAGCTTATCTTGGTTGGCGATCAAATCCTGATGACGCAACGCGCTGCTGAACTGGGAATACCTCTCACTTTGGTGCCTTTCGACGAGTCAGTAGAGCCACGCCTTAACGGGATCGGAGAGTTATTTGTCCACCACGTTTCGTTGACAGAACCTACCATCACCGGAAAGCTGAATGCCGTCAACAGTCAATATGTTCTAGAAACCCTTGAAGCAGCGACAAAGATGGCACTTCGCGGTCAGGTGCATGCGATGGTGACAGGCCCAGTCCACAAAGGCGTAATCAATGAAGCAGGTATTTTTTTCTCCGGTCAAACAGAATTTCTAGCGCAGCAGTGTGAAGTTGCGCTAACGGTAATGATGCTTGCCACAGAGGGCCTGCGAGTCGCGCTGGCCACTACCCATCTTCCGCTGCAAAGCGTCGCCGCCGCGATCACTGAAGATTGCTTGACTGAGGTGTTGACTATTCTGCATCACGATCTCAAACGCAAATTTGCAGTCAGCAAACCGCGAATTTTGGTATGCGGACTCAACCCCCACGCCGGAGAATCTGGACACCTCGGCACTGAAGAAATCAGCGTAATAAGGCCGGTCTTAAACAAACTGAGACAACAAGGTATGAACCTGACCGGCCCTTTACCGGCCGATACCCTTTTCACCGAAAAATATCTGTGCAAAGCAGATGCCGTGCTCGCAATGTATCATGATCAGGGCTTACCGGTGCTCAAGTACAAAGGCTTTGGCAAAGCGGCCAATATCACTCTGGGACTGCCGATCATTCGTACTTCTGTTGATCACGGTACGGCGCTGGAGCTTGCCGGAAGCGGCAGTGCAGATCCAGGTAGCCTGTATACTGCCATCGCGACTGCTCTAGAGATGATTGAGGCACGAGCGGAGTNATGAGCGCAAAACCTCAAAAAATTCGCCTGAGCAATGGGATGCCTCACCAGGCGCGTAAGCGTTTTGGTCAGAACTTTTTGCATGATGAACAGGTCATTGCACGGATTGTTGACGCGATTNCTCCTCAANCTGACCAGCACTTGCTTGAGATCGGNCCNGGCCAAGGAGCNATTACCGATTTGTTAGCTCAGGCANGNGGNCCNNTGGACTGTGTAGAGCTGGATCGCGANCTGGCTGANTTTCTNNGAAAAAGATTTGCTCAGCATAGCAATGTCTCTATCCAACAGCAGGACATTCTNAAATTCAATCTGGCTTCTNTGGTAGANCGCGGAAACAANATCCGANTCGTTGGTAATCTNCCNTACAATATCTCAACACCGGTGNTNTTTCATTTGNTNCAAANTGNCGACTTGATNCAAGACATGACGTTCATGCTTCAACTCGAAATGGCTCAGCGACTCGGCGCGAGACCCGGCAACAAAAACTATGGTCGAGTTGGAATCATGGTGCAGTATTTTTGTGAAGTGGAGCATCTGTTCAATGTTCCTTCTGCTGCTTTCACACCCAAACCCAAGGTCAGTTCGGCTATTGTGCGTCTAACTCCGCACCCCAGACGCGCATTTGAAGCACGCAGTGCGGAGGCTCTACAAACAGTTGTGCGAACTGCCTTTAATCTTCGCCGCAAGACCTTGAAAAACAGTCTTAAAGCCATTATGTCAGCAGAGAGTCTGGCGCAGATCTCAGTCAGTCTTTCAGAGCGGCCTGAAAACCTAGGCCTTTCTGATTACGTCGCGATAAGCGATCTCTTAGAACAGGAGCAAAATCAGGGCAACCATGAATGATGCAGACCACAACATCGAAATTGAGGTGAACAGCCGATACCTTCAGGAGCACTCAGACCCAAAGTCGGGCCGCTATGCATTTGCATATACCATCGACATCACCAACCGGGGTGAAGCCAAGGTTATACTGGTAAACCGGCACTGGCGCATTACTGACGACAACAACCAAGTTGAAGAAGTTAGGGGGGCCGGGGTTGTCGGACAGCAGCCTGAAATCGGGCCGGGACAATCCTTCCAGTACACCAGTGGTGCGATTATTAGCACCCAGACCGGCACTATGCAGGGTAGCTACGAATTAATTACCGATAGCGGTGACCGCTTTACTGCACCGATCCCGGCTTTTCTTCTGGCGCCCCCGCATACGGTTCACTAACGCATCAAAACTTCAGGACGCTCACGGTGCTTGGCTCACGCACCCAGCGGATGTTCGGGTGCTATACTCATTTGAGTTTCACTAAATGGAAGACAATGAGTAATTTCGTGGTTGGCGACATTCAGGGCTGCTACAGGCCCTTAACTAAGCTTCTGAAAAAGGCAGGTTTCGTCCCTGGACACGACACCCTTTGGTGCGTGGGCGACTTAGTTAATCGTGGCCCAAAGTCGCTCGAAACCCTGCGCCTGCTTCAGGATATGGACGATTCTATCCGTGTTGTTCTGGGCAATCATGATCTGCACTTTATTGCCATCAATGAAGGTGTCGCTCCGGCGCGCGGCAGCGACACGCTCGAGAAATTGCTCGCCGCACCGGATTGTTCAGCGCTGAGCGATTGGCTGAGACACAAGCCACTGGCCTACCATGAAGCACTGGTGACGGATGAAGGTCCCGAGCATTTTTTGATGGTTCATGCCGGCGTCGCACCTAACTGGTCTCT
>PBHS01000046.1 GCA_002719575.1 Gammaproteobacteria bacterium | reverse complement strand
CAATTGAGCTACTGGCCTACGATATCGTGAAGAACTCTGTTACTACCGAGCTGTACCTCTCACACCTACCTCATGAAACTGCTTATGGTGCGAGGCGGCCATCTGGTTTGTGTATGAATTCGACTAAAAACACTTTTTTTCGCAGCCTGTCCGAAGCTGCCGCGGCGAATCTGAAATTCCTACTCTTTATATCCCGTTACGAGCGGTTGCAACTAAGATGACAAATCCAAAACACCGCTACTTTGTGAGATGGGTCAGATAAATGCCGTAAAAAGATTACTCGAAAATCTTTGCCACAACTCCAGCACCCACAGTACGGCCCCCTTCTCGGATCGCAAAGCGCAGGCCTTCATCCATCGCTATCGGTGCAATCAGCTCCACCGTCATCTTTATGTTGTCGCCGGGCATAACCATCTCAACACCTTCAGGAAGCTCAACGTTGCCCGTCACATCCGTCGTGCGGAAGTAAAACTGGGGACGGTAGCCCTTGAAGAAGGGCGTGTGGCGACCTCCCTCGTCTTTAGACAGAATGTAGACCTCTGCTTCAAATTTAGTGTGCGGCGTAATCGTACCCGGCGCAGCCAGCACCTGACCGCGCTCGACTTCATCACGCTTGGTACCACGCAGTAACACCCCAACATTCTCACCAGCACGGCCTTCGTCCAACAGCTTGCGGAACATTTCAACACCCGTACAGGTAGTCGTCTCGGTGTCCTTTATACCAACTATCTCAATCTCTTCACTCACCTTAATGATGCCTCGCTCAACACGACCAGTCACAACAGTACCGCGACCAGAAATCGAGAACACGTCTTCGATCGGCATCAGAAATGGCTTCTCAACATCACGTTCAGGCTCAGGAATGTACTCGTCCAAAGTCTCAACCAGCTTTTGGACTGCAGGCGCACCAATATCCGAGGTATCACCTTCCAGAGCCTTCAACGCAGAACCCACAATAATCGGCGTGTCATCACCAGGAAACTCATACTGATCGAGCAACTCGCGAATCTCCATCTCTACTAGCTCGAGGAGTTCCTCATCGTCGACCATATCCGCTTTGTTCATGAACACTACGATATAAGGAACACCAACCTGACGGGATAGCAGAATGTGCTCTCGAGTTTGTGGCATAGGGCCATCTGCTGCAGAGCAAACCAGAATCGCACCGTCCATTTGGGCGGCGCCCGTAATCATGTTCTTTACGTAGTCAGCGTGTCCGGGGCAGTCGACGTGAGCGTAGTGGCGATTCGGCGAATCATACTCAACGTGTGAAGTCGCAATCGTAATGCCGCGCTCTCGCTCTTCTGGCGCATTATCAATCTCGTCGAAGGCCTTAAGGTCACCCCCATACGCTTCCGCACAAACCTTAGTGAGTGCTGCAGTCAGCGTCGTCTTACCGTGGTCAACGTGACCGATCGTCCCTACGTTTACGTGTACCTTATTTCTCTCGAATTTTTCCTTTGCCATGCCAGACAGCCTCTATCTTCTTACATTTGATCAATATGGTTTAACATCGTTATTAAGTATCAAGTCAATCACCTGACGATATTTCATTTCCCTTTTGCGGCTCAACTAATAACCCTACAATCTCTCCTACTATAACTTAACTCACTATTCGCCGTTTCGGCGATTTTGGTGCTCACTCCCGGAGTTGAACCGGGGACCTCTTCATTACCAATGAAGTGCTCTACCGCCTGAGCTAAGCGAGCTAATCAATACCTATGGAGCCCAGCGGTAACATGAATTTTGTTGTCTTCGTCCCTTTTCAATTCCGCGTGAGAGGTCGCAAATGGAGCGGGTAGCGGGAATCGAACCCGCGCAACCAGCTTGGAAGGCTGGGGTTCTACCTCTGAACTATACCCGCTTAACTCGTGTTGACCGTTTACGATTGCGCCCGAATCTGTCCTTCCGCTCCATGGAGGCTCGCCGCACGCCCTTTGGCCTGATGGTAATCCGCATCGAAACCCTTCCCAATCAGGTGGTGGAGGGGGGTGGATTCGAACCACCGAAGCTTGCGCGTCAGATTTACAGTCTGATCCCTTTGGCCACTCGGGAACCCCTCCTAGAAGATACCCCAAGAGTCAAAATCCCTGGCTCTCCAACTCAGGGGCGGCATTTTATTGGAATTGAGTGGCTTGTGCAATCGTTTGACAGAGATTTTCTACTCGACTCAGATTTGGCCTTTCTCTAGTTAAATCAAGCCATTCGAGCTCCTCAACGCGCTCAGATTGAGGTGCCTTGAGCCAGAGCTTAAGCCTTTCCTGCTGCGGTTGAATTCGCTCGATTTGAGGACTATACCCAAGTGGCGAGATTCTATCCCGAAGCGAAACAGCAGCAGTAGCTGACTCAAATATGCCAAGTGTGATGGCATTTTTCCCATCACCGCGGCTGACAAGAGCAATTTCGGCTGCTACATCGGCTTCCTCCAGACGAGCAACAAGATCTTGCAACGTGAGATTGGCGATTTCCGCAGAGGGTGTTGACGGCAGATAGACTTGATATCGCCGCCCTTGGCTTGACTGACCCTCTGCGTAAGCGACTTCGAGGCCAAGACCGATCGCGGCAGCCATAAAATCAGCCGCTTCAGGCTCGTTTTGAAAACCCGTCACTAGTGAACAACTTTTCTCTGCCTGCGCTGTTGCCTCGAGAGTGCGCGCTTCAAATTCAGAGGTCAATGTTAGACCAGAATTTAGCAGGGGCTGACTCTGAGTTGCAGCAGGGTCTGGCAAAGGCCATCTCAGATTCCAGCAAAGGTAAATCAAGTTCAACAGCAAAAGAGAGATCAAGACGTAGCGCATACAGGCGATCTCACCGATTTTCGCAGGCATAAGCGAGACCATCGAGCACCAGGTCCCTCTCGATGACAAACCCAGTCTCACCTCGCGAATTTAACGCTTGACTGAGAATTTCGGCATCGCCCCCGCAAAGGTAAGCAACCGCATCAGAATCTCTGCAACGAAGTGTTCGCATCGCCTCTTGTATCAAAGACACCGTGCTCGCCAGCGTCCCTCGCAGCACAGCCTCTTCCGTTGAAGTACCAGGATCAGACTCAGGATCAAATTTGCGGTTGCGAAGAACTATGCCCGTATTATCCTCCAATGCCTGTACCGACATTGAAAGCCCTGCGAGAATGTATCCCCCCTGATGCTGTCCGTCCCCCGAAACAATATCTATCGTTAATGCTGTTCCCGCATCTACAACGAGGCAAGCTGTATGTCGGCGGTTAAAAGCCGCTATCATCGCAAGCCAGCGATCAACCCCCATTCTTTCAAACTCAACGTAACCATTTTGTACTCCGCCACAGCATGCTGAAACTTTCGCGATTTCCAACTCCAAACCCCATCGGCCTCTGACACAGCCAGCGAGTTCAGTGAGTAATGCATCTTCTCTAACACTACAAACCCGGATTCTTGACAGCTGACTGTCGTTCGGAAGAATTTGAAACAAGAGCCCAGCAGAATCAACGGCGCTAACGGCCAGCACTCTAGCCTTCGAGTCAACTGATCGTTCGTCGCTCGACAGAATTCTCCACTTTATGCGACTGTTGCCTACGTCCAGTTCCAGTATCATCACTTTGCCTAATTTAGTCCAACCGGTCTGACGGATGGCATTATTTCGCCCACGCTGATGGTTTCTAATCCCTTCCTGGTCAGCAGCATAAGCTCCCCTCTTTCATTCACTCCCTGCGCCTTACCCTGGCAAATCAATCCGTTCAATTCAACCTGAACGGCCTGACCAATATAAGCATCCCTTTCATTCCAGTCGGCCGCGAACTCGGAGAAAGTGCTTTTTTTAAACCTTTCTATGCTCGCCAAAAGTTCCAATGTGATGTGGGCAGCAAGTTCATGAGCCTCTATCTCCACTCCGAGTAAGGAGATAATATCCGTTATAGTGTGGCCAAGGCTCAATTTTACAGTCTCGGGTAGCTTGAGGTTTACGCCGACTCCTATTACAACGAAACGCTGGCGCTTAAACATCGCACTCTCTAAAAGGATACCCGAGAGTTTCCGTTCATTACCGAGCACGTCGTTCGGCCATTTCAGCCCAAGATCTCGAACACCAATGCGGTCCAGAGCATCACAAACGCTGAGGGCTGTCACAAGGCTCAAAGCAGCAATGTTTCTCACATCTTCCGACAANTCCAGNGCNAGNGAATAGTANAGNCCGGCGNCCAGAGGGCTCTCCCACCTTCGCCCTCTCCTTCCTTTGCCGGCAAGCTGCTCTTGCGCCAGAACGAGAAATGGGCTTGATTGGCCTTTTTTTAGCATTCGAAGCGCTTCTGCATTTGTCGAATCGATCGTCTCGTGAAAAGCAACGCACGCAAGGGGAAGTTGTTTGAGCGATAAGCTCATACACGAATCTCTAGTCAATCAATTCGGAAAAGGATGGCTAGCCGGAGGCCGGACCCAGCTTGCGCGAGGAGACCCTGCATCAGTGCCTGGGCCTAGTTGATGCATAAAAACTATTCTTGGGGTGAGACTTACGAAACGCATCTCTCTCATCGTAGTCGTGACATAAATGATTACCCGATAGCATTACCTTGGAAGTAAGTTATGTACCATACAAAAAGTTCTGTCATTGACGACGAACTCTGCGCCGGTGACATTNTATTACCAACTGTTTCGTCNAATTAGTAGAACGATACTTTCTACCTGCAGATTCGAATTAATTGGATAGGCCTAGCTATCTACTCGCACCGCGCTTACGAAACCAAAACTTATTTTGAGAATCAACTCGACGAAAAAGGTCCAAAGTGCCAATCGACTTGGTGCTCCCTTTTGCTTCGAAACACGAGAGAAACACGATGCTGTTGCGAACAAAGNGCGGAACGTACCCACTAAAGGCCGGTACCGAATACTATACCTGGAAGCCAGGTAACTAGCCCCTGAAAATTATACAAAATAATTAAAGCTATAAGCTGAATTGCTATGAATGGCATGACTCCCTTGTAAATATCGGTCGTTTTGACCTGTTGCTCGGGTGCCACACCTCTGAGATAGAACAACGCGTAGCCAAATGGCGGTGTCAAAAACGAGGTTTGAAGATTCATAGCCATCATTACACCCAACCAGATTGGATTTATATCCATTAAGAAAAGGACCGGCGCTACAATCGGAACGACAACAAAAACAATTTGGATAAAATCTAGAAAAAACCCGAGCGCGAACATTACTAGCATTACGAGAATAAACGCTCCGAGGCGACCACCCGGCAGGTTGGTTAAAAATTGAGTTATGTAATAATCACCGCTGAAACCAAGGAATATCAAGGTAAACAATGCAGCTCCGACCATGATGATAAAAATCATTGAGCTCGTTCTNGCGGTCATTTGCACGACCTCCTGAAGCACTCCCGCTCTGTAGATTCTAAGAAAGCTTCCACAAAGACCCCAAAGCATAGCAGCGATCACAGGTAGCGATGCCGCAAAAGCAAAAAAGTCTATCTTTGGTATTTCCTGCCTGCCCATACGAAGGTCAAAAAAACCTCCAAGAAATAACAACAGAACAATAGATCCGCCAGCGGCGATAGCTGGCTTTGGATCGGTTTTGTCGAGTTTGTAGCTCGCCATCAACATTGCTCCTACAGCCCCTATTGCGGCTGCTTCAGTAGGCGTAGCAATACCGCCAAGAATCGAGCCCAAAACTGCGATAACCAAGACGATCGGGGGAAGGAAAGCTGCCAATACTGGTTTAAGATCTAAAGAGTCTTCTGCATCGCTGGTCGGGGGGCAAGCCGCAGGAAAAAGAAAAGCGACGATTACCTGGTATAGTACATACATCAGCACAAGGCCTAAACCTGGTATCAGTGCGCCCGCGAATAAATCGCCGACTGAGAGCGGCGAAGGNGAAAAGTTGCCCTGTGCNAGTTGAGACGCTTGCCATGCTGANGAAAGTTGGTCTCCAAGCAAAACTAGCACGATCGAAGGTGGAATTATCTGACCAAGCGTGCCTGCAGCGGCAATTCCTCCAGTTGCTATTGCAGGGCTNTAGCCTTTGTTGAGCATCGTGGGAAGCGCCATCAGGCCCATGATNACGACNGTTGCGCCTACAATCCCAGTGGAGGCTGCTAGTAGCGCACCTACTACAGTAACAGATATGCCCAAACCGCCTTTCACTCGGCCCATTAGTTGCCCCATACTCTCGAGAAGCTCCTCNGCGATTCGAGAGCGCTCCAACATGACGCCCATAAAAACAAATAACGGAACAGCCATCATTACCACGTTTGTCATCGTCCCGTAGATGCGCTGAGGCACACCCCCAACTATTGCAAAATCAAAGATACCCATTGCGTACCCAAGTCCAGCAAATAACACGGAAATCCCTGGCAGGGTAAACGCTACTGGATAGCCCAAGAGCAATGATCCGCAGGCTATGAGGAACATCGTGGAGCACAGAAGGAGGTCCAGCGGCATTCCGAACAGTTCGCTTAGCCAAATCCCCAGGACGACAAAATCTAATTGAAATCCNATAAAAGATAGATCCAAGATCATTGGGACTTATCTCCCAGGCCACCCTGAACTAAATGCCCCATTCCAGCAATCACGATAATCGAATGAATCGAAACCGAGATTCCTTGCAACAAAGTGCTGAACACGAATATTAAAATCAGCGTCTTAAGAACAAAGACAAATTGAAGACCACTCGATTCAGTTGAACCTTCTAGTATTTGCCAAGAAGCACTTACATAAGGCAGCGCATAAAAACCAATTATAAAAAGGACAGGAAAAAGTATGATCAATGTGCCTGCGAGATTGACATAAGCCTTGCGCTTTTTAGTCATGGAGCTGTAAAAGACATCCACCCTAACATGGCCATTGTGAAGAAGTGTGTATCCAGCTGCTCCGAGAAAGAGTGAGGAATGCATGTAAGTCAAACTTTCTTGAATTGCGATGCTGCCCTCACTGTACAGGTGATTCATCAGGACAATCCCGAATTGTGTAATCACGAGAGCAAATGCCGACCACGCGGCGGACTTACCCACCATTTCGTTAGTTTGATCTATCACCTCACAAAATCTGACCAACTTGTCCATTGTAATTCCCTTCAGAAATAAGGCTGGTAATGTCAGCTTTCAACCAAACTCAATTCATAAATCAAATTGCATCCCCGAACCTCTCGGAAAGACGGCGAGCCATGTAATAAGGCTCATCAGCAACTCCTTTCCATTCTTTAACTTCGGCAAGTGTTGACATGTAGCTATTGTAAATCCTGCCGGAGATCTCATCGGTTTGTCCAAATTCCGACGCAATATCTGCAGCGACATCTGCAAGGGCTTCCATCACAGATGGTGGGAACTGCCTCAGTTGTACTCCATGTTCGGACACAAGTTGACGCAAGGCGTTAGCATTTCTTGCATTAAATTCTGCGAGCGACCTGGAGTAATGCATCTCTGCGAGCGCTTCGACTATTTTTTGTTCTGATTCATCCAGAGAATTCCAGACATCTAAGTTCCACCCGGCACAAATCGATGCACTTGGCTCATGATAGGCGGATGTGTAGTAGTAATCAGCGACCTGATGAAACCCAAGAGCAAGGTCGTTCCAAGGGCCGATCCACTCCGTCGCATCGATATTGCCTTGTGACAGAGACAGGAAAATCTCTCCTCCTGGGAGGGTAACCGGCGTACCGCCCATCCTAGTGATTATTTCACCACCAAAACCAGGAATTCGCATCTTTAAACCCTGTAAATCTTCGACAGAATTGATCTCTTTATTGAACCATCCGCCCATTTGCATGCCAGTTGCATTGCATAGCATTGGCCTGACGTTGAAAGGCGATGCTAGTTCCTCCCAGAGCTCTTGCCCCCCGCCATACCTCAACCACTGAACCATTTCCGTGGCGTCAAGCCCAAACGGCACCGCCCCAAAAAAATTAAACATAATATGCTTGCCCTGCCAGTAGTAGTCTGGCCCGTGATAGATATCTGCATTACCTTGCGAAACCGCGTCAAATGCTTGCAGAGCAGGAACCAATTCATCTGCAGCGTAAACACGAATTCGTATGCGACCATTCGTAGCGACGCCAATATCGCGCGCAAATTCTTCGGCGCGCGTGCCAAGGCCCGGGAAGTTCTTTGGCCACACAGTAACCATACTGAGCTCTAGCGTGGGGCGGCTACTCGAGGAGGACGCTAAATTTTGAGAAGCTCCTGCATTTTGATAAGCCCCGGAATTTGGATCAACGGGGCTTGGTTTGCACGCTGTTGTTGACGCCCCCGCAACTACTGTTGCGCCCAAGGCCGCGGAGTTTTTCAAAAAAATACGTCTTTTCATAAGTAAGCCTATACTAGTGAAGGTTTTTTGGCGGACTGACAATCCAACAATTTTCGCTGCACCCGCCCCCGGAGCTCTCCGACGCGCAAATATACAGCCAAGATGGGCTTGTCTTGCGCAATTTCAGTCGTTCCATAGCGAAGCCATCAGTTAAGAGCAAGTCCGGTTAACTGATCTACCGTCCCGGTGATAACTGCTTTGGATAATAGCCTAACATTTCGGCCGCAGAAACAACGAGCGGAAGCATGAATCGATCTTAGCAACAGGCTTCTTACTTTTGTTTTTTCTGAACCCTAAATACTACTCACACAGCAAGTCGCAACTCAACTCATCCGATAAGACTCCAAATTACCGCTGGGCCTCTAACCACTGGAGTCACTCGTCGAACCACTGAGGAGCGCAAATCGGCGAAAAATTTCATACATTACCCAAAGCGCAGAGAACACAATGATTAGCATCATCCCCCAGCGCATCAGAGCNACAAAAAAAATGTTATCAAACACTGGCGTCTGGTACCTGAACTGCGCCAGCTGGGCTCCTCGATCGAGCATCCAGTGCCAGGCACTGTGAGCTANGATTGCAGACAATAAAACGGACCCAACACGCTCACTGACAGCATATTTAAACAAGAAGTCAAGGATTGGAATCGCGAAAATGAGAATTAGCAATTGTCCTAGTTCAACTCCCACGTTAAATGCCAGTAACGACGAGAAAAGATGCCCGCCTGCGAACTGTAAAGTTTCGCTAAACAAAAAAGAAAATCCAAATCCATGAATTAGGCCAAACCCGAAAGAAACCACCCATCGATGCTTGAGTTTCGCTCCAACGATGTTCTCGCATGCCATGTAAACGATAGATAGGGCAATGAGCGTCTCTATCAGCGCCGGAAACCAAAGCACGTTCGGGGCTATGCCAAACGCTGAACTGATTAGCGTGATCGAATGCGCTACTGTGAACGAAGTTACAACCGTGATTAAAGCTCTGAAGCTGCGAAGAGGTATGACCAAGCAAAATAGGAACAAGAGGTGATCGATACCTTCAAGAATGTGCAGAAATCCCATCTCGATGAATCGTAATGCCGCCTGATGCCAGCGAGGATCAAGCTCAACAAGACCAGGGTTTCCAAGGTAATTGAAAACTCTTTCGGCCCCCGTCGGGACGAGNAATCTCAGAACGGTAGTNGTCTCTTCAGANAGAGTACCCAGTTCAGGATTCACNGAAAACTGCGAGCTTTCGGAATCGATCGGATAGGTCACCAAGATATCCAAAACACCTTGTCGCCAGAATAGATTGACGTCGTCATTTAGTGGCGCGGACAGGATATTATCCATCGCCGCTTCGAAGTCGCGAAACGTTCGGTTCGATGGCAGGGAAACCCGAGTCGNTANNAGATCTTTCTCTGTNAGTTCGATCCCATTTTCAAAGAAATGGATGGACTCNGTAATGTAAACGCGAGCGGCCTCTTCCTGGGCTNNTTCNGCTTCGGAGATTTCTAAATATCCGGGGCCTCGTAACGGAAACACAATCTCGCTGAGNGCTTCCATAGGCACTCTNAGCAAGGCTGTAAGCTCATTTCCGGCTGGNTTGACNAATGCGTNAACGGTCACGCGTGAGGGAATATCATGGGCATTCACGNCAGAAGTCNATACCACTGCGGCTGAAACCAANANTAACGTTCCAGCAAAGTGCCGAATTTGCCTCATTTNATACCCTCGATGANGATTGCNTGNCCTNAATTTTTNTATTTATAACANTNNCTTAAGGTAGAAGAGGGGCTGAAGCTTAGTCGCAGGCAAAACGGCTCGCAGCAGCGAAANAATTAACTGTTACAAATTCTTACAAGTCTTCGTACTATACNCCACNNCGTGAGTATACTGGNGGGTGTTAAGTCAGTATACTGNNAGACGCNGNNTAGCGNATNTACTGCCTTNAAAGGTAGACTAAGGGGNAAAAAATGACAAATAAAAAACTGGCGATCGGCTCATTTCTNATAGTTAGNTTAGTGGCACTGGGNNTCGGNCAATCCAAGCTNCAAGGACCTACNATTGCGGCCAGCGATGACGTAATGGCCCCGGCCTTCCTGGTNGACCCACTGTGGCCTAAACCACTCCCNAATCATTGGATCACTGGNAACACCATCGGCGTGGACGTGGACGACAGGGANCACATATTCACGGTNCACAGAAACACTGACAGTCAGTTTGGTGGGCGCACTGAAATAGGNCTGGCACTCGGNGTNGCAGAATGCTGTACACCNGCACCGCCCATTCTTGAATANGACATTGAAGGCAATCTGATCAACGCNTGGGGTGGCCCAGTCGAGGGCGCNCCGTACCAGTGGCCTGAATCAAACCACGGAATCGAAGTAGCCGCTAATGGTGACGTCTGGATCGGTGGCAACGGCGGGCCTGATTCACATGTACTGGTATTTACCCGCGACGGAGAATACATTAGAACTGTTGGCGTTCCTGGCGAGGAATTCGACAGCAACAGCACAACCGCGTTCGGGCGCGTCGCTGAAATAGCAATCGATGAAGATGCCGGCGAAGCCTATTTCGCAGACGGTTACGTCAACAAGCGCGTCGCAGTAGTTGACGTTGCTACTGGTGCGTTTAAGCGTTACTGGGGCGCCTACGGCAACACAAACATCGACGACGACGCCGATGATTCTTATACCCCGGGACAACCCGGCCCGGATGTTTTCCGGGGTCCCGTACACTGCGCGGAGCCCTCAAATGATGGCCTGATCTACGTGTGCGACCGTGGTGCTGACCGAGTTCAGATATTCCGCCCCGATGGTACGTTTGTGAGCGAGCATATCTACAATCCAGCAACGCTCGCCCAAGGATCCACATGGGATATCGCTTTTTCACCAGATGACGATCAAGAATTTATTTATCTGGCAGACGGTCAGAATTTTAAGATATCAATTATTGANCGCGCATCGATGGAAGTNCTTTACACCTTCGGTGATGGCGGACGGCANCCTGGTTTNTTCTATGCGCCACACAGCATAGCAACCGACTCCGAAGGTAACATTTATACGACGGAGACTTATGAGGGCAAGCGCGTGCAGAAGTTCCTTTACCAAGGCATGCGCCCGGTCACCGTTAAAGACCGCGCCCCGACTTGGCCCGCTTCCGAGCTGTAATCAACAGCAAGACCGGCTGNAAAGCCTGGCTCTNATTCTAGAGCCGGGCTTTTTTATACCTGATACCGACGTCGGGCCCATCCTTATGGCCAATCATGGCAAAGGCCAAGAGTCTATTCAGCCTTGAACACTCGTACCGCAGAACTTATCCTAATCAGATCAAAGATCGCCTGATTCACTAACCGAGGGAATTTCATGACCAGACTTGTTTTCACCCTTTTTCTGTTCTTAGATTCGCTCGTCTTTGGTCCGGTATCAGCTGAGGAACTGATTATCGACTTTACCTATGAGCGCAACGTGAATATTGGAAGCGTCATTCCCGCGTTGAAATTAGCCACCTTTTCTGATGCGCGCGGCAGCATAGATCCGAATGTAATTGCCAGTGACGCCAGGGCACAGCTTCCTCTGGCGGATCTAATCAGAGACGCATTCAAACAGGGCTTCAACAAGGGCGGCGTTGAATTCGTTGAAAATGGTGCGGACATGCAAATTGTTGGCACTTTGCTTAGCTCGCAGCTCGAAACTGTAGATCGAGCAGGCGTTCCCAATCTACAACTCACCATACGCACTAAAATCGACCTTCGCGGAGAGAATCGTAGTATCTGGACGTCCACCCTGTTTGGGCGAGGGCGCGTTCCGGAAGAGAAAGGACTTGGGGCAGCAGTCAACGCGGCACTTGATCGGCTTGTGCGCGAACTTTTGAGGGACGACTATTTTTTGTTGGAGCTGCAGTGATGTTAAGGATCTAAATGAACGTACCAGCGCAAAGAACGCCTGTTAGCACAGCCTTGAACATACTGTACGGAATCTGGCATCCATCTAACCACGCCAGCAACAGATGCTAGATTTCAGAATCTAACACGGTCTCTGTATAAGCAAAAACAGGCGCTTCACGACTCGCCAAATCTCAAATCGACAGGCCAAGTATATCCCAGGCTGCCTGGCTTAGACCGCGTCTGCGCACCGTTGCATTGTTGGCAGATTTCACTTTACGGCAGAAAAGGGTCCCTACAAACTGATTGGGGTAACATGGCGCGAACGCAGATGATCCTGTCCAGCTTGGCCGGCAGGCAGAAGCGCATCCGGAACCCGGTCATCCAAAAATCAGATCCCGCGGAGAACTGAGAACGATGACGACAGCTTCAGCAGTAAAGTAATACGCTACCCAGTCTGTCAACTCCAAACTCTGGGCATACAACAGTGTGAAAACCGACCTAAAATGAGTCTGGTTGTCAATAACACCACCGGGACAATCAGAAAGGCGAAAGCCAAACCGGTGGATCCACGCATGCCCAGGAGCGCGCACCACTTAGGACAACATCAGGATGGAATAGGACAACATCAGGATGGAAGCCTGAATNAAAACATAAGTATTTGGGCAAGCGGATGTTCGATGGGTTCTCAGTAAAACCACGCAGTAGCTGTGGTGACAAAACGCATTCTTGAGTTTCTTCAACCGTCGGTAGGCTATCACTCTGTTATCAAAACGAGATTATTTGGTCTGATAGCTTCAAAATACAGACGGTTAAAAGTACGAAAGCGCCTCGGCAAGAGCAAAGCCTGCAATCAGAGCGGAAAAAGCTACTCAAGTTCGGGAATTACATGACTTTTTTGTTTTTAGGATGTTGAGTCATCGTTTCAAGCACACGATTCGTAGGGTATACTGGAATCAAGCTTTTGGGGGAGAGATATATGTTTGGGGATTCAGCCTTTCTCAGATTGGCCGCAGCACTGGCTATGGTGGCGTTAGCAAGCGCACCTTTGAGTGCGAGCGATCGTATCAGTGATTTCTCATTGATCGATCAAAACGGAAAATTCTTCCAGTTGAGTCGCCAGGCTAACTTTGATGCCATCGTACTCATGGCCCACGGAGACAGCAGAAACGTGCGCCGTGCTGCCTCAGAGCTGGCTGAGCTCACCGCGCAGTTCGAAGACCGCAACGTCGGTTTTTACTTTATCGACTCCTCTGGTGAATCGGACAAAGCAGAGATTCGTATAGCTGCGGAAGATGCAGATATAGAGGTTCCAGTCCTGTTGGATGAAACGCAGTTGATCGCGCGCGAACTCGGCATTGAGCGCGAAACAGACGTAGTGATTCTCGATCCAAGCCACCTAGAACTCGTCTTTCGCGGGGCACTCAACGATCGCTGGGCACAGGGAAGCAAAGCGCGCCGGGCGTCCGACCATTTCGCGGCTGATGCGCTCAATCAGTTTTTGGCGGGTAAGGCAATAACCGCAAAGCAAACTGATTCGAAGGGCGACTTTATTGCACTTGCTGACATCGAAGAACGCTCTTACGCCAAGGACATTGCCCCCATACTAAAAGCGCGCTGCGTCAGCTGCCACATGGAAGGCGGAATCGCACCATTTGCAATGAACAGCCATCAAATGATCCAGGGCTGGTCCCCTATGATCCGCGAGGTTCTCTATACCAAACGCATGCCGCCGGGTCAGATTGATAACGAGTATGTCCACGACTTTAGGGATGTCTCCCACATCACTACCGAAGAAACCATAAAACTTGTGTCCTGGATTGAAAGCGGGGCAAAAAACACAGACGGATCTGATCCGCTCGCAGAGTATTCTCCTGAAATGGCCAAGTGGGCCTACGGAGAGCCCGACATGATCATTCCGATTCCTCCTCAGCAAATACCGGCGACTGGTGTTCAGGACTATCGCAACATACCAGTAGCGCTTGATATCGAAGAGGACATTTGGGTCAAAGCTGTTGAATTTGAAGCAGGCGATCCAACAGTGCTACACCACATCATAGCTTTCGCCTACAGCCCTGGCGGAGTGAATCAATTTGAAATTCTGAATCAAGGAATTGGCTTGGGTGCATATGCCCCCGGGAACGAGATAAACACCTATCCTGAAAATTCAGGCTTTCCATTAAAGGCGGGCGGCGGGCTTTTGTTGCAACTTCATTACACAACCTCTGGCAAAGAAACTACAGACGCTTCTGAGATCGCTTTGTATCTGTGGGATGAAAAGCCAGAGCGTCAGGTATTAGGTGGGTCTGCAGCAGACTTAGACATCAATATTCCACCATTCGCGCAGCGCCACGAGATGGTTGCTACAGCGAAGTTCAGGAAGGACTCCTACATCACCATGCTAGGCCCTCACATGCACTATCGGGGCCATGACGCCAATTTCACTTTAGTTTATCCAGATGGTTCGAGCGAAGAAGTGCTGAACGTTCCCAACTACCAATTTAATTGGCAAAAGGTGTATGACTTTAAGGATCCTAAGTTCGTGCCCGCAGGGACTCAAATGGTATTTACCGGCACTTTTGATAATTCTGAATTCAATCCTTCGAACCCAGATGCTTCGCAGACCCTGTCATGGGGAGAGCAAACTTGGCAAGAGATGTTCTTCGGCTTTTATCGGTACGTTGAGGCCGGCAATCCGGGTGCCGATTAAATGAGCCCTTATTCAGAAAACCCGGCCAATTAACTTCGCCGGGTTTTTCTTTGTAGAGCCGACTGGCAACACGCTTTGCCAGCCCGGAAGAAAAGTTAAAAAACGAAATCCAGCCACCCGTTTCCGAATCGAAGCCCCAACTAGGACCCTAAGCAGCCCCTTTTGATAATTTTCAGAACAACCAGTACGTTTGCAGTCGATGGGGCTGTGGTAGACTCAACTCACACACCAGAAATGCAGACCTCTTACCAAAAAAACTGATAATGAAAAAACTGACGTCTTCGTTTCTGTTCCTGCTTTGCTCGGCGACAGTCGCAGAAACCACACTTTATTTCAATGTGAATGGCTACACGCTTGACCAAGATTTTAATCTGCTACGGTTTTCGGCTATTCAGTTCACCAATGACAGAGTTGACGCCCTTATCAAAGAGCAGGATCCCTTGCTGCTAGAGCCTGACAGACGCATAAACGGAAACGGCCAAACTATGATTCCCGGCCTGATAGATGCGCATGGACATGTGCTGTCATACGGGCTTGGACTGCTCCGGGTCAACCTTGTTGGTGCGGTATCAGAGTCTGAAGCTGCAGAGCGAGTATTGGATTTTGCGCAGGCAAACCCAGCGGTCGAGTGGATACAGGGCCGTGGTTGGAATCAGGTTCTTTGGGACAGTAATGAGTTTCCAAAAGCTGTAAGCCTCGACGCTGTCGTCAACGACCGACCGGTGTGGCTCACTCGAGTCGATGGCCACGCAGCTTGGGCGAATTCGGTGGCTATGAGGCTTGCTGGCATCAGTGATGAAACGGAAGACCCTGTGGGCGGGCAGATCATGCGCGATGAAAACGGTAAGGCAACCGGAGTATTTGTCGATACCGCTATGTCCTTCATTCGCGAACAGATCCCAAGCATGTCTTTTGAAGAGGAAAAAGTGGCCCTCACCGCCGCCCTAAATTCGCTGGCTACTTATGGCATCACCAGTGTCCATGATGCGGGTATCGGCAGCAGCACTCTTGCTGCCTACAAGGAACTGGTTACAGAAGCACCGTTGCCAGTTCGCGTTTACGCTATGATTTCGGCATCCGACCCACTCTATCAAGACCGCCTGGCAGAAGGCTTCTTCCACAGTGAGGACATGACATTTGCAGTTGAGAGCGTCAAAGTAGTTGCAGACGGAGCCCTTGGAAGCCGGGGAGCTGCGTTGATTGAGGATTATCATGATGCGCCCGGCTATCGCGGTTTGTTGCGTTACAACGACGAGCGTCTGGAGTATTTGATGAGAGCTGCAATGAATGCAGACTTTCAGGTCGCCACTCACGCCATTGGTGATAGCGCCAATATGCGAGTCTTGGATAACTACGAAAGATTAATCAAAGAAACTAATTCAAAAAGTCGACGCCACCGAGTCGAACACGCACAAATCTTGCGCTATGATGACATCGTCCGGTTTGCTGAGCTCGAAGTAATACCCTCGATGCAGGCGACTCACGCTACTTCCGACAAAAACATGGCTGAAGACCGGCTCGGCCCAGTACGCATTCAGGGTGCTTACGCTTGGCGAAAACTCCTTGACTCAGGGGCACGAATCGCCAACGGCTCCGATTTTCCAGTTGAACACCCGAATCCTTTTTATGGCCTGCATGCCTCAGTAACGCGCCAGGACCAACAAAGCAGCCCTCCTGACGGGTGGTATGCCGAAGAGAGCATGACGCTTGAAGAGGCCCTGGCGAGTTTTACTATCGATGCTGCCTACGCGGGGCATCAGGAAGAGCATCTTGGCACCCTAGAGCCGGGGAAAAAAGCCGATTTCATCCTCCTTGACCGAGACATTTTTGCCCTGCCTCCAACCCAGCTATGGCAAACTGAGGTGCGCGAGACTTGGGTTAATGGCGTAAGAGTCTCAAGACAAAACTAACGAACACCAAAAAGTTGGAGGCGGCTATGCCACTAATAAAAATTATTGCGGTCACACTCTTCATTGGTTTGCTCATTGGCTGCGGACAGGACGAACGCTTACCTACGGGTGACTCAGTTCAAAATGTCACTACTGCACCTCTTTTTTCAGAAGAAGAGGTCATTCGTTGGGAAGAAACCGCGAGCAAGGTAAAAATCCTCAGGGACAATTGGGGCATCCCCCATATCTACGGAATCAGCGACGCAGATACCGTCTTTGGCACGCTCTACGCACAAGCGGAAGATGACTTTTATCGCTTGGAAACAAACTATATCAACGCCATGGGCCGGCTTTCCGAAGCAGAAGGAGAAACGCGACTTTATCAGGATCTGCGCATGAAGCTGTTTATCGATCCTATTGATATGCAGGCGCAGTTTGAAAGAAGCCCTGCGTGGCTCAAAGACTTGATGGTCGCGTTCGCAGATGGCCTGAATTATTACCTGCACACGCATCCAAATGTCGAGCCCAGAATAATCAAAAAATTCGAGCCTTGGATGGCGCTAACCTTCTCGGAGGGCAGCATCGGTGGCGATATCGAGCGGGTAAATATCGGCCAGCTGAAAGATTTCTATGACCCGGATTCATTGGTCGCCGTTGCCGAAACCCTCCTTGACGAAGAACCCAGAGGGTCGAACGGCTTCTCGATTGCGCCTAAAAATACTCTGAACGGTAATGCACTTTTCTTAATCAACCCTCACACCTCTTTTTTCTTTCGCTCAGAATTGCATATGGTGAGCGAGGAAGGACTTAACGCCTACGGCGCTGTTACCTGGGGCCAATTTTTCATTTATCAGGGTTTCAATGAAAATACTGGTTGGATGCACACCTCCAGCAAAGCCGATGCAATCGATGAATACCAAGAGACTATCGTCCAGCGGGATGACGGCTATTACTACCAGTACGGCGACGAACTACTGCGGGTAGAGGAACAACTCATAACTCTTCCATTTCGTGACGATAACGCCATATCTGAAATTGAAATTACTGCATATTACACGCATCACGGGCCAATCATCAGGGAGGATGATGGCAAGTGGGTCTCGATCAGCCTTATGCAGGAGCCTGTCAAGGCATTAACTCAGTCATTTAGCAGAACGAAAGCCCGCCATTATGAGGATTTTGCAGCCACCATGGAACTGCGCACCAATTCTTCCAACAATACAGTCTATGCCGACAGTGACGGCAACATCGCCTATTGGCACGGCAATTTCATCCCCAGAAGAAACCCCAGCTTCGATTGGAACAGTCCGCTCGATGGCAGTAATCCAGACACCGACTGGGGTCCTCTACACGGAGTCAGCGAAATGATCACCGTGTACAATCCTGACAGCGGCTGGATACAAAACACGAACAATACACCGTTTAATGCCGCGGGCCCTTACAGCAGTCCAGAACCCACGGACTATCCAGCGTACATGGCGAATAATCCGGAAAATCCGCGGGGCATTCATGCCGTGCAAGTTCTGCAGGGCAA
>PBHS01000045.1 GCA_002719575.1 Gammaproteobacteria bacterium | reverse complement strand
CCGTCCGGTCCGCCATTTCTACGCCTAAACGCTACCTGGTCTCATCAGGCTATATTTTATGTTGTAGCCGATTGCAGCAACGGCCGCATGTGGCATTCCAATAAGTTTTATGTCTCAGACTCAAACAACTAATAGGTCTGATCTCTATCCTTACACTCTTTTGAAATTTCAGCTGGGTTAGGACGCAAGAATCGCGCGAGCTGTCCGAATTCTAGTGGTCCCTTACCGGCTTGTCCTAGAGATATTCGTTCAGCTGCTCTGTTGTGTTTGAGAGTGTAAGGAATTTTGCACGGGATTTTGCACTCGAGGTAATATCTAATTTGCTCGTCCTTCCAATACTCTTACAGCTCATTGTGGGGCCTGTCAGAATGCTTTTCTTCCTCTATGAAGCTTTAATAGCGCTAGCGTAGGGGAGGGGTGAGTTAGGAGCGAAAAGACCAACAAAAAGCATGGGTTCATAATGTGAGGATTCGAAGTTATCCCTCGGAATAACGGACGTATCCGTGTGTCGTAACTTTCAGCTTTGTTGATATCACAGATATCAGAGTCAAGTTGTTAGTCAAAGTTCCAAAGATCGATAAATGAACGAGAACGGGCACGGTCCATAATGTCTTCCGCTTCCGTTACAAGTTGAGGTCTTCCTGACGCTAGGTCATGTATTTCACTTGGATCCTTGTCCAGATCATAGAGCTCGATTGTAGGTTCAGAGTTCTTTCCTGCGTGAAACCGTATGGCTTTCCAATTGGTGTTATGAGTATCAAGAAACCGCACCGCTTGGGATTTTCCGCCATTGGCATTGTGAAACTCCCAATATAAGCTCTTATGGATTCTTTGTCCGTCTTCCGCTAGTAACGCCGGTAAGAAAGAAATGCCGTCGTTAGCAGGTGGTTCAACACCAGCAAGCTCAGCGAGAGTTGGCATAATGTCCCAAAATGCGGAAACATGATTGCTTGAGCTACCTGGTTTAATTTTTCCTGGCCAGCGGGCGAGGGTCGGTACTCGAATGCCGCCTTCATATAGGTCTCTTTTGTACCCGCGGAATTGTCCATTAGAGTTAAAAAATTCCATGTCACCACCACCTTCTGAGGTTGGCCCATTATCGCTACTGAAGATAACAAGTGTGTTCTCGTCAATACCCAAATCGTTTAGTCTCTCAAAAATCCGTCCAACGCTTCGATCAATGTTCGAAATCATTGCTGCTCTTGCAGCTCTTGGTCTAAGTTGCGGCAAGTAATTGCGCTCAGCAGTGTAGGGAGTTTCCTCAAAATGTGAATATGAGCTCATCTCCTGCTCTGGAGCCTGCAGTGAGGCGTGGGGCATTGCGAATGCGAGATACAAAAAGAAAGGGTGTTGATGATTCTCCGAGATAAATTGTAGTGCAGTTTCTGTCATTCGGGCTGGAGCATAGTCGTCTCTCCGAAAAGGCTCATAGCTGGATCCGTCATATGGATCGACGTCGCTTGGCAAAGGTTGATGCGGATATAAAAATGCGTTTTCGAGAGGATATCGTTCCTGATTTTCCCAGAGGTGTGTTGGATAATGATTGTGTGCTTGTTTTTGATCCAAGTAGCCAAAGAAGTAGTCAAACCCGTGTTTGTTTGGAGCGCCGTGTGAACCTGGTCCTCCCAGTCCCCATTTTCCGATTAAGGCGGTTCGGTATTTCGCGGCACGCAACATGGTTGCTATTGTTTGAGTTCCGGGATTAAGAGGCATTTGTCCGAATTCATCCTGATCTGTATACCCACCTAATTCAAAGTTGCCTCGGATCTGGGCATGCCCCGTGTGTAATCCTGTCATTAAAGCTGCCCTAGATGGCGCGCAGACAGTGCTACCCGAATAGTGCTGCATGAGCTTCATCCCCTCGCGAGACATCTGAGTCAGATAAGGCGTGTCAGTGTGTTCTTGTCCAAAGGGTTCAATGTCGCCTATGCCAAGGTCGTCGGCGAGAATGTAAATTATATTTGGTTTACTTTCTGGGTTCCTGAAAGCGATAGATTGGGCCGAAGAGATATGGAGAGTTTCAAAAGCGTGCAAAGAGAGCAAAACAATCAATGCAGACCCTAGCCATTTTTGAGAAATATTTCGAGTTCTTCTGTACACTCATTCCCCCGGAGTGAAAAGGTAGATTGGCCTTAGTCTGAAATTTGATTCCTAATTGAATCGAAATTTAAGATTCTTTTCAATTGCTAGATCTGTATTTGCTAATCTTTAGTCAAGGCAGTCAGCCCGGTTATCAGATTGGGGTTCATTGCTAATATAGTGGAGCTCCGAAGGGAACCAACTTGCTGTATCTACATTGCATTCTTGCCCTTACTCTGCGGGGGATTATATGAAAACTTGCCTAAGAATAGGGACCTATCAAAATAGGTATACGCCTGACCAAGCCGGAGGTAGATTTTCAAGTTTCACTCGGTTCGTCATTTTTATGCTTTTCGGTTAGAGATTAAATGAAGTATTTTTGATGCTGTTAAAACTACAGCTTTTAGAGCGTGTTAGGTTTTACGCTGGGCGTCGAGCGATAGTTCTGCTTGTAGAGATCCCTCAATACTCCATGAGCTGTAAGCCTAACGAAGTGTTAGTACTCCAGTGTTTTGTAGTTAGCTTATTTTTCGGTTAGTTTCGAAGTAAGAAGATTCTGAGTCCCGCCTATTTTTGAAACGGAGTGAAGATTGACCATGTGGTACAAACCGTGGTTTTTGATCACTAAATTACAACAATATATTTTGGTTTAATATGAAAAAGCTTAGCGCAACGATAACGGTTTTCTGCATTTCTCTTGGCTTTCAAGGACAAACTTTGGCAACGCCTGAACCAACATCGGATGTACTTTTAGAAGATCGAATTAAACTCACCTTTTTAGGTACCGGTGCTCCGAGACCTTCGCTGACTCGCTATGGCCCGTCCATCCTAGTGGAAGCAGGTAATCAAAAATTGTTAGTTGACGCTGGGCCAGGTATGCGAGAGAGATTGTTTGAAGCAGGCGGATTTGAATTGCTTACCGATATCGATCTAATCATCCTAACCCATTTGCATTTTGACCACACAATCAGTGTGCCTGGCTTGTGGTTGAGTGGCTGGTTATTTGGGCGCAAAAGCCCCATGACAGTCTATGGGCCGGTAGGGACTGAAAGCATGATGGGTCATTTTGAGTCTGCTTATTCGTGGGATATCCGTTACAGGGAGATCGTGGGTGTTCATGAGCGGGGTTCCGATTTGATTGCCTTTGATATTGAACCTGGAGTTTTTTATGAAAAAGACGGCTTGAAGATAACTGCGATTAGTGTTGAGCATATGCCGGTGATTAAAGGGTACTCTCTGAGTCCTGCTATAGAAGGTTCTACTCTCGGATTCCGTATCGATTATCTTAGCCGCAGTGTGATTTTTTCTGGGGACACGCGGACAACATCCTCTTCTAACCTTATAGGGCACAGTATGAATGTAGACGTTCTCATACATGAAGTTCAAGTTCCAGCACCGGGTAATTCGCCTGAGGCAATACTTGCTAATGTTAGTCTATCGGTTCACTCCACGCCGGAACAAGTTGCTGCGTTATTTAGAACTACACGCCCGCGTCTTGGAGTGTATTCTCATATTATTCCTCCAGAATTAACTTCTGATCAAATCACAGAGGCGACTGATTATGATGGTCCTATGCTGGTAGCAGAAGATTTAATGACCTTGACAATTGGTGATGAGATTACAATAGGTGTTGCAGGAGATTCTGGCACTGATATCTTCACTGAAGCTGATGTGGTTGATCGATAGCAAATTTTGAGAAACATTTATGAAACCNCTNTCCTTTGACAGGTAANTNGATTTTAGTGTCNACTANAAGTCNGNNGGCCGCATTCNATGCATATTGCGATAGNTTCGATGCNGAGATTAGATGAGAAATTTAGAAAAGCGGCCNACGGGGCCGAATGAATNAGAAAGAATANACTAAATCACAAGCATATCCATGAACTCATTGACTGGCGTTTTTTCAAGGCGGNCTTTATCTTTAAGAAGCCCGCAAATTTGTTCGCACCGGACCGCTGGGAAACGAGTTGCCANGTTTGCTTTAAACTTCTCTTCTAGCAAAGGTATCCCCTCCTGCCGACGCCGCCGGTGNCCTACTGGATAGTGAATTTCCAATTCGTCCGTTGAGCTNCCNTCTTTAAAGAAAACCTGCANACAGTTCGCTATAGAGCGTTTTTCAGGTTCCAGATATTCTTTCGAATATTCTTCATTCTCATGAACTTCCATCTTGTCTCTCAGTTGATCAATTACAGGGTTTGCAAGGTGAAAACTATCTTCATAGTGATCAGCAGTGAGATGACCGAATGCAAGCGGCACAGCAATCATGTATTGAAGGCAATGGTCGCGATCGGCNGGATTGTTCAGAGGACCAAGCTTGCTAATGATACGGATGGCCGACTCATGAGTACGAATTACGATTTTCTCTATATCTTTGAGCCTATCTTTTACCTTAGGGTGGAGACGAACTGCCGCTTCGGCTGCAGTCTGAGCGTGGAATTCGGCGGGAAAGGATACTTTGAACAGGATGTTNTCCATTACGTAGCAGCCGTAAGGTCTCGTGAGAACAAAAGGTTTACCGCTAAAAGACACGTCATAAAAGCCCCATCCGGGCGCGGAAAGAGCGCTGGGATAACCAATTTCTCCTTTTAGCGTGAGATCNGCAAGCCTAACACCTCGGGAGGTTGCGTCGCCTGCAGCCCAAGATTTCCTGGGGCCGGCATTGGGCGCGTGNCGATANGTCCGNAGGCTCGAGCCATCAAGCCATGCTTGAGAGAGGGCATCGACAACTTGATCCTTACTGCCTCCTAACATTCGGGTAGCAACAGCCGTGGAGGCAACTCGGACCAATAAGACATGGCAGAGTCCTACACGATTAAAGCTGTTCTCGAGNGCTAAAATACCCTGAATTTCATGTGCTTTGATCATTGCGGTGAGAACGTCTTTCATACAGAGTGGTANTTTGCCAGCNGCTATTGCTCGCTGCGACAGATGATCNGCGACCGATAAAATCGCGCCAAGGTTATCGGAAGGATGCCCCCACTCGGCGGCTAGCCATGTGTCGTTGTAATCTAGCCAACGAATAATGCAGCCAATGTCCCACGCAGCTTTTACCGGATCTAGACGAAATTGTGTGCCTGGTACTCGGGCACCATTCGGCACTTCNGTGCCCTCAACAAGTGGACCGAGTAATTTGGCGCATTCCGGGAATCTCAGGGCAAGAAAGCCGCATCCAAGGGTGTCCATAAGACANCTACGCGCAGTGTCGTAAGCTTCAGCGGATGTAACTTNATAATCACAGACGTAGTCTGCTATATCTGTTAACACCTNATCTGGCGNTGGGCGATCGTTGATGTCAAAGTTTTTAGTCATATAAAAGTTTTANTCTTGNTGCGTTAAAAATTNATCTTNCCTTACGCTACAGTTCGGTTGTCATGGATCGTAGGGCAACTTATGTTCAATTGAGAAAATGNAATTTTAATCTGGTAAANAATTCTTGAGTGATNNTTCGTTTATCGATGTATCATTTTTTAAAAACTGCCGCTTGGTATAAANAAGAAATTTGACATGACAATTAANAACCCTAAACCTCATCTTGACTGAGAATAATCGNNCCGTGCTTTGGGCTAAAAATGGTGTTAGCTGTCCGTCTTGGCGTTGAGGTTTCGCTNAGAGTATCGCCCTTTGTCGCCTCTTCGCAAAATCAAAATGCGAGCAATTCGCAGTCTAATAACCAACCCANGGAGGTTCAATCAGCAGTTCGGGGCTTGCACCAGGCTTGGCAATCCATTTTTGGGGACGTCCATAGATATTATCGCCGCCATACATTATCCCTTCCGAAGACACACTAAAGCTGTGTACTTCTCGAAATCCATCAGGCAATTCAGAAGGAACNAACCAAGTGTACTTTTGATTTCCTTCAAAATCGAAGTTAATAAACCGCAANGGGTTATGGGCTGTCATCCAGAAATCATTTCTGTTGACAATCACGTCTAATGCCATGCCAGAAATATCTATCCTACGTTCAAAGCGGAATTCAGTAATGCTCTCTGTTGATCGCCAAATGTTCACACCAAAACCGGANCGATCAAGAACGAATATTCGCCCTTCAGGCCCAATGCTTAAGGAATGAATGCCGTTGGTACCGCCAGGAATAGCTCCTTCACTACCGAACTCAGTTAAGTATTCCATCTCACTGTCGTAAACGATGACACGATTATTGAGTAAGCCATCTGCAACCAGAATTCTACCATCNGGCATAAATGCAACATCTTGCGGGCTACCATAATGTGTCGCGTCAGTGCCTGGGACCCCTTTNTCTCCGTAAGTTGCAAGTAGCTCACTTCCATCATTGGCGATNACATAGATTTGATGNTGAGTCTGATTGATGACCCACAACTTGCGCTCTGGGTCATAGGGGCTNACCCTGATACGNTCAGGNCCNGGGCCTTCNGCTCCNTCACAAAGGTAATCTAGATGGTCCCAGACCTCTACAACGTTNCCATTNGTGTCGAGAACGAAAATGCAGTTTTGCCAGGTTCGTCTTTCGTCTTCCGTTAAAACGCTGATACCAAGCTCGCCGGCGAATCCGTGGAAATTCAAGGGCACATCAAGGGGTATTCGGGTCTCTCCTCGCTGACTCACGATTANNCGGCCAGGATGGTCTGACAACACGCCGGAAGCACCGCCAAAAGCAAANCCTTCTTCGGCGAAAGGTTNAGCCCAGTAAGTCACTACTTCATACGGACTTTCTCCGACTTCGCCTATCACTCTAGCCTCTTGAGCAAGGGTAAGAATCGAAAACAGAATAAGTGTCGTCGAGAGAACGACGGGTGCAATCGGTATATTCATGGCAAACAGTCCTCGCTACCNANAAAACCAAAATGACTATNATNTNTTATCNTGNGAATAACATAACCGGAAAACTNTATAAATCATAGCGATAGNNAAAANTTTTCATAGTAGGGGGGCGCAACTCGAAGAAATTGGAGTNGCTTTNTCGCGATACGCCGGGCTGATAGATGTCCTCAGATACTGAAAAAGCGTGTTGTCACTTTGGCGTGCGGGACCAGCGCGACGATGATCTGCCTGATAAGGTGGCTGATAGCTAAACGTACTGCGGGCATGAAAGTTATCGCTATTACTATGATCAATGCCCCTNTTGCTATGGCACAAGCGGCGGTTTCTTGACANAGGCTAGATAACGANCCCGCGGAATAACTCGGAGAGTAGTTGATGACTGTCGTTTTGGTATTCAAGCAAACANTTGCTNNGAGCTNGGCAATNTTNTCTCTGATTTTGCAGATCATCATGATATTTTTGCTAGGNCTGTTTTCTTGCAGNAAGTTGCTCTGTTGGCTAAATCGAGAACTTCAGTTGGGCAAANTAAANGAAGATNANGAAGTAATATTGATCTATTATTGTNNGGCGTCTCCCACGTACCAACCTAGATCGTACNTNAGCGTTCTATCNCCATGCTCGCGGTGACGACGCGGCTGCANTCTTTGGTGGCAAACTGCGAAGCAGCCGACTGAGCGGCGCTATGAACGTGCTATAATCGACGTGTAAAGAGCAGGCGTATGATCATCTATGAGCAAGTTTAACAGAATTGCCATCGTCGGACGTCCCGGCCATACGGGTGTTGCAGAGACTTGCGCGCGGCTTTTAAAGTTTCTTTCCGATCAGAACGTGACTGTCATCATGGACTCGACGACGGCTAAGTTAGCGGCCTCTCCCGGCTATGAACTTGTGGATAGAGAGATGCTGTCCGCGAATTGCGATCTGGTTATCGTGGTGGGCGGCGACGGCAGTATGCTTAAGATGGCCAAGTTCGTCGTACCAGATGATGTACCCGTAATAGGAATAAATCGAGGCAAACTGGGTTTTCTCACTGATGTTCTTCCCGATGAGCTAGAGGAGCAGCTATCCGCAGTTCTGGCTGGTGACTATACGGTTGAGGAGCGATTTCTGCTTGATGTTTCCTACATTAAAAACGGTCAACGGCATGCGCTCGCGTCCGCCTTGAACGATGTGGTTCTCCATCCCGGGCAGGCGGCTCAGATGATCGAATTTGAACTTTTTGTCGAGGACCGTTTCGTATATTCACAGGAATCTGATGGCTTGATCGCAGCCACGCCCACAGGGTCGACCGCTTATGCCCTGTCGGCCGGGGGGCCCATAATGCATCCCGATCTTAACGCCATTGTGCTGGTGCCCATGTACCCGCATTCACTCAGTTCCCGTCCTATAGTGGTTGATGGGCAGAGCGAAATAAAGTTAGTCGTAGCGAGGCGCGCGTTGTATCGCCCGCTTTTAAGTTGTGATGGCGAGGTGTGTCATACAGCACAAGCAGGCGAAGCAATTGTTATCACAAAAAAACGATCCCCGCTGCTACTGATCCATCCACTTAATCATACTTTTTATCAGGCTTGTCGCAGCAAACTGGGTTGGGGCAGTAGGCTCGCTAACTCAGATGATTAGGGCCGTCAGCATTGATATATCACTTGACTTGTCGCGTTTCAGCCAAACACTGACTTTAGCTGGAATTCCTCATCGTGTTGTCGAAGAATCGGGGCGGCAAACAATTTGGGTGTATTCAGAAAATGACGTGCAAGCAGTTAAACAGCGGTTGGCGCAGTGGCTAAAATCTGCGCTTCATCAGACCGAAACAGATGGATCAAACGCAAGCAGTGCAAATTTTTTGGTTCTAAAGCCTAGTCAACTATTGCAAATAGGCTTCTTTGCTTTTCGGCGTTGCCCACTTACTTGGTTTCTAGTGATCGCTTGTATTGGTGTGGCGTTAGTTACGGGCATGGGGAGCAATACGAGCAGCGTTCGCTATTTGTTTTATCCATTGCTGACGAATGCCAGTCTTATTGGATTTCTGGCGGAGATTAATTCCCTGGGCACCGTCCTCAGAACATTGACGCCGATGTTGCTTCACTTCGGCGAGCTTCATTTGGTTTTTAATCTGCTGTGGCTTTGGTATTTCGGTCGACAGCTTGAAAATATGATTTCTTGGTGGGAATTTGCGTTGCTGGTGATAGTCACCGCTTTTGTGGGAAATACCGCTCAGTATTGGCAATTAGGCTATAACAATTTTGGAGGAATGTCCGGAGTGATCTATGGTCTGGTGGGGTTTGCTTGGACGCTTTCTAAGAGCGTCCCCAATTCAGGCCTTTTGATCTCCACAAAAATGTTTGTCGCATTTGTAGTGGGCCTCGTTTTTATGGAAGTTTTTGCTTCTTCTACAATAGCGACTGCCGCTCATGTTGGCGGCTTGATTTCTGGACTCACGGTGGGCTCGGTTTTTGCGTTTTACTATCGATACATAAAGAGAGTTGATCTTTTGGGCAGGCCGATTTCTGAGAGGGGGAATGATCGTGACTCTTGATGAGACTTTACTGGACTTTCTTGAGACTCCGCCGTGTACTGTTGAAATGCTTATTGCCAGAATTTCCCCCGAAATTTACGAAAGACTCAAAGAGGCAATCGCCCTGGGTCGTTGGAATGAACAGGAGCGAATGAGTAAAGAGCAGCTTAATCAGTGCATGCAATTACTCATTCTCTACGAAGCTCATCATCTCGAAAGCCACGAACGGACTGGAACCCCGCTAAAAGCTGATTGCCAAAATAAGAATTCGAGTTTCAAAACTATCACGATTATGCAAACTCAGCAGGAGGACAAGCATTGAACGTGATTGCCAGCGGTGTTGTTCGAAAAATGCGCAGTCGGTTTTATAATCCTGTCAGCTACAGTGCTAGATTAGGTGACAACGAGATTGCGCTCAATCCGCTTCTGGGGAGGAAAGTCAGGCTAAATTTCAGTGGTAATATCTTTTGCATTGAGTGTGGTCGAAAAACAAAAAAAAGTTTTAACCAAGGGTATTGCTACCCTTGTTTTAAAAGGTTGGAACAGTGGTTCACTTGTTTGATACGCCCTGAGAAATGCAGATGTCAAGATGGACATTGCATGCAGAGCCACGTTGTTTATTTGGCGAACTCATCAGGTCTTAAGGTTGGTATAACAAGAATGACACAGATCCCCACTCGCTGGATAGATCAAGGGGCTACACAGGCACTGGCGATTATTCGGGTGCGCAGTAGGCTGCAGTCTGGTGAGCTTGAGATGGCGTTCAAGCAGCATGTGGCGGACAAAACAAACTGGCGCGATATGCTAAAAGGAAGAGCATCTGAGCTAGATTTGGCTGTTGAGCGAGACAGGTTGCTTGCCGATTGTAAGGAAGACATAAGACAACTCACTGAAAGATTTGGATTTCTTTCTATCAGCATATTGAAAGGTATTGACCCAGTAAGCATTTTTTATCCGATAGGAAGNTATCCGANNGAGATAAATTCTCTGAGNTTTGACAAAGAGCCGNTTGTATTTGGAACCCTTGAGGGTATTAAAGGGCAATATCTGATTCTAGATTCCGGCGTGATAAATCTGCGTCGCTTTTCCGGTTACGAGGTAGAGCTTCAGGCCTGAGGCTTCGTCTAGCTGTAAAGCCAGTTTTACTGTTGCACACAAGGAATATTATGAGACATGAGGACGCTAGAACAGTCCATCTGAGAGATTATCAGGCACCGGAATTCGGCATCGACGGAACTCATTTGCGTTTCGATTTGTTCGAGGATTATGCAATCGTTGAATCCACGCTCAGCATTCGCAGATTATGCTCGTCGCAGGACTTAATTCTGCACGGTAGAAACATCCATCTTGAAGAACTGAGACTAAATGAAACAGTTCTGACGAAAGATCAGTATGTCTTAAGCGATGAGAACCTTACAATTTTAGCAATAAATAAAATCCTTGGTGCAAAAGCTAGGCGATTCACGCTGTTTTGCCGCACAANGATTGAGCCGCAAAGTAACACTGCGCTCGAAGGTTTATATAAATCAGGCCACATGTTTTGCACCCAATGTGAAGCAGAGGGCTTTCGGCGAATCACCTATTACCTTGACCGTCCAGATGTGATGAGCCGTTTCTCAACGACGATTGTAGCGGACGCTGGGCGATATCCTATATTGCTATCCAACGGAAATTGTNTTGCNAGCGGCCCNNTGGAGNGCGACCCAACCCGCCATTGGGTNAAATGGGAGGACCCATTNAAAAAACCGAGCTATTTGTTTGCNCTNGTTGCTGGNGANCTTGAGNATATCAATGACAAGTTCACCACNTGCAGNGGTCGTGAGGTTACTCTGCAGATCTACGTGGAGCGAAAAGATTTGGATAAGATTGATCACGCCATGGATTCGCTGAAACGGGCTATGCGGTGGGACGAGGAGATGTATGGTCGCGAATATGATTTAGATGTCTTCATGATAGTTGCCGTTGACGACTTTAATATGGGGGCAATGGAGAACAAAGGGTTGAATATTTTCAATACCTCTTGCGTTCTTGCTAACCCATTGACGCAAACTGATCAGGCATTCCAGCGTGTAGAGGCGGTGGTGGCCCATGAATATTTTCACAATTGGTCCGGCAATCGAGTGACTTGCAGAGATTGGTTCCAGTTAAGCCTCAAAGAAGGGTTTACCGTATTCAGAGATTCCGAGTTCTCCGCGGATATGGGCTCGCGCTCCGTCAAGCGGGTGGAGGATGTCTCATTTTTGAGGACTGTGCAGTTCGCCGAAGATGCCGGGCCAATGGCGCATTCTGTGAGACCGGATTCCTACATGGAAATTTCTAATTTTTATACGGTAACAATATATGAAAAAGGCGCAGAAGTTGTTCGCATGATTAGCCTGCTTGTTGGTGAAGAAAGTTTTAGAAGAGGTAGTGATTTGTTCTTTAATCGTCATGACGGGCATGCTGTTACGACAGAAGACTTCGTCCGGGCGATGGAAGAGTCCTCGAGCTTAGATCTGGAGCAATTTAGACGGTGGTATTCACAAGCAGGAACACCGGTTCTGACTGTCAGTGGTGAATATTCTAAGCCCAACAGAACCTTCACGTTACGAGTAAGGCAATCTTGCCCGGCTACGCCTGGTCAACCTGATAAGCAGCCCTTTCATATCCCGCTGCGGATAGGCTTGCTCGATCAACTTGGCAGACCTCTTTTATTATCAGGTGCAGGACTTTCTGGAGCCAAGACCGACGAAGTATTGCACATTACAGATTCGGACCAGCAATTCACTTTCAATGAAATAGATAACGAACCAGTTCCCTCCCTCTTGAGGGGTTTTTCGGCTCCAGTCCGCTTAAATTATGACTACTCACAGGATGCTCTAGCACTGCTTATCTCGCACGATGAAGATGGTTTTAATCGATGGAATGCCGCTCAAATGCTCGCAATAAGGGTGTTAGATTCGGTCCAATCTGGTAATTCAGTCGTTGAAGCAGGTCAGCTTCTACTCGGTGCTTTTCATGCTATTCTGACTTCCGCATTAGCCGATGAGCATCATGATCGCGCAATGCTCGCGCACCTACTGAGCTTGCCTAAGCTTGGCGCGTTGATAGAGCAAGCCAAAGTGGCTCATGTCGAGTCAATATACAATGCACGCGAATCACTTCTGGCTTTTATTTCTAAAGGGCTGGCCGATCGCTTTGCTGAACTATTTAGCAGAATTCCGGCTACTTCAGAATACCGAGCTGACGCAGAGTCCATTGCAAATAGGGCTTTGCGAAACCTGAGTCTCAGTTATCTACTTCGGGCAAATGAGGAACGTTGGGCCAAAGTGGTTCACCAGCAATTTCAATCTGCGAATAACATGACTGATCAACTTGCCGCACTACGAATGTTGGTTGAGGCTAAACAAACTGCAACCGAGGAGCTCGCGAGTCACGCATTAACCGATTTTTATGATCGATGGCGCGATGAACCACTGGTAGTCAATCAGTGGCTGAGTGTTCAAGCTGTGGTGCAGAGGCCCGAAGCACTGCGCTCAGTGAAGTCACTGATTGCGCACCCCGCCTTCGAGTTTAAAAACCCAAACAAAGTGCGTGCTTTGATCGGTGCTTTTTGCAGCCAAAACCACCTTGGTTTTCACGAGGCTTCCGGGACAGGGTACGAGTTTTTGGCCGATCAGGTCATTGCACTGGATAGTGTTAACCCACAAGTCGCGGCGCGGTTGCTGAACCCACTCACTTGCTGGAAGAAGTTCGATGAGGACCACCAAAGACTCATGCAATCTCAATTGTTAAGAATAAAATCAATCTCAAGCCTCTCAAAAGATGTCTATGAGGTGGTAGAGAAAAGTACGATCAATATGTCTTGAGAGTCGTTTACTGCAACCAAGGGCTTTTCAGCTGAAATCACTGGCTTTCTGGTACAGCAAGCAACTCGGCGGGCATGGCAAACACCGCACGTCAAACTTAAAGTTTCAACACAACGTGAACTGCCGGTCCTTATGTCTGCGCTGCGTCCGCAATGTTGGTGGCAGGAATGAGCTTTGCCCTTTCGGCTGCCTGCTGAAAACTGTCTATTTCATCAAAGTTTAGATACCGATATATCTCAGCCTTCATAGTATCGATCGAGGACATGTATGCCATGTATTCATCCATCGTGGGAATCTTGCCTAGTGCTGAGCTCACAGCCGCGAGTTCTGCGGATGCCAGATAAACATTCGCCCCCTGACCAAGCCGGTTAGGAAAATTCCTTGTTGAGGTCGAAATTACACTAGAGTTTGGTGCCACTCTTGCTTGATTGCCCATGCATAGGGAGCATCCAGGCATTTCGGTCCTTGCACCGGAGGTACCGAAAATGTTGTAGATGCCTTCTTCGGTGAGCTGGTGTTCATCCATTTTCGTTGGTGGTGCTACCCAAAGCCTCGTCGGCAAATTACCGTCGACTTGCTTGAGCACCTCCGCTGCAGCGCGGAAATTGCCGATGTTCGTCATGCATGAGCCAATAAACACTTCATCGATATGGGTTCCTTGCACTTCGGACAATGGCTTGACGTCATCAGGGTCGTTTGGGCAGGCGAGCAGCGGCTCCGTAATATCGTTCAGATCTATTTCGATGATCTTATGATATTCCGCATCTGTATCAGGTTCCATCAGTTGCGGATCGGCCAACCACGCCTCCATGGCCTGCGCGCGTCTTTCCAGTGTTCTCGAATCCTGATAGCCGTTGTCGATCATCCAGCGCAACAGTGTTACATTGCTTTTGAAGTATTCAACTATGGGCTCCTTATTCAGCCGAATTGTGCATCCACCGGCGGAACGTTCTGCAGAGGCATCAGAAAGCTCAAATGCTTGCTCTACCTTGAGATTAGGGAGTCCTTCTATTTCAAGAATCCGGCCGGAGAAGATATTTTTCTTTCCCTTCTTTTCAACGGTGAGATCACCGCTTTGTATTGCGGCATACGGAATTGCGTTTACTAAATCTCTCAGTGTGATGCCCGGTTGCATGTTGCCCGTGAAACGCACCAAGACGGATTCGGGCATATCCAGAGGCATAACTCCGGTTGCTGCCGCGAACGCCACAAGGCCGGATCCGGCAGGAAAAGATATTCCAATCGGAAAGCGTGTGTGAGAGTCGCCCCCGGTCCCGACAGTATCTGGAAGCAGCATCCGATTCAGCCAAGAATGAATGATGCCGTCGCCCGGACGCAGGGCGACGCCTCCGCGAGTGTGCATAAAGTCAGGCAGATTATGCTGCGTATCGATATCCACAGGCTTGGGATATGCCGCAGTATGACAAAACGATTGCATTACTAGATCTGCGGAGAAGCCGAGACAGGCGAGATCTTTCAATTCATCCCTTGTCATTGGCCCCGTAGTATCTTGACTCCCAACGGTTGTCATTCTGGGTTCACAGTAACTGCCCGGCCGGATTCCTTCGACGCCACACGCTCTGCCCACCATTTTTTGAGCCAGAGTGTATCCTTTATCGGATTGCTGCCCGTCGACCGGTGACCGGAAAACCGCTGATGGGCCGAGGCCAAGATATTCACGTGCCTTCTGTGTCAGGCCGCGACCGATGATAAGTGGTATCCGTCCGCCAGCGCGCACTTCGTCTAAAATTACATCAGTCTTGAGTGTGAATTGTGTAATTTCTTCTCCGGATTCATGGCGAATCAGTTTTCCGTCATAAACGCGAATGTCGATGATGTCCCCGGTACTGAGATCGTCAACATCGCACTCAAAAGGCAGAGCGCCTGCATCTTCCATCGTGTTGAAAAAGATTGGCGCAATTTTCCCCGCAATACATATCCCACCATCTCTTTTGTTGGGAATGAAAGGGATATCGTCACCGATATACCAAAGTACGGAGTTGGTCGCAGATTTTCGAGATGAGCCTGTGCCCATTACGTCGCCCACGA
>PBHS01000044.1 GCA_002719575.1 Gammaproteobacteria bacterium | reverse complement strand
TCGTGGCGTGCTTTTTTGTTGTTCACGATCACGTTGTTAGGGATTTTTGTTTTCTTTGTTTTGGCCATCCCTTTATTATAGCGCGTTCCTGCAGTGGGGATGCTAATCTCATGACAGCTCTATAATCTCCTTAATTATGCTTTCGAGGAGGCGATTGATAGAATCAAGTTAATTGAGACATCATTACAACGTGAGTTCTGCTGCAAAGGGGGGTTCCAATGGCTCGGGATAGGGGTCAGTTCAGCTCAAAGTTGGGTTTTATCCTAGCAGCAGCAGGTTCTGCTGTGGGGCTCGGCAACCTTGTGGCATTCCCTGTCATGGCCTCGAAGAATGGCGGTGCCGCATTTCTCTTTATTTATTTACTGTTTATTGCCTTTATCTGCTATCCGGTCATGGTGGCTGAGATTGCCATGGGAAGGCGCACGACCAGAAACCCGGTGGGCGCATTTTCTGAACTTTCTGGCGGTCGGGTGCATTGGCGGCTTGCTGGCATGCTAGCCATTCTTACGCCATTCATGATTGCTGTATTTTATACTGTGATCACCGTTTGGTTAGTTGTCTACATCAAGGAAATTGCGACGGGAAATTTGGCAGCACTCTCTCGGCCCGGCAATTTTGCAGAAGTGGTTGCCAGACCTTCGCTTTTCGGTTATCTCGTTGTCCTTTTGCTTGTGATGTTTACCATCTTGCTTGGCGGAGTGAAAGGCGGTATCGAGCGTCTTGCCCGTGTGCTTATGCCGGCGCTCGCCGTAATGCTGATCGCCCTCGTGTGTTTTGTGCTGACACTTGAAAATGCATTCAGTGGTGTCACGTATTATTTGGTTCCTGACTTCAGCAGGCTTACGCTAGCTACTGTTAATGGAGCACTGTCCCAGGCGTTTTTCTCACTGTCGCTGGGTATGGGTATCCTCATAACTTACGGCTCTTATTTCTCACGTTCCGACAACATTGCCGACTCGACCCGAATGGTCGCCGTAGCCGATACCGCCATTGCCTTCTGTGCGGGGCTGCTTATTTTGCCAGCTATTTTCGCGTTTGATTCGAATACTAATACAGCCGATCTGTCTACTAGCAGCGTAGGGTTGATTTTTGATTTTCTGCCCCAGATTTTTCTCTCCATGCAGGACGCTGTCGGTTATGTTGGTGCGAGTGTTGTCGCGGAAATCTTTTTTTTACTCGTTTTTTTTGCTGCGCTCACCTCAATGGTGTCGATTATTGAGATTCCTATTGCCTGTTGGATAGATGAACTGGGTATGTCAAGAANAAAAGCNGTNCTATTCCAAGCGGGGCTTNTAACTTTNTTTGCTATTCCAGCCACCATGTCACTGGGTATNTCTGATTTCTTCACGAACTTCACNACCTATGGTGGNGTGAGCAAATCATTCTTTGATCTGGTTTCCGATGTTTTTTATGAAACAATCCTGCCTTTCGTCGGCTTCACGGTTTGTTTGTTTTGCGCTTACCGTTGGAAATTCAGCGGCCTCACAGAGGAGTTGGTGATCGGCGATGACAGCTACGCGGGATCTTGGTTGGAAAAATACATCAATCTCTCGTTGGGCACGGTAATTCCGGTTGTGCTCCTGGTGGTTTTCCTGAGCACGGTTAACCAGATTTATCTGAGTTAACCCACTCTCGTGCAACACATACAGCGCAGCGCCCTGGTCCACCACTCTGCTGAAAAGATGTTCGATTTGGTCAATGACATCGAGGCTTACCCCAGCTTCATGCCTGGTTGCCGAGGTGCTCGGGTGGTGGAGGAGAGAGACGGCGAAGTAGTGGGGGAGCTGCATCTAGGAGCTGCTGGAATTGAGCAGCGGTTGACTACCCGCAACAAGCTTGAGCGCCCTTCTAAAATTGCTATGTTCTTGATAGACGGAGACTTCACGGAATTCTCTGCGAAGTGGTGCTTTGAAGCGCTTGGCGACGATGCCTGCAAAGTTTCGCTGGAAATGCGGTTCGAATTCTCTCGATCTCTGTTGAACGTCGCTGCCAATTCGCTGTTTTCCAATATGGCAAACGCTCAGGTCGATGCGGTGGTGAAGCGCGCAGCCGCGGTCTACCGGGCTTGACGCCGAAGTCTTGGAAGAATATGGCTTAGACGATCCAGATCGAAGCGGCTGACAGCACTCCTGGAAATCTGATTCACCTACAAGGTAACGTTTGAAAGGGAGTAGCAGGTAGTAGAAAGGCTTTCGAGACACGCTTCAAGCTATGGTATATCATCTTCACCGAGCGTTGTGCTGCCCAGCGCTTGAGATCGGTGTTCTGAGTGGCCTCCTAAGTGGATAGCACGGCGAGTATGTTATGAGCAAAACGAGTCATCATCAGCGGAGTACCAAAAGAAGTGTGCAGCACGATCACAGCGCATGTATACAGACCGCGTTATCACGTGCGGAGAAACGGTGCGCTGAAGACGGAGAGCGGTTTACGGGCCTACGCAGGCAAGTGCTAGAGCTCGTTTGGGCAGAACACAAGCCAGCAAAGGCTTATGATTTACTAGCAACGCTATCGAGCATACGAAGTGGAGTTGCGCCGACTACTGTCTATCGTACGCTTGACTTCTTGCAAGAGCGTGGCCTGGTTCACAAGATTGAGTCCCTGAACGCTTACGTGGGCTGCAGTCAACCAGACACAGAGCACAATGGCCACTTCCTCATCTGCGAAGCTTGCTCGGAGATCAAGGAGATAGAGAACTCAGAAGTCAGCTCGTGGCTGGAGCGGGCTGCGCAGGCAGAGAATTTCAAAATTAGGTCTGAAACTGTTGAGCTCATGGGCTTATGTTTCCGCTGTCAGCCTGAAAAAGAAAAGCGAGCTGCGTCCTAGATATTTGTTGGCAAGCATCTGATGATTTACTAAACAGAAGAACCAGAAGTGAGATCGTCCAGAACTCACAAATTTTGCGTTGCATTGATCGGCAATTGGCGTGATCTATAGCATTAAGTCTTTACTGCTTCGGGGCGCTTAAGTAACTCTCGACAATGCATGCCCCGAGCCTTGGGGGAAAACATGAATCTATTTAATCGTTTTGCAATTATGTGCCTCTGGGCTAGTTTTTTGCATGCGTGCAGTGGAGAGACCACTGAAGTATCAGGGGGTGGGGTCGGACCAGATAACAGCGGAAGTATTGTGCGCGTTGATCCGGCGTTTGATGCTCTTGTGCCACATGGAGCTAAGATCGAGAAACTTGCGGGAGGCTTCGTTTTCACTGAGGGTCCAGTATGGGACCGGCGTGGCAACCGCCTGTATTTCAGCGATCTGCGTAACAACGCGATTCATACGTGGAGTGATGAGGAAGGGTTGAAAACATTTCTCCAGCCCGTATTTGAAGGAGAAGCCGCGCATGAGTCTGTAGGCGCGAATGGACTGACAATTGATCGACAAGGCCGCTTGGTACTGATGGAGCATGGCAACCGGCTTGTTTCCCGCATCGAAGTCAACGGCAGTCGGACCATTTTGGCTCATAGTTATGGCTTCAGTCGTCTTAACAGCCCGAACGATTCGGTATGGCATTCGAATGGTTGGCTGTATTTTACCGACCCTTCTTATGGCTTGGCCCGGCTAGAATCAGACCCTTTGCGAGAACTCGATTTCAATGGAATTTATCGTTTATACCCCGAATCTGGAGAGCTTCAACTATTAGAGAAAGCCCAGTCCCGTCCAAATGGTATTTCGTTTTCTCTGGATGAGCGTACGCTCTATGTGGCGAATTCCGATGGGAATAACAAAGTTTGGTATGCCTACGATGTCACCGATTCAGGTGAGCTTTCTGATCAGCGAATCTTTTTCGATGTTAACGATCGCGATGCTGCGGGAGCAGCAGACGGAATGAAGGTCGATGTTAATGGCAATATCTTTGCCACCGGCCCTGGTGGTGTATGGGTGCTTGATAACGAAGGTAATCACCTTGGTAATATAAATCCGCCTGAGTTGCCGGCCAATGTCGCCTGGGGTGGCGACGGTTCCGTTTTGTACATGACTGCCCGCACCGGGCTGTACCGTATTAGCCTTACAACCCGAGGGGCTATACTCTAAACTAGTTCCTTGTTGGAGAATCACTATTGGAACATTCAACCAATGTGATTCGAGTTGTTTGAGTACCCTGCGAATGACTGATCTTCGAGATTAGTATCCTCTTGTTGACTATTGCGTTAAGTTTAACGCTAACTTTCCTTTCTGCAACGACTTGCCGTCAAACTAGCGACTTGAGGGATTAAAAGCGGACAGACACTGAATAGATCGCGAATGTATGGAAACAAAATGATGAATGCCTCTGACAAAGAGTTCTTTAAGGCGCTGGAGAATCTTGCGCCGGGTGATGATGTCTTTTTTTCCGATATAGTTGGCAGGCTTGTATTCAATGATGCGGGGTTGATACCAGTTATTGCACAGGAATCGAAAACCGGGACTGTTCTGATGCTGGCTTGGATGAATCGGCTTGCTTTGGAAAAGACCATAAGTACAGGACTGATGACTTACTGGTCTCGCAGTAGACAGATGCTTTGGGTGAAAGGGGAATCAAGCGGTCACTACCAACGAGTCGAGTCGATAAGCTTTGACTGTGATGGAGACGCAATTCTCTGTCAAGTAAATCAACAAGGTAGTGCCTGCCACACTGGACGAAAGACTTGTTTTTATCTTGCTCTAAATTCTGAAGGTACGCGAATTTCCGTAGGCACCTCAAAAACATTGGGGTAGGCAGCCAAGATTGGACCTGTCGCTGATATATGGCAATCTCTCCTGCATCGGCTATCGACTTGTCGGCAGCAATGCTTTCTTACGCCGGCTGCGATAATGAGGCCTGGTTTTGGAGGAAGATCTTTAATACGGGAGGTGTGCAGAATCTGCTAGGCTAAATTGTTCAATGCCTTCGTGAACCAAGCGAAGCGCGCTGCCATTCGATGCGTCAAGTTAATTCGATTGTTGTTGCCACGGCGTCGTTATCAAGCATGGCTAAAACTGCACAATCATGTTATAATATAACATAATGAGCGAGAGTAGCCTTTTGCACCTGCGCGACTATTCATTGTGTTGCTACCTGAAAAACTTTCGTTCGCTTCGCCCAATTTCGTTAAGGCTGGGGTAAATGCAAAATTCTCAAACAACTCTGGACACTGCAGCCATTGGCCTTTCTCTCGTTTGTGTCGCACATTGTTTGGTGAGCTTGCTGCCTATTCTGCTGTTACAATCACTAGGCGCAGCTTTCTTGGAGGACGAACGGATTCACTTTGGAATCGCAATGTTTGTTTTACCAACCAGCATATTTGCGCTTTCGTTAGGATTCCGCAAGCATGGTAAGTATGCTGTCGCGATTACAGGGCTTCTCGGTCTTTTCGTGCTGTTAAGTGTCCTGATAATCGGTAAAGAAACTTTAGGCGAAATTGGCGAGAAGCTAGTGACTGTAGTGGGAACCATATTCATTGCGTATGCACATTTTCAAAATTTCCTGCTTGGCCGCAGCGAGAGTTGCCGTTCCCTTGATGATTCCGGATGAGTGATGCCAAATACTGCGAGTAAAGACTTCATTACTCAGGTTCCAACTAACATCATCACAGGTTTTCTCGGTGTCGGTAAAACAACAGTGATTCGAGAATTTCTTTCCAAGAAACCGGACGAAGAGAGTTGGGCTGTCTTGGTTAATGAGTTTGGCGAAGTCGGTATTGATTCCAGTTTATTTGCCGAAGCGGGAAGCAATGAGAGCGGCGTCACGATAAGTCAGGTTCCTGGCGGCTGTATGTGTTGCACTAACGGTCTACCAATGCAGGCTGCATTAAACCTGTTGCTTCAGAAGTCAAAACCACACCGACTGCTAATAGAGCCAACAGGGCTGGGGCACCCCAAGGANGTGCTAGCTATTCTGTCTGGTGAATACTACCGTAAGGCGCTTAACCTCCAGGCCACGCTGACGCTGGTTGATGCGAGGAAAATCAACGATACTAGGTATACTTCTCATGAGACTTTCAATCAGCAAATTGAAATTGCGGAAGTAATAATTGCTAACAAGTGTGACCTTTACCGACCGCAGGATTTTCCTTCGCTTGAAAAATATGTTTATGAAAAATTTGGCCGTGATCACAAGCAGATTTATCAGGTCAGACATGGTGCTGTAGAACCAGAATGGCTTTCGCTAGCGGCGAGTGAAACAAATNAAAATGCTTATCGCGACCTTGCACCAGCAAATACTTCGTCTGCCTTACCACCAACGCTGGAGACGCCAACAGAGGGTTTCGTAAGCGCAGAAAATGCCGGAGAGGGGTTCTTTAGTCGCGGTTGGATATTCAATCCTGGCTGGCAGTTTGATTCTGTTAAGCTGCTTTCACTTATTCAGGGATTGGATGTAGAACGGTTGAAAGGAGTTTTTATTACAACTGAAGGTTTTATAGGATTTAATAAAGTCGATGATGTGGTTACGCAGCTCCGATTTAATTTTATGCCAGACAGCCGTGTCGAAGTCATAAGTCGGCAGGCTGAGTTAATTGAAGATTTTGAAAAATTACTTCTTGATTGTCGTGTTGGTAGCACGGCTCCAAGCTAGCCGTCGTTAATTCCCTGAATAGGAACCATTGAATCTATAGGAACCACCGAATCTTTTGGGGCGAAGTCGCCGGAGAATTTTACTAGTTCATCATCAATGAAGAAGACCGAAATGCGCTCCTGTCCGCGAACCCCGCCACCTGGCTGGAAGTTGTAAATGTAGTCCCAACGATCTTGATGATACGGGTCTCGGACCAGTGGGGTGCCCATAACAAAAACCACCTGACGTTTGCTCATTCCTGGACGGAGTTGATCTACCATCTCTTGAGTGATGATATTGCCTTGTGCGATTCCGATTTTATAGACCCCGGGGAAATCCATTGAACCCATATTGTTGCAGGAGGCGAGCAAGGCAACGCCAAAAAGCAAAAGCGCTCGAAAGCGCCTGTATCGTTTATGGCTGGGGTACTTCTGTTCTCTGATGGTTTTCATCTGGATATGCAGTTCGTATAGTGGGATTCTGTCCTTTTCACTCAAGAAAAGAGCCGGCATAATAGCCCGATTGCCGTCGGAATTAAACTCGCAATCTATGCGTTGCTAAGTTATCGAAAATTAAAATCAACAACAAAAACAGTCGGTTTTCTTTAAGCTAACAGCCGCCGTGCAAAGTGAGGTGTAAAATGAGCTCCGAAAATCAGGAACTTCGCGCAGTCGGCCTCAAGGTCACTTTGCCAAGGGTGAAAATTCTCCAAATTCTCGAAAACTCCGATACCAAACATCTTAGCGCTGAAGATGTCTACAAGGCCTTGATTGAAGCGGAAGAGGATGTTGGGCTTGCAACTGTTTACCGGGTACTTACCCAGTTTGAATCCGCGGGCCTAGTGTCACGGCATCACTTCGAAGGCGGCCACTCAGTGTTCGAGTTGATGTCGGATGACCATCATGATCATATTGTTTGTGATAGTTGCGGCAAGGTGGAAGAATTTTTTGACCACACTATCGAGCAGCAACAGGAGAGAATCGCTCAAAAATTCGGCTACAAAATCACTGATCACAGCATGTACCTGTACGGTATCTGTGCAGCGTGCCAAGCAGAAACGAAGTAAAGCTACCCTATGTTTTGCTTTAGTTGTCTTTAAAACAGTGATTCCAATCGCTTCGCTAGTTGAGATTAGCAACCAGCCTGTGAGCGTGGGCCAAAGATTCTTCGCTGAGATCCTCTCCTGCCAGCATTCTAGCAATTTCCTCGACGATCTGACGGCCTTCTAGGGCCATTACAGATGTCACCGATGTATCTGACTGGAGCCTTTTACTAACGCGAAAGTGGTGGTGCCCCTGACCGGCTACTTGAGCTTGATGAGTCACGCATAGAATTTGCGTGGTTTCCCCGAGTTGTCGCAGCATTTCTCCCACAACTTTCGCAATACCGCCGCTGATGCCGACATCCACCTCATCAAAAACTAGACTTGGCGTCTCTGAGGTCTGAGCGGTAATGACTTGAATGGCCAGACTAATTCTTGACAGCTCGCCTCCGGAGGCGACTTTTACCAAAGGATTAGCTGGCTGCCCCGGATTTGTGCTTACCAAGAACTCCACGCTTTCGAGTCCCTGTTGGGATGGGGTATCACCATCGGTTTCAGTAAGCGTCACACTCAACTCGGCATGGGGCATGCCGAGTTGCTTGAGTTCGCTGTTGACCGCTTCGTCTAATTTTTTGGCAGCGCGATGCCTATGCGTGGACATTTCAGAGGCTAACTTTTTGTATTGCTCTCGCAGTAAAAGGTCGTTGGCTTGCAGTTTTTCCAATTCGGCGTCGGAACTCTCAAATCTGGACAACTGGCCCCGCAGATCCAGCATCAGCTGGCCCAGTNCATTGACAGGAACTTTGTGCTTGCGAGCCAAATCGTGCAGAGCGCCAAGTCGACGGTTCACTGCATCAAGGCGAACCGGGTCAGCCTGAAATCCCTCGCCAAAACTGCGCAATTCATTGATGCCTTCACTGAGCTCAATTTCAGCGGCTTCCATAAGCGAAATTGCGGGCTTCAGCTCTAGAGCATTCGCATTGAGACCGCGCAGGCGCTGCGTGATCGTTGAAATCTTGTTGGCTATTGACTGTTCCTCATCACAACACTGTTCAATTGCTTCGTGCACAACGCTTAGAGTTTCATCGGCATGGCTGAGGGCTCTGAATTCGGTGTCCAACTTCTCAACTTCATCATCCTTAATACCCAACTCTTCCAATTCTGATAATTGATAGGAGAGCAGTTGCGCCTTTGCGGATAATGCAGTGGTTTGATCTCTGAGAAGACCAAGATCATGGTGATTGGTCTGCCACTTTTTCCAGGTCGATAGCAGATTGCTGCGAAGCTTCTGATCCACTCCGAAATCATCCAGTAAGCGCTGATGGGTCGAGCGCTTTAGTAGGGAATGATGTTCATGTTGGCTGTGTATATTCATAAGCATGTGGCCCAGATATTTCAGGCTAGTAAGGGCTACCGGCGATCCATTGATATACCCGCGGGAGCGANCGTCGTGACTGACAACTCTNCGCAGCAGACACTGGTGTGGATCCGACTCCATTATCAAATCGTTTTCTGCGAGCCAGTNCTGGGCTGACTGAATCTCNTTGATCGANAATTCTGCCACGATGTCAGCGCGNTTTGCGCCAGGCCGAACGATNGTTTTGTCNGCACGGTCTCCGAGAGTTAATCCCAGGGCTCCNAGAATAATCGATTTGCCCGCACCNGTTTCGCCAGTAATGANGCTCATNCCNGGCTGAAATTCAATTTCCAGAGACTCNACGGTNGCGTAATTTTTTATACTGAGATGAGACAACATGGTTGAAAGTATATTGTATGACACCATTGTTTTTCACTAATTCCCGTTCTTTTGATTTATGTGACACTGATCCTAGGGTATCGCGTGAAGGTGGTTGAATCCCGTTGCTGTGACCCCATATATAAAGCGCTTTTGGACAGGCAGGCCGCGGTGAGTAGCCGGGCGACCATACGGTTTATAACTATCTGTTTTAGCTAATATTATTTGAAATTTGAGGCAATGACGGGCATGAGTAACGAGCTGCATAAAGATCCCGGCGAGGAAATCCCACCCACGGTTACTGATCAGCAGGATCCGGTTAACGAGCCAAACGAGACACAGGCGACCGCCAATGCAGAGCTGGAGCTGGCGCTCGCTAAACTTGCAGAAGTTGAATCTGAGGCCGAGCAAGCGCGAGACGATCTACTTCGAGCTCAGGCGGAAATGCAGAACTTGCGCCGCAGAACCGAGCTGGACGTGGAAAAGGCTCATAAATTTGGCCAGGAAAAGTTTAGCAGCGAACTCCTAACTGTTATGGACAACCTAGAGCGAGCTCTTGCTGCTGCTGCGGACCATGAAGATGAGGCGGTTAAAGCAATTTATGAGGGCGTTGATCTCACGCTGAAGAGTTTTTCCGACTGCTTCAGCCGGTTTAATATCGAAGCAGTGGACCCTCTAGGTGAGCCTTTTGATCCTGACCTACATCAGGCGATGACGATTCAGGAGAGTCCNAATGTGGAGCCCAACACTGTAATTGCGGTGATGCAAAAAGGCTACACTCTGCATGGTCGCGTTATCAGGCCAGCCATGGTGATGGTCAGCAAGGAAGCTGATGCGGAAGAGGGCTAGAAAACTTGCTGCGCGCAAAAGGTTCTCGAAATTTTGAACCTATCAAGGCGTAGGATTAATTGAGGATATTTTACCTGGCTACCTTGATTTTGTTGGAGTTGGCCAAATATTTAGAGCACATGGAGAAGCCGGCCACCCTGAGGCCGGCGAAGAAGATAACTGGAGATCATAGTAATGGGCAAGATAATCGGTATTGATTTGGGGACNACNAANTCCTGNGTCGCAGTGTTGGACGGTGGAGAGCCCAAGGTCATTGAAAATGCAGAAGGTGATCGAACAACGCCTTCTATTATCGCCTATACCACGGAGGGCGAGACCTTGGTAGGCCAGCCTGCGAAACGTCAAGCAGTGACAAATCCGATCAACACGCTGTTCGCNATAAAGCGATTGATAGGGCGTCAGTTCAAGGACGATGTTGTGCAAAAAGACATTAAAATGGTTCCCTACTCGGTTGTTGCCAACGACAACGGTGATGCATGGGTTGAGGTCAGCGGCGATAAAATGTCTCCTCCCCAGATTTCGGCNCAGGTTCTGAAAAAGATGCGGAAAACTGCGGAGGACTACCTCGGTGAAGAAGTAAACGAAGCAGTCGTCACGGTGCCGGCCTACTTCAACGATTCTCAGCGCCAGGCAACCAAAGATGCGGGGAAAATCGCTGGGCTGGAAGTAAAGCGAATCATCAACGAGCCAACTGCAGCCGCGCTAGCGTATGGAATGGACAAAAAGTCTGGCGACTCCACGATAGCTGTTTACGATCTCGGTGGCGGAACGTTCGATATTTCGATTATTGAGATTGCCGAAACGGATGGCGAGCACACATTTGAGGTGCTATCGACTAATGGTGATACCTTCCTTGGGGGCGAAGACTTCGATTTGCGCCTGATTGACTATCTGGCGGATGAGTTNAAGAAAGAATCCGGCATGGATCTGCATAATGACCCACTGGCGCTTCAGCGCCTCAAAGAGGCGGCAGAAAAGGCCAAGATTGAGCTATCATCCTCGCAACAAACCGAAGTCAATTTGCCTTACATCACCGCGGATGCCAGCGGGCCGAAACACNTGGTTCAGAAGTTGACCCGGGCCAAGTTCGAGTCANTGGTAGAAGATTTGGTGGAAAACACGTTAGGCCCTGTGAAAATCGCGTTGAAAGACGCAGATCTCGATGCGTCCAGCATCGACGATGTCATTTTGGTGGGCGGCCAAACTCGCATGCCGATGGTGCAACATAGGGTTGCGGAGTTCTTCGCAAAAGAGGCTCGCAAAGACGTTAACCCTGACGAGGCGGTCGCTATGGGCGCTGCAATTCAGGCGGCCGTCCTGTCTGGGGATGTAAATGATGTTCTGCTGCTTGATGTTACTCCACTGACGTTAGGCATCGAGACTCTTGGAGGCGTTGCAAGTTCTCTAATTGAGAAGAACACGACAATTCCTACCAAAAAGAGCCAGATATTCTCCACTGCGGACGACAATCAGACTGCCGTAACGATTCACGTTGTGCAGGGTGAACGCAAGCAGGCAGGAGAGAACAAGTCTCTCGGTCGATTCGACTTGTCTGACATTCCGCCTGCGCCAAGAGGTATGCCGCAGATCGAAGTGTCGTTTGATCTCGATGCTAACGGCATTCTGAATGTATCAGCAAAGGACAAGGCAACCGGCAAAGAACAGTCAATAGTCATCAAAGCATCAAGTGGTTTGTCAGATAAAGAGATTGATCAGATGATCAAGGACGCAGAGGCGCACTCTGCAGATGATAAAAAGTTCGAGGCGCTTATTTCGGCCCGCAATACGGCAGACGGCCTAATCCACGCGACCAGAAAAACGCTCGAGGAGGCTGGTGATAAGGCGACTGAAGAGGAAAGAGAGTCCATCAATGACGCGATCAGTGCACTTGAAGAGTCGCTGAAGTCCGACGACAAAGATGTCATCGAGGCCAGAACCAAAGACTTAACTGACGCTTCTACTAACCTTGCTCAGAAACTATACGCTGATCAGGCCGCAGCCGGTGCAGACGCCGGGGGCCAAGAGCCCNGTGGTGCTGAAGCTGGTGAAGAGGCTGTCGACGCGGAGTTTGAGGAAGTCAAGGAAGAGGAAAAATAATAAAACATTGCGCCGCCGGCGCGTGGGTCGCAGTGAAGAACTAAGTCATGGGACGTTCAGCCATGACTTGGTTTTTTTTTAATTTGGGCTATTGAGTTTCAATAAACAGAACAGCGAGTTAAATGTCTAAGCGGGATTATTACGAAGTGTTGGGTGTCGATAAAGGCGCGTCGGAAGCCGATATTAAGAAGGCTTATCGCCGCGTGGCCATGAAAAACCACCCAGATCGAAACCCCGACAATCCTGAAGCCGAAGAAAGATTCAAAGAGGCTAATGAAGCCTTCGAAGTGCTTTCAGACACAGAAAAGCGCGGACGCTATGATCAATTCGGTCATGCCGGCGTGGAAGGCCAGACTAGNGCCGGTGCGGCNGATTTCAGTGACATCTTCGGAGACATCTTCGGTGATATTTTTGGAGGTGGTCGTGGCAGCCGTGGGGGCCGCAGCCATGTGCGCCAAGGTTCTGACCTTCGCTACAACCTTGAGCTTGGCCTCGAGGGTGCCGTTGGCGGCACCACAGTAAAAATTCGCATTCCNACAACGGTTTCGTGCCAAAAGTGCGATGGCAGTGGTGCCGAGCCCGGAACAGAGCCTGTCAACTGCAATACGTGCGGCGGTCACGGTCAGGTGCGTATGCAGCAGGGGTTTTTCTCCGTTCAACAGACCTGTCCGCGCTGCAAGGGGGCTGGCAAACAGATTACTAATCCTTGCCATGTCTGCCACGGACGCGGGAGCATAGATGAAACCAAGACTTTGTCGGTCAAGGTGCCGGCAGGAGTAGACGATGGTGATCGAATTCGCTTAAGCGGAGAGGGGCAGGCGGGAGTGCATGGTGGGCCTCCNGGCGACCTTTACGTTGAGATGCGCATCAAACCCCACGAGATCTTCGAGCGAGACGGACGCAACTTGCAATGCGAAATTCCGATAAACTTTGCTGATGCTGCGCTGGGCGGCGAGTTAGAAGTGCCGACTCTTGACGGAAAGGTAAAGCTAAAGATTCCCAAAGAAACTCAAACCGGAAAATTGTTCAGATTACGAGGTAAAGGTGTTACTTCGATAAGAGGTGGAGGGGCCGGNGATTTGCTATGCCGCGTGGTNGTAGAGACCCCGGTAAATCTTACATCTCGGCAGAAAGATATCCTGACAGAGTTTCAATCAATACAGAAGGTAGAAGGACGCCATCAGTCCCCGAAGGAGTCATCCTGGTTTGATGGTGTCAAAAAATTCGTTGAGGGCCTGACTGGCTGATTAACCGAATTGCGCCAATAATTCTGGACGGGACGGCCTAAATTTCAGCGCTCTTTCAACAGTGTACCATGGGCCATCGGAGTCAGTCTTGACCCGTACTGTGTTACCACGGCTGCGGAGGCACGACTCGCCAGCTTCCCCGCCTCAGGAAAGCCCATGCCATGCGTTATGCCGTAAAGAAAAGCCCCNGCATACATGTCCCCAGCGCCGTTTGTATCCACTACGGGCACTCTAACTGGCGGAATCTGGACCAACTGACTGCCATCCCACAGCACGGAGCCGTCAGCGCCTGTCGTTACGGCAAATTGCTCAGCAATCTGCTTTAGCGCCTCGATGGCGCCTTGGAGATCCTTTGCGCCAGACCACAGCAATGCTTCCTGATGGTTGCAAAACAGAAGGTCAACTCCCTCTCCTATCACCGAATCAACATCGGCTCTGAAGTATTCGAGCATCGAGGGATCGGAGAAAGTCATGGCAATTTTGATATTGTTGTTTCTGGCGAATTCTTTCATTTCGACTATGGCAGACCTCGCTGTTTCAGAAGTAGCCAGGTATCCCTCGAAATACANAAACTTGCAGCTCAACGCTGCTTCAAAATCCATCTCCGCAATCGAGATACTGTCTGATACTCCCAGGTAGGTCTGCATGGTTCGCTCAGCNTCGGGGGTCACCATCACAAGACATCTGCCGCTTACCCCTGCCACTCGCTGTCTGTTTTTGTTGGTTTGTATATTATGATCCCCAAGCTGGTTCAGGAAGAAATCACCGGTCTCATCATTAGCGACTCTGCACGCGTAAAACGAACTGCCACCAAACTGGCTGATGGCATACAAAGTGTTTGCTGCAGATCCGCCGCCGGAGCGCGTTTTTACTCCGTAACGTTCGATGAGTTCAGACAGTAGGCGATCTTGCTGTTCAAGATCGACTAGGGTCATCATGCCCTTCTCGATCGAAAATTCCTCCAGAAAGGCATCGTCTATTTCAAATTCTTTATCAACCAAAGCATTGCCGATGCCGTAAACGTCATATTTCATGGTGTCTAGTTCTCAGTTATTGAGCGTAATTCTTATACATTCAAATGCCTTCTCAGCAGCGTCGAGTGTGAGCTGAATCTCTTCGGGACCGTGGGCCGCGGAGACAAAGCCTGCCTCAAAGGCTGAAGGCGCCAGGTAAACCCCATTTTCTAACATTACATGAAAATACTTTTGGAATGCTTTTTTATCCCCAGCCATGACTTCTGCTAAGGTGGTGACCTTATCAGCTTTGTTCAAGAAGCATCCAAACATGCCTCCGACCTGATTCGTGGTAAACGGCACGCCAGCCGCATCCGCTCGCTCCTGCATGCCGGACAGCAAGCTTGCTGTGTTGGCCGTCAGTTCTTCGTAGAATCCGGGCTGAGTTAGAGCGTCAAGCATGGCCAGNCCCGCTGCTACAGCCAGAGGACTGCCCGAGAGAGTTCCGGCTTGGTAGACCGCGCCGTTTGGTGCTATCTGATCCATAATTTCCCCTCGCCCGCCAAAAGCGCCCACCGGCAAACCACCACCTATTACTTTACCCATGGCAGTCAGATCGGGAGTCACCCCGTAGACAGCTTGCGCTCCCCCGAGACCAACTCGGAAGCCAGTCATCACTTCGTCGAAGATAAGCACGCTGCCTGACTCATCGCAACATTCTCTTAAAGTCTCGAGGAACCCGGGGACCGGAGGTACGCAGTTCATATTGCCAGCGACAGGCTCCACTATAATGCAGGCAACCTGCTTACCCATTTCTTCGAAGAAGCGTCTAACGTCTTCACTGTCGTTGTAAGTCAGAACGTGCGTTAGGTCCGTGTAGGATTTTGGCACGCCCAGCGAATCGGGCTCGCCGAGTGTCAGAGCGCCTGATCCCGCCTTCACGAGAAGGCCATCTACATGTCCGTGATAACAGCCTTCAAATTTGACAACCAGATCACGNCCTGTGAACCCCCTCGCNAACCTAATNGCGCTCATGGTGGCCTCGGTGCCNGAAGTGACNAGCCTCACCTTTTCCAANGAAGGTACGAGCTTGCACATTTTTTCAGCGATGTTGACTTCTTCCGCAGTTGTCGCGCCGTATCCCAAACCCGCTTCAAGCTGCTTCTTGAGTGCGGCTAGCACCCCTGCATTGCCATGCCCTAGTATAAGAGGCCCGTATGCACCGACGTAATCTACATAACGGTTTTCGTCGCTGTCCACCACGTAAGCGCCGTGCCCAGCCTTGATGAACAAAGGATTACCACCAACGCTTTTAAAAGCCCTAACTGGCGAATTCACACCTCCCGGGATCACTTTTTGCGCTTGTTNGAAAAGTGCCTGGGAACGNTCGTGTTTCATAATGATTCCTTCATATCGTATGGTTGCTCAGCGAGCTTAGTCCGGNCTATCCGGGTAATGTTGTGGCCGGGCGCTCGGTTCGGTGTCTCGGGCGTCGCGCAGACCAAGTTTACCAACNNGGCCCTGAATCACCGCAAACATGTCGTGCCCTGTCCAAAATAATTAATCGACATTCTCCGCGTTGATGCCGCGGACCGCAACCGATTGGATGTGAGGCTGTTCACGGACCCCTTGACAGTATGTCAAACGCCGCAGGCATAGCTNCCGGTTTGATGACTAATTGAAAAAAACGACATAGCGGGACGAAATTTTCTTCTGCATGAGCTAACGTGCGGGAGTAATTGCAATTTAAGCCGATTGTGAATTGTGGGCCTGGTAACAAACGAGCGTGTTGACAGTGACTGTAGCGCCGGCCTGAATGCATGCCTTGCGCTCCAATTTCAGCGAGAAATTCAACGTAATCGTTNATCTAAGGGGGAACGTTTTATAATTTGCATAACTTGAGCTATTCCCAGCTGACGGCCATAATGCTTCCCGCAATGGACAACCTAGTTAAAGGCGTATTGGGTCAGGATGCACAGAATACTAATATCATGTTGTCCCCAATGAAACCGTTGGACTGAATGTTGTTGCTTTAAACCCTCAGCTTTAAATTCGGATGATTGAGTCACGGAAATGCCCAACGTTGTAAAAGGAAGCAAACAGGAAAGGATGGTGGTTGTACCTCATCGACCGGGGCAACGCGCTCTGTTTACTCTTCTTGTGTTGATTGGAGTTGCTTTGAGTGCAGCCGGAGGATGGGGTTATGCTTACTACACAACAGTACTGACGCAGGAAGGCGACAAAGCAGAGAAAAATGAACTTTTGGCCCAACTTTCTGAGGCGCGCAAGAAGAACGAGAATCTTGAGAGGCAGGTTGCCATCCTGGATCGAACTAGTGCGGTAGACAAGCAGACAGGTCTTGAGCTGCAGGAAACCCTGACCTCTNTGCGACAAAGAGTCGCGCAACTTGAGGAAGACGTGCTTTTCTATCGTAAGGTCGTTGAGGAAGAGACCAAAGAAACAGGCTTAGTGATCGAACAGCTTGATATTGATGCGACCCGGTCGTCAGATCGCTATCGTTACAAGCTGGTTATGCGCCAGCAAGACGCTGATGGTGACACCTACTTGGCCGGGCATGTAAACTTCAATCTGGTAGGCCAATTAAGAGGTCAACAAGTGGTTCTGCCGCTTCGCGATTTGTCTGAGGGCGAGGTCGAGCTGGACATTCGCCTCCGCTTTAAATATTTTCAGAACATTGAGGGAGAATTTGTTCTTCCTGAAGGCTTTCAGCCCGATCGGATACAGATCGCGGCCGTCGCTACGGAACCGGTTTCCAAGCGATTCAGCGAAGAATTCGGCTGGGTAGTTGCCCTTGAGTAGTAACCCATCAATCGAAAAGCTCCCGATAATGCCGAATTTTCGGCGAATCTTGGGAAATCGGAGAACAACAGATGTTTGGTAAGTCGAAAGGTGCATTGTCTCAGGTTCCAAACCACGCGCACACTTTGGTCTCGCGGAGTACCGAGATTGTCGGGGATCTCCATTTCACCGGAGAACTTATCATCGAAGGGAAAGTGAAAGGTAATATTTATGCGGCTGACGATTCCGCCGCTCTTATTCGCATCGCTGAGAATGGTTCCGTGGAGGGTGAGATNTGCGTGCCGTCTGCTGTGATTAACGGACTAGTGCAGGGTGACGTGCGCTCTGCTACCCACATTGAGCTGGCTGCCAAGGCCGTGGTGGTTGGAAATATCTATTACAATTTGATCGAAATGGTCATGGGGTCGGAGGTTAATGGTAATCTGATGCACATTGGATCTAGCCAGTCAGGTACTAAGCTCATCGGGGCAGACCGAAACAAGCTGCCGTTCCAGAGATCTTCATTAAAGCAGAGTTAGTGAACAAGGCTGCTACTCGCAGCGTGCAGAGGTCCCATTGTCAGTAGTTCAAACAACAGAACCGGTCATGATGACCTTCACCGATAACGCCGCGGACAAGGTTAAGAGTCTCATTGCTGAGGAAGATAATGAAAGCTTAAAGTTGAGGGTTTTTGTGACCGGCGGCGGTTGCTCTGGATTTCAGTATGGTTTCTCTTTTGAAGAAATCGTCAATGAAGATGATACGGTCATTGCGACTAATGGCGCCGAGCTGTTGGTTGACCCTCTGAGCTATCAGTACCTGGTAGGGGCCAAGATTGATTATATCGAGGGCTTGGGAGGCGCCCGTTTTGTGGTAGAAAATCCAATGGCGACCACCACCTGTGGATGTGGCGCTTCTTTCTCAATTTGACCAACAAAATGGTCCTTGTGCCACCCGGTGCAAACTTGGTGTTGATTGAGCAGGCTTTGATTGACGCGGCGTTCTGCCTGCGGTCTAGCGCTGGTAAATAGCGCCCAGTACTGCTGGTGCTTTGGCCCCTGTGTATCCGGAGGTATCTAGCGCCCTGCCGTCCATAGTTTGTTTGGCGATCCAGGCGAACGCAATAGCTTCGACCCAATCGGGATGTATTCCCAAAGCTTCGGTTGTTGACACTCTTCTTGGGGCTAAAGCTCTCTTAAGACCTTCCATGAGCGTCTGATTGTGTGCTCCACCCCCGCAAACAAAGATCTCTTCCACGCCGCCATGCGTTTCAAGCGCGTTGACCAAAGAACTTATCGTCAGTTCGGCCAGGGTGGCCTGAACATCAACCGGTTTAACTGATTCATTCAAAGACTTAAGTTTGGCCTCAAGCCAGGCGCTGTTGAACAACTCTCGACCAGTGCTTTTGGGAATTGTCTTCTCGAAATAGGCGTCTTGCTGAAGAATGGCAAGTAGTTCTTTGTGGGTCTTTCCCTCGCGCGCCCAACAGCCGTTTTCATCAAAATTGAGGCCTTTATGCTTGGCCGTCCAGCCGTCCATCAGCACATTTCCCGGCCCAGAATCAAAAGCGATGGCGGAATTTTTGGGGCGCAGGAAAGTGATGTTGCTGATCCCTCCGATATTTATGACTGCCCGGCTAGCGTGGGCAGAACCGAACCGATGGTGATGCAGCAGAGGTGCTAAGGGCGCGCCCTGACCACCGGCCGCAATATCCCGACCGCGAAAGTCCGCGACCGTAGTGATTCCAGTTAGTTGAGCAATGGTATTGGCATCTCCGATCTGCAAAGTGAACGGCTTGTCTCCATCTGGTTCATGCCAAACGGTTTGACCATGACTGCCTATAGCTACTACCTCAGCGGCATCGATTTTGGCGATATCCAACAGGTTTAGGCCAGCTTGAGCAAATACCTCGCCAAGCTCGATGTGCGTAGCACCAAGCTCTTGCAGTTTTATGACATCACCGCTGCACAATTTCATTATTGCGGCACGAAGTCTGCCTTTGATAGGGTGACTGTGGGTAGCAATCAGCGCCGGGGACGGTGGTGCCAAATCGACGAGCACTGCATCCACGGCGTCAATGCTGGTTCCTGAGATTAACCCTATGTAAAGCGCTTTCTTGGACATATGCAGTTATTCCGCGCTGGGCTGATTGAGGGTGAATAGTCGACCGCTGTTTAGACTCCGAAAATGGAGGAGCAGTCTGGCGGTTTTTTCCCGAAACCGATCTTTCTCGCCCTCCGCGACGGAAATCGCTTTGGGCAGTTTATCGAGTATTGTACGCGGGTTTTGGTGGACGCCATGCATCAGAAACTCATAGTGCAAATGCGGGCCGGTTGCCGCACCGGTGGTCCCGACGTAGGCTATGACCTCGCCTTGTTGGATTTCTTCTCCCTTTTTGACCGCAAAGCGCGACAGATGGGCATACTTGGTTTCAAAGCCACCTTCATGCTTAACTACGATCAGATTGCCAAAAGAGCCATTTCGAGCCGCCCAAGTGACAATGCCATCACCAGTGGCGCGAACAGGAGTGCCTNCTGGGGCGGCATAGTCTGTTCCTTTGTGTGCGCGAATGGTACTGAGAATAGGATGGTACCGACGAAGGTTGAAGTTTGAACTGATTTGAAAGAAGTCAAGGGGGCTGCGCAGAAATGCTTTGCGCAGGCTCTCCCCTTCTGGCGTAAAGTACCCGGCCTCGCCCGCTTCATTGACGTATCGAATGGCGGTGAAAACCTCACCTTTGTTGACATATTGGGCGGCAAGTATATGCCCGTGGCCGAGATATGCGCCATCAAGAAATTTTTCCTCGTAGAGAATGCTGAATTGATCCCCTTGCCTCGGATCGAGGATGAAATCGATGACACCGCTAAATATATTTGCCATCTGTATGATATGTTCCGCTGGAATGTTCTCTTTCTGGCCGGCCATGAATAGACTGTCGGAAACAGTCCCAATCCTAAAGGTTTCCTCGATCTCTGCGGTCTTTAAGATTGTTTCGACGTCATATCCTTGGTTTTTGCGGGTAAACACATAACCTTCAACAGGGGATCTCAGCACCCTAAGCTGCTCAAGTTCGCCGGTCGTCGGAATCTTAAATTCCAGCTGGTATCCCGGGAANAGGCGATTCAGCACGGAAGCTTCCTTGCTGCTGTATAGTACCCGGAACATATCCTGATCGCTCAGCCCAACCCTTTTGAAGACAGAAGAGAGACTGTCGCCGCTTTTGACCACAATGAGTTGCCAGTTCGAGGAATCAGTCGGAACGGACGTATTGATCTTAGATTTTCGATCGCCAGATTCTGTGGGGTCTAAAGTGGTGGAAGTGAAATCCTTACTTTTAGGGATACTGCTAGTAGTTGACTCATTGATTTCTGGTAAGCTTTTTGCGGAAATGCTTGCCATTCGCTCTTGATCTGTGTGAGTTGGCCCCTTTTCCACTACAAGATGCAACGAGACAGCCGCAAAGACGGAGAGAAAAACTGCGGTCCTCAGATGGTTCCGTGCATAGCATCGCCCGCGAAACTGCTTTGCCAAGTCAAAAAGGTGCATATCAGTACTTCTACTTCTGTGTCTCTAGCTGAACCGAACATTGATTCATGCGCGTGATCGAGGCGCACCAGGCGCGGAATAACACGTTAGGCCAGGGCTTTTCGATTCGGTTTTCCCCGAAACGCAAGACTATAGTGTAAGATCACTATTGCGGTGCGGGCTCGCAACGCGCTGCTTTCTCTTCTGTTCGGCAGTTGCCAGACAATTCTTAGGGTTTGAATAACACATGAGCGAATCTGTTACCGATATCATTGTTAATTTGCAGGATCGAGATCTTCTGGTTCAGTTGGCGGGCGGTGAAGATGTCAGGGAACATCTAATCTCGGGCCTTCGCACGATATATTGCGGTTTCGATCCTTCTGCAGAGAGCCTTCATGTCGGCAGCATGGTGCCGCTGCTCGTGCTTAGGCGCTTTCAGATGGCGGGGCATCAACCCATTGCTTTGATTGGGGGAGCAACTGGTCTCATCGGTGACCCAAGTTTCAAATCCAGTGAGCGTAGTCTTAACTCTGCTGAACTTGTGGAGTCCTGGGTGGAGCGCCTGAAACCACAGCTGAGCCAATTTCTGGATTTTGATTGTGGCAGCAATTCCGCTATTTTGGTCAATAATCTGGACTGGACTCAGAGCTATGACGTGCTGGGCTTTCTGCGTGATGTGGGCAAGCACTTTTCGGTAAACGCCATGATTCACAAGGAATCGGTCAGACAGCGTATCGATCGAGAAGGTGAGGGTATTTCTTTCACCGAATTCAGCTATATGCTCCTACAATCCCTTGATTTCTCCGAATTGAACAAGCGCTATAACTGCACGGTCCAGGTAGGAGGGAGCGATCAGTGGGGAAACATCACCGGTGGTATTGATTTGACCCGCCGAATGTATCAGCGGCATGTTTACGGGGTAACAACCCCATTGGTGACTAAGGCCGACGGCAGCAAATTCGGCAAGACAGAGGCAGGCACCGTCTGGATCAGTCCCACCAAAACTTCGCCGTATGCCTTCTATCAGTTCTGGCTCAACGTAGCGGATGCAGACGTCTATAANTTTCTNCGCTTTTTCACTTTNCTATCGTCCCAAGAGATCGAAGAGATATTNCATAGTGACAGGGAAGCTCAGGGTCGGCCAGAGGCNCAGGGCATCCTNGCTCGCGAGGCCACCAANTTGGTCCACGGCGAAGAAGGCTTCACCGCGGCGGCGCGCATCAGTCAAGCGCTTTTTTCCGGTGATATTGGCAGCCTGACCGAAACTGATCTCGCCCAGTTGGAGCTAGACGGTCTNCCTTGNANGCAATTNGAAGNGCAGCCAGTTNGTATCGTNGATGCNCTGGTGNNAACCGATCTGGCGAAATCTAACAAGATGGCTCGGGAGTTCATCGGTAACAACGCCGTAAGTGTTAATGGAGACGTGATTTCAGAGGCAAATGCCAAGCTTTCTGCTTCGCAGGCATTACATGGAAAGTTTCTGGTTCTGAAAAGGGGAAAAAAGCTTTTTCATTTGGTGAAATTGATACGCTCCTAGGTAAGAGATAGCGGCCTTTTTGCTCCATTCTTCGGTTGTTTGTAGTTACGGCATGCGTTAGGATCGCGAGGCTCCGAGAAACGACGGTTAGAAAGCGTATAGGAATCTGTCTGGGCAAATATTGATCAGATTCAAGGCCGCGGGTTGCATGGCCTGCAGGTGGGCGGAGCAGGCCTTGTAAATTTATTCTGGATTTGTCTTTTTAGTGCTTGCTAAGCAACACTAAGTGCGTATAATTCGCTCCTCTGTGACATTTGTCACGGGGGTTATTTGGCTCTTTAAAAAGTAAATCAAGCAATAGAGGTGGGTGCTTGCTGAAGTGGTTCACGGGATCTAATCAACTTAGGTTCTAGCAAACGGGTATACCCCGGGCGCTACGCAGAACCATCAAAGTAAGCAACTGCGTTAATTTATTTATTAAGCTTTATTATTTATTCCTCGTCTTGTTTATATTGATGCGGATAAATAAAACAGCAGTAGTTTCTTAGTCTTTGAGCACGTATATGGTGGTCATTTTCCTTGTCAGAGTTTGTAGTCCTGGCAGAAGTAGGAAGAAGGCCACTTTTAAGATTGAACTGAAGAGTTTGATCATGGCTCAGATTGAACGCTGGCGGCAGGCTTAACACATGCAAGTCGGGCGGAAACGATGGGAGCTTGCTCTCAGGCGTCGAGCGGCGGACGGGTGAGTAACGCGTAGGAATCTGCCTAGTAGTGGGGGATAGCCCGGGGAAACTCGGATTAATACCGCATACGCCCTACGGGGGAAAGCAGGGGATCTTCGGAC
>PBHS01000043.1 GCA_002719575.1 Gammaproteobacteria bacterium | reverse complement strand
CATAACGACCGCACAAGGGGCTGGCTTCGCTTTATCTGGGAAAAAGCGACCACTCCAGACGACTGGGGTTATCGCGAGGAGTTGGGGCTGCCATGGGGCATTCAAATTCCGCGGGGCGACATTGACTGGAATGACGATGGCATTGGTCCTCACCCTTGGTGGGACCAGTATGCTGCACCCCCGATGCTCAGCTATGGGCGATTTGATTTGGCAGACTCAAGCTTCCCAGTGCTGCTGATGGCAGACCAAACGCCGGCATGGCGTGAAGTTTATACCCGCATAATGGATGAATTGGCGAATCGTCACACTTCTTACTGGGCTGCCATAGATTGGAACACCTTCATTGGTCCAAGCCCCCAGCGGGATCAATATAATGCCTTTAACGCACTTGGCTACCAGGCTTGGCCGGAGCAAATCCGAGACAGTTATGACCGTCCCGGCTGGACAGCGAACGGAGTTGAGCCCTGGGGTTTACAGCCTGACCCGATTGGGGCAGATGGCAATCTGTTTTTTCGTGGATGGTTAAATCTCGTTTTGGCCATCTACAAGTATGTCTCTGGTGACGATAAGTGGGAGCGACCTTGGGAAATCGCCGGTTTCGAAAATGAGCATTTTGAGTGGACCCAGCCGCGAATTGTTGAGCATTTGTATCGCCAGTATACGGATCACCCTGAAGGGCCTCATTGCGAAAACACAAAGATCTGGCCGTTCTGCAATTCAGCTGCCGGACTGGGTATTTATCTCTCGGACCGCCTCGGTGTTACCAACGCTCACGGCAGGTTTGAAAATTGGGTCGAGTTTATGAGGGACAATTATCTGGGCATAAGCGCCAAGAATGAAATTGAGTGGTCCACCATTTACTACGATCCGTCAGCAAACTTCAAAGTAAACCTCCCGGGGTCTGGCGCTACTGGTGCCGGCACTGCCTTCTACCTGCTGCCCCAATCCCCTGAGATTGCCACTCAGTTATACGAAGCTGTGGTGAATGCATCTGGCTTTCGTGACCCGGCTGTAGACATCAGGCCGAGCCCCCTGGTTCAGGTCATGGCGAAGGCCCTAGGCGATGATGTGGTGTTCCGTCGCCTGCGGGATGCCGCTGAAAAATACTCGGAACCCAGGTTTTTCGGAGAAAACACTGACCGTTTTGGCTGGTGGTCGAATCTTGACGAGCCATGGCCTCGGGGAACTTCCACCGCGCAACAGATGATGAGCGAAATTGCTGAGGGTAACTGGATTGATGCGTTTCAAGTCAAACACTTGGATAAGTACTCGGCGCCAACGCTCGAGGGCGTAGATTATCCAAACCTCGGTGTGAGTACCGCTTGGAACAACACTGAAAACGGCGTCCTGCATGTGGGCACCTATGTTGGTGATCGCAATGCTGCAGGAAGAACCACAAGCCTTCGCATAACAAATCTGCCCAATGCCTCGCAATCCGTTGTGATTAAAAACGGGGTCACGATGGGTGGAGTCCAAGTTGGTGATGACAGTACGATAAGTTTCGAAACCGATATTGGCGATCATGAGTATCAGATTCAGACTGGTTATTTTGGGCAGGGTGTGGCGATGACAGCACCAGTCCCAATGTCTGTCGCTGGAGCTTCGTCAGTGGCGGCAATCAAGCGCACTGCTGAAGAGAACGCGAGGGCGGCTAAATCTATGATGTTGAGCGGTGGAAGTGGTTGTCCCTGCTGCGGCGGGTCTGTCTGAACTCGATTAGTCCTCGGCCTCTGTAACCAGGGCAAGAGGAATTGAGCCTTCTGGCAACCCCTCAAGCTTAATCTCTGCGTCGAGCATGGCGGCAACACCTGCAGCGCCCGAAGGGGTTGTGCGTAGTCGATGTGAAGCCAGAAAGTCGACTGCTAGCTCGGCTTCAAGATCGCTCACGCAAACAAATTGGTTCGCCTGCTCATGGAGAATTTCAAAGGCGAGCGTTGAGGGCAACTTGCAATCTAAGCGTCCCATTGAAGACACCTGTCCTTTTACTTCGGTTAATGTCTTTCTCCGATGACTCTCCATGAGACAGGCAGCAGCTTCGGGCTCGACAACTATGATCGTTGGCTGGCGAGGCCAGACACTACGGATATGACAAGCAATCGCTGCCGCCATGCCGCCGACGCCGGCCTGCAAAAAGACGTGGGTTGGCCAAGTGCTTTCGGCATGGAAGAATGCTCGCATCTCTTCTGCCATGACGGTATAGCCTTCCATAACCAGCGAGGGAATGCGGCTATAGCCCGGCCAGGCGCTGTCAGAGAGCAAAATTTCTCTCACATCAGAGCAGTCTTCGATTGCCGCGCGCATACTTTCTTCATAGTTCGCACCCGAGCGCACCACGGTGGCGCTGAGGTCCAACAGCCTCTGCTCAAAAGCGATAGGCACGGTCTTTGAGAGGTGAATTCGACACTTGGCGTTGAAGAGCTTTGCCCCCTTAGCGACTGCCAGCCCGTGGTTACCAGCGCTCGCACAGACAAAAGTGAACTGGTGGCTCCAGGCCGAAACCTCTTCTGTAAAAATATGCTCGGGCTTGATGGGAGCTCGATTATCCTCGTTCCAACGCTCAAGCAGAATAGCTGCCATGGCATAAATGCCACCTAGTGCCTTGAATGCGCCCATCCTGAAGCGACTGGTTTCGTCTTTAATCAGGAGTTGACCACCGAAAGGTGTCTCAATTCTTTGAACTGGCGTAGCCTGATACACCGGACAATGCCGGATTATTGTTTGAGCGCGCTGAAAATCGAAAAAAATTTTCTTCTTCATCCGGTAAGTCTACTCGAGTAAGCCAAGACTGGCGATTTGAGTGCGTATATATCAAGTGGTTGGTTACAGGAATCAATTTGCGGCGTCCCTCACACCGGTCCGCTCGGGCTCCACTGAAGTCTATTATCTTCGTTAAGTGTCTATCTCCGTAATTGCGGCGACATTTCAGTAAGCAGTTTGACAGCGCTTGGCCACAGATGAATTAATAGACACAAGTCTCGATCCTTTTTGATGTTATCTTGTTCAAATATTTTGTGAACTGCCCGACTGAATTTTTTATTAGCTTATCTTCAAGACTCGAGTGCGCTTGGGATTAAAGAAAGTCGGTGTGATATTCGTGTATTTAGATATCTGATTATGGTTGGACGCAATTGCTGACTGGATCTAGAGAGCCAGCCGAAATGGGGGAATGATTATGAGAAAATTGCGAGTTGGGTTAACTGCCGTAGTGCTCTTGCTCATAGGTACTATCTGTACACTCAGTGTTACAGGATTGGAGCCGGAATATATGGACTACACCACTGAAGCGTACAACGAGCGAGGCCGAATGACATATCCAGGTCTTTGGCTTAAGGGAGATCTCGTTTCTGAGCCCGTTGATAATTGGGATTGGGTTCGGGACGTTCGGCATCCAGTCAGAGGAAACACTATAATGCTTGAGACGAGAACCTGGTATGGACTTCCTTACTCGGTAACGATACTCCCAACACCCAGGGGGGAAAATCTATATGTCGGTGGTAGTGCAAGAGGGGATAGGCTGAGCAGAGATTTTCCCGAATACAAGCAGTGGTGGGCTAATGTTCAACGTGATCCCAGAGTGAAATTAAAAATCGATGGAAAGATATATGAGATGACTGCGGCGTTGGTGCACGATCCAGAAGAGCTTCGCCAGATACTTGGCAGAGAGCCCGTTTCAATCCGAATAGCGGACGATGGTTCTGAAGACGTAGTCGCAAAGTGGTATTACTGGAGGGTAACCCAGCGAAACGTTGTAGAGTATTGATGTCGCCGTTGATGGCTCGGTTTTCTCGAGCGATTCGTCTAAAAAATTAAGCCACTTTAAACGTAAATATCTAAAGTCGACTTTGTGAGGCACCTCGCACGTTGGCAGCAGCATTTGGGTCAAGTCGCAGTGGACCCTATTGGTTGGGGGTGTCGTTGCCACTCACGGCTGTTGAGTGCTATACCAGAGCAATGAATTCGCCTGAACCTCTTCAGTCCCAATCCGACATCGCTCACTCTGAGTTTAGGTCGTATCTCGCATCCACCGGCCTTGCAGGCATCGCCATTGCGATGCAGCAATTGCTGGTCGCTTGGATTCTTATTGGTATCCTTGAACTTTCCGCTAAGGAGGTCGGATTGATCCAGGCTCTCGTGGGAATTCCCGGTATTGTTTTAATTCTGCTGGGCGGTGCCAAGGCAGATGGTATCGACCCTCGCAGTCTGTTGATCAAAGTGTATACCCTTGCACCGATTCTTCCTCTATTCCTAGTTGCGGTTCTTTATTTATCTCAGCTTGCTATCTGGAATATTTTGCTCTGGGGGTTGGGTATGAGTTTTGTTATCTCCTACACCAGCCCGGCACAGCAGGCCCTGCTGAATCGCGTTGCCCGAGGCGAGGTGCAAAAGTCTGTCTCAGGTGCCACTGCGATCGGATTTATTGTGCAGATTATGGGGCTGGCAGTGGCCGGCACACTGGAAGTGCTGGGACTGATTCCGGTATTGCTGATACAGCTGGTCTGCTTCTCCTGTGCAGCGCTAATGGTGGCGCGTGTAAGTTCGAATGCCCATGAGGATAAAACGGAAGAATCTACGCTTGCCCAACTAAGAAAAGGGGTAGCGACTATTTCAAAAAGCCCGGTGATCGCGCAGACGCTTTCCATTAATTTCATATCCAGCATCTTCAACGCTGGGTCTTTCATGACGGTGTTTCCGTTCATCGTGCGCAGAATTTACGAAGGAGACGCGCTTTTGTTGTCCATGATGATGGTGATTTTTTATTGTGGTGCCACGACATCCAGCCTTGCTATGATGCGTTTTATGCCTCTTAAGCGACCCGGTAGAATATTCCTACTGATGCAGCTTTCAAGAATGTTTATTCTTGGCATTATGTGGTTACAGCCAGCACAATGGGTATTTGCGATTGCCGCTATTTCTTGGGGTGCCAACATGGGGATCACCCTCACTCTGGCTAGAACGATTGTCCAAGAATCTGCAACTGCAGAGTTCCGTGGCCGAGTCATGTCAGTGTTTACTCTGGGTTTGCTCGGCAGTGCCCCTATAGGGGCGATTGTTCTGGGCTCCATGATAGAGACATTCGGTACACTCAACGCTCTGTTACCTGCTATGCTGTTGTCGCTTGGTCTGTTTCTCTATGGAGTTTTCTTCAGCCGTGTCTACAACTACAGATCTCCCGTCGGATATCCTGCTGCGTAGGAAAGTGACTATCGCTTCGAAAATTTTCCAGTTATTTCCACAGAGCACGCATAATGGAGCAACCCACAATTTTCCTATCCAAACCGGTCGTTTAAAGGCTAATTTTTGATGCAATGCTTACGAATTCTTTCCATTCTGATCATAATTTGGTTTTCTGGCGTCCTGACTGGGGCTGAGTTCTACACAGTTCCTCGAACAGAATGGGGCGCACCTGATCTGCAGGGGGTCTGGAACTTTTCATCAAACACGCCCATGCAGCGACCGTTTAAATATGGCAATCGAAAGTTCCTAAGTGCGGAAGAAATTGCAGACCTTGAAGCCAGAACTGTAGCGAGGGACGAAGCGTCGGATGCAGCGATTCCTGGTACCGGGGTCGATGAGGCTTATAACGATTTTTGGATAGAAAGTGCTGGCCTCGGACTGGAAATACTGACTTCTCACATTACCTATCCGGCGAATGGCAGGCTGCCTTCTTTACAAGAAAACGTTTACCGTCCTGTCCTCGGTAAACCCCCGGCGAGGCCTGTGCGCAACGCGCTAGGCGCTGCCTTTGCAACCGACGGCCCTGAAGATCGTCCACTGTCAGACCGCTGCATTCTGGGTTTTAATGCCGGGCCGCCGGTTACCCCGAGCTTCTACAACAACAATGTGCAGATCGTTCAGAATCACGATCATGTCGTGATCTTGACAGAAATGGTGCATGACGCTCGCATAGTGTCTCTGGACGGTCGCCCGCATGCTGACGAAGCTATCGGACAGTGGACTGGTGATTCGAGGGGACACTGGGAGGGCGATACTTTGGTGGTAGAGACCCGAAATTTTAACGGTCTGACCCATTCATTTTCCGGATTGGGGAGTTCTGAAAACAAAAGTCTTGTGGAAAAATTTACGCGAGTGGCTGTCGACAGGATTGATTATGAATTTACCATCGTTGATCCTGACACCTTTACGGATAAGGTTATCGGCTTAATACCTTTCTATAAGGTCGCTGGTCAGGTCTATGAATACGCATGCCATGAAGGTAACTATGGCATGGTAAACATTTTGCGCGGTGCTCGCGTAGCTGACCTCCATCAAAAGTGATTGAAACATGGGAGGCTCGTATTCTTGGTGAAGTCGTTCAAGATTGCGGTTTTGGCAGCCCTCTCATTGCTGGCGGGCGTTNTGACCGTGCTCAGAATAACGGGTCTAGACCCCGGTCACCCTTCCTNTGAGGAGTACGCCGAAGCCGGGCGCTCGGCAAGACCGGGATTGTGGTTGAGCGGNGAGCTNATTCGGGAGNCTGTTACGCATTGGGACTGGGTTAATCAATTCGATGAGCCTTTCGGGGAAAATGCCACCNCGATGGAGACTCGCACTTGGTACGGAATTCCCCACTCTGTTCGAGTCTTGCTCTTACCGCGCGGAGAAAAGCTGTATCTGCAGTCGAGTGCACAGACTTTTAGACTAGACAGTGGCTTTCCCCACGGAAAGGCATGGTGGAGGCATGTGGAGCGTGACCCAAGAGTGCGCCTAAAGATCGNCGGAAAGCTCTANGAAATGACGGCCGTTTTGGTNCGGGATAGAGGCGAAGCCTCCAAATTGCGCGGTGGACAGTCTCCAATTGTGAAAGAGGTCGATNCTCAGGGAAACGAGCGAATTGTCGAAGAATGGCACTACTGGCGNCTGTTTCAGAGGAATGTGCCTGAGTACGATGATGGATAANTCAGGATTTTGATGGGTCAAACGACCAGCGCTCGATCTCACAGGGTCTAGGCCGGAGAAAACAATAGGGAAGTGTAGATAAACTAGGTATGATCTTGAAGTAATCTTATAAANAAGAAGTTCCNATAATGAAAAGACTACACCGCAGCNTNATTCTCAGACCANTTATTGCCAGCTTATTGCTTCTAGCATTGAGNTCCGCTTTNGCCCAAGATCCNGTGCGAATTGCNTTTATCGATCCTTTGTCGGGCACTTTCTCNGCCATCGGAAATAGTGGTCTAAAGCAACTGCAGTACGCGGCAGATGAGNTATTCAANTCNAAGGGNGGCATTCTCGGTGGTCGCATGATNGAGATTGTTCCGCTTGACAACAAACAGAGCCCCACTGATACCCAGATTCAGTTTAGGCGCGCGGTAAGCGAAGGGCTGAGAATAATCTTTCAAGGTAACAGTTCTGCAGTAGCCAACGCGCTTAACTCTACCATTAGTCGGCACAATCGTCGGAACCCGGGTCNGGANATTCTTCAAATCAACTACTCTGCGGTTGATCCGATTCTCACTAACGAGCAATGCAGCTTCTGGCATTTTAGATTCGATGCGCACGCAGTTATGAAACTTAATGTTTTATCGGATTACATCGCCATGAATCCGGACATCAAGAAGATTTACATTATCGGGCAGGATTATTCNTTTGGGCAGGTAGTTTCTGACACCTCGATTGAGTTGCTCAGGGAAAAACGTCCAGACATTGAGATTGTTGGCAACGAGTTTCATCCAATCGGTCAGGTCAAGGACTTTACTCCATATGTTACGAAAATAGCTTCCTCCGATGCAGACGCGGTTATTACCGGNAATTTNGGCGCTGATATGGTTTCATTGGCGCGATCNATAATCGATAACGGTCTCGATATTCCGATTTATACCTTCTACGCTGCCTATGACGGGATTACCGCTACCCTNGGCGTGGACGGAGTNAATAAAATCTATTTAGTCCATAACGATGCGGGGAACCCCATNCCNACGGAAGAGCGGTTGGCNTACACCAGAAATTTCAAACGGCTCAATCCAGACAACGATATGACGCAGTTTCGCATCACTAACGCACTGCAGATGCTGGTGCAGGCGATGGAAGCTTCCGATAGCGCAGATCCCTATGATATCGCCCTAGCCCTNGAAGATATGCGNTTCACCAACATGAGCGGTGAGGAGTTATGGATGCGTGGTGAGGATCATCAGATTATTCAACCGTTGCATATCTCCGTGCATACGGATCAAAACATCGTCGTTGACGCTGACAATTCCGGTTTTGGACTGTATAGGAATTTCTCAGTGCCGGGCAACGAGACGTTGGTTGATCACAGTTGTCGTATGCGTAGGCCGCGCCGTTAAGGCAGCGAAGCCAGAGCGGCGCCGTTTAATATCATGCTGGAAGTCTTTGTCTTCTCAACGCTCAACGGTCTCGTGACAGGGCTACTCTTGTTCATGCTGGCCAGCGGGTTAACGCTCATTTTCAGCATGATGGGGGTGCTAAATTTCGCCCACGCGAGTTTCTACATGCTTGGCGCCTACTTCGCCTACTCAATCTCTATGAAGCTCGGATTTTGGGTTGGCCTCTTCGTTGCGCCGCTTCTGGTTGGGATATGCGGCGCTTTGGTAGAGCGTTATGGTCTGCGTCGGGTGCATGCCCATGGCCATGTTGCAGAATTGGTGTTTACATTTGGACTCGCATTTTTAATCGAAGAAGCGGTTCAATTCTTCTGGGGAGCGGATACCAAAAACTACCAATCTCCTGACCTACTAAATTTTCCACTGTTCACTCTGTTCGGCCAGGAATTTTCTGCCTATCGCGCATTTATGATTACTATCTCAATGGCGATTTTCCTCGCGCTTTATTCTGCGCTAACTCGCAGTCGTATTGGAGTCATCATTCAGGCATCGATCACCCATCCACATACGGTTTCCAATCTGGGCCACAATGTACCGCTGATTTTTATGGCGGTCTTCGGAGTGGGCACGGCTCTGGCGGGTGTTGCCGGCGTTATAGCCGGTCCGGTATTAACTACCTTCCCCGGCATGGCCGTAGTTCTTGGAAGCATCGTGTTTGTTATTGTGGTTATTGGGGGGCTCGGCTCGCTGGGAGGCGCTTTTGTCGCGTCTTTGTTGATCGGCCTTCTGCAAAGTTATGCCATTGCATCCAATCTAGGGGTCCCTGATCTCCTGAACCTGCTTGGTCTCGAGTTTTCAAAAGATCACCCGCTCAACGACCTATGGACTTTGACTTTGCCGCAGATTGCGCCTGTCCTACCTTTCCTTCTGCTCGTGCTGGTGTTGATTTTCCGACCAACTGGTCTTGCCGGTAAGCGAGAGGAGTGACGCGCTGATGCGTAAATTCGCCGCGTGGATAGGTTACCTCATTGTCTTGGTTGGGCTGCCTCATCTATTTGATTCAGTACTGGCGATTACTATCTTCAACCAGATGGCAATCGCTATTGTATTTGCGCTTAGCTACAACATGTTGTTGGGTCAGGGCGGTATGCTCTCGTTTGGCCACGCTGTGTATTTCGGTCTGGGCGGTTTTATGGCAGTGCACGCGCTGATCATGATAGAGGCCCAGATTGTTTACTTTTCCATTACTCTGATCCCGCTTATGGGCGGGTTGATCGGACTGATCGCAGCCACTTTCATTGGCAGTTTTTCGACCCACAAAGCCGGAACAGTTTTCGCGATGATTTCGCTGGGCATTGGGGAGCTAGTTGCCGCCTCATCATTGATCTTCGTCAGATTCTTTGGTGGGGAAGCAGGAGTCAGCGCGGATCGCACATTTGGCCCACCCCTTTTTGGTATAGAGTTCTTTCAGGATGTGGAGATTTACTATCTGAGCGCCGTGTGGGTTTTCGTCTCAACCATATTTATGTATTTTTTCACTCAGACGCCTGCTGGGCGCATGGCAAACGCGGTTCGTGATAATTCTGAGCGGGCCGAGTTCATTGGATATAGCGCCCGGCGTNTTCGTTTTATTTCGTTTTGCGCGTCAGGATTCTTTGCAGGTGTGGCTGGAGGGCTGTTTGCGCTGAACTATGAATTCATCACCGAAGAAAATCTGAACGCAGTGACTTCAGGCCGAGTCCTATTGATGGCCTATATTGGTGGCCTTGGCTACTTTATTGGACCGATTATCGGCGCAGTTGTGTTAACTTTGATGAANTCTTTGCTCAGCAATTACACAGATCTGTGGATGCTCTATCTGGGCATCATGTTTGTGTTGACAGTGTTGTTTTTGCCGAGGGGTTTTGCTGGTTTCATCATGATGCATCAGACAGCTTGGTTGCGGGGCAAACTTCCTTCGTTGATCCTGCCCTATATAATCACAGGTATCCCGGCGTTCATTTTTGGCTGCTCCGGTCTACTCGCCATCGAAATGCTCCACCATGGTGATGAGCAGTTCGCTTTTCTCACTTTTGAGTTGGATCCTCTCAGTATGGTGCACTGGTTTGCGCTTGTCGCTGTGGGGATAGCGTCATTTTTCGCCTGCCGGCGCTCTCTCGAACAGCTTTCTGCCGCTTGGGAAGAGGCCAACCTTATGGGCGACCCAACAGAACGCGACCCAAACTCATGAGTATTCTGTCATTAGAAAATGTGTCCAAGTCGTTCGGAAAGACCGAGATCATTCGTAGAGTCAACCTCGATATTGAGCCCGGAGAACGGCACGCCATTATCGGTCCGAATGGTGCCGGTAAATCGACACTCTTTCATTTGATCAGCGGTAAGTATCAGGTCGGCTCAGGACGAATCACCTTTCGTGGGAAAGAGATTCAGAACCAACTACCGTTCGAAATTGCACGCCAGGGATTGGCGAGGAGCTTTCAGGTCACAAATATCTTTCCGAGGCTTTCAGTTTTTGAAAATGTTCGCTGTGGGATGTTATGGAAGGAGGGCCTCAAGTACTCGTTCTGGCATTTGCTCGGCCGGCAAACTGCACTCAATGAGCGAGCGATGAGCCTCCTCGAAGAGATCAATCTAGCTGATCGCGCTGATTTTCTGGCAGGCGAACTGGCCTATGCACAGCAACGCGCGCTCGAACTGGGAGTCGCTATCGCCAGCGGCGCCGACCTGATTATGCTGGATGAGCCGGTCGCTGGTATGAGTCTCAGCGAGGCCGAAGCGGCAGTTTCCCTGATCAGGAAAATTACTGAAGGCAAGACTTTGGTGATGGTTGAGCATGATATGAACATCGTGTTCGGTATTGCAGACAGAATTTCGGTGTTGGTTTATGGTGAAATCATAGCAAGCGATTCACCGGAGGCAATCAGGGCAGACCCTAGAGTGCAGGAAGCCTACCTTGGCGATGCGGCATTTGCAGATGAGGGAGTTGATGATGCTTGAGGTTTCAGCGCTTAACGCTTTTTACGGAAAGAGTCACATTCTCCAGGGCGTAGAGTTCAANGTACAGCAAGGCGAAATTGTAAGTCTGCTTGGGCGCAATGGTGTAGGCCGCTCCACAACGGTGAAATCAATTATCGGAGAAGTCAGCCCACTTGGCTCAATTAAATTTAAGGGTGAGGAAATTGCCGGCAGGCCCAGCTTTGACATCGCCAACCGAGGGATTGGGTATGTCCCAGAGAACAGAGAGATATTTCCAACTCTGACTGTCAGGCAAAACTTGATGCTTGGCATGAAGAGTGGTCAGAGCAAATCCCGCTGGTCGATGCCAGAAATTTTTGAGATGTTTCCAAACCTAGCGGAACGTGCTGATGTCTCCGGTGGTGTGCTGAGCGGCGGAGAGCAGCAGATGCTTAGCATGTGTCGCACGCTTATGGGCGATCCAGACATGATCATGATCGACGAGCCCACTGAAGGGCTTGCCCCGAAGGTAATTGAGCAGGTTTCCCAGTTGCTGGAGGAAATTGCATCTCGGGGGGTTGCCATCCTGCTGGTAGAGCAAAAGCTGAACGTTGCTCTGCGGATTTCGCATCGCCTATATGTTATGGGCCACGGCAGGATTGTTTATGAAGGTACGCCTGCCAGCCTGAAGCAGGCAGGTGAAATCCGCTCGGAATGGCTTGAAGTTTGAAGATTTTGACCGTTACAGAAGAAGTGATAAGTCCTATTCCCTTTTGTCGATGCTATATTATGATGGTTGATAGAGAGGTCTCCTGCTGGTCGTGCATATCCGGCAGGTCCAAAAATATTTAAAGAACGCTGTATCACAGGTGATCATCGAACGATCAGGGTTTTCTGCATCATTTGCTGCAACCCCAGTGACCTGAAAATCTAAAGTCCTAAAGTTCTTGGGAGCCCTCGATGCGCTTGCTGCTCTTTATTCTGCTTAATATCTTGCTTTCCCCGCTGATTATCCTGGGTTTGATCGTCTACTTTTATCGCCTACGCCGGCACTCAATTCCGTACAGGATCTCTGGCACGGCAAACGAGCCGTATGCCGTGCGGTTGTTAATGCATTTGGCGGGAACAAGAGAAGATGCAGTGGCGTATGCGCTTTCTGGCCATCTCCCGGTATATTCCAAGTTCGTGCACTTTAGCCTGGTCAAGGTATGGCACTTCGTTTTAATAACGACTGGTTTCAAAGGGTCCTTTTTTTCTTATCCCGGACCTCGACCTTCTAATTTGGCTACCGCCATGAATCATCGAACGGCATTCTTTGATGGCGTCATCAAAGGGGCCCTCACTCGAAGGGATAATCCTATCAAGCAGTTTGTCGTCCTCGGTGCGGGCTTTGATACGCGATGCTATAACTTCCCNGAAAGCGTAGACCTAAAATGCTTCGAAGTGGATACTGNGCCAACGCTTAAAGCCAAGCTCAAATCACTCAAGTCTGCTGGTATCGCACATGACCACGTGAACTTTGTGGAAACGGACTTCAATCAGCAGACATGGTTTGACGCCTTGATCAAAACTGGATTTAGTGTCGACCTTACGACCTTAATCTTGTGGGAAGGTGTGACTATGTATCTGAGTGAAGACTCTGTTTTAGATACACTCAAGCTTGCTTCTCGCCTACCAACTGGCAGTGAAATCGCATTTGACTATTTTAGTGGTGAGTTGATTAATCAGGAGCCGCCATATGCAAAGCTGGGTGCACGTATGGCGAAATCAGTAATAACCGTATACGAAGAAGAACTAAAATATGGTATCAGCACCCGCAAACCAGCTCGCGAGAAGCTCGAAAATATTTTGCGCGATTGTGGGTTGGAGGTCAGCCTCTTTGAACACACCCAAACCGAAGATCCGCCTGAAATTCCTCTTTACTGTTTCGCATTAGCGAAAACATATTGAAATTGAATTCGTACAAAAGTACTTCTGCCAGATCAACGTTTGAGTTTCTCTAGATGCATTATGGAAAAGTGATCTCGGCAATTGCGATTCCATTCTCGCCTGCCACTGCGTAAAGCAGATAGGTCTTACTCTCTTCCTGGAAGATTGCTGGATCCCTTAGCTGATGAGCTCGCTCGTCTATATAACCACCCTTTGAAGTACCTATCGGTAAATCTGCTCCTTCGTAGCTCAACTCCGGTCTCATAACTTCGATCGGCTCGCTTGCAACCCATTCGTTCCAATCGTCTTTGAGCTCAATGGTTGAGAGAAGTATGCGCTCCGGTGCGTCTCCCCGGTTTGTGAAAAACACATAGAGAAGATTTCCTCGAACCAACAAGGCGGAATGGCGCATGTCCGCATTAAAGAATTGCGGCCCCTCCTCAAAGTTTGTTAGGCCATCAACAGAGCGATACAAAAACCCGGGCATGCTCATGGCGTAATAGAACCCTCTATGCTCTATGACCCGAAAGTAAGCTCGGCCGAGGTCCTCCTCGCGACCTTTGAATTGAATGCCATCACTGGAGACTGCTGCACGTGTGAACTGTCTGCCCACGCCGCGCCCATGGTAGTACATGACAATCTGCTTGAGATCTTCGCGCACAACCACCTCTGGGGAGGCGATGTGCGGATACAAGGCGGCAACCCGACCCGGTGCTAGTGAGCAGGGCGGGCAAGTGGTTGGAAAGAAAGAGTCTTCTAGTTTCAGTGTCCCTGGGGTGAAGATATTCCACGGGCCTGTAACTTCATCGGCATACGCCATGCGGATATAGGTTCCGCGGTGATCCGCGAAATACAAATAATAATTTCCCAATGGATTCTCCACCCAGTCTGGCACTTTTATCAGGGAGGGTCCTTGAACGTTGCCACCCATAAGCTCATCCATATCAGGAGTGATGATCGGACCGCCAGCAAGGCGTGTGATTGTGAAGTCCGCTGAGTCTGCCGCATAAGATGAACTGACCATTACGAACTGAAAGAAGCAAAATCCAAGGGTCAGTATAGTAGTATTCATCAGCGCAAATCCTTATCGTTGCCTTGTAGCTGTTGCGCAAGAGGAAAATAACTCGGTGCGAACCTCCACACCTTTGTCAGCCAGACGGGCCTGATCGGTGCAGGACACATTGGTGTGTCTGAGCTCGACAATGTCCCCGTTACCGATCCCCGAGTTCTCCATCAGCGCTTGTATGTTCGTGAGCTCTGGATTGAAACGTAAATCCAGCGCAACCAGGTTAGTCAATCCGCTCAAGGGGGCAATATCCTGAATATTGTTGCCCGTGAGTTCAAGATACTCAAGCGACTCTAGTCCCCGAAGCGGACTGAGATCAGTAAATGAGTTGCCGGCTAATCGTAGCTCAACAAGAGAAGTCAATCCGCTTAAAGGTGATAGGTCGCTAATATTCTGGGTATGAATGTTTAGGTCAACCAGCTTGGTGAGATTTGCAAGCGGACTTATGTCGGTTACGGCATTGGTGAACAGAATACCGTTTGCTCCCATATGCGCTCGCGGCACTTGGCCACCAATGAAATCGCCATGCCGATGCATGCGAAGCACTTGCAGCTCCGTTAGATCATTCAGTGCACTGATATCAGTTATGGGATTTTCCGCGATACGTAATCTAACCAAATTGGTTAATCCGGCAAGAGGGCTAATATCAGTTATCCAGTTGGTGTGCAGATTGAGATTGATCAGGCCGGTTAGCCTTGCCAGCGATGAGATGTCTGAAAGCCCGCGATTTCGCAGCGCGAGATCAGTCAACCCCTCGAGATTTTGGATGCCAGACAGATCATGGAAAATGTGATCTACATCTTGCCATTCTGGCGACCCAGATACAGATCTTCTCGCGCCGGGGCCTGAAGCGTCGAGGCTTCTCAAAGAGCCGGCTATTCCGCAAGTAAGTGCACTTTGCGGACCAATTGACAGAGCCTTACGCACTTCGCTTTCCAGCACGGTGTCGCCAAACGTCACGATGTCTGTGGTCGAATAATCTTCGCAGTGATCGTTCGGAGCGAGAATTTTTTGGGCCCACACGCTCGGGCCTCCGGTGATAGAGATCAAAATGACGATAAAGCGGGCTATCAGTTCCATGTAAGAGGCTCCTCTTTGTCTTGATTGTATTGCTTCTAAGAAGTCATTCGGTTTCGGAGAATTGAGTCATGGCTGAGGTATGTGTTCAGGCGGTTTTGTTTGAGCGGCCCTTTTTCTAAACCGTTGCTGTCCTCACTTTGTCTATCCTGACCGCGTAGCCTAAATAAGCGACTCTCAATAATTAGGTGGGTGATTAGCTTAGATGCTAGTATTTTCTTATTCTAACATGATCAAGAAAAGCACAGACCACGTGAGCGTTTATGGCGCCCTTCATTCTCCTTGGCTTCAGGCGGTCCTGCTTGGCTTGCATGAGAAAGGCATCTCGCATTCGCTTCAGCCGATCCCTTCACTCAGATTATTAATTAATTCTGGCGTCATGATGCCCGCCGCCAAGATCAACCACGGGCCTTGGCAACTAGATTCTGAGGAGATTCTCAAATCTCTTGGCTTTGAAGGCATTAACGAGGATGACAAGAGGAGCATAGACCGTACATGGAATGGCGTTTTGCATCGCGTCGACAGCCCGCTCGAGTTCTTTCGTGGCTTCAGCCTTAACAGAGACTCCCATCCTTCTTTTTTAGTTCGAACACTGCGCAGTTTTTTGCGGTCTTTCATAACATACTATTTTTTTACCCTGATCTGCTTTCTTATCTTCACTGGCAAACGTAATGATCCGGATAATTTTGTTGACCAATTCCTGCCGTGGGAGCGACGCCTAACAGAAACTGACGGTCCGTTTTTTGGCGGTGAATCGCCAAACGCCGTCGATCTGCAGCTATTCGGAATAGTGCAGTGTCATTGCAGCATTCCCCATACTCCTTTGGTAGGGGCCATACAGTCAGATCCGGCTTTACCACAATATAGAAAATGGATTGCTCGTATGCAGGAACATTTTGATGACTACGCGCATATGTATTCGGGCGCGTATTTTGAACCGAGCACTCCTGTCGCTCAGCGATCGAGTTTGTCTGAAAGAGCCGCTTATTGGTTCGGCGCTCTATCCATGTTTCTGTTACTACCGATCACATTGATTACCATATTTTTCCTCGCGCTATTGCCGAAGCGTGATATGTGACGTCGCAAGCTCTCTATTTGTTCAGCTGTCACTCGGATTGAAAGTATTATCATCGATCCCGCCAGCGATCCAAAAGCACCGCCAGTATAATGACTATACCTGTTGTTAATCGCTTGAATGGCTCAGAAACACCTAATTGTGCCAGCCCTATTTGTAGAACAGAAATAATCAGGACGCCGATGAAAGCTCCGATTATTGAACCACGTCCNCCCATTAGGCTGGTGCCGCCGATGACGGCCGCTGCAATTGCGGAGAGCTCTAATCCTATTCCAGCATTGGGATCAGATGCACCAAGATAGGCTGCATTCATAAGACCTCCTAATCCAGCTAGCAATCCCGAGATCAGCAGTACGGCTGTAACATAAGGCTCCACCTTGATGCCGGAAATTTTTGCCGCCTGCTGGTTAGTCCCAATAGCAACAAGGTAGCGGCCGAAAACCGTGCGTGTGAGCATCAGTTGAGCTCCTGTAACAAGGGACATAGCGACTAAAAAAGAGATAGATAATCCAGCGCCTTCAATAGGTGATGACAAAGACTGTATGCTGGCTCCAATGTAGACTGTCTGCGAAGCGGTCGCCATATATGCCAGCCCCCGACTTGCCTCAAGCATGCCGAGGGTGACGATAAATATCGGTAAGCGGAAGTAACTGCTGAGCACGCCATTGACCAGCCCTGCACAGCCTCCAGCGAAGACACCCAATGCGCCTGCTAGGAGCAGCGGCCATTCGAATTCAGCATAAGCCACACCAATTACNGCACCGCTGAGCGCGACGACCGAGCCAACCGAAAGATCAATCCCACCGCTGATTAGCACGAGAGTCATGCCGATTGTGATCACGGTCAGTGCTGGCAACTGCGTGAGTATCGCGCGTAAAGTACCAATTGAGAAAAAATTATCAGTGGTTAATGAGAAAAGAGTGATTAGCAATAACAGCGCCGCGAAGATGAAAAATTCTTCAAATGCGAGACCAAGGTTGCGCAGAGGACGTCCGTATGAAGAGTTTGCAGCCATTGCTTTAGGGTAGTTACTTAGTATTTGCTTTTTTGAGAACCAGTTTTCAGTCACTTGTTTGCTCTAGATGCTCACTGAACGCCGCTTTAAGCAGAGACTCTTGATCCCACTGACCGCGCTCAAATGTGTCAACATGTCGCTTTTTTGATAATACCAGTATCCGATCGCATAACGCAGTTAGCTCTTCGAGTTCGCTAGATACGATTATCATGGCGGCGCCCTCATCCCGCAACTTGCGGAGTTGATTATGAATTGCGAGTTTAGATGCTACATCAACACCACGAGTGGGCTCATCCAACAGCCAGACACCGGTGTTACACTCCATCCAGCGTGAAATCATTACCTTTTGTTGGTTGCCTCCGCTGAGTCGATCGATTTGCTGTAAAGCGCCTTCGCATTTGATTTTAAGGCGATCAATAAGCCTCTCGCTCACCTCAATCTCTCGTTTTGGCAAAACTGGCGACAAAACACTGCTCAACCTGGATAGCCCAGCAATCGTGACGTTTAGGGTAATTGGTTTGGTCGTAAATATCCCTTGAGTTTTTCGGTCTTCGGGAACCAGCGCAACACCATGCAGAACTGCATCTTCGACAGATCGTATTTCAATCTCTCTCCCTTCTTCGCAAAAATTGACAGTGCCGCTTGTACCTTTTGCAAGCCCGAACATGCTGTGCAACAGTTCTGAGCGGCCTGATCCAGCGAGTCCGGCAATGCCCAGAATCTCGGCGCTGTAGCATTCGAGATTGATTGGCTCAGGAAATATATCGCTTCTAAATTGATTTACGCGTAAACGCAGGGAGCCTCGTTCAGACCTGTTCTCGTTCAGGGATTCGAGCAAATCTTTTCCAGACATTGATTTGATTAAATCTTCGCTCGAAACCGAACTAGTGTCTTCCGTAAACTCTATGGCGCCGTCGCGAAGTACTGATACTTCGTCACAAACGTTGAGTACGTCTTCGAGGCGATGTGAAACGTATAAGATACTTAAACCATTGTTGGCGCGCTCTCTTAGTATCTCGTGCAATTGAGACGCCTGAAACTCGGTCAAGGCGGATGTTGGTTCATCCAAAACGAGCAGTTGGCAATGCGCTTCCGGCATCGACAGTGCTTTGGCCAGTTCGACTTGCTGCTTCTGGGCGAGGCTTAATGTAGCGATGCGCGCTTCGGGGTGAATGTCTTCAGCTCCAAGCGCTTTCATCAGTTTTCGAGTATGCCGATGCGTTTTCTGAGTATCAATGATGAAACCGTTTTGAGGTAGATGAGCTAAAAAGACATTCTCGGAAACCGATAAATTATCTATCAGACTCAGTTCTTGCGAGGCGAGCGCAACGCCAGCACTAATGGATTGGCGCCGCGTCTTAGGAGTGAAAGGTAGGCCGTTGATCTCTAGCGATCCCTCATCGGCAGGAATCAAGCCGCAAATAATGTTAATCAGTGTTGACTTTCCAGCCCCATTTTCTCCGACTAGCCCGTGAATCTTGCCCGCTTCCAGACTCAATTGAACTGACTCCAATACAGGCACAGCGAATCGCTTGCTGATTTTCTTAATTGTGATTCTGGGTATCAAAGTGATCGTTTGAGCCAGACTAATTCGGTAGAAGTGATTCTTTTGTAACGAGCTCCAGCGGAGTTTCTCGATCTTCCGGTATCGCACCCGTAGTTAAAACTTCAAGAGCATACTCAATACCAAAAACTGCAAGTTGATCTCCGAATTGGTCTACTGTGGCTGCCACCGCACCGGATTCAATCAGCGGATGAATCGCGCTTATGTTATCGAATCCGGCTATTTTCACTTGAGTAGCTAGTGAGGCTAGCCTTACTGCGGAAGCAGCTCCCAGTGCCATGTTGTCGTTAGCGGCCAGAATGAAATCTAAGTCAGGAAACTGCTGGAGAATTCCGGAAGTAACCTGTGCTGATCTTGTTTGATCCCAGTCTGCGCTCTGTAATGCAACGACCTCAAGTTCCGCAGCGGCCACTGCCTCCTCGAATCCTGCGCGCCGCTCAATGGAGTTAAACGCAGCTGGAATTCCTTCGAGGATAGCGACTTGGTCTCCATTTTTGCTGTCTTGCAGCAGGTAATCACCAACCATCTTTGCTCCTTCTCGATTACTGGGGCCGATGAATGGGACCAGAAGTTCGTATTCAGCCAGAACTTTAGGTTCAAGGCGGTTGTCAATGTTGATTACCACGATGCCTTCGGACATGGCCCTTGAAAGCGCAGGAACGAGAGCTCTAGAATCTGCGGGGGCGATGACAATTGCGTCAACTCCGCTGCTAATCATTTGATCAACTAAAGCAACTTGTTGCGCGAGATCACTTTCGTTTCGAATGCCGTTGACTAATAGCTCATATTGGTCTGAGTTGGCTGACTGGTGTGCTTCAGCCCCTGAAGCCATATTTACAAAAAACTCATTAGCCAGTGATTTCATTACAAGAGCGATTCTGGGCTTGTTGTTATTGATATCGGAAACTTCAGATGACTGAGGAGCCCCTCCTTCGCCGCATGAGGAGAGTTGGAAAATAGTTGCTACAACAAGAAGTTTCTTGACCCAGTCCACGAGTGGCACTCCTATGCGTACTTTTTGGATAGGGTACCACGATGTGCTTGTTTCTCTTAACGCAATCCCAGTATTATCCAGGTTGCGAATTCCAGCACATACCACATACAGAACTCTACAGGGGGTTAAAGTGAGATTTTTAAAGAGAACCCTGCAATCAGCCTGCTTGGCTGCCTCGTTGGCATTATTTACCGCACTTGCTTTTGCACAATCAATACAAGATGAATCCATGTCACTTTCAAGGGATGTGCTGCGTGACAAAATAAAGGGTGCCTGGGCAGCGCAGACCATCGGAGTGACCTACGGACATCCCGTCGAGTTCCGTTTTAATAGCATTCAGGTGCCGCCAGAGCGGGAAATCCCATGGTATCCAACCTACTTGCTGGAGACATTCACTGAGCGAGAGGGTGTCTACGATGATATCTACATGGATCTAACTTTTGTGCAAGTCTATGAAGACGAAGGCTTTGACGCGCCAGCGCAGGCATTTGCCGATGCTTTCGCCAATGCCGACTATAACCTGTGGTTTGCCAATCAGGTGGCGCGGTACAACATTCAAAATGGAATGGTGCCTCCAGATTCAGGCCACTGGCTGAATAATCCTGCCGCCGATGACATCGATTTTCAGATAGAGGCTGATTTCGCTGGGCTAATGGCGCCAGGGATGGTCAACGCTGCGATAGAGGTGAGTGATAAGGTTGGTCATATCATGAACTATGGTGATGGCTGGTATGGAGGGGTGTTTGTTGCAACCATGTATTCATTGGCATTTATAGAAAATGATATAGAGTCAATTGTACAGCAAGCGATTGATGTTATTCCCGGAGAAAGTGATTTTCACCAGACCATTGATGATGTCATCGCACTCCACAGTGAAAACCCAAATGATTGGCGGTTCGCCTGGCAAGGGATAAGCGATAAGTGGTCAAAAACTGATTTAGGGCCCCGCGGATTAATGAATCCTTTCAACATTGATGCGAAGATTAACGCGGCNTGGGTAGTACTAGGATTACTGTACGGTGATGGCGATTTTGGTAGATCCATGGAGATAGCCGCAAGAGCAGGTGACGACGCAGACTGCAATCCTGCCACTGCGGCAGGAATTCTCGGGACCATTTACGGCTATGAGGGGATTCCTGCTTACTGGAAGCAAGGTCTTTCAGATATCGAGGGCTTAGACTTTCCATATACTACGATTTCACTCAACGACGCCTACGAGATGTCATACCAACACGCCTTGCAAATGATAGAGCGTGAAGGTGGAGAGGTAGGAGATGAGACTGTTTCAATTCCGCTTCAGATTCCAGAGATCGTCCCTTTCGAGGAGTCATTCAAGAATCACTATCCGAAAGAGCGCAGAGAATTTGCGACGGGGACTGTGTTTGAGAGGGAGTTGCTGGCCCTCGAGGGTGATACTTACAGCTTTGATTTTAATGGTGTCGGTTTTGCGCTACTCGGCGCAGCCCAAACCCTATCAAACGAGCAACACACGTTTACCGCCGAGCTTTATGTTGATGGTAATTTGGTTGAAACGGCAATCTGGCCAACGCAAGCCACTGAACGGAGATTCTATCTTTTCTGGAAGTACCAACTAGCTGACGGCGATCATCAGGTCGAAGTGCGAATTGTGAATCCTTCTGAAGATGCACGGGTCTTGCTGGAAGGGCTGGTGGTTTATGGAGCTGAGCCTCTCGAGGCAGCCGGAGCTTAACGCAGCTGTAATTGTGCTGTTATTGTCTGTGAGGATGTCGCTGCACCCGCTGAATAAACATTTCAATAAACCTTGGCCAGTCCAATTCATGCTGCACGTTCATGCGTTTGGCGCCCTCTGCACCTGGCCAGCTCTCGCGGCCTCCGACGGAAACTCCGTAACTGATGCCATGTTCGATGTTAACATCGACAATAAGAGGCTCAGTAGTCACAAGCGTGGGGTCAATCAAGCTAGCTACCGCTATCTGGTCGTACATAAAAAACGAGCGTTCTGGGTTGCGTTCAAAGCGTTGTCCGAGTGCTTCTTTTAAAAGAGCGGTGAACGGGTTGTCGATGGCTACCAATTCTTCATACCACTCTTTCGTCAAAGCAGATTTGCGCGATACATTNAGCGGCGAAAGCTCGATAGGGATGCCAGAACGCAGTGTGACATAAGCCGCTTCAGGATCGACCCAGAAATTGTATTCCGCATTTGGTGTAATGTTGCCGGCACCATCGGGAAGAGCAGCTATTGCGCCCCCCATGATGATTAGTTGCTTGACGTTTGCCGCAAAATCACGCTCGGCNCGAATGGCTTGAGCTATGTTGGTCAGTGGCCCAATAGCGAGTATGGTGATCTGTTTTGGTTTCTCCATGACCGTTTTCACCATAAAGGAAACAGCAGAGTCATCCCGTGCTGAGATTGTTGGATAACCACCTGTTGGCATTGGCGGCATTTCATCGGAATACCAGTTACCATAATTTTCTCTGGCGAAATCGCTCGCCTCATGCACGAGGGGCATGTTTGCTCCTACATAAACTGGTATATCCGGTTGTTGAGCGATCTCAAGCATCCTAAGCACATCAGAGGTGGCTCGCTCTAAGCTATCGTTGCCGGCCACTGTTGTAATGCCAAGAATTTCAAGCTCGGGCGATTGCAGCGCGAGCATCAGAGCCATGCTGTCATCCTGTGGGGGCATAACGAAGTCAGTGTCGAAAATTACTGGTATGGGTGTTTGCGCTTCAGCGAGGATGTGCCCAAAGAGAACCAAAAGTAGAGCAATTCGTTGCATCACCAATACGGTCATAGATACTCCTGGGTCATTGGACGGCACTGCCTTATCTTCCGAAAGGTTTTATCGACCTTAGTTGAACTCTTCAAATTGTGCTAGCTTAAGTCTCTTAAAAACTCAGAGCAACGTTAAAAACTAACTATGATAAAAAAGTTCAGCAAGACAGTTATTCTTGGACTGGGACTTTGCTCGGCAGTTGCTGGAGCACAGACCGTCCCATCGTCTAATGCAGCTTTTGATGGGCTGAAAATCACGCTGTGCGGCACTTCCTCGCCGTTACCAGCGCCAGGTCGAGCACAGGCTTGCGTCGCTGTTGAAACACCGGATCACCTTTATGTTGTAGATGCCGGCTCTGGCTCATCAGCTACAGCCCAGCTGAACGGTGTTCCTTTAAGCAAAATGCGTGGCATTCTGGTAACTCACTATCATTCTGATCATATATCCGATATCGGCGATTTCAATCTTAATTCATGGGTGGCAGGCAGACCTGCACCATTGCAAATTATTGGACCGGAGGGTGTTGACCGGATTGTCGAGGGTCTCAACATCACTTACGAACTGGATAGAGGCTACCGGGTAGCTCATCATGGCGAAGACATACTTAACCCCGAGCTTGGTGTTTTACATTCCCGCACAATAGAAGAAGGCATCATCGAGNATAAAGATGGATTGCGAATTACTGCGTTCGAAGTTTCTCATCCACCGATCAAACCAGCTTATGGTTATCGCTTGGATTACGGGGGTCGCTCCGTTGTGATCAGTGGAGATAGCTTAGTTACNGATAAAATAGTTGAATTATCTGATGGTGCGGATGTTGTCCTTCATGACGCGATGGCTTTGCAACTTGTGCAAGGTGCAGAATCTTTGGCACGCAGGTCCGGTAACAACCGACTTGCAATCGTGCTACACGATATACAGGACTATCATGCAACTACAGCCGATCTTGCGCGCCTGAAGGCTGAGGCGGATATTGGGCTTTTAGCGCTATACCATCTTGTACCTGCGCCAAGAAATGCTATGGCAATTTCGGCATTTAATGGTGGTTTACCAGAGGGCGCTCTCATTACCGAAGATGGCATGGTGATCTCCTTGCCCGCAAATTCGAATGAGATCACGGTTGATTGAGATTTAGATTGGGAGAATTTGCAAAACTGCAAAGATTGCCGGGATACGCAGATTTTGGCGGTGCCGACGGACACAAAGAAGCCAAAACTGACGCACCAAAAACTGCTTAATCACGGAAGTTTGTCTGCTTTTCAGTTATCGAATTCTCTGTTACGGGCCCTGAAGTGTCTTGAAGGTTCGCAGAGTTTTGTCGGACAGGTTTCTTTTGTTTTATAGAGCTTTGTAGGAACTCTAGCGGGTATACAGAGGACTAGCGCGAGGGTGAAAGGCGTTTGTGCGGAAGCTTTTTTGCTCTCAGATATTTATCTGGATGCAATGTCCCTAAGATGTTGAGCTAATCCTTGGTGCATGACCCCAAATTAGTTTCGATTCCCACACCAAATCCCCCCCACAGGTTAGTTCTGACATAGGTGAAAGTTCGCGTTTGGATATCGATAAACAGTTGTACTCCACTTGTTGTTCTATTTAAAAGGTTTTTATCTTCCTCACAGAATATTTTAGGTTGGCCGGATACATCAGACGTTTCTATGCATGAACCGCCATACAGACCCGTATTTGCTCCCCTTTTTCTGAAGCCCTTCTCTGTGTCTATGATAAAGCCCCCCTCACTCTCCTGCGCAAACTTTGTCTCTTGATCAAGAACAGCCCAGTGGGTTGTCTGACAAAACCAAATATCCGCACGAGCCCCAAAGGGAGGGCAAAGTAGCGCGATTGTGATNACTAGTTTGTTTAACTTATTCAATACCAAGGCCTTTATGGATATCTATCGGTGATTTTGACCCTTTAAACTTCTCGCCGTCGCTATGACAAAAGGATAAGAGATCAAGGCTTGCATTTAATTTACTCGATGGCCCCATTTTTGGAGCGTGAGGAATTAGCTCTTCCTCACATCAGCATGTTGGGCCTTCACAGCTTCACTATTAAACCGTCAGTTTGCGTTGGTCATAAGAAATAAAAGCAGAAAGTTTTCGAATGTATCAGCAACACCAGGAACGAACATCATGGCAATTACGGTGACTATAGAGCCGGCACCGCAGAGGATTAAGTAATTTCTACGAGACATTTATGGTTTCTCCTTTGCTTATCGGGGCCTTAGCTCAAAAACCCACGTGTTGCCAGATTCAAAACTGGTTCTGATGTTTCGGATGACTGTCTCCGATGCGGGCGCTGGTGCTCCGCCATATTTTGTAGCTAGCTTAGCGGCGACTCCATTCAACGCATCGCCCTCCTCAATTCTAACCAGCCTTCTTGGGTAGCGAATACCATTGACGCGCAATACGCCTTCATTATTCCCCGCATCAGCCTCGAAGGCCCATTCTTTCCACATACGGCCGAGAAGAGAACGCATGTAGCCTGATACCACATAAATCTTGCCCTCACTTTCGATAATATAGATCCGCCGAGAAGCCATGGGATCATTTAATTGTAGATCGACGGTGTAGATTTCATCGGTAAAACTCCAGTTCGGCTCAGGGCCAATGTGCAGTTCTCCGGACGTCATCTCTCCTCCTGGGAATAGAATGGAGGGGCCGTCGGCGTTGGTGTACTGAAATCGTAAAGTGACAAGTGCCATTACGAAAATGAGAACGATGAAGCCAACTACCTGGCCCAATACTTTTACAGTTTTCAATTTCTCTGCCTCAATTGTGGTATCTTTTTAATCTGCCTACCGTGGTCCGTTAAACGCCAAAGAGAAAAACAGACTATTGGTAAAAAGTTTATTTGTGCCAAAAAAGTAAGCCCTAAAGTTTGGGTTATCAGCAAATAGAATCACGCTACCTCGCGCGCGCCTCTCCGCAAGGGCCATTGCCTTACCCGCAAGCGTTTTCTGGTTTTCACTTGACGCAAAGCCGGAGAGAAGCGCATCTTTTGGTATTTCGATTAGTGTTGCCCATGGATTCTTGGGTGGATCAAAGGCAATCAGGGTATTGCGCAGACTGGCTATTTCACGATTTTCGATACCAAATCCAATTGGATGGGTGATATCGAGATCACCCGCAAAGATCGCGCCTCCAATGATGTCGTTCGCCTCGATGCCGTTCTTGTCAGCGTAATCAAAACGCTCATTTGTTGAGCCATCTTCGGAGCGGCTGTCTCCTGTANCTGGATAGAGTAGGTAGTCGTATGCCCAGCTTGCGCCCTGCCGAATGCCGACCAAGGTGCCGCCGTTGCGCACCCAATTATCGATTTTACCTTTTACCGGTTCGAGATCACTATGATTTCCGCCGACAAGAACCAAGTGGGTGTAGTCATTGATGTCGAGGTCACTGATTTCACTCTTGTTGACCATGTATACGGGCATGTTCATGCGTGCATCCAGGTGATGCCAAACTTCACCGGCATCGTACGAAGCGACTCCTTCGCCAACAAGCAAGAGAACTTTCGGCAAGGGAATGTTGGCGAAATTGCGGCTGCCAAGATCCATGCCTATTTGAGGTGTACGCCCGGAGTCAACCGGGTGTACTTCAATTCCATCCTCTTTTGCAATCAAACCCATTAGTGCATGAATCTCATTATCCGCCAGGTCTCCGCCTTGCCATCCCAGTGGCACTAGGATAGCGCCGGCTGGCAGTCTAATTACTTCGCCATTGCTGGAAATGGTAATTGGCTGAGTTGCTACTTTTGGAAGAATACCCGCGTCGAGCAGCCGATAAAGGGCTCTGGGTGCATAGTAATTAGACCAATCGAATAAATAGGCGTAAGACGCTGTAGCCGGTGCTGGGGCAGCTGGAAATTCAGCGTCGATTTTTTCACCTAACACATTGCCGCGAAGCTCTCTCGCTGACAGCGGAGAGAAATCGAAATCGAATGCTAGAGGTAATGTCCAGCCCGACACGTCGTAGAAGGTTTCATCCTCGAACTCAGTATTCAATTCGAACAGCGCCTTGATCATACGGTATTGCGCTTGTTCTGTGACTACTATGTACGAGTTCTCTGCTGGATAGAGCGTGCCATCAATGTCGACATCNTCCGCAAGCCTGTTAACGTCGATCTGGTGTCGATTCAATATATCGATTGCATGGTAGGCACGGGCAGCATCACCTGGTGACGAGAAAACGTAAGCTTTGATATCGTCCTCTGATGCCAGCTTGGTCGTCTCTCTGGAAAACTCTCGTTGGTATTGCAGTAACTCGTCTTTCATTTCCAGTCCGGCTCGGATCATTTCTAGGGAAGTTCTGTACTGCGTTCGAATGTTGTCCTGAAAAGAGAGTACACCATTGGGTGTATCGATTAAGCCCAAAGAGCTCGCTTGTTCAAACAGCATGCCCATACTGGCGTGCATGTGCGGGTAGGTTGATCCTTTACCTATGTAGTAATTATCAAAGCCTTCTTCATGGAAATAAAGCCTCTGTTCACCGTCCAACCATGAGCGAGGCCGATCCGAAACCTGATCCAACAATTCCATGGAACGTCCAGGAATATAGGGAAAAGTCCTTTCAGGTACACCGGGGTGGAAATAGTAGGTGCTGGCCGAGCCCATTTCGTGGTAGTCGACCGTAATGTTGGGTCGCCATTCATGGAATTTAGATACCCAGCCCCTGGGCTCAGGGTGTTGCACCATTAGCCATTGTCTGTTTAGATCAAACCAATAGTGATTTGTTCGCCCTCCAGGCCAAAAAGTATTGTGCAGTCTGTGTTCTGGATCCGAAACGGGAACGTAACCCCCATTCATATGATTCCACGCTGACATGCGGCTGCTACCATCAGGGTTGAACACGGCGATGAGAATGATAACGCTGTTTTTCAATGTTTCTTCTATCGATGGTCCTTGCGCAGCGGCCAGATGATAGGCCACTGCCATAGAGGAATCAGTTGAACTGACTTCGGCGCCGTGTACACCATAATTCAACCAGGTTACTACCGGCATGCTTTCGTTAACTTCCTGACCGCTGTCTGGATCGCTCAGTGCAACATGGGCATCTTTTATTTCATCTATGCGCGCATGGTTCTCTGGGCTGGTAATGGTCAAACCAAGAATTGGGCGCCCTTCGTGAGTACGAGCGATATCTTCAACGGTAACGCGCGGCGAGACCTCTGCAATTGTCCGCATGTAAGTAACAAGCAAGTCGTTCCTGGCGATGCGATGCCCAAGTGGATGGCCAATCACGGTTTCCGGTCTTGGNATATTGGGGTCGTACGATATACCGTCCAAAAATAAAGGAGCGGCTCTTTCCACTTGCTGGGCATTTACGCTGAGGGTAAATANTGCACAAACCGTCGCNCCAATGGCGCCGAAGGGACTCTTCATGGCTTCCTCCAACATGAATACGAGGAAGAGAATAAATTAGTAGTGATAGAAAATGTAGAATTTTCGCGTTCTTTTGCGATGTTCAGGCTGAAGCTTCGAATGTCATCCCGCAAAAAAAGCCTCTTTCTGTCAACGCCATGGCGATTATCATTCAATTTGAACGTTCATAGTCTAACTGTTGAAACTCCACGGTAAATGAAACTGGAACAGACACAGGCAAATAACATATTGCATCATCACAAGCTTGATAATCTAGGCTTCCTGACAACGTGATTGCTTCAACACCTTTCAAGAGCATTTCTTTTTCGGCAGAAGCATTCACAGTAGCCTGTTGCACTAGTGTGAACGGCTTCTGATATGAAGGCACAAACTCGTTTAGCGGTTCGAAGTGATAGATTTCAGACTCAGGAAATTGGGCAGGCTTGTAGTCGANAAATTCAGAAGGCGCCATGTTGAACTCAACAATACGGTATCCCATTCGCTCAGCTCCTGGCGCATAAACATGCATATTGGGCTTAGGTTCAACTTCTATCATTAGAGAAAAACGCTTACCATTCGTTATTTTCGTGTCACTGGGATAAGCTACGAACTGCAAGTGTGCGGTTGTTCCCTCGATTGCCTCTATAGGAGAAAGCCCAAGGCCACTCTGCAACATTACCGTTGCAGTAGAAGTTCGCTCGCGATAAAACTCTTCGAAGAACCGCGAAGTGACTTGTCCCTCTGAGTCCAGCATGAAAGTGCCGGGAAATGGCGTCCCATTAATCATTNGNCTGAGCTGTGGTGAGTCAAAGACAGCTGCGGCAACGTACCGATGCACATCGGCAACNACTGCAGGATCATNGGCATTTGGCCCAAGCCCTTCAGCAACAACGGTATTCAGGATGCCGTAATCTTTTATCACTGCGGAGTCGTCATCTGAAAGAAGCGGAAATGTAATGCTNCTCCGTTCAGCGAATGCCGCTAATGTCTTTTCTGAATCGTAACTGATGGCCGCAACGCCGACTCCAGCATCCTTCAGCTCTTCCAANCGGCCTTGCAACTCGACGAGTTGCGCTTTGCAGTATGGTCACCAGTCAGCGGACCGGTGAAACAGTAACATTGCACCGTTGGGACCCATGATGGAGTTTAAGGTCTGAATCTGACCGTTTTGATCTGGCAGACTGAATTTGGGCACCTGTTCTCCAACCTGCGGCCCAAGCGAGTGGATGTCGATAGCAGCCCTCTCTTGAGCGACTGTAATTCCGTACATGCTAGAAAAGAAAACAAAAACAAAAGCGTTTATCATGACATTGGTACATGGATTACTCATTGCCGGCCTCATTTAGAAAAGCTTTCTATGGACGCAATCGATCTCATACATCGAGTGTATTCCGTGTCGCTTTCGAGGGCAAGTGGGGGCTCAGTTTTATGTCAACGTCATACAAGCGAATACTCCCTGAGAGCATTGTGGACCGTATAGCCTTATTAATTTAGATGATGTCAAAGGTAACCAAGAAGCCCGAGTCAGACACTCTCAATGACTGCTCAAACAAGACTGAAAAGCTTATTAGGTCACTATCAGAAAGCGTTCATGCCATAAGGTTTAAGTGTTGCCAATTGGACCTCTGAAAGACCCTTTTGGATACGGGAGCTTATCGTTTCATAATTTCTTACCAAGGTCGCGATTGAGATTTGACGGGACAACGCCCTTCTGGGACNGTTAGGCTATTCATCTCTCGATCAGGNAGCACAGAAGGNTACTTNAGGAGGTTTTAATGCCTAGTTCAGAATTCGCCAGAGGAAGTTCAGTAGCAGTGCGTGTTAGTATATCTGTTATTCTAGCTTTGGTGCCTACAGTGAAGGCGAGCTCCCAGCTGTTAGAGAGGGACTTTGCCGGTGTCGCAGCTGCCTACTCAATAACGCCCAATCTGACCTACCATCGTGCGAGTGGTATTGATCTTAAGCTCGATGTTTATCGGCCCCGAGAGAGCTCTTCGCCAAATCCGACCCTGATGTATATNCATGGCGGAGGCTGGACAAACGGTAACAAAGAAGCTTCCTCACTAGCTTTCTTGCCATATCTGAAAATGGGATGGTCAGTCGTAAACGTATCTTANCGCCTCGCCGAGGTAGCTCATGCGCCNGCAGCAGTCGAAGACNCTCGCTGCGCNCTNCGCTGGATCTATCGAAATGCAGAAGAATATGGTTTTGATAGGGAGACAATCGTTGTTACAGGAAATTCTGCGGGTGGACATCTGGCTCTTACAACAGGAATGTTAACCGAAGCAGATGGGCTGGATGCTCAGTGTCCGGGTGATCGTATGCGTAATTGGGACGCTGGCCCGAGGAATATAGCGCCGCTTAAGGTCGCTGCCATTGTCAATTGGTATGGCATTACGGATATTATTGACCTCCTAGACAATGGGCCTGGGTCTTCAGGCAACTTCACCGAAGCATGGCTCGGCAGCTCAGCGATACACCGAGATACTGCCAACCGAGTTTCTCCTATTGAACTCATCAAAGCCGATTCTCCACCTATTCTGACAATTCACGGCACAAACGACACCATAGTTCCATATGCGCACGGGCTAAGGCTGCATAATTTTCTAAATGAAGCTGGCGTTCCAAACCAGCTCGTCACCATCGAGGGGGGCGGACATGGAGGTTTTAGTGTCAGAGAAATGCAGTCTATATTTGATCGAATACAAGGGTTTTTNGCACAATATGTGCTTTAGAGTTGGCNAAGACAGTCAGCGTTCCTCAACAAGGAAATAGTTAGCTTACGAAATGACAGCTGAAAAGCATCTAAAAAGAAGGGTGAAAACTTGCAGAAAATCTTGCTAATACGCATGGCTCAAGTCACAGCTTTGGTCCTGCTCACAGCGTGCAATCAACATTCCAAAACATCAAAAATTGCTGCTACTAATACAGGCACGGCCATAACAGATGTCACAATTATCGATGCAGTTAATGGATTGAAAGAGCATCAGACAGTGATCTTCGACGGTGACGAAATTATCGCCGTACAGGACTCAGACAATACTTTCGAGGTTGCCAACATCATTGATGGCAAGGATCAATTCCTAATTCCAGGGCTATGGGATTTTCACGTCCATTTAACTTATGACAAAAGGCTTACGGAAGCAATGCCGGAACTTTTCCTTTCATATGGCATTACAAGCGTCCGAGATACTGGTGGATTGATGCATGAAATACTACCTATCGTAGAGGATATGCGATCTTCTCATATAAAAGCGCCACGTGTATTCTTTGCTGGGCCACTGCTTGATGGTGAGTTCGTAGTTTACGATGGGAATGGTAGGCCCGAAATTGGCGTGCCTTTGACAACGGCTGAGACTGCAAGGCAAAAAGTGATCGAGATGTACGAGCAGGGTGTCGATTTTATAAAAGTCTATGAAATGGTTAAGCCGGAAATCTTCGATGCGCTAACCGAAATGGCCAATGAGCTCAGCCTTCCTATTGATTCGCATGTGCCTCTTGCAATGAGGGCCCGCGATGCAGGCCCCAGAGTAGACTCTATCGAGCACCTGAGGAACATTGAGATGGATTGTGCTGCAAGCGCTTCAGAGTTGCATAGCGCAAGACTTGTTTTNCTCCAGAATGAAAATGGCATCGCCGGTGCAGAGTTGCGATCTGCAATGCATTCTGAGCAGAGGCTGCCCGCAATCGAGAATTACGACGAATCTGAATGTGACATTGTAATTGCCGCCCTTAAAGAGACAGTTATGGTTCCAACATTGCGATTAAACTCCTTTGTCCTTAAACCGCCATGGCAGCGAGCTGATTGGGAATCGGCTCTTTCGCGCCTTCCGAAGGAGGTGGAACAAGACTGGCTTTTTCAAACGGAGAGGCGACGTTCATTGCCAGCAGGCGACCTAAGATTTGCCAACTGGAGCATGTTCTTGACGAACCGTATGCATGATTCTGGCGTGGCATTCGGCGCAGGTACAGATGTTCCGATAAATCTTTCGGTACCTGGATACAGCTTACACTCAGAATTAGATATGTTGGTGCGTGCTGGTCTTACACCTTTGGAGGCCCTCGAAGCTGCAACTCTAATTCCTGCTCGATTTTTTGGCCTCGAAGATGAAATGGGAGCGATCTCTGAAGGTCAAGTCGCAGACATGGTATTGCTAACTTCGAATCCGCTCGAGGATATCAATAATACAAAAAGTATTCGGACAGTAATAAGCAAGGGTGAGGTCCTACAGTAATTACATGCTCTTATTGTCGTGGCTTCGTTGCAATCTCGACAGTTTTTGTTGAATTATTTGCAGTTGCTTCAGCTGGGAGGTAATTCTCCCTGCCGAGCAGTAGCGAGTCGACCCGAAGGTTCCACGATTAGCTCAACATAAGCAGGTTCATTGACTATACTTAGGAGCTCTATTGGGTCCTGCGCCAGATCATAAAGCTCTGCTAGCACTTCGCCATCGCGACTCAGGGTTGACCATTCCGGGTAAGAAACACGCGCAGTCCGAATTGTTTGGCCGTCGGGACCTTCTGTTGTCATTAACGGATTGTTGCTAGAACTAGCTCAGTTACACGTCGCGATGCTGAGAAAGCTGCGATCTTCCATGAGCTCTGAGATGTTCTCAGTGGTGGTTCAGAAGTTGTATCTCCCAATTCGNTTTTTGGATTGGAAAGATAAGCAAGTTCCGTAAGTATGGGGTATAGATAGACTAACCATACAATCCCATTCGAAACAGTTTCTGTATCTCCGCCATCCGGCAAGCGTACTATCAATCGAACGCGAATGGACTCATCATACTGGAAATGCTTTCGCCACAGCCAACCATGCTCATTTAGCTGAAATCCATGATCGCTAGTAAACACAACTATCTTGGAATCAGCCAAACCGAAGTCTTTCATCCCGTTAAAAATAGCAAGCAAGTTCCCAGAAGAGCGATCAAAGGTCATCGCAAAGTTGTCGCTTCTCTTTTATTGCGATCCGATCAGCTTCGCCGACTTTAATTTTGTATTTTTCAGCTATANGTTTCCATATGCCTAGGTATTCGCAATGAAACCCCGTGGCTGGNAGATATTCGCTAGGACCCTTTGACCCTTTAAATGAGTTTTCATAGTCATCCACAAGAAGTAGGTTTTCCTGATCGATTGCGAAGGCTTTTCTCTTTTTGGTTGACCAGGTATAGCCTCCATGAGCATGGGCATACGCCAGCGGAATAACGTGATCAACGTCGAGATCAGACGCCTTATATAAATGTACTTCTGTGTATGGGTCAAACCATGTCCCTGCAGATACTACACAATCGCGGTTGGCTGTAAACGTGACTTTAGACAAACTTTCCCTCANCAGTAGCTCGTGGCGGAGGTTTTGACAATCGTTATCACTGTCAGGCCAACTAACTAGGTAGTCCTCTCTCNTATACAGCGTACCGCTCTCACTTAAGATCGTATATCTTAGTTTCACAGAAACGAAAAGAAGTATTAGAAGCAAGAAGCCCAATAGAAATTTGCTATTGCCAGGTTTTACCATAGAATCGTAAATTCCTCGGTGGGCCGGGGCGCGCTTGGGAGACGCCTGAATACAAGAATACGCGACCCCAATAACACTACTACACATACCCACCGTAAGAAAGGACATCACATGTTTAGATAGCTTTTATGTAGAATCGAGATTTTACGGTGAGGAGCTTTATTGGAATTCATCGCTCCCGTCGTAATGATGCAATGTCTGATCGTGATTTAATCAATGGCGCTTCAAAANTTGGTTGTTCAAGACTCCTAAAAATGAGGCTGCCGGACACGCTGCAGGGCTACTTNGAGAAGGCTACAGGTACCGGGAGAGAGAATCTTATTTTTAAAATCAGCTAATCCTGAGAAACGGTTAGCTTTCTTTTTGAATTGATTTAGGGTTTTTAGATGGCGGACGAATACAATTATTTAGTTCTAGTTAGGCATGGTCAAAGTGAGTGGAATGAAAAAAACCTTTTTACCGGTTGGCGAGATCCTGATCTGACTCCTATGGGGAAACTTGAAGCTAAGAAAGCTGGAGAATTGATTTTATCTGAAGGAATAAAGTGTGATGAGCTCTTTACTTCTGTTTTAATCAGGTCCATCTCAACGGGAAAAATCATTCTTGATAAATTATCTTTGGATTCTATTTCTACTTGCAGGGATAAGGCTTTGAATGAGAGGGACTATGGCGAACTTTCTGGATTAAACAAAGATGATGCAAGAAAGAAATGGGGAGCAGATCAAGTGCATATATGGAGGCGTTCATATGATGTGCCTCCACCCGGTGGCGAAAGCCTAAAAGAAACTGGAGAGAGAGTCCTACCTTTCTTTAACAATCAAATATTCCCTCTTATTCTTGAAGGGAAGAATGTGCTAGTCGCCGCGCATGGAAACTCACTAAGATCTTTGATTAAAGAATTAGATGGCTTAAGTGAGACTGAAATAGTCAAGCTAGAGATACCAACCGGAGTGCCAATCGTATACTCTTTTGATAGTGGAAAAATTGTCAAAAAGAAGGAGCTAAATTAGTGGGGACTTTTGTGTATGCGATGATTGGGTACGAAGTTGCATAGTGTTTCATTAAACCGAATGGCACAACATGTGAAAAACTGATAGGAGTTTTCTTCTAAGTGAAATAAGGGTGCGAACTCCTCCAAATCTAATAATATCCCCAACGAGGGNTTAATAAAAAGTGAGAAAAGAGAACCCACAGATTGCTGGATGTCCTTTAACAACAAGAGCTAGATAGGAAGAAATAAACAGACTTGAAGAGCCAAAAGTCGCTNTTGGAAATGATTATGTCAGAAAGCTCAGGAATGGGTGTTTTGGCTAAAGGTGACGAGAGTCCAAAAGCGGAACAGAGATACTAACTTGGAATCCCAACTCCCGTATTAAAATAGAAACCTTGGAGAACCAGGCGGCTTAAATCCAGAAACACGAAGCGGATGTAATCACCCTTCAAGAGTTAGCCTGTGCCTCTCAGGTGTTTCTTAAGGATTTTTTTGCCGGAGTCACATCCTAAGTGCATTCGACATAGCTACTGACTTGTTGGTCCTCACAGGTAATAGGAGAAACGGACAACTCATAATTTCAACTGAACTTGTCTCCTTTAACTAAAGATGGTGAATCACGCTGGGTGCCGCTTTCACCCTCAGCCGTTGGATGTTTTCGGTCGATTGCGCTCTGAGATACCTCGCGGATTCTCCCCATTTCAGACGCCGCGTTTCGCCATGCCCGGGACAGACTAAAGAAACGTCTGCAGGTCACTGATATCATCTTCCATGATCTGTGCCACACGGAAATTACGAAAAGGCGCTTCAAACTGGAGATTTGGGTTCACTGTAACTGTGTGGCGACACAGAGTGGGTGTGGTGCTCGAGATATTGGTGCCCAGGGACAGAATCGAACTGCCGACACGAGGATTTTCAGTCCTCTGCTCTACCGACTGAGCTACCTGGGCTTAGGGATCACTACTGGCAGCTTTGCTTCGTTAACGGCTTGACCTTGATAGCCGGCCTGCTACCTTTCGAGCAAGTGCTGCTCTACGCCTCTGTTTCTCGGGAGGCTGGATCAATATGCTGTCGCCCGCCGAGAGCCGCGTATTAAATATTTTCTGACTTCCCGAGTCAAGCCGTATGCGAGCTAACAATATTTTGATCGGGCTCAGTATGGTGTAGCGGAGCCGCGGTTTATAGTCAGGTAAGCACCAACAATCTACCCCCTCCCTCACAAAGTTATGCAGAAGCGCCTTACGGTTGATCTCAGGCAACTACTCGTTCTGGGGTATGAAACCTTCGGCGCGATCGTAGTCCTTGTTATTGAGAAATTTCTCCATTTCCTGTTGCAGGTAACCCCGCGTGTCCGGATCAATCAGGCTGAGCTGCTTCTCGTTGATAAGCATTGTTTGCTGTGCCTGCCATTCTTGCCAGGCCTGCTGAGACACCGTCTCGTAAATCTCCTGCCCTTTAGGGCCGGGGTATGGCGGAACTGTAAGCCCAGGCAAATCTTTTTGATACTTACGGCACTTAACCGTGCGGCTCATAGGCCCTCCTTAGCTTGTCATGGGATGAGAGTCCTTCGTTAATTTGGAGAGAAGCTTTTTTACCGGCGCGGCAAGACCGACCTCTAACGAATGATCAAGAGGGTACCAGAGCCGGCAATTAGAATCAGCTTTGCCTTTGCCTGTGTCTGCAGTCGGCGTAGCCTCGACTAGCAGCGGAAAGATTTCTAAATGGTAGTGTGTAAAGCTGTGCCGCATCACTGGCAGTCTGATGGCGGAGGTGAGATCGCAAGGCTGTCCGTTTAATTCGGCGCCGAACTCTGAGTCTTGGTTTTCTTGCTCGCAAGAGTGCTTTACAACTCTTGCTCGGGGGTTTTCTGGAACTTGCTTCAGAGCCCTTTCCGGTAACGAATAAAGCCCGCCCCAGATGCCGGTCTCCGCGCGCTTTTCCAGTAGTACTTCCCCGTGTTTGTTACGCAGAATAATCATCTGCACTGCTTTCACAGGTTTGTTTTGTCTGGGTTTCTTACCTGGATAAGTCGCGATCTCATCAGCGGCGAGCGCTAGGCAGTGATTCACAAGTGGACATTGATCGCAGTGGGGTTGGCTCCGAGTACATACAGTCGCGCCGAGATCCATCATTGCCTGGGTGTAAGCGGCTATATCAGATTCAGGCAACAAAGATTCTGCAAGCTCCCACAATTGGGCTTTCACTTTACTGCTTTCAGGATAGCCTGAGATCGCAAAGCAGCGCGTCAGTACGCGTTTTACGTTGCCATCAAGAATTGGCGCCTTGAGGTGCATGGCAAGCGCTGCGATCGCGCCCGCCGTTGAGCGCCCGATNCCGGGCAGGCATTCAAGTNGTTCAACGGTGTTAGGAAAGTTTCCGNTGTTNTCCNCGCAGACTTGNTGCGCCGCTTTATGAAGGTTTCGGGCCCGAGCGTAATAGCCGAGTCCTGTCCACAAATGCAGCACCTGATCCAATGGCGCTGCTGCGAGTGAGCGCACTTCCGGAAAGCGAGCTACGAAGCGGTGATAATAGGGGATGACGGTGGCCACCTGAGTCTGCTGCAGCATTATCTCCGAGATCCAAACCCGGTAGGGAGTCGGGTTCCGTTGCCAGGGCAAATTGTGCCGGCCGTGACTATTAAACCAGTCCAGTACACGCTCTGCGAAAATGTTCTGTGCCGCCATGACGCTTATTCAAATTTTCCGCTGATAATTGGGGTTAAACGAAGAGCAGAGAGGCTTAGCCGACCAAGCAGTATGCGTCTCATACTCAATTTAACAGGTTCCTTAGCAGTCCTCTGGCTGAGTCACGAAATCGCTCAGGCACCCGGTCTTTAATGATGTCCTGCAATTCATTGCGAAGCGAATTGGTGCCGATCTGATTGAAAATGTCCCGCACCAGAGTGAAGTTCGGACGACAGTACCGGCTGAAGCTATCTGAGAAGGCGGCGCTGCAGTCCACGGGCCAGGGAACATTGTGGTAGAGCTCGTCGATCGGTATTGTCTGAGTATAAGGGTCGCCTAAAACGGCAATAAGAAGATCGTAATTGAAGTTTTCTGCTTCGAGATCAATTCCGCCCGTGCCGCTTAAGTCGAAATTGTCCATTCGCAGCCTGATGGCCTGTTGCGAAGTGAGGCCGTCCTCGAGTATGAGATAGCCTTCCATGTCACTAAAGCGAATGACATCCGGCCATTGTTGTATAGCCTCCCCATTAGGGCTCAGTGCGGCGATAGCGGTAAACAACTGTTTGATCAAGCCAATATCGACTGAGTTGTTAGTAATTGCAAAGACGCTACTACCAGTCAGTGAGCTTAGCATTGTATCGAGGGTGTTGCCCGTCGCGGTGTAGTTAGAGTCCGCTTGCAGATCGCCGCTGACTGCATTCAACAAAGGGATTACTGGTGTCAACTTTGAAAGATTGACGTTGTTGATCGCATGGGTAACTTCCAGTTCGGGCGCGCCATTGCGGGTACTCAGCCGAAGTGTGCCCTGCGCTGAGCCTTCAAGCAAATCGACGGGCGGCACTTCGATATCCAGAACTCCGTCCTCAATATTGGTGAAAACATTGACATTTTGCAGCTGCAAGTCGTCAATGGTAACTGAGTCAATGAATATCTCACCAAGCAGGCTAATAGAGGCGATAAGCTCAACGGGCAATTCTGCTGGCTTCTGATACTGGGGAGTCCTGGTAAGCTGCGTCGCTTTTTCCTCGGCTGGCTGTTCCGCAAAAAAGGGTGTTAGATCGAGCGCCCCNGCATTGACGCGGTAGTTCACATTCAAGGGTGTGAGATCTGTAGCGCGCCGCACTTCGGCATCGGTTTCGATCAGCCCACCTGCAAAATTGAGGTCGAAGTCGCTGATCGTCGCTTGCTGTGAAGAGCCGTTGAAACGAGTGCTAAAGCTCAGCATACGATCAGCGTCAATCCCAAAGTCTGAATCTTGCCCGGTATCTCTCAAATCGAATGACTCCAGCAGAGCGATCACATCAAAGGCCCTCGCTTCCAGTGAGCCCTCATAGGTTGGCTCTAATGGAAAGCCCGAAACCGATATTGAGCCGGTAACCAACATGGGCGTGATGCTCAGCTGAAGGCCGCTGAATTGAATCGATCCGGCGGAAAGATTTGCTCGCACGCTCGACCTCAGCGCCATAGGGACCGCTATCGACATCCCATCGTTTTCAAAGTCGAATTGCAGCCGCAATGGGAAAGGATGACCGTCGAGATTAATATCCTGGCTATCCAGTCTGAGGTTGTCGATCTGATAACGAGCCTGCGTTGCGGCATTTTGAACGTCGATGCCGGCGCTGTCGATTTGCAGTCGATTGACCGAGAAAGCTAGTAGGTCTGCTAGGCCCTTTTTTTGTGGCGTGCTGTTGTTGACTATACTTTGGTCAATCTCTGTAGTGGACCAAATACTTATGCCGTTCGCGTTTACAAAATAGTTTGCATGTAAATCCGCAGTTGAGATTTCGGTGATCTTGATCTGGCCCTTTAGTAAGGACGCGAATTCAACGCCCAAGACCGCTGATGGCGTCGAGGCGAGTTCTTGAGGAAAGGCGGGGTTTTTTAGCCGGACATCATTCAAAGCAATACCAAGATCAGGAAAGAGTCTTAGGGACAGATCGCCGCCTATAGTCAGGCTGTAGCCGGTTGCCGCGCGCACAACTTCCGAGATGGCTGCTTTACTGGATGACGTGNTAATCTGCGACACAAGCAATGCGCCAGTCGCCCCCATCAGCACCACGAGCACCATCAGGAATCTGAAGAGGAACTTCATACACCTCCCTCAATTATCGTCAGGACGTCGATAGATTGATCATGTAACCGTGGTGTGCTGATGTGCTTGCTCACTGCGTGGATCACTCCTCAATATGATTTTGTTGGTCTGGCTAATGTTCACCCTCAAACCTAGTTTAACGAATGCGTGAGGACCCTGCACGAAACCTAGCTTTCACTCCGACGTGAGCAGCATTATAATGCGATTTTTCCGCAAACGGGTCTTTTCATGAGTGCTCTGGCTACCCCTATTTCGCGCCAGGCTAAGGTCGAACGCAACACCAACGAAACGCAAATCACTGTTATTCTTAACCTTGATGGTGAAGGCCAGTTGGACGTCGAAACCGGACTGCCGTTTCTAGACCACATGCTGGATCAAGTAGCGCGCCACGGGTTGATTGACTTGACTGTCAAAGCGACCGGTGATTTGGATATTGATGCGCACCATACTGTCGAAGATATTGGTATTACCTTGGGGCAGGCGCTTAATCAGGCGCTCGACAAGACTGGCATCCGTCGCTATGGCCACGCTTATGTGCCCCTTGATGAAGCGCTTTCCCGGGTGGTCCTCGATTTTTCTGGTCGACCGGGCCTCGAGTTTCACGTGCAGTTCGTCAAGGGCTTAGTAGGCAATTTTGATGTGGATCTGTTTCGTGAATTTTTTCAGGGCTTTGTGAATCACGCCATGGTAACGATCCACATCGACAACATCCGCGGTAAGAATGCTCACCACCAGATTGAAACCATATTCAAAGCCTTTGGGCGCGCGCTGCGTATGGCGGTGGAAATCGACCCTCGCGCTTCTGGTCATATTCCTTCCACCAAAGGTGTCCTTTAGATGGGTCTGACTCATTTCTATTTTTTGAGTCTTAAATGCCAACNCAGTAATACCGGGACTATACCTCGGTTATAAATCGAAGCTCTGATGAAAGTATTCCTCTATATCCCAGTAGCACTAAGCTGATGAACCAGGTTGCTGTCATTGACTACGGCATGGGAAATCTCCACTCCGTCGCGAAGGCGATCGAGCATGTGGGGGCTCACCTTGCGTCTGAGTCGGGTGAGGCCACGGAGGTTGTGATCACCTCGGACTCGGCCCGAATCGCGGCAGCGGATCGTGTAATTTTCCCCGGTGTCGGAGCGATGCGCGACTGTATGACTGAGATCAATCGGCTTGGTTTGGGCGCCAGCGTGGCGACTGCCATCAAGACAAAACCGGTGCTTGCGATCTGCGTTGGTATGCAGGCGCTGATGACTCACAGCGAGGAGAATGATGGCGTAGATTGTCTTGGTCTGTTGTCAGGAAGCGTTAAATTCTTTGGTGGGGATCTTCGGGATCTGAAAGGCGAGCGCTTGAAAGTGCCGCACATGGGGTGGAATCGCGTTGCCCAGACGTCAGATCATCCGCTTTGGCAGGGAGTGGCGGACAACAGCCGTTTCTACTTTGTTCACAGTTATTATGTGACTATGGATAACGCTGACCAGATTGCCGGCCGCAGCGTTTATGGAACGGAGATCGTAGCTGCCGTCTCTGCCGGCAATATTTTTGCTACCCAGTTTCACCCGGAAAAAAGTCAGCACGCGGGACTCAAGCTGCTCCGCAATTTTCTTATCTGGAATGGCGCCAGTGGCTGAGTCCCGGTTGGGAACTAACAAAAGAGGCAAAGCGAAAGCGATGATAGTGATACCTGCGATCGACCTGAAGGACGGTCAATGTGTCCGCCTCAAACAGGGGCGGATGGAAGACAGCACTATTTTTTCGGATGATCCAGTGGAGCAGGCCGGACATTGGCTGGCGCAGGGTGCGCGTCGCCTGCATATTGTTGATTTAAACGGGGCGTTTGAGGGAGAGCCGGTCAATGCTGAAATCGTGAAGTCGATCACTCGCGCTTACCCGGAGCTTCCGGTACAGATCGGCGGCGGCATTCGTTCCATGGAGACGGCTCGGCTGTATATCGAAGCGGGGGTAAGCTACGTCATAATTGGCACTCAGGCGATAAAAGACCCGGCTTTCGTCAGGGCCGCCAGCGCGGAATTTCCCGGGAAGATCATCCTTGGACTAGATGCTGTGCACGGTAAGGTGGCAACGGAGGGCTGGGCGGATGTTTCCGAGTTGGCGGTTGCTGAGGCTTTGCAGCGTTTTGACGGCCTCGGGCTTGCGGCGGTGATTTACACAGACATTGATCGGGACGGTATGATGCAGGGTGCAAACGTGTCGGCCACAATGGCTCTGGCCAAGCGCTCTAGCATACCGGTNATTGCATCTGGGGGCGTTGCAAAACTAGCTGATATCGTAGATCTAAAAGCGGTCTCAAAAAAAACNGGCGGTGCCGCTATCATTGGCGCTATCACCGGTCGCGCGATTTATGAAGGCAAGCTTGATTTGCACGAGGCGCAGGCCTACTGTGACTCAGGTGATTGACTCTATCCGGATCAGTCTTTCAGCATAGGCGAATTGATGACACTAGCTAAGCGAATCATCCCGTGTCTCGACTGTGACCGTGGCCGCGTCGTGAAAGGCGTGAAATTCGTTGACATCCGGGACGCGGGTGATCCTGTTGAGGTTTCCAAGCGCTATGGGGATGCCGGCGCCGATGAGATCACGTTTCTCGACATTACCGCCAGCCATCAAGACCGGGCCACGACGATAGACACGGTTCGGGCNATCGCCGGAGAGGTTTTTATCCCATTAACGGTTGGTGGGGGGATTCGAACGCTTGAGAACATCCGCACGATGTTGAACGCGGGCGCAGACAAAGTCTCAATCAACACGGCTGCTGTCCAGAATCCCGAATTCGTGCGTGAGGCAGCCGGGCGCTTTGGCTCTCAGTGTATCGTTGTTGCTGTGGACGCCAAGCGTGTTTCGGCTGAAGATGAGCCTCTCCGCTGGGAGATTTTTACCCATGGTGGGCGCAAGCCGACCGGGCTTGAAGTCATCGATTGGACCAGGCGGATGGTGCGCTACGGCGCGGGTGAGATCCTGCTCACGAGTATGGATCGCGATGGCACCAAAATGGGTTTTGACCTTGAGCTCAACAGAGCAGTCAGCGATGCAGTTAATGTGCCGATTATTGCTTCGGGTGGGGTGGGGAACCTCGATCACCTTGCTGAAGGCGTCCTGCTGGGGGCCGCAGACGCAGTACTCGCGGCCAGCATCTTTCACTTCGGTGAAAATACGATTCTTGAGGCAAAAGTTCACATGGCNGCCCGGGGCATTGAAGTGAGGCTGGACTAGTCCGCTTGCCTCGGACACGTTTGACGACTACATAATCTCTCGCCTTGCAACGCTGCCTGCAGNGNTGCGGGTGGCTGGTTTGAACGCATTTACACCCTTTAATACGTTCAGCGCTTCATTGAGTGGATAGTCAGTGAACAATACCTGCTCGGCGGAAATAAGAGCTTCACTGTTAACCGTTCCTTCTCCATTACCATTCGCCAGTCGGCCTGGCAGGTCGGCCTCGTTATATTGGGAGATGCTGCGAGATCTTCGCGTCACAAATGCATCATCAACAATTATGTCAGGGGTAATGCCCTGAGCCTGAATTGAGCGCCCATTGGGGGTATAGTAAAGCGAGGTGGTTAGCTTGATNGCGCGGGCGTCATCCAAAGGGAGAACNGTTTGCACCGAGCCCTTGCCAAAACTTTGGGTGCCCATTACTACCGCACGGCCGTGATCCTGCAATGCGCCTGCAACAATTTCGGACGCCGAGGCGGAGCCATTATTGACCAAAACAACAAGTGGAATATTTGGTGCTACGGTTGTTGAACTGGCGGAGAACGTCATGTCGTTCCCTTCCAAACGGCCTTTGGTAGAAACGATTGGTCCTTCTTCGATAAAGGCATCCACAACGCGCACAGAGGCTTGCAGCACTCCTCCGGGGTTGTTGCGCAAATCCAGCACAATGCCTTTCAGTTCCTCTTGTTCTTCGTAAAGCTTTCGAAGCTCGTCTTCCAGTTCCTCTCCAGTGTTCAGCCGGAATTGGGCAATGCGAACATAGGCGTAACCTGGTTCTACAAGGCGGCTACGTACGCTAGTAATAGCAATTATTTCTCGGACTATCGTCAGCTTAAAGGGTTCCATTCCCTCGCGGGCGATGGTNACCGTGACTTCGGTGCCGGGTTCCCCGCGCATCATTTTAGCGGCTTCTTCGGGTTGCAGTTGGCGAAGCGGTTGGTTTTCGATCTGGATAATCAGGTCGCCCGCTTCAATGCCAGCGCGTTCGGCAGGTGTGTCATCTATGGGGCTGATCACTTTGATATAGCCATTTTCTCGACCCACCTCGATGCCCAATCCACCGAACTCACCCGAAGTTGTCTCCTGAAGGGCGTCATATTCCTGTCCGGCCATGTAAGCTGAGTGAGGGTCCAGTCCGGACAGCATTCCCCTGATTGCATTTTCTAGCAATGTTTTGTCGTTAACCTCCTCCACGTAGGCCATGCGTATGCGGTCCAACGCCTCGGTGAACATGCGTACCTCGTTGAGCGGCAAAGGCAGCAGTTCAGAATGCTGCGCGTGCCCGGAAAACGACGTGGTAAAGAGAACGTAAAGGGCAAGAGCCTTCGACAGGCGTTGGCGAATGTTCATCATCGGAGTTTCCTGAAAATCGGTTTTGCCTTGAGATACGAGTCTCCCAATAGTTTCAGTTTATCTTGGCATTAGCAACCTCGCTATTGGGCTGGAGTAAACGAATCTGACCGTTCGCGAAGGCGATATCGCATTAACGCAGCCACGCAGCGGGATCCTGTGGTTCACCGTCATATCTGATCTCAAAGTACAGTCCAGCATCGCGATTACTGCTGTTGCTGCCGGACCGCGCCAGCAGCTCTTCGGCTTCCACCCAATCGCCGTTGCTTACAGTCAGCGATTCATTATGACCGTACAGGCTCATGTAGCCGTGGCCGTGATCGAGCACAACGAGCAGACCATATCCGCGTAGCCAGTCAGCAAACACGACCAGACCGGCGTGCACAGCGCGGACCGGGCTGCTCGGATTCGGTGCGAATGACAGTCCCTTGCGGACCAGGCTGCCACTGCCATAGATGGTGCCAAACGCGTGGACCACCGCTTCATTGACTGGTGGCGGCAGTGAACCGCGAATCTCAGGTAAGGGCGTGGTCTGGGCAAAGGAACCCACGCCCTCGAGTGCGCGGGTAATTTCTTCGATCAGCTGCTGCAATTCTGATTGCTGCGTTTGCAGTTGTGTCATTGTGCTGNTGCGGTTGGCGATACCGCTTCTGAGTGCTTTCAGCGCTGCTGATTGAGCTTCGCGGGCCAGCAAAAGTTCCTTCTCTAGCCGGGCCGACTTCTGCTGCTGCCTGTCCAGCAGGCCCAGGTTCTCCGAAGCCTGAGCCTCCAAGGCCTGTATAGCCGAGAGAGTGCTTCGAAACGATTCAATTCGCGCAAGCTGAAATTCCGACAGGTAGCGCGTGTACTGCAGTTGGCGGTAACCCTCCGACAGACTCTCAGCATTGAGCAGACTTTTCAGCGCGTTGTTCTTGCGGCCGATGTAGGCGCTTTTCAGCAGGGCGTGAAGCACCTGTTCCTGTTTCCGCTTGTCCCTGCGCAGATCGCGGAACTGCTGCTGGAGGCTTTGCCGCCTGGCTTGGGCAGCAGCCAATGCCGTTGTCTGTTCTGCCGAAGCATGTTGTGCATCTGACAGCGCCAGTTGGGTAATTCTGAGAGCGGCTTCCTGTTCGCTTTCGCGGGTCAAGGATTCTTGTAGCCAGGTCTGAATCTCGGCGATAGCTGCATTGACTTCGGATAAATCCCGCTCGGCTTGCTCGCGATCCTGTGCAGCGAGTACGGCGTCGGAGCAAACCAAAAGGCCGAAGCTCAGCAGCAGCTTGCGCAAGGGGCTGATTCTGAGGCGTGCCACTCAGGCGCTCGCCTGCGCTTGCTTCGCAAAGTGGAGTAGCACTTTTTCGATCATTTCGCCGTTTAGTGGTTTGCGTACAAGGTACAGTGGAGCGGGTGCGATTTCGCGCAGGCCCCTCCAACCAATGAAGGTCAGATCGGTGACGTTAAGGTAGGCCGCCGGCACGGGCCTGCTGGTATATGAGGCCATGCGCCATTGCGTTTCCGAATCCATAATCTTCTCCAAGTTGATACGGCCCGTGGTGATGCGCAAATGGCCCACGAATGCCTCGACGTCGGTCACGATTCAGCCCGATTCCCCCTCCAAGAAACGGGAGAAGGGCGGTGGAATTTCTGCTCATGGCCCTTTGCTAACCTCCGCCTCTACCGCCATCGGGCGGTTAAGATAGATGGCTTAAGGTCACTATTATCCTTGAAAGCCCGAATTCAAGCGAGTGCAGGGCGCCGGGCGGCTTCTTTCGTCCGAGCTACCCGTGTATACTGCCATCCCTGTATGGAACTAGCTCTGTTAACGCAGGTGAAGATTACGTCGCCCACTGATCATCGCACAGAAATTTAATATAGTCGTCGTGGAACAGTTTTTTGAATTTATTGGCAATCATCTGGTGCTGTCCGCNTTGTGGATCGCGAGCGCCGCGGCAATTGTTTTTTATCAGGNNCGCACGGCGGCNGCCTCNGTTGGTCCGCAGCAGGCAGTCATGCTAATCAACCGGCAAAATGCGGTCGTGGTGGANATTCGAGAAAAGAANGAATTNGAAGCNGGCCANNTTGTGGATGCNATCCACATTCCTCTAGTCAANNTNAAGCAGAGGGCTCCNGAGCTCAAGAAGTTTAAGNAGCGCCCCGTGCTGGTTGTCTGCAAGATGGGTCATCAGGGGGGCGAAGCGGTTAAAACCCTTGAAGAGCTTGGTCATAGGGAAGTCAGTAAACTTTCCGGTGGCGTCACCGAGTGGAAGGCGCAATCCTACCCGCTGGTGCAAGGCTGAGACTGACAGCCGGCATATTTACGATTAGATATCAAGGAGTCACTATGGCAGAAGAAAGTAACAA
>PBHS01000042.1 GCA_002719575.1 Gammaproteobacteria bacterium | reverse complement strand
GGATGAAGGCCTGCGCTTTGCGATCCGAGAAGGGGGCCGTACTGTGGGTGCTGGAGTTGTGGCAAAGATTTTCGAGTAATCTTTTTACGACCAATTAAAGAAGCCACCATGCTTGTGCATGGTGGCCCTATTCAAAGACAGGGGTGTTACCCGCGCACCTTGCCGTTTGCCGAATTACAAATCCCCTGTAGGATTGAAAGCGCTGTTTCTAACATTCTACAGAATAAAATTCGGCTAAATCGGAGTTTTCAACGACTAAATTCGGCCTTAACTGGCTTGCTTTAGTTAAGTCATCTCTAGAGCTCGAGCCCACGGATAATGCGCCTTTCAGCCAGATAAGTTGTTGACTTGGGTTGGGGGCTCACTTACAATGCGCATCCTTTTTTGAAGTATTAAACGTAACTTCGTAAAAAGTAAGCAGTAAACCGTTCTTTTATATCGATTTTTTTGGAGACGCATGTAGATGCAAAATCAGCGCATCAGAATTAGGCTTAAAGCCTTCGATCATCGCCTGATTGACCAGTCTANCCAAGAAATCGTAGACACTGCTAAGCGCACAGGAGCNCAGGTAANAGGCCCGATTCCTCTGCCCACCAACAAAGAAAAATTTACGGTGCTGATNTCNCCACACGTTAACAANGATGCACGAGATCAGTACGAAATACGNACTCACAAACGCNTGNTGGACATCGTAGANCCGACTGAGAAGACGGTNGATGCGTTGATGAAGCTTGATCTNGCCGCTGGCGTTGAGGTGCAAATCTCTCTGGGCTGATCCAGAGNGTNNTATAACCAGGTNGCGAGCTGTCAGTCCTCGCGNCCCTTTTAAGTNANANATTTAAAAGTGTTGGCGCACTGAACATCCTGCTTCCCGATGCGGAAGCGAGTTTCGTGTAACGCNACAGCGGCCAGAGCGGGTTTTAGCCCCTTACACAACGAGGTCTNANAAATGTCNATTGGATTNGTCGGTCGAAAGAGCGGGATGACNCGCGTCTTCACTGAAGACGGNANTTCTGTNCCNGTNACNGTNNTNGAGGTACAGCCNAACCGGGTGACACAAATCAAAACACNNGAGACAGATGGATACAGTGCGATTCAAGTAACGATGGGGTCTCGTCGCGGTTCGCGAGTCAGCAAAGCGATGGCCGGCCACTTTGCAAAGGCCGAAACCGAAGCAGGCGAAGGACTGTGGGAGTTCCGCACAGAAGACCAGGTCGAGCTTGAAGTCGGTGGCGAGTTAAAGGTTGATCTTTTTGAAGCTGGCCAGAAAGTCGACGTTACAGGTACGTCAAAGGGCAAAGGCTTTCAGGGCGGCGTTAAGCGACACAATTTTCGCATGCAAGATGCAACTCATGGCAATTCAATCTCGCACCGAGCCCCCGGCTCTATCGGTCAGTGCCAGACCCCAGGCCGCGTCTTCAAAGGAAAGAAAATGGCCGGCCAGATGGGCTCAGAGCGCAAGACCACCCAGAGCTTAGAAGTAGTCAGGGTCGATGCGGAAAACAATTTGCTTCTCATAAAAGGTGCGGTACCGGGAGCCACAGGTTCCAGCGTCGTTGTTCGCCCAACCATTAAGGCTAAGAGGTAGGTCATGAAACTGGCACTTGCTTTGCCTGGCAACCAATCTGGCGAAAAGATCTCATTGTCGGACGAAACTTTCGGTCGCGAGTATAATGAGCCGCTTGTACACCAGTCCGTAGTGACCTACATGGCCGGTGCGCGCCAAGGCACCGTCAAGCAAAAGACCCGCTCTGAGGTTCGTGGTGGCGGTCGCAAACCCTGGCGCCAGAAGGGCACCGGCCGAGCTCGTTCAGGTACCATTCGCAGCCCTATCTGGCGTTCAGGTGGAGTGACTTTTGCTGCACGAACGCAAAACTTTAGTAAGAAGCTTAACAAGAAGATGTACCGTGGAGCCATGCAATGCATTCTCTCCGAGCTCATCCGGCAAGAACGGCTGCTTGTCGTAAACGAATTTTCGCTCGACTCCCACAAGACCAAAGATTTGCTCGCCAAGCTCAAGGGTTATGATTTAGACAACGTCTTGATTGTGTCCGACAGAATCGAAAAAAACCTTTACCTCGCAGCACGTAACCTGAAGAACGTTGATGTTTTGGACGTGTCTGGTTTGGATCCGGTTAGTCTGATTGGTTTTGACAAGGTGCTAATAACCGTGGCTGCTTTGAAGAACACCGAGGAGATGCTGTCATGAATCCGGAGCGTTTATATCAAATCATTATAGGTCCTCACGTTTCTGAAAAGTCAGCAATGATGACTGAAGGTAATAACCAGTATGCATTTAAGGTTGTAATTGACGCTTCTAAGTCAGAGATCAAAGAAGCAGTGGAAGCCATTTTTAAAGTTGCTGTTTCCGATCTTCAGGTGCTTAACGTTAAAGGCAAAACCAAGCGCTCGGCTCGCGGCAGACTCCGTCGCAAAAGCGACTGGAAAAAAGCCTATGTGCGTCTGGAAGCTGGTCATGAAATCGACTTTGCGGAAATCGGTTGATCGGGAGCAGAGGATAAAGTAATGCCAGTAGTTAAATGTAAACCGACATCACCAGGGCGCCGCTTTGTTGTCAAAGTCGTAAACACCGATTTGCATAAGGGCGAACCTTTCGCTCCGCTCACAGCGCCGAAGTCAAAGTCTGGCGGTCGCAATAACAAAGGCCGTATTACCCGCCGCCATCAGGGTGGTGGCCACAAGCAGAAATACCGCGTTATCGATTTTCGCCGCAACAAAGATGCTGTCGAGGCAACTGTAGAGCGTCTGGAATACGATCCAAACCGCTCCGCGAACATCGCTTTGCTCCTGTACGCAGATGGTGAGCGACGTTACATAATCGCGCCTGCCAGAGTGTCCGCCGGCGACAAAGTAGTTTCCGGTGAGAATGCTCCAATAAAGGTGGGTAACACGTTACCTCTGCGCAATATCCCGCTTGGTAGCACTGTACATTGTGTTGAGATGAAGCCTGGCAAGGGGGCCCAAATAGCCCGTAGCGCCGGCACCTCTCTGCAGCTGGTGGCTCGCGAAGGCGATTACGCCACATTGCGTCTGCGCTCGGGTGAGATGCGCAAGGTTTTGAGCGATTGCCGTGCAACCCTCGGCGAAGTCTCTAATTCTGAGCATGCGCTTCGATCACTGGGCAAGGCCGGTGCAAAGAGGTGGCGCGGTGTTCGTCCGACCGTTCGTGGTGTGGCAATGAACCCGGTCGATCACCCGCATGGTGGCGGCGAAGGCCGTACCTCGGGAGGCCGTCATCCCGTTTCCCCGTGGGGGACCCCCACGAAAGGCCACAAGACCAGAACTAATAAGCGAACGGACGGGATGATCGTACGTCGCAGAAATTCGGCCCGTAAGGGCAAGTGATAGAGGATTAGACACGTGCCACGTTCACTGAAAAAAGGCCCGTTCATCGATCTACATCTGATGAAGAAAGTCCAGACCGCAGTTGATAACAACGATAAGCGCCCTATTAAGACTTGGTCGCGGCGATCTATGATCTCGCCAGAGATGATCGGCCTCACGATAGCAGTGCATAACGGTCGACAGCACGTTCCGGTTTTTGTGAGTGAGGACATGGTTGGCCATAAGCTTGGTGAGTTTGCTCTCACTCGGACTTACAAGGGCCACGTTGCTGATAAAAAGGCGCGCTAGGAGATCAAGATGCAAGTTTCGGCAAGACTTAAAGGTGCTAGGCTGTCTGCTCAAAAAGCCCGTCTGGTAGCTGATCAGATTCGCGGAGTACGAGTTGAAGAGGCGCTTGAGTTGCTGACCTTCAGCCGCAAAAAAGGTGCTGCGGTCATGAGAAAGGTTTTAAATTCTGCCATCGCCAATGCTGAGCACAATGAGGGCGCTGACGTCGATGAGCTAAAAGTTTCGACCATCTGTGTGGACGAGGGCATGACCATGAAGCGCATCATGCCAAGAGCGAAAGGGCGTGCTGATCGTATTCTTAAGCGTTCTTGCCACATCACAATAACAGTCGCTGACAGCTAGGAGATTTGGATGGGTCAGAAAGTACATCCCACAGGTATTCGCCTTGGCATTGTTAAGAAGCACACCTCCACTTGGTTTGCGGAAGGTCAGGAATACGCTGATAACCTATTGGTTGATCTGCAAGTCAGAGAATTCGTCAAAAAGCGGCTTGCCAACGCTTCTGTCTCTCGTGTGGACATTGAGCGGCCTGCACAGACAGCAAAGATAACTGTTTACACGGCGCGACCGGGAATCGTGATAGGTAAAAAAGGCGAAGACGTTGAGGCGTTGCGCGGTGTTCTTTCAGCTAAGATGGGCGTGCCTGTGCAAATTAATATTGAAGAGATACGCAAGCCTGATCTCGATGCGCAGCTGGTCGCGGATAGTGTAGCCCAGCAGCTAGAGCGGCGCGTAATGTTCCGCCGCGCTATGAAGCGTGCCGTGCAAAACGCCATGCGACAAGGCGCTGAGGGAATCAAAGTGCAGGTCGGCGGTCGACTCGGCGGTGCTGAGATCGCACGTAGTGAGTGGTATCGAGAAGGTCGAGTGCCGTTGCACACATTGCGGGCAGACATTGATTATGCAACATCTGAAGCGAGCACAACCTACGGCATTATCGGTGTGAAAGTATGGATTTTCAAAGGCGAGGTCCTCGATCTGGATGAAGTAATAGTGCCAAAGCAACAGGCGTCAGCCGGAAACTAAGGTAATCGGTGTTAGAGGACTGAACGAGTGTTACAACCTAAACGCACAAAATATCGCAAGATGATGAAAGGTCGAAACCGCGGCTTATCGCATCGCGGGAGCACGGTCGATTTCGGTGAATTTGGTCTTAAGGCGGTGTCCCGCGGTCGATTGACTGCCCGTCAGATTGAGGCTGCACGCCGCGCTATGACGCGAAAGGTCAAGCGTGGCGCGAAGATTTGGATCCGGGTATTTCCAGATAAGCCCATCACCCAGAAGCCTCTGGAAGTGCGACAAGGCAAGGGTAAAGGCTCGGTTGAATACTGGGTCGCGCAGATTCAACCTGGGCGCATCATGTTTGAAATTGAGGGCGTCGATGAAGGGCTTGCGCGCGAGGCATTTGGTCTGGCATCAGCTAAATTGCCTTTCGATACCACTTTCGTGAAGCGGACCTTGATGTAGTTTGGCGCGCTAGCAATAAGAATTTTAGGGGTATAGAAATGAAAGCGAGTGAATTAAGAGACCAATCCCTTGATGAGCTGCAGGATCAATTGCAGGATCTATACAAAAATCAGTTCAACAATCGCATGCAGAATGCGACGGGACAACTCGGTCAGATTCATCTGTTGCGCGCGGTCAAGCGAGATATCGCTNGGGTGAAAACGATCATTTCTGAGAAGCTTAAAAAAGCGCAAGAAACCTAGTTAATTCTGTGCGCTAACATGGTGTAAAGACGGAAAGAGCGAAATAAGTTATGGCGGAAACTGAGATGCAAGTCAGTCAGGGGGTTGCTGAGAAAACAGCTCGTACTGCAGCCGGCCGAGTGGTCAGTAACAAGATGGACCGATCTATCGTTGTTCTTATTGAGCGACGTGTAAAGCACCCTGTTTATGGCAAGATCATCAAAAGGTCAACTAAGATTCATGCGCATGATGCGAACAACGAATGCGGTATTGGTGATGCAGTTACTATCAAGGAAGTTCGCCCATTGTCCAAGACAAAATCATGGACGCTTGTGTCAATTGATGAGCGGGCGACTCAAATTTAGGCGAAAGCCCTCGGCTTTCAGGACACGCTTGGAAAAGTTGGTTAACGAAAAAATCTACAGTCAGCAATTTTATCGAGAGTTGCTTGATGGAGCGAATCGATGATTCAAGTTCAGTCTTACTTAGATGTTGCAGATAATAGTGGCGCGCGCCGTGTTATGTGTATCAAAGTGCTCGGTGGCTCTCATCGCCGCTACGCTCGTATTGGCGATATTATTAAGGTGACGGTGAAGGAAGCGATTCCTCGCGGCAAGGTAAAGAAGGGCCAAGTGCTCACGGCGCTCGTGGTGCGTACCAAGAAAGGTGTTCGCCGTGGAGATGGCTCTCTGATCCGATTTGATGATAATGCTGCCATTTTGCTGAACAATCAGGAGGCACCTATCGGTACCCGCGTTTTTGGCCCGGTCACCCGCGAACTCCGTAACGAAAAATTCATGCGTATCATATCGCTAGCCCCTGAAGTGCTTTGACAGCTGGCTGAGAGAGAACCTAAGAATGAATAAGTTAAAGTTAGATGATGAAGTAATTATTGTCGCTGGCAAAGACAAGGGTAAGCGAGGAACGATTTCGAGGCTGGTCGGTAATGATCGAGTCATTGTGGGTGGAGTTAATTTGGTCAAGCGTCATACCAAGCCGAATCCAAATCTGGGCCAGCCAGGCGGCATAATAGAGCGCGAGGCATCTTTGCATATCTCTAATGTGGCAATCTTTAATACAGAGACCAACAAGGCTGATCGAGTTGGTATCCAGTTTCTAGAAGACGGCGCAAAGAAGCGCGTGTTTAAGTCGAATGGTCAGGACGTAGACTAGGTTACTAATCATGGCTCAGTTAAAAACATATTATAAGGACGAAGTCGTTCCCACTTTGATGCAGCGATTCGGCTTCGAGAATCCTATGAGGGTTCCAANAATTTTAAAAGTGACTCTGAACATGGGCCTTGGTGAAGCGGTGGGNGACAAAAANATCCTCGAGGCTGCTACTGTAGATCTNGAGAAGATAAGCGGCCAGAAGGCTGTTGTGACTAAGGCCCGTAAAAGTATTGCTGGCTTCAAGATCCGTGAAGACTGGCCAATTGGCTGTAAGGTCACGCTGCGAGGCGAGCGTATGTATGAATTTCTAGAACGACTGGTAGATATTTCCATCCCGCGCATTCGAGACTTCCGGGGTCTGAACCCGAGATCATTTGATGGTCGAGGCAATTTTGCCATGGGCGTGACCGAACAAATCATTTTTCCGGAAATTGACTATGACAAAATTGATAAGCTCCGTGGTTTGGATATTACAATAACGACATCCGCTCGCGATGATGATGAAGGCCGGGCTTTGTTGTCCGCGCTACGTTTTCCGTTTCGTGGAATGAACCCGCAACAATCGGACGCTAAAAAGCAAGAAACGCCAGCAGCTACAGAGCCTGAAGCGGAAACTGAGGAGTCTTAAAAGTATGGCTAAAAAATCCATGATAGCCAAGGAACACAAGCGCGCTGCCACAGTAGCGAAGTATGCGGAGAAGCGTGCTGCATTAAAATCAATATTGAATGATGCCGGCGCTAGTGTCGACGAGAAATGGGATGCACAGGTCAAACTGCAAAAGCTGCCTCGCAATGCGAGTCCTGTTCGTCAGCAGCGTCGCTGCCGCATTACCGGGCGTCCCCATGGCGTCTATCGGAAATTCGGACTGTGCCGTAATAANTTGAGAGAGGCCGCCATGCGCGGGGATGTACCGGGTTTAACCAAGGCAAGCTGGTAGTGAGTAACTAGGCAGGAAGAAAATTATGAGCATGTCCGATCCAATCGCAGATTTCTTGACTCGCATCCGCAATGCGCAGATGGCGCAAATGCCCGAGGTGAGCTGTCCATCCTCGAAGATTAAGGTGGCAATAAGTGAAGTGCTCGAATCCGAGGGCTACATTAACGGGTTCGCGGTGCAGGAAGTTGCTGGCAAGCAAGTTCTAAACGTTGTTTTAAAATATTTCCGGGGCAAGCCGGTTATTGAAGAAATAAAGCGAGTNAGCCGTCCTGGGCTGCGTAACTACAGAGGCGCTGAAGATATCCCGAAAAATCGAGCGGGCTTGGGTATAGCCATCTTGTCGACTAACAAAGGTTTGATGACTGACAAGCGGGCAGCCGCCGCCGGGATTGGAGGAGAGGTGCTTTGCACTGTGTTCTAAGCACAAGCTTGGATGACTAGGAAAAGAGTGGCGAAACGATGTCGAGAATAGCAAACGCTCCGATCGAGATTCCCAAGGGTGTGGAAACCACCATTTCGGATTCTGTGATTTCGGTTAAGGGAAGCAAAGGGGACCTGAAGCTCGAACTCCATGCATTTGTGGCAGTCGCCGCAGACGGTGGCGCGTTAAAGGTATCAGCAAAAAACCAGACTCGTCAGGCCGGTGCGCTGGCCGGAACTTTTCGTTCGCTCATCAACAATATGGTTGTCGGTGTCACCGAAGGGTTTCAGCGTAAACTTGAGCTTCAGGGAGTCGGCTATCGAGTTAAGGCTCAAGGGAAGACGGTTACTCTGACGGTTGGCTATTCGCATCCGATTGACTACGCGCTTCCTGAGGGCGTCACTGCAGAAACGCCTTCACAGACCGAAATTGTTATATCCGGTGTCGACAAGCAATTGGTGGGGCAGGTGGCCGCAGANATCAGGGAGTTTCGTCCACCTGAGCCTTATAAAGGCAAAGGTATCCGTTACGCAGACGAGCGGGTTTATCGCAAAGAAGCGAAAAAGAAATAGGGTAGAGAGTCTATGGACGCTAAAAAAGGGGCGCGCCTACGCCGGGCCAAGCGAGCGAGGGCCAAAATCAGCGGGCTGCGAATGAACCGCCTTTGTGTCTTTCGTTCGCCCCGACATATCTATGCACAGGTGATATCGCCGGAAGGCGACAGGGTAATTGCTAGCGCATCGACCGTCGAGAAGGTAAATCGCGCTGGGGCCACTGGGAATGTGAATGCAGCCGGCCAGGTTGGCAAAATGATTGCGGAAAGGGCGAGAGCNGCTGGCATTGAAAGCGTGGCGTTTGATCGGTCCGGCTATGCCTATCATGGGCGCGTAAAGGCACTCGCCGACGCTGCCCGTGAAGGTGGGTTACAGTTCTAAAGGNTTCAAATAAAGGTTTTAAATATGGCATTCAAAGACGAGCCAGGAAAAAACGAAGAAGGCTTGCAGGAAAAGCTCATCCAGGTTAACCGTGTGGCAAAGGTTGTTAAGGGTGGGCGAATCTTTGGCTTCACCGCGCTAACAGCGGTCGGTGACGGTAAAGGTCGGGTAGGCTTTGGCCGCGGCAAGGCCCGTGAAGTGCCGCTGGCGATCCAGAAGGCGATGGAGTCAGCTCGACGCAATATGATTAGTGTCGGCCTTGACGGCCACACGCTGCAGTATCCTATTAAAGCCCGTCATGGCGCTTCCAAGGTCTACATGCAACCTGCTTCAGANGGTACCGGAGTTATTGCTGGCGGCGCGATGCGTGCCGTCTTGGAACTGGCAGGGGTGCAGAATGTTTTGGCGAAGTGCTATGGATCCACTAATCCGGTAAATGTGGTTTACGCCACTTTTAAAGGGCTTCGGGATATGCGTGCCCCGGAAGACATTGCAGCGAAGCGAGGCAAGACGGTAGAAGAGCTCGTCAGTTAATAGTCGACGAAGTGACACACCATGATTCACACGGACACTAGCAGAAGAAAATGGCCAAAATTAAAAAGACAGTCAAAGTAACGCTGGTTCGGAGCCCAATCGGCTCATTGCCAAAACACAAGCTGTGCTTGAAGGGCCTCGGCTTGCGCCGTATGCACCAAAGCGTCGAAGTGGAAGATACTCCAGCGGTTCGCGGCATGATCAACAAGATAAGCTACATGCTGGCCGTAGAGTAAGCCGACAGAAAATTGGATTATAGCTATGCAACTGAATAATTTACGTCCTGCAGAAGGCAGTATTAGAGCAAAGAAGCGTGTTGGTCGCGGCATCGGTTCTGGCTTGGGCAAAACCTGCGGCACTGGTCATAAGGGCCAAAAATCTCGAAGCGGTGGCACTGTACGTCCGGGCTTTGAAGGCGGCCAAATGCCTTTGCAGATGCGTCTGCCTAAGTATGGATTTTCTTCTCGCGTTGGTCGCGTCACTGCAGAAATTCGCAGTGCCGAATTGAATAATGTCGAAGGAGAAACCGTTAATCTAGAAAGCTTGCGGAAGGCGGGTTTGATTAACGCGTCGATCAAGCGCGTCAAGATTATGCTGTCCGGTGAGGTTACTCGAAAGTTAAACGTGTCAGGTGTCCGAGTCAGTAAAGGTGCAAAGGTAGCGATTGAAAAAGCCGGTGGGAGTGTGGCGGAGTTTGTTGAAGAGAAATCCGCCAGACTGAGCAAGAAAGCAATCCCTGCCTCCAGCGAGGAGGTCGTGGAGTGAAGCGTCGTATCAGTAACATCAGATAAAGCTAATTTGAAACTACATAAATAAGATGGCTAATAAACCAAACATCAACCCGGAAAATATCGGCGCAGGGCTCGGTGAGCTTAAGTCTCGCTTGCTTTTCTTGTTGTTCGCCATTTTTGTCTACCGTATTGGCACCCACATTCCGGTTCCGGGAATCGATCCGTTGCAGCTACAAGCGTTTTTTAATCAGAATGAGGGGACTTTTGCCGACCTCTTTAACATGTTCTCGGGTGGCGCTTTGGAGCGTATGAGCATTGTGGCGTTGGGCATAATGCCCTATATCTCCGCTTCAATTATCATGCAGTTACTAACGGCCGTGAGCCCGCAACTTGATCAGTTGAAGAAGGAAGGCGAGTCAGGGCGTAGGAAGATTACGCAGTACACTCGGTACGGAGCTCTCTTGCTTGCTACGGTGCAGGGGACAGGAATGACCGTAGGCTTGCTTGCGCCAATGGCCTACAGTCCCGGGATTGCGTTCAACCTAACCGCGATCATATCGCTCGTAACTGGTGCGATGTTCCTTATGTGGCTGGGCGAGCAAATCACGGAAAAGGGTATTGGAAACGGCATTTCTATGTTGATATTTGCCGGTATCGTTGCTGGCTTCCCTGCCGCGGTTGGGACGTCGCTAACGCAAGCTTATGAAGGTCAAATCAGCGGTGTGCTCCTGTTAGTGGTAGGTTTTATTGCCATGGGGGTTGTCGCCTGTATCATATATGTGGAGCGTGCGCAGCGCCGGATTACAGTTAACTATGCAAAGCGACAGCAGGGTCGTCGCCAGTATCAGGCCCAGGCTAGCCACCTTCCGCTTAAGATCAACATGGCAGGCGTGATTCCGGCGATTTTTGCCAGCAGTATACTGTTATTTCCTGCTTCTCTGGGTCAATGGTTTGGTCAGTCTGAGGGTTCTGAGTGGCTTCAGGATTTGGCTTTGTTGATCGGGCCAGGCCAACCCCTTTACATTATTATTTTCAGTGCAATGATAATTTTCTTCTGCTTTTTTTACACCGCACTGGTGTTCAATCCGCGCGACGTCGCAGAGAACCTGAAGCGGTCGGGAGCGTTCATTCCCGGTATTCGTCCCGGTGAGCAGACAGCAAAGTATATAGACGGTGTGATCACCCGCTTGACTATGTTCGGTGCGGTTTACATCACGCTCGTTTGTTTACTGCCAAATTTCATGCAGATGCTAGCTAATGTGCCTTTTAATCTTGGCGGAACGGCACTTTTGATTTCAGTGGTGGTGACTATGGACTTCTGGTCGCAGGTACAATCTCACCTGATGTCGCATCAATATGATTCATTAATGAAGAAGTCGAAATTAGGTAATTACGGGCGAAGTAGTATCTAGTGCGAGCACTTGATACTTGTAGCTTAAGCGCTGTCGATCGGAGATAAGAAATGAAAGTACGAGCATCAGTAAAGAAAATTTGCCGTAGTTGCAAGGTGATTAAACGTAACGGTTCGGTTCGGGTGATTTGTAATGCAGAACCTCGACACAAGCAGCGTCAGGGTTGAGAAAGAAAATAGAAACGGGGTAGATCTATGGCACGTATTGCCGGGGTTAACATACCAGACCACAAACATATTGTGATTTCACTTCAATATGTATTCGGTATTGGTCCAACTAAAGCACAGCAAATTTGCGATGCGACGGGCATCGTGCGTGAAACTCAAACCGGCGCACTCAGCCCTGAGCAGTTGGACGAGGTGCGTGCGGAAGTCGCTAAGATACCGACCGAGGGTGATCTGCGCAGAGAGATTTCCATGAACGTCAAGCGACTCTTGGATCTTGGCTGTAACCGGGGTATCCGTCACCGTCGTAACCTTCCCGTCCGAGGTCAGCGAACGAAGACTAACGCACGTACACGCAAGGGACCCCGCAAACCAATACGCAAGTAAATCTAACCTTTAGATCAATGATTGAGATATTCCAATAAATATAGGTGGAGTACCTGGTAACTAAGATGGCTACAGCTAAATCAAGCAAGAAGAAAACACGCTCTACCGTGATCGATGGCATCGCGTTTATCCATGCTTCTTTCAATAACACGATAATTACGATTACTGATCGCCAAGGAAACGCTCTTTCCTGGGCCACGGCCGGCGGGTCTGGCTTTCGTGGGTCACGAAAGTCTACTCCGTTCGCCGCACAGGTTGCCGCCGAGAAAGCAGGAAAGGCAGCGATTGAATCTTACGGTCTCAAGAATCTTGACGTAAAGGTAAATGGACCGGGTCCAGGTCGCGAGTCTGCGGTCAGAGCTTTGAATGGATGTGGTTTGAAAATTGGCAATATAAGTGATGTGACCCCAATTCCCCATAATGGTTGCCGACCGCCCAAGAAGCGGCGCGTCTAGACTAGGAGANAAAGTATGGCCCGTTATCTAGGCCCCAAATGCAAACTATCTCGTCGGGAAGGCACCGACCTCTTCTTGAAAAGCGGCGTGCGCCCGATCGATAGCAAATGCAAGGTTGAAGCTATACCCGGTCAGCACGGTCAGCGCCGTGGCCGGTTGTCGGATTACGGCGTACAACTGCGCGAGAAACAGAAGGTTCGCAGAACCTATGGCGTGCTGGAGAAGCAATTCCGCAGCTACTACAAAGAGGCTGCCCGTCGAAAGGGAGCTACCGGTGAGAATCTGCTTCAGTTGCTCGAGTGTCGTTTGGACAACGTTGTCTATCGGATGGGGTTTGGGTCAACTCGTGCCGAAGCAAGACAGTTGGTGTCACATAAGTCTATCCTCGTGAATGGTTCAGTGGTCAATGTACCTTCCTATCAGATAAGTGAAGGCGATGTTGTCTCGATCCGCGAGAGGGCGAAACAACAGTTACGAATCAAGTCTGCATTGGAGCTCGCAGCACAGCGAAGCGAAATTGAGTGGCTATCTGTTGACATGTCTAAGCTCGAAGGTCAATTCACGCGCAAGCCCGACCGCGCAGATTTGCCCCCAGAGATCAATGAAAATCTGATTGTCGAGCTTTATTCCAAGTAGTGTCCAAACACAGAAAGGGTGGATTACATGCAAATTTCTTTATCTGATTTCCTAACTCCACAAGTGATACAGGTTGATGAATTCGACAGGTGTCACTCCAAGGTGGTCCTAGAGCCACTTGAGCGAGGCTTCGGCCATACGTTGGGGAACGCACTTCGTCGGATTCTGCTGTCATCAATGCCCGGTTGTGCCGTTGAGGAAGTTGAGATAGATGGCGTTGTGCATGAGTACAGTACAATTGAGGGCGTTCGTGAGGACGTCATTGAAATTCTTCTGAACTTGAAGGGCTTGGCTGTTGTTCTGCACAATCGAGACGAGGCCATTCTGAATCTCAGTAAGAAAGGTGCTGGAGCGGTGACAGCCGGCGAGATCGAATTAGATCATGATGTTGAGATTATCAATCCGGATCATATTATTGCAAACCTCAACAGCAATGGTGAGCTGAACATGCGCATTTTGGTGCGTAAGGGGCGTGGTTATTCCCCTGCTGACAGCCGAGCCAATGACGAAGAGGAAACGCGTGCAGTCGGCAAGTTGCTGCTAGATGCGTCGTACAGCCCAGTGGTTAGCATTTCTTATTCAGTTGAAAACGCTCGAGTGGAACAGCGTACAGATCTTGATAAGCTGATAATTAATCTTGAAACCAACGGTACGATAGATCCTGAAGAGGCTATTCGTCGCGCGGCTACAATTCTGCAGCATCAGCTGAGTGTTTTTGTCGATCTGCAAAGCGAGATAATAGCTGAGCCTGAAGAGCGGGAAGACGAGATTGATCCCATACTGCTCCGACCCGTTGATGACCTTGAACTCACTGTTCGCTCTGCGAACTGCCTCAAGGCAGAGGACATTTACTACATAGGTGATTTGATTCAGCGTACTGAGGTTGAGTTGTTGAAGACGCCGAACCTTGGTAAAAAATCACTGACTGAGATAAAAGACGTTCTAGCGACTCGTGGTTTGTCACTAGGGTTGCGCTTGGACAATTGGCCGCCATCCAGTCTAAAGACAGACGATCGTGCTGCATGACAAAAGCGCAAACAAGATAAAGGGAGAGAGTTATGCGACATCGACACAGCGGCCGCCAACTGAATCGCAATAGTCCACATCGAACTGCCATGTTCCGAAATATGACGGCTTCTCTTGTTGAGCACGAAATCATCAGAACGACCCTGGTGAAGGCGAAAGAGTTGCGATCCGTGGCTGAGCCATTAATCACCCTAGCCAAGAACGATAGCGTTGCAAACAGGCGTTTGGCGTTTAGCANGATCCGCAACAAGGCAACAGTTGGCAAACTTTTCAATGAGCTCGGCTCTCGCTACGCGAATCGGCCAGGTGGTTACACTCGGATTCTTAAGTGCGGAGAGCGGCCAGGCGATAACGCGCCGATGGCCTACATCGAGTTGGTAGACAGGCCTCATTTTGACTCTGCTGATTATGAGGATGGAGAAGTGGTCTCAGAATAGTGATAGACCGCTTAGCTCATAAATTCTGAGAAGAGAAAAACTGGGACAGAAGCCAAAAACCCGATCCCCCTTGTGGTGTGGCAGCAACCGCGAGCAGATCGGGTTTTTTATTGAAAAGGATTCATCATGGCAATTTCATTTCACCCGCCTGCTAGAACCCTCATGGGGCCCGGCCCAGCTGATGTGAATCCGCGAATTCTTGAGGCCCTTTCACGTCCGACCGTTGGGCATCTCGATCCTGCGTTCATCAAAATGATGGATGAACTCAAAATTCTGCTGCAATTCGCTTTTCGTACGACTAATGAGTTAACGATTCCGGTTTCTGCGCCGGGCTCGGCTGGCATGGAATGTGTGTTCTCTAACCTTGTCGAGCCGGGTGAAAAGGTAATTGTCTGTCAAAACGGAGTGTTTGGCGGTCGTATGAAAGAAAACGTCGAGCGTTGCGGCGGTGTTGCGGTCATGGTCATGGATAAATTTGGCANGCCTGTTGATCCGGAAAAGGNTGAAGATGCCTTGAAGAAGCATTCTGATGCCACGGCGATAGCTTTTGTTCATAGCGAAACCTCCACCGGTGTGAGAAGTGATGCAGAGGCTCTCTGCACTCTGGCTCGAAATTACGGTTGTTTGTCCATTGTTGATGCCGTGACTTCGCTTGCAGGTATACCACTCGAAGTCGATGCCTGGGGAATAGATGCTATTTATTCAGGCACGCAAAAATGTCTGTCTTGCGTGCCTGGATTGTCTCCTGTCAGTTTTTCACATCGCGCTGCTGAAAAGATCGCAAACCGCAAAAGCAGGGTTCAGAGCTGGTTTCTCGATACTAATCTGGTCATGGGCTACTGGGGGGCAGATGCGAAACGGTCCTATCATCATACTGCTCCGGTGAATTCGCTTTATGCTNTGCATGAATCCCTCGTTATTCTCGANGAAGAAGGTTTGGAGAAATCCTGGCAACGCCACCGCTTAAATCATCTTGCACTGGTGGCTGGGCTTGAGAGCCTCGACTTGGAATTTGTAGTGGAAGAGTGCAGTCGCCTCCCGCAATTAAACGCAGTTTCTTTTCCAAAAGGTATTGATGAGGCTGCAGTAAGGCACGCTCTGCTTGCTGAATATGGGTTGGAAATCGGAGCGGGTCTTGGCGCGCTGGCCGGCAAAGTATGGCGAATCGGTCTCATGGGCTATGCTAGTAACCGTAAAAACGTAAATCTTTGCGTTTCGGCCTTGGGGAATGTCTTGAATGCACAGGGGCACCATTGTGACGTCAGTCGAGCTGTCGCCAAAACCGAACAAGTTTACTCTTGAAGAGCCAGTGAGCAATTCTTATCAGCCGCAGCCGCCCAAACCAGTAGTTGTGACCTGCCTTGTTCCGTTTCTTTGGGTTCTGAATAAATCGTGACGCTATGCTAAATGCCCCCACTCGAGACTATATCGAGCTCTTGATAATGTCGGCGATCTGGGGTTCTTCCTTCTTATTTCTGCGAATAGCGGCTCCAGAATTTGGTCCTTTCTTACTTATTCAAATGCGCGTGCTCACTGCGGTAGTCGTTATGCTGCCGATTTGCATTTCAATTGGGAAATGGGGCGAACTGACCGCTAACTGGCGCGTGATATTCCTCGTCAGCCTCGCGAACATGGCTGTACCTTTTTGCTTGTTTGCATTCGCCGCTCTCCATATGGGCTCCGGTCTGATGTCAATCATGAATGCAACGGTGCCGTTTTTTACCGCCTTAATCGGTTTTGCAGTTTTTGGCCAGCGGCTTCCTATATTGTCACTGTGTGGCATGGTAGTCGGTTTCACCGGTGTTATTGTTTTGGTTTTTGACCCAGACGCGATCAATCTTGCGGAGGGCGGGATACTTGCGGTTTTATCTGCTTTGTGTGCTTGCTTTCTTTATGGGATGGCTTTGAACCTCGTTTCGAGAAAGCTAATGAAAGTATCCGGAATAGCAATCACTACAGGAAGCCTGATTTCTTCATCTATCTTGCTATTACCATTCTCAACGCAGTCACTGCCGGAAACCATGCCAGNCGCGCCCGTCTGGGCGGCGGTCGCGGCGCTGGGCATTGGGTGCACGGNTGTAGCATATGTTATGTTTTACAGATTGATTGCTCGGATTGGTTCTGAGCAGACGATAATGACGGCCTATCTAATCCCACTTTTCAGCCTTTTGTGGGGGTATCTTTTCTTATCGGAGAGCATCACAACGTCCACTGTGCTGGGTGGCTCGCTGGTTTTACTTGGTGTTGCAATGGCAACCGGCAAGCTCCCCGGGCTGACTAAACTTTTTCCCTCGCTGCACCACGGCAGTCCCCGAGAGATTGATTCGTAAGCCTTAGTGCGTTTTTATGCGGAATCAGTGGCGAAGGAAGCTGAGTTTTCAACCTCTCATCGCACCAACGGCAAATCCAAATCGAAGGAACAGGCCCGATCACCCCATGAGTGATCGGATTTCTGCTCTTTGAAGCAGCTAGTGGCCACTTCCTCCAGGAGCCGCAGCGGGCAGAGCCATTGCCGTCAACTTTGAACCCGTTTGAAGCATTATGTACTGATGTCCATCGTGCATCCACGTACTCATACCGTAGCGGCTTCGGCCCGGCACTTCGACAGAAGCNTCNGTTTCTCCNGTTGCTTTATTGACAGCGTACAGCATCGGAGTTCCGTCAGTTTCTGTATCAGAGTAAATAAGCATATTGGGTGTGACAGTCATAGGTACCAGCGCTCCAGTACCAGTGTTGCCAATGTCTAAATCGTTCTCGTCAATTACCCGCTGAACCCGGGCAGGCGTGCTGCCGGTTGGCACTGCCCACTCATGCTCACCCGTATTCATATTGATGGCTGTTATGCGGCTATAGGGTGGCTTGAAGTATGGGATTTGTGCGGGATGTCTTGGTGAGCCCGCGCCAGGACCATTGGCAAACTGCGCAAACGTGGACCCGGTTGGCAGTTCATACTGAAGGTCCGCCTCCTCGCCTGGAATCAGCTGAACCGGGCTACACGCTGAGCGCGACGAGACATACAGCATGCCAGTTGTNGGATCTGCCACTGCCGGCGCCGTGATATTTGCGCCACCACCGCCTCCCGGGCAAAACATTGCGGCTCGCTTGCCAGACTCATGACCGCGCTGAATAGGAGGNAGGAACAGAGGTCCCATCATATAGTTCGACATAGCGTTGATGGCCTGTTGACGGAGTTCTGGCGTCCAATCTACAAGATCGTCAATGGAAATACCTTGAATGTCGAATGGCGCTGGTTTTGTTGGGAATGGCTGCGTTGGTGAGAGCTTTTCCCCGGGCACGGTGGACTGTGGGACGGGGCGCTCTTCAATAGGCCAAAGCGGCTCGCCAGTCAGTCTATTGAAGGCGTAAACGAAGCTTTGCTTCGTGACCTGCATAACTGCTGGAATGTCNCTGCCATCAACGTTGACATCCATCAGAATCGGTGACATCGGATTGTCATAGTTCCAGATGTCATGGTGAACCATCTGGAAATGCCAGGCTCTCTCACCTGTAGATACATCCAGCGCAATTAAGCTAGTACCAAACAGGTTGTCACCCGGACGGAAGCCGCCGTAGTAGTCAATAGTCGCCCCGTTGGTTGGGACGAAAACCAGGTTATTTTCAACGTCGGCGGTGATTGGTGCCCAAGAAGATACATCACCAGTCCACTCCCACGCGTCGTTTTNCCAGCTTTCATGGCCGTATTCGCCAGGACGAGGGATAACGTTGAACTTCCACTTGAAGTCGCCGTTGGTCTTGTCATACGCAAGAATATCGCCTGGGATATTCTCTATGCGCGACTGATGGTATCCCTGTTCAGCGGAATTCCCAACTATAATAGTGTCGTTAACTATTACCGGCGGCGAAGACGATGTGATGTAGCCGGTTTCCAGGGGCACACCATCGTAAGGATCAAAAGGATGGCCAAGATCTGCAAGCAGATCGACTACNCCGGTTTTCGGGAAACCTTCGATTGGAACGTGTTGGCCGAAGCCTTCGAGAGGTGTGCCGGTCACTGCGTCAAGAGCAACTAAGAAAAACCCGGGAGTTATAATATAAATTATGCCGCGTCCGTCTACCTCATCATAGCCGATGCCTTTTCCGTAGTCGGCGCGCATCGAATATTCCCAACGCGCGGTATTCGGAAGTCGATAGCTCCAAACAGTTTCTCCAGTTTTGGGGTCGATGGCCACCACATGTCGGCGCGGGCCTGCCACNGTGTAGAGCATACCGTTGATGTAACTTGGCGTAGCACGGCCGCTACTCGCGCCCATGCTGGCACCATCCCATTCCCAGACCACTTCAAGGTTCTTAAAATTGTCGACGGTAATCTCGCTACTCGGAGAGAAACGGGTGTGGCCAAAGTCATTACCGAGGGTAAACCACTCAACTGAATCTTGGGCTATCACGCTTGCGGAGGAGACCAGCACCAAGCTTGCAGTGGCGATCAGTTTGATGCGTTGCAGGATAGTTCGTTTTGTTGTCATTGTGAACCTCACTGAGATGTTGAAAAATCCGGTCTTTAACTGCGTCGGGCGCAACGTTATCTTTGAAAAAATCAGTAAAAACAACAGTTATGGGCGCTCCAAGGGTCTGGAGGCATAGGTAACCACGTACCAAGGTACCGTAAGGGTTACGCTTTGTCTACGCCCAAATAGTGACCAAACCTTACATTCATAGTGAAAGCAAACTTCCTGTTTGTCAGGTTTGGAATTCGGCCGCTCGCATTGTGGGATTCGCTGCTCTTTCATGGCCAGCGTATACCAGTGCAATGGGGGTTCACGTGGCTTTGAAGCAGGGTGTTCGGTAGCGCGCCCTTCGCTTTGAGGCTCAGAAATTCTGCTTCACTGTTTAAGCCGATTCGCGAGTCTTTGGAATAAAGTTTCCTTTGTTCCGTCTCCCTAACTGGCTTGGCCTGTCTCGGTTAAACATAGCTCCGTGCGCCCGAAAGACNTCAGCAAAAGCCGAACTTTGGGATCTCAGTCGAGAGCTGTGGTGAGATCTCTCTGCTTTCTTTCGAGCCGTACCTTCTGCGCTAAACAGTAAGTCGAACTTACTCAGCGATGGTTGCTTTCTCGAGAAATGGCTTGCTTGCTGAGAAGAAAATTCAGGATCAGCAGGGGCCAGATGCCGGTGTGGATCATGACGTCAGCAGTATTGAATACGTAGTTCCAGAACGGGATGTGCTGAATATCGATAAAATCGATGACGCTGCCATATATCAATCGATCGGCAATATTGCTTGCTCCTCCTCCCACCACGAATCCAAAGCAGATGTACTCGTAGCGTTCCAGTGCCGGATTAACAATGAGATAGGCTGAGACACCGAGTAGCAAACCTATGCTGATAAGGCTGAAAAGCCATCCCGAACCTTGGGCCAATCCAAAAACGCCCCCGAAGTTCCGCAGATGTGTGAAGTGGACAAGCCGAGTTAGCTCCAGCGTCGTGTTTTGAGGGATTGTATTGTTGATCCAAAAGCCAATAGCCTGACAAAACAGCAGGACGGAGGCGCTGATCATGGCAAAGATCAAGACGTTGCGATGGTGTATTTCCAGCATTCTCGCTGCCCTCGGCTAGATTCGTGTCGAAATCATATCATACGTCGCTTGGTAAGATCGGCCGGATGGAACTCGTTGGTTCCAATGCAGGCTAGCAATCGAGTCATCTGCGCGATCTAGGATTCAGGCAAGTTTTGACGTGATGACGTCAACGAGTCATACGGTTGATCGGCGTACTGCAGGATTTGAAAATCGTTCTCCGCATGCACGCATATGATGCTGTGCGCACAATTGAGCATCTTAGGTGGAGCCCAGAGTTCAGCCATGTGCTGCCCCTCAATGTGAGCTAGTACGGTTTTAATCAGGGCGCCGTGACTAATCAAAGCGACAAGTTGGCCGGGGTGATGACGATATATGTCCCTGATGGCCTCGAGAGCTCGGTTTTGCAGTTGAAAGAAAGTCTCGCCGCCGAGTACATTAAACTTTTGGGGTTCATGCCAAAAGTGTTGGTAGGATTCAGGGAATTCTGACTTTAATTCATCATATAATTTGCCTTCCCAATCACCCATCCGAATCTCACGGAGAGAATCAAGAAAAGTAATGGGCTTCTTCCAGGAAGGAAAGGCGTAGGCTGCCGTCTGACGAGTTCGTAAACTACTGCTGCAAAACAGCGCATCGAATGGTACGTGCCGTAAGCGTGTCCCCAATTCTTTGGCTTGCTGCATGCCTAGGTCAGTGAGGACAGATTCGCTTTGTCCCTGTGCCCGGCGTTCTTCGTTCCAGTTGGTTTGCCCATGCCTGATCAAATGCAATTCCATTTGGATTAGCGCTGGCTACGGATGCACGCGACAGCGTTCTGCCAGCCTGCGTATTGACGGATGCGCCAATTCTCGTCTCTTTGAGGATCAAAAGCGCGTGAAAGCCTCCACTTCGCTGCGATTGCATCCAGCGAATCGAAGACGCCCTTTTGAAGTCCAGCCATGTAGGCGGCCCCAAGGGCTGTTGTTTCTGTGAAAGCAGGTCGGTTCACCTTTTTATCGAGTATGTCTGCAATTTTCTGTAGTAGGTAGTTATTGGTCACCATACCACCATCTACGCGCAAAGTTGAAATCTCCGCGCCGTCAGCAGCGATTGCATCAACCAGATCTTTCGTTTGATAAACAACAGACATTAAACCTGCCGCGACAACTTCTTTGACGCCCGTGTCGCGCGTCATGCCCAAAAGCGCTCCCCTGGCGTCTGGATCCCAATAGGGCGCGCCGAGTCCAGTAAAAGCCGGTACTAAATAAACCGGAAGTTCATCCTTACACTGTTCAGCGAGGGCCTCTGAATCAGCGGCGTCGTCGATGAGCTTCAGTCCATCCCTTAACCACTGCATCGTAGCTCCCGCCATGAAAATACTGCCCTCGATCGCATAGGCTGGTTCACCATTGAGGCGATAAGCGACAGTACTAAGCAACTGATTGTTAGATGTGAGCAAGTCAGTGCCGGTGTTAAGCAACAGAAAACAGCCAGTGCCGTAGGTGCTTTTTGCCATGCCTTTTTGGAAACAACCCTGTCCGACGGCAGCGCTTTGCTGGTCACCGATAATTCCGGTTACGGGGATCGGGGCGCCGAATAAAGATGCCTCGGTGGTTCCAAAGTCACCGGCGCAGTCCTTTACTTCTGGCAGTACCGAGGCAGGCACCTCAAAAAGAGCAAGCAGTTCCTCATCCCAGCTCTGCGATTCGATATTGTAAAGCATGGTCCTAGAGGCGTTGGTTGCGTCGGTAAAGTGATTTTTGCCACCGGTTAGATTCCACAGCAACCAGCTGTCGATAGTGCCAAACGCAAGTTCGCCTCGTTTAGCACGATCTCGGGCATCAGGCACGTTATCAAGAATCCAGCGTATTTTGGTTGCCGAGAAGTACGGATCCAATAACAGTCCGGTTTTTTTCTGGATGGTAGAAGCCGTATCTCGATGTCGCTTGAGTTCGGCGCAGAAGTCACCGGTGCGTCGGTCTTGCCAGACAATAGCCTTGTGTATGGGGTCGCCCGTTGACCTTTCCCACACTACGGTAGTCTCACGTTGGTTAGTGATGCCGATACAAAGGATATCCTCAGCTTTTACACGTGCAGATTTCATAGCGGCCACGCAGCTTGCCTTCGTGGTACGCCAGATTTCCTCTGCATCGTGTTCGACCCAGCCGTTATTTGGAAAATGCTGAGTGAATTCCTGTTGCCCAAGGCCCAATTGCCTGCCGTGAGTATCAAAGACAAGAGCGCGACTGCTGGTCGTACCCTGATCGATCGCGAGAATTGCTCTGACCATTATGTTAATCCTGTCGATTCACTTTGTTGTTTCATTTGCACGCTGAGGGGCGAGCCTTGAGCAATCTCTTTGGCTGACTTGTTCGGCGATATGATCTCTGTTTCCCGACGTCGAGAAAACCTCTTTTTTATATTACACCAACCTACGATGTTTATGGTGATAGGTCCAGGGCCCGGCAGCACAACCCGCAGTTTGCCTTTTTTCCAGTATTCAGAATGCGGATTATCAATCAGCGTTGGATTTGTTGATAAAAAGGAGTTCAAGTCCTGCAGCCGGAGTAACGGCAGAGGCAGCTTGGCGAGGTTCGCCCGTCGCACAGTTGGAGAGCGTTGATCTTGCCAGCGCGACTTTCCCTTGTACCTGAAGCTGATAGGAGGCGGACTAAGCTATCTCGCTTAAAATGCGTTTGCTGATTTCATAACGAAAGGGTTTGAGCATTTGAATGCTCTATCTGATGATTCGAGCCGTGTGGGCAAACCAGATACAAGAAATAATTCTGACTCGCGATGAGGTAACGGATACCATGGCCATTTCGAAAGGTTGGTCTGTTAAGGCAAATGATCGCCTTTCTCATGGGGCACAAAATTCTGACCTGCAAGGGAATGTGGCGAGAAATGTGTATCGGGTTAGCTTTGCTCGTTAAGTTCAGCGCGATTGTCGGTCAATAGGCCAAGGCCCATGCTTGCCATGGTGACGGCGACAACTGCGTTCAGATAATTAAAAAACGCGTAAGGCGCATATTCTAAGGCGCTGATCCCCAAAGTGGCACTGTAAAAGGCACCTGCCGTTGTCCACGGTATTAAACCTGTGGTCAAGGTAGAACCCTCCTCGACCGTTCGTGACAAGACCGCTGGGTCAAGACCTTGCTCGCTATACTTAAGCTGAAACAACTGGCAATTGAGAATAATCGAAATGTAAGCCTCTCCCATAGCCATATTTCCAATAAGACCTGACAATATCGTTGTGGCAACTAGCGAGCCAACTCTTTGAACGCTTGCAATTAAGCCACTAAGCAGCACGCGAAGAAAGCCTGCTCCGTGCATTAGGCCACCAAGTGCCAGTGCCAAAATCGCGAGGATCAGAGTCCAAGCCATGCTGAAGATACCGCCGCGGCCTAGCAAACTATCCAGATTTTCAATACCAGTCGTGCCGCGTGTATTAGCCCAAAGCGCATTCAATACCTGCGATGTCTCACTTTGCTGATAGGTAATGGCGATGAAAACGGCGAGCACGATGCTGGCGGACATGGCGACTTCGGCCGACACGCGTCTGATACTCAAGGTGGCAAGTAGCACAATTGGTAACAAGGTGATTAGCGGTGCCAGACGATATTTGTCACTTAGCGCTTCTCGAATGATTTCGATCTGCGTCCCACCAAGTTCGATGCCGCCATATCGCGTACCTATGATTGTAAAAAGTACCAGTGCGATTGTGAACGAGGGTACTGTAGTGAACAGCATACCGTAAATGTGCCGGTATAGGTTTGTTTCTGCGCTCATTGCAGCCAGGTTAGTCGTGTCTGAGATGGGAGACATCTTGTCTCCGAAGGTAGCGCCTGACACCACCATGCCAACGACGAAAGGAAGAGGGATACCTAGCGTGTCACCAATGCCTACAAACACGACACCTAAGGTCCCCACCGTTCCCCAGGAAGTGCCGGTCGCAACCGACATGAGCGCGCAGAGCATCATCCCTATCGGCAANAAGAGTCCCGGTGTCAGCCAGGTCAAGCCGTAGTGCATTAAAGTGGCAATAGTCCCACTGTGCATGAAGCTTGAAATGACCATTCCTATCAACATGAAAATATAGATCGCAGGTAAGGCGCGATGGATGGCTTGTCCCATCAAGATACGGATTTCAGAATAGGGCAGCCCTAGGTATCGAATATTCGCGCCTACCCAGATCAGGCATACAAACACAAGTACATGCAGGTCTATGTTCATCGTGAATAAGCCGATAGCTATCACGGCGACCACTGCGCTAAAGCAAAGTAGTGATTGAGCAAAAGAGGGAACAGGTGTAGATTCAGCGTCCAACATAGAAGCAGCTTATGTCATGATAGAGAGAAAAGCCAAGTGCGCTGGGCCTTTAGTAAAGGGTTGTACCGACAGATCACCTCCATACGGAAACTCGTAGATGAAAATCTTTCAATTATTGCCACTAATTTTGTCAGTTTTTTGCCTAGAACAGGGTTTCACGGCAGCGCCATCAATTTTTATTGAGGGGCCAATAACGGCGGAAGATCCTCCGTCCCGTAATGCGATTTACAGTGCCTCTGCCCTGGATCTGGCGGCATATGGCTATACTGAAGAAGAGTTTTTTATAGCGGGTACGGGTAATGTATTCTCCCAGCCGGAATTAGCTACCGGGCTGATAAAATCAAGTGGGCACCCCTTCAAGACNCGCCTTGTAGTGAGGCGACCTGCGCCACAGAAATTCAACGGCGTTGTTGTCGTTGAGTGGTTAAATGTGACAGGCGGCCCGGATAAGGATATCGACTGGTGGCAATCCGGCGAGCATTTGATGCGCAGCGGTTACGCCTACGTGGCCGTCTCTGCACAACAGATGGGGATCGACACTTTAAAGAAATGGAGTAGTGTCCGATATGGTGGGCTCGACATGACATCTNCTGGGACTGTTGATAATGATGCGCTTTCCTTTGACGCCTTTGCTGCGGTTGGTCGCGGGATCTTCCGACGCGGAGAAGTAAGCGGTTCTGGCGCAACAGACATCCTGGACGGATTGCGCGCAGAACAGATCATTGCCACTGGTCACTCGCAATCTGCATCGAGACTGGCTACCTATATCAACAGTATTCATCCCTTGGAGCCTCTTTTTGATGGGTTCATGGTGCATGGTGGGGGCGGTCTCATTCGTGATGACGAGCCAGTGAAAGTCTTCAAACTTATGGCTGAAACCGATATGCAGAGGATGGCGGCGAAACCTCAACCTGACTCTGATAATTTCAGGCAGTGGGAGGTTGCGGGCAGTTCCCATGTTGACGTGCCGTTCGAAATTGAATACGCGAAGGCCAGAAACTTAATGGCNGGCCGGCCGCTTGATAATGTGCAACCTCGAGAAACAGACTGTGAACTGCCTGCTTACAGCACAGTTCCTTTNAGAAACGTTATGAATGCGGCTTTTGAGCATTTGGTTATCTGGATACGTGACGGGACGCCACCCCCGATCGCGCCAAGATTGCAAGTGTCAAAGGCGCTNCCGTCAGTTGAATTTGCGAGGGATCGGTTTGGTAATATTCTGGGAGGGATTCGCCTGGCAGAACACGCAGTGCCAACTGCCCGAAATACGGGTATGAATTCGGGAACCAACAATCGATTCTGTTTTCTCTACGGCTCTCATGAACCATTTAGCCAAGAACAGCTCCAAAGCTTGTATAATTCTCGGGATGAATACGTAAAAGCCGTGAGCAAGGTGGTGCAGGAAAATTTGTCAGCAGGCTATATTTTGCCGTACGCTGCGACGTGGACAATTGAGGAGGCGAAGGTTCGCTATATCGGCCGTTAGTACGATTTAATTTTTGTACCTTTCTGCGAGATTGTTGCAGCGGATGTTCCAGAGATCTCTAATGGCGTCCTTATGGGGCTCCAATTCTGCAGGTAGCTTTACGTTAAGTTTTAGCCGTGTTTTTTTGCCTTCGGTCGTAAAGTTTGCCGTAATCTGAGACTCCAGATTCTCTTTCGGAGTCTCTCTCCAGGTAAGCGCTATTCGGTTGGGAATGTCGAGTTCCACGAATTCTCCGCTTATCACTATTTTTTTGCCGTCTCTTTTTACGGCATATTCAAAGCTACCATTCTTGCGCACGACATTGTCTAATGTGATGATTTCTTCCGATTGGATCTTTGGGCCGAACATCCACTCCCCAACGAATACTGGAATCAGCCATTGGTCGAAANCGGACTGCTGCTCGCCGTTGATACTCTTACTTAGATTGAGACTAACCGCTTTACCGCCTTTCGTTTTGAGGACCTCTTCTTCCCCAAACATTGACATTTGATTGGTCGCCACTAGTCTGAAGCCTCAGCAGGATTGGCGGGCAGAAGCCGCGCAGGGAGACCAGCGCGACGCGAGGAAGTCTTTTGCGGATAGTTGACCGATAGATAGTTGAGGATGACCGCCTCTTCATCACTGCTTAGGGTTCGCAGTCCTTGCGTCTCCTGCATCCACCGGATTCGACTCTTCCAGACGGCCAGATTGCCAGCATTCTGGGTGATCATCATACCTGCATGGCATGCTGTGCAAGTGGATTTGACAACCGTCCAGCCTTCGGCCTTTATTAAGCCGGACTCACCGTCGATTTCCTGAGCGCTTACGAATCTCGCAGCAGTCAACAGTAAAAGAGTTAAGGCACACCGGGACAGTTGCCAAACTGGAGTCATAGTAGATTTTCTGAATAGTTTCATTTTGCTCGCTAATTTTTTAGGTTGCCTGTACCGCCACTCGGTGACTTGCGTTATTGAGATAGCCTCTCGGGTTCCAACCCGGCACCACCATTGGTTGAGACCTTCCTCTGTCGTCCATTGCGCGGGCCCAGATCTCGTAGTAGCCNGGCTCAGGAAATTGGACCCAAGTTTCCCAATTCTGCCAGGCAAGTCGATTGACAGCAGGGTTAAGAGCAGTGGGTAGCCAAGTCGCACCGAAATCAATGGAAATAAAGACCCCGCTGATCTGGTTGTCGCCTGCCCAGGCGTGCCCGCGCACCGATAGGCGCTGGCGAAAATCTTGGCTGATTCCAGATTGAGGAAACGTGACCAAAGATTTTACCGGCATTGACTCAATTATACGCATGTCTGTCGCGGGCACATGGGAGCCCGGNGCAACTGGTGCGATCGGCACAGAATAAGATGGCGCTGCCATTTTTTCACCGTCATGTATTTTGTTTCTCACGACTAATTTGTTGAGCCACTTTCCGGAGACGGAACCCGGCCATCCGGCGCAGACCAGTCGGAGTGGGTAGCCATTTTGCAAAGGAATGTCCTCCCCGTTCATGTGCCAGGCAATGATCGACTCTCGCTCCATGGCTTTGACGATCGGCACCCCCCGGGATATCGGGTCTCGATCAGGGTCGTTACTGGTGTGGGTGTCGGCACCGTAATAACCAACGTATGCGGCATCTTTATCCATACCACAATAATTCAGCACGTCTCTGAGACGCACTCCGGTGAACATTGGGCAGCCCACTGCTCCAGTGGTCCACTGGTTTCCACTGGCGGCGGGAACGAATTCGCTACGACCATTGCCACCACATTCCAGCTGCAGTTGCAGCGTAACTTCCTCAAAACGATTACGTAGATCTGCAATTCTGAATGATTGTGGGCGCAAGCAGGACTCACCTGCTATTTCGAGTGTCCAGCTTTCTGGATCTGCAGAGTCGGGGGGAATGCCATTGTTGCGTACAAACATTCGATGGTTCGGAGTGATGGCATCATCGAGCAAATGAGCTGGTGTTTCGGCGTTGATTGGTCGCGTGTTCAAAACTACCAATCCATCCTTTCCGTCGATTTNGGTNCGNGCATTCTCTGANGCTAAAGCGGCCGGTATNAGACCNGCTGGCATGAAGCGCGCAAAGGGGATCNTGGCGCCTAAAATTGCGCTCATAGCNGTGATGCCGGATTCTTTCAAGAAACCTCGGCGCGACAGCCGGCTAGTGCGCCGCCCCCACAGCATTCGGTCGGCAGCAATAGGGTCCTTGGCGTAGAGCATATTGAGAGTGGCTACTTCAGGTTTCTGTCGCTTCATAACGCCGTGAGTTCCGCTTGAAGAGTTGNATTCGAAGACCTCGGAGGGTAACAAATTCCCCCGATCTGGTGCAAAAACTGCACCGATAATGTCGTGTACACTGTACAAATGTTAGCAGAAATCGATCGGTATTACGCGACAGACGCGGAACAAAGTGATTGCCTTGAAACTCGATAGCCTTCTTGGCGTTATCACGTATAAATTCCACTGCGCCGCGCCTAGGTTCAGATTTTCAGCGTACTGCTGCACAACAGCCGCCCGAAAGCTCAATTCCTGTTTATGAGGGGCGCCCACGAACACCAAATAAGCGCTTGGCTGGAGAAATCGTAAAATTCATAATCCTACCGGGTTTGGTACTCTTTATCCTTGACCGGGCTGAAATAACTCCAGTTTCTTCGCGAATTCTTGTTATGCTTGAGCAGAAGCGGCACCAAGCGAGAACCACTGGCAGATCAGTTTTTAACTCCGTCTTAGCTGGGTGAGATGCAAAAGAACATCAATAAATATCAGGGAGAATCTTATGACCGCGGTTGCGACAGGTGATGATGCTCAAGTCATGTCGAGCATGCGGAAGGTAGCGCTAACAGCGCTGGCTGGCACGAGCATCGAATGGTACGACTTTTTCCTCTATGCAACCGCTGCTGCTCTAGTATTTCCAGGCGCTTTTTTCCCGGACAGTTCGCCTACGGTAGGATTGATACTGTCTTTCGGTACTTTCGCATTTGGCTTTATTGCGAGGCCACTTGGTGGCGTGCTTTTTGGACACTTCGGTGATCGAATTGGTCGCAAAAAAACTTTGGTAATTGCGCTGGTNATGATGGGAGTTGCATCCACTTTAATCGGGCTGCTGCCGACCTACGCAGTGATTGGCATCGCAGCTCCCATTTTGCTGAGCCTGCTACGGTTTGCTCAAGGCCTGGCCATCGGTGGGCAGTGGGGTGGCGCGATGTTGTTGGTCACCGAAAGCGCGCCAGCTAATCGGCGCGGCTATTATGGTGCCTTTGCTCAGGCTGGAGCGCCGGTCGGTGTCATACTCGCAAATCTCGCCTTTATAATTATNAGCGCTAGTGTATCTGAAGACTTTTTTATGGCTTGGGGATGGCGTATACCATTTCTTGTGTCCGTCGTGCTGATCGGAATCAGCATGTATATCCAGCTCAATATGGAAGATACAGAAGCCTTCAAGGAACTCGAGGCTCTGCGGCAAAAGCGGCTCGCTACCGGAAAGGCGAATGAGATGGCGGTGAAACGCTCTCCGGTTATTGAGGCTTTGGTGAGATACCCAAAGCGGATCGCGCTGGCGGCTGGAGCATTTCTCTCTATTCAGGTTACCTTTTACATCCTCATTGGGTTCATTTTGGCTTATGGCAGTGATCCAAGCGGTGCGGCAATGAGCCGCGACGACATGCTTACCGCGGTTCTGCTGGCATCTGCGCTGCAGGTGCCAGCTCAATTTTGGGCTTCAGCCTACTCGGACCGTCACGGCCGGCGCGGAGTGTTTATGTTGGGTGCCGTGCTCACCGGTGTTTGGGGCTTTGCATTATTTCCTCTGGTCGATACTGGGAATTTCTGGTTGATTGTGTTGGGAATAACGGGTGGGTTGGTCTTCTTGGGCATGATGTATGGTCCGCAGGCGGCTTTCTTTACAGAGCTGTTTTCGACCGAAGTGCGTTACTCGGGCGCATCATTGGGTTACCAGATTGGTGCGATTCTCGGTGGCGCTTTTGCCCCAACAATCGCTACTATTCTCTGGAAGGAGTACGATATTGTCTGGGTATCGGTTTATATCGCCTTAGCCTCTGTATTGGCACTCATTTCNGTGATGATGCTGACAGAGACTTTTAAGAACAATCTTAACGACGCAAGTTTGCGGGGAGTTAAGCTTGAACATCAATGATTGTAACAACACATCTGATTTCAGGCTGCTTGCGAAAAGTCGCTTGCCCGCGCCCTTGTTTCATTACATTGATGGCGGGGCCGACGATGAAGTCACACTGCGCCGCAACACAGAAGCTTTTGACGAGGTCAGATTGATACCTGATGCCCTAGCCGATCTGTCGGATATGAATTTAGGCACTGAGGTATTGGGGCAGAAAATTGAATGGCCAGTGTTCTGCTCGCCGACCGCGATGACGCGATTGTTCCACCACGAAGGGGAGCTAGCTGTCGCTAGAGCGGCCCACAAACATGGAACGATCTATAGTTTGTCCTCGTTGTCGACCACTAGCATTGAAGATGTGGGGAGTGCTACACCCGGGCCAAAATGCTTTCAGCTCTACATACATAAAGATCGTGGCATGAGCTGGGATTTCATCGATCGCTGCAAAGAGGCAGAATTTTCCTCGATTTGTCTGACGGTTGATACGCTTGTTGCTGGNAACAGAGAGAAAGACTTATATACGGGTATGGTGATTCCGCCAAAATTCTCGCTTGATAGTTTGTTCAGTTTTGCCACGCATCCCAGTTGGAGTCTGAACTATCTGCTGAGGAGAAAGTTTGAGCTTGCCAATGTGGCCGGAAGAATTTCAGAAGGTTCTGGTAAGCTGACTTCTGTNGTTGGCTACATGAATAGCCAGTTTGATCGCTCAATCACGTGGAAGGATGCGGCAGAAGCCATCAAACGCTGGGGCAAACCATTTGCCATCAAGGGAGTGATGTCTGTCGACGATGCAAAACGGGCGGTTGATATCGGTGCCAGTGCGGTCATGATTTCTAATCATGGCGGTCGTCAGTTAGATGGTTCAACTGCGCCTTTCGATCAGCTTGGGCCNATTGTTGATGCTGTAGGAAGCCAGATTGAGGTAATCGTNGATGGTGGAGTGAGAAGAGGCACGCANGTACTNAAAGCGCTCGCTATGGGNGCAANAGCCTGCATGATCGGGCGCGGGTATCTCTATGCGGTAGCCGCCGGTGGCTATGCCGGAGTTGATCGGGCACTATCGCGTTTGCGCGAGGAAATTGAGCGAGATATGGTTTTGATGGGTTGTTCGTCGTTGCAAGAGCTTGATCGCAGCAAGCTTCACTGTCAAAAAGGCTTGCAACTGGCCTGAATTGTTCGCGTTTGCAGTCCAATGTCGACGGAAATCATGGAGTTGGAAATGGCCAAGCACGGTTTCAGTGAGCAATTGTTTTACTCTCCCTACTATCCAGGTACGAGCAGTTGGCCCGCTCGTTGCTGCATCACTTTAAAACGTCTTATCGTTCTGAGCTGTCACCAAGTGTGATCAGATCGACCCCGCGGAATGGTTTATTCTCCTTCATGACCACATAGGAATTGATGGTGACCTGGTAGCGGCTGTTGCCGACCAGCTGTTCATTGATTTCCACGTAGCGCTTCATATCCGGACAGACAATCTTCATCAGAAAGTCTGATTCGCCGCTCACCGTATAACATTCGACCACTTCCGGGATTGATTTGATCAGGGTCTCAAACGCGCTGAATTCCTCTTGAGTATGGTTTTTGACGGAGACCGTCGCCATGCAGATGATGTGGCGAGCGATGCTGGCTAGATTGAGATGAGCTTGGTAGGAAGCGATGACGTCTGCCTTCTCAAGTCTTCGAACTCTCTGGAGGCATGAACTTGGAGAAAGGTTAACCTGCTCTGCCAGATTCTGGTTAGTGATGCGTCCATCTTTCTGCAAGATCTGCAGAATACGCATATCAATCTTGTCCAACTTAGCGCTCTTCATTGTTGCCTACCTCACGGTCGAAGGGATCGGAATTGGGCCAAAACCCATAAGCCGAATTTTATTCGGTTTGGAACCTCAATGAAAACAGTGTATTTATCAGGGTGTAAAAACATTGTATTTCTTTCGGCTGGGGGTTTGATACGCTATGTACCTAAGGAAATTCGACGGAGGATCCACCATGCAAGTTGCGGCGCAGTGTGATACCAGCACCAATGTTCCATTCAATGAGCGTGATGCTTTATGGCCAAACTACAGCCCGCCTCAGGATCTGATATTCACGCATGGCTCAGGCACTGAGCTTTACACTGACCGCGGAGAGACTTACATCGACTTTCTGAGTGGTATAGCCGTTACGGCCTTTGGCCACGCCCACCCCCATTTGTTAGATGCGCTCAGCACGCAGTCGAAGAAGCTGTGGCATGTGTCAAACGTCTTTCGGATTCCTGAAGCGGAGAAATTGGCCAAGAGGCTTGCGGCCGTCAGCTTTGCCGATCGTATTTTTTTTGCAAATTCTGGCACGGAAGCCATTGAGGCGAGCATTAAAGCTGTTAGAGGATACCAGGCCGCGATCGGCAAGCCGGAGCGTAATAGGATCATCGGCATGAGTGACAGTTTTCATGGCCGGACTATTGCGGCAGTTGCGGCCTCGGGCAATCCTTCTTACGTGCAGAATTTTGCGCCTACTGATCACGGCTTTGACCACATTACTTGGGGTGACATGGCTTCTTTGGATGCCGTAATTAATGAAAAAACAGCGGGAGTGATTGTCGAGACCGTACAGGGTGAAGGGGGCATTCGGCCTCTTACTTCTCAGATGCTTAACCATCTCAGGCAGGTATGCGATGCAAGGGGCCTACTGCTGATATTGGATGAAGTACAGTGCGGGGTAGGGCGCAGTGGCAAACTATTCGCCTATGAGACTTTTGGCATTGAGCCAGATATCTTGGCTGCTGCCAAGGGTCTGGGCGGAGGCTTTCCGATTGGAGCTTGTCTTGTGTCGGAGAAAGTGGGGCAGCATATGGTGGTGGGCACACATGGCAGCACATTTGGCGGAAACCCTCTGGCGGCAGCGGTGGGCAATGCCGTGCTTGACTTGGTCCTTGAACCAGGCTTACTTGAAAACGTGCTAAAGCAGGCCAACACTTTGCGGGCGGGCTTAGAGGAACTCGTGAGTGATTGCCCTTCAGTCCTGTCAAAGGTCACCGGACTGGGGTTGATGATCGGAGCGAAATGCGCGATACCCAACGTTGAATTGATGACCGCGCTGCGTCAGAGTAAGCTCCTGGTTGGTAGGGCAGGCGACAATATGATTCGACTCTTGCCTCCGTTGAATGTTTCTGACATGCATGTCACTCAAGCACTCAACATTCTTGGAAAAGAAGTGAGGAGACTTGAGCAGCCCTGAAGTGCGAATCTTGCTCCAGGGGTCTGAGCATTTTGATAATGTTAATCCGTAGCGCCAAAGCTGACGACCTGAACGAACTGATGCAACTGTCGGCCGCGCTTCCTCCAGGCATGACTTCCATGCCTTTCGAAAAAAGCACTTGGATAAAAAAACTGGAAGCGGTAGAGGCTAGCCTAANGGAGCCACCTGANCCGTCGGTNGAGAGTGTCTATCTCCTGGTNATGGAAGATNTACANTCNGGGCGCATNGTCGGCACAGCAGGTATTGTTNCCGGAGTNGGATTAACTCGGCCGTTNTACAGTTACAAGCTGAGTAAAGACTTCAAGGTGTCCGAGGCGCTGGATATCAAGATAACCAATAATTTATTGAATTTGGTTAATGACTTTTCGGGCGAGACCGAATTAGTTTCGCTATTCCTATTACCCGAATTCCGCAGTAAATACGCCGGTCAAATGCTATCCCGATGTCGATTCTTGTTCATGAGCGATTTTCCGGAACGCTTCAGTAATGTTGTCTTTGCTGAAATCCGCGGTTGGTTGGACGCGTCGGGGAAATCCCCATTCTGGGAACATTTGGGAAGAAAGTTTTTTAACTTGCCATTTGCCAGGGCTGATTTCATCAGCGCGGTGAATGGATCGCAGTTTATCTCAGATCTTATGCCAAAATTTCCGGTCTACCTTGAGCTTCTGCCTGATGAGGCAATATCCGTTCTTGGTAAACCTCATGATGAAGCAGCACCTGCTAAAAGCCTTTTGGAAAAAGAAGGGTTTCATTATGGTGGAGCGGTTGATATTTTTGATGCAGGTCCGGTGATGGAATGTCGCCGAGAGCATATCGCCTCGATGTGCGACAGCCGTGGCAAGGAATTACTCGCTCTAAGCCCGTCTGACCTCGCTGATGATGAAGGCGATGCGGTATGTTTGGTGAGTAACTGCAAGTTGTCGAAATATCGTCTAACACTAACCCCGATAAAACTATCCGGAGGGGAGGGGATTATTCTGTCCCCTTCTGCTGCAAACCTTATTGAAGTAGAGCCGGGTGATCGGGTCCGAATTCTCGAAATCAGGATGGGTAAAGATGATACTTGAGCAGAAACACTTCTTTGGCGGCGAATGGATTGAAGGCGGGACGCACGTGTTCGAATCGTTGAGCCCAATTACTGGCGAGGTCTTATGGGAAGGACCAGCTGCCGGTGCAGACCAGGTTGCTCGAGCAGTGAAAGCGGCACGCGGCGCATTTTTTTACTGGCGTCGCCTGAGCTTCGCCGAGCGAGAAGCCTATGTGCGCCGGTTTGTCGAGCAGATAGAAACGCAGCGCGATGAGCTGGCTGCCATAATTCATGCAGAGACAGGTAAACCGCTCTGGGAAAGCAAAACAGAGATCAGCACGATGATCGCCAAGGCTGCAGTGTCGAAAAAAGCCTATGAAGAACGAACTGGTCAGCGCGACTTGGAGACAGGCGGGGTTCTGCTCGCTCTGACTCATCGGCCCATTGGTGTTTTTGCCGTCTTGGGTCCGTATAATTTTCCCGGGCACTTACCCAACGGTCATATCATCCCTGCCTTGCTGGCNGGAAACACGATAGTTTTCAAACCTTCTGAGTTGACGCCACTGTTTGGGGAGCGGATGGTCCAGTGCTGGGCTGACGCGGGGCTTCCGGAGGGCGTCGTCAATCTGGTGCAGGGCGAGAAGGGCACGGGGCACCTGCTGGCCAGCACTGATGACATAGATGGGTTGCTATTTACTGGCAGTTCTCTTACGGGCCATGCAATCCACAAAGCATTCGGCGGCCATCCAGAAAAGATGCTGGCATTGGAGATGGGTGGCAATAATCCGCTGATTGTGGATAAGGTCGAAAACATGAAGGCCGCGGTCTACACTATAATCCAATCTGCATTTATCTCTGCGGGACAGCGTTGTACCTGCGCCAGACGCATGATTATTTTGCGATCGCCCGAGAATGAGGCGCTGGTGTCTGCTTTAAAATNGGCGATCGAAAAAATTAAAGTCGGATACGACGATAACTGCTTCATGGGGCCAGTTGTCTCTAATGATGCGGCTGATCGTGTGTTGTCTTTCGTTGCAGAGCTCGAGCATGCTGGCGCAACGGTGCTTAAGCCGGTCGAGCGACCTGATGTGGCGAAGGCTTTGCTGTTGCCCGGCTTGGTAGACATCACGGCGATGAAGACCCGCAACGATGGCGAGTGTTTTGGCCCTTTACTCCAACTCGAGTGGGTGGATAGCCTTGATGAAGCGATAGAAAGCGCCAATAACACGCGTTATGGCCTGTCTGCTGGGCTGCTCAGTGATCACAGTGAGGCGTGNGATCATTTNATGCGNGGTATTAGGGCCGGGATCGTCAATCTCAACAGNCCACTTACCGGNGCCAGTGGGGCNTCTCCTTTTGGTGGAGTGGGTGCAAGTGGCAACTANCGGCCCGGAGCCTTCTATGCTGCAGACTATTGTGCGTATCCTGTNGCCAGCATGGTCAACGAACGNGTCGCTTTACCAGAAGCGNTGGCGCCAGGAATTGAANTGTAAGCATGTCGCCCGGNAACTTNCAGTCCACGNCATATGAAGTCAATTTCGACGGTATTGTGGGCCCGACTCACAACTATGCGGGANTGTCNTTCGGAAATNTTGCATCAATCGAGCANGAAGGNNGAGNTGCCTCACCAAAGCAAGCAGCATTGCAGGGGCTTGAAAAAGCTTGGGCNCTGCAGCAGATGGGCTTNAAGCAGGCCGTCCTGCCGCCCCAGGANCGTCCTCATATCCNAACGCTCAGGAAGCTCGGGTTTTACGGGACAGACTCTGAGGTTATCCGCCAATGCGCACAGCGGGCATCGCACTTGCTGGCCGCAGTGAGTTCAGCCTCCAGCATGTGGGTCGCGAACGCTTGTACGGTCTCTCCCTATCCTGATACAGCCGATGGCAAAACTCACATCACACCGGCAAATTTAATCTCTATGTTTCATCGCTCCGTTGAGCCGCCTACCACTGGCCGGATACTCAAAGCGATATTCAGNGCGGAAAGTTTTGTCCATCATGAGCCCTTGCCTGCAGCGCCAGGTTTTTCTGATGAAGGCGCGGCCAACCATACCCGCTTNTGCGGAGAGTATTCTCAGCCCGGCGTNGCCTTGTTTGTTTACGGTGACGACCTGCTGGATAAGACCGCCGGCCCTAAGAAATATCCCGCGCGTCAGACGCTTCCTGCAAGTCAAGCAATCGCCCGCAGTCACGGTCTCAGTCCTGATAAAGTCGTGTTCGCCCGACAGAACCCCCATGCTATCGATCAGGGCGTCTTTCACAACGACGTCATTGCAGTAGGTAATCAGAAAGTGTTATTTCATCACGAGTTCGCGTTTGCAGAAACTGAATCAGTCTGCAGCCAACTCAGTGCAGCACTGGATTCGGATCTGCAGGTCATTAAAGTGCCCGCCGGCGCCGTCTCCCTAGAAGACGCTGTTCGCTCTTACCTATTTAACTNTCAGTTGCTTGCTGTTCCTGATCAAAAGGGATCGCTCCTAGTCGTCCCTAGCGAATGTCGGGAAGTGTTTTCAGTGTACGAATATCTGACAGCACTGCAATGCGAGTCTCCCTTGATTGAAGAAGTACGATTCTTTGATTTGCGTCAGAGTATGGATAANGGTGGTGGGCCTGCGTGTCTCCGGCTGCGGGTTGTCATGAGTGAGCAGCAGATTGCCGAAACAGATGCCGATGTATTTCTCAATGGTTCACTTTACCAGCGGTTGCGTAACTGGATAGAAAGAAACTACCGTGACCGTCTTACAATATCTGATATCGGGGATCCAAACTTACTCGATGAGTGCCGTACCGCTCTGGACGAACTCACCCAATTGCTGAAAATAGGCTCGGTATACGACTTTCAGCACACTTAAATTGACGCTGCTCTGTTGGACTTGCGTTCATTATGATATGACAGAAAAAGCTCTGCACCATCATGTCTTGCAGCAAGTCTGAACTGGGTGAAATCGCGAAACTCTCTCAACCAGAGATTCCCAAACTCATGAGCACTGGGATTTCGGCATGGAATGATGGATCGGCCGTGTCCGCATCAGTTGGATCTTTTTGTCATGAGGAGTTGATGAACGCTGCGGCTTGCTTTTTTTGGGGCACGGCTGACGCTGGCCTGCCCGCTTTCAACGCATTCATCTTTGGACNTCAGTGCCTGAAAGAATTTACACAATGAGATAGCTTCGAGCTACGGGAGTATTCGTTTAGGGAATGTCCCGAGAATTGCGGGTGAAGCGATTATCTTATCTGCTAGATCGTTTAAGCTGATATGATTCGCGACGCGTGTTGGAAGTAGTCCGCCCGAATTCCGGAATTGAAGCTGCAGACTAAAGTCAGCAAACATTAAAGGGGAAGGAGGTAAACATATGAACGTCGTTATTACGTACTGCACAGCCTGAAACTATAGGCCAGAAGCGGACCGTGTGTCCGAAGAAGTCTTACAACATGGCGAGCACCAGGTGGATTTTGTTGCTGGAAGCGGAGGGGTCTTTGATGTGAACGTCAATGGCCGCGTAGTATTCTCAAAGACAGACCACAACCGCTTTCCAAAGCCGGGAGAAATTGCGAGCCTTCTGTCGGGTGAGTAGCTTGCTCTCAGCAGTTTGCTTCTGTCAGAGCTAACTAAGAACTGCAGGATCGAAATTGATTACCAGGGTTATCGCGATCACTGGCGCTTCCGCGTCAGGCAAAACCTTTNTGGCNAAGGCCTTGAGGCGGGCTTTGGCAGAGCAATTTCCGCTGGGCACGATTGGNTTNATTTCCGAAGACTCGTATTATCGCAAGCTGGATCATCTAACCATGGCGGAGCGAGAACTGGTCAACTACGACCACCCAGACGCCTTTGAGCACGATCTTTTAGTCGAGCATCTGGTGCAGCTCAAATCAGGACAAGTCGCAAAAATTCCGGTCTACGACTACGCAAGGCATAGCCGAGCGCACCACTGTGAGCTCATTGAGCCCTCGTTCATCCTGATCCTTGAGGGCATATTACTCCTGCATGATNACCGCCTGCGTGATCAATACGACCTGAGTGTATTTGTTGATACTCCGCTCGATGTCTGTCTCTCGAGAAGGGTACNTAGGGATGTTGAAACTCGAGGTCGAAGTAAAGAGTCTGTGGTTAGACAATTCGAGGAGATGGTAAAACCGATGTTTAATGAGTTTGTCGANCCAACGCGTGCGCATGCTAACCTGNTTGTGTCTGGTGATGGTGATGTTACCGACCTGGTATGCAAATTGGTCGAGGAGATGAATTTGAAAGATCAAGAAAGATCTCACGAAAAAAAAGGGCTTCACCACTAATGGGCAGCCCGATCAGTCTGCTTGGCATTGGTATTTTGTTTGGGCTGGGATTTCTGCTGTCATCNGGGCGCCATCAGATTAATTGGCGCACCGTTGGTTTTGCATTATTTCTGCAATTCGTCATGGGAGGCGTTGCTCTCTATTTTCCGCTCGGCGTTGCCGTTCTGGAGGGAGTATCCAACGCGGTTTCCAGCGTGTTGAATAACGCGCAGGATGGCATCGATTTCGTGTTTGGCAGTATCGGCGCATTCGAGATGGGTTTCATCTTCGCGTTTCACGTACTCCCAGTGATTGTCTTTTTCTCTTCACTAGTTTCAGTACTCTACCACCTGGGTATCATGGGTTGGCTAATCGAGAATNTGGGNGGAGCNNTGCAGCGCTTTCTTCGAACGAGTAAGGCGGAATCGATGTCAGCAACTGCAAATATCTTTGTTGGGCAGACCGAAGCGCCTATGATTGTGCGCCCTTATATTGCCAACATGACCCGGTCTGAGTTGTTTGCCCTCATGGTGGGTGGCATGTCTACAGTCGCGGGCTCAGTGCTGGCCGGCTATGTGCTGCTTGGTGTTGAAATTCAATATCTGCTGGCTGCCAGTTTTATGGCGGCACCTGGTGGGTTTGTGATGGCTAAATTGCTGATTCCCGAAAGGGAAAAAATAGTGAGTGAAGATAAAGAGTTCACGCTGGAATTCGAAAGCCATGTCAATGTAATCGACGCGGCCGCGTCAGGCGCGAGCAGCGGTATGTCATTGGCTTTAAACGTAGGTGCAATGGTACTGGCTTTCGTCGGGCTAATCGCGTTGGTCAACACCCTACTGGGCTCGCTTGGCGAAATGGTAGGCTTTGCGGATCTATCTTTGCAGCTTCTGCTTGGTTATGCGTTTCAACCATTGGCCTTCCTCGTTGGAGTCCCTTGGGAAGAAACCAGGTTAGCGGGGAGTCTGATTGGGCAGAAGCTGGTGTTCAACGAGTTCGTAGCATTCGTTTCTTTTACTGATCAGATGGCGCTCATGGGTGATCGTTCGCAAGCCATTGTCACCTTTGCTCTTTGCGGTTTTGCGAACTTCTCTTCGATCGGCGTTGTACTCGGTGGAGTCGGTATGATGGCGCCTAATCGTCGGAAAGATATCGCTGAATTAGGGCTTCGCGCTGTTCTCGCCGGCTTTATGGCTAACCTGATGAGCGCTGCAATCGCGGGGTTTTTTCTGTCGCTANGCTAGCAGCAATGTTATNCCCGAGATCAGAAGTATTGGGCCTTCGTGAGGCCAGTTTCNTCCAGACGTTTGTCCAGCAATTCACTGGCGGTAATCGGCGGATAATTCGAGTTCTTGGAAACGCCGTATTCTGGTGGACAGGTCATCATTAGTAAGCCTCGGCCCTATTCCTCTCGTTTTTAAAGCGATTTTCTCTTCACCGTTGACGACGCCTTTTCAGCGGCCTGTGTTAACTATTTGCGGCAGGTCGGAGTCAGCTGGACGATTCAGCAGGGCNAATAGGTTAACGTTCGTGCTGGCGGCTGCTCGCACGAAATGAAGAGTCTTTTGACTGCACCGCCCACGATTGCTGCAAAATTCCGAATCTTTCAACTGTGAGCGTGATTTGGGCGTAGCCATAGCAAGGGTGTGTCACCTGTGAGCTCAAGCGTGCGCTTTTCTGATGTGATGCCGCGAATCGACTGGTCGCATAAGTGCATTGCTGATCAAAGCGACACCCAGCAACAGTGCCATAAGAATCATTGTCGAATTGTAGAGGCCGCTGGTGGGATCGCTGGTGCCNGATGGAGCTATTTCCATCAGTCTGGCAATGGTGACTGAATTTTGAGCTACCAGCGCGTCTAGCTGCGAGACGGGAGCACCGAAATGTTCCGCAAAGCGCTGAGGATCGATTGCGTTGACCAGGTCAGTGATTGCTCTGGTCACTGAATTTTGCCGCAGTGATGTAATCGCAAGAGGTCCAAGCACACCTGCAGTGCTCCAAGCGGTCAACAGGCGTCCATGAATACCACCAACGTAGCGAGTTCCGAAAATATCTGCCAGATAAGCAGGTATAGTGGCGAATCCGCCACCATACATTGTGAAAATAATCATGGTCGCGGCATAGAAATACACTAGCCAAATGATTGATGGACTCGCACTCACCTGTTGCGCTGTGAAAGGGACAGACAGATATAGGGCAATCCCCAGTAAAAAGAAGATCCAGTATGTGTTGCGCCGACCCAGGTAATCAGACGCGCTTGCCCAAATGAAGCGCCCCACCATGTTGAAGGCACTGATCATCACAACATAGGTTGCGGCGAATGCGGTATCGACTGTCTGCGGCAAGGTGGAGCCAAAAATCTCCGTGATCATGGTGCGCGCTACCCCAAGAACACCGATTCCGGCAGTGACGTTGAGACACAATACAATCCAAAGCTGATAGAACTGTGGCGTCCTAAGAGCCTGATCAATGTCGACATTGGCCATCGTGATCAGCTTATCGCGAGCGTTCCTTTGTTGTGCCTGCCAGCCTTCAGGCTGCCATCCTTGCGGTGGTAAGCGATAAGAGAAAGCAGCGATCAGCATGACGACCAAGTAAATCAGACCAATAAGAATGAAAGCTTCGGCGACTCCAGTCGCGCCGCTGCCAACTAAATAAACCCCTTCGGGGCCGGGGAGTGTCATATCACGAGCCTCGGCGGCGCCGACAATGACAACTTCACGCAGCATTCCGCCTACCTCAGCGAACCGTCTGCCGGCTTCGGTCACGAGTTCTACTTGCGTTTGTGTGCCAAGATATTCGGGGGCGCGATAAAAAACCCGAATGAAATATTCTTTCATCGGAGTGCCAATCATGGCGCCGCCGCCGAAGCCCATGATGGCCATGCCAGCCGCCATCCCCCGCCGGTCAGGAAACCAGCGAATGAGGGTACTAACCGGCGACACATAGCCCAGTCCGAGTCCGCAGCCGCCGATTACGCCGTATCCCAGGTAGAGCAGCCACAGTTGTTGGGTCATTATGCCTGCGGCTCCCACGAAATAGCCTCCGCCCCAACAACATGCTGAGACTGTGCCTACCATCCGAGGCCCAACTTGTTCGAGCCATTTTCCGGCGAATGCCGCAGCCAGACCCAAAAAAACGATGGCGACGGTAAATACCCATACGACTTCACTCAAACTCCAGTCATCTCCAGCGCTGGTTACGACGCCATTTATTCGCGTGAGGTGCGGGTTGTAAATACTCCAGGCATACACCGAGCCGATACAGAGGTGGATGAGGATTGAGGCAATGGGGACGCGCCACCGATTATAGCCGGCTGGCGCAACGATGCGCTCTTTGGACAGCAATCCAGTCATAGGCTCGCTTGCTTGTGAGCTACCATACTTGTGTTGTTGATCCCAGAATTCGTGGGGGGCTCTGTCCTAATGAATGTGACTTTTGTCGATGAAGCCTTTGGCGTTGGGCATGCGCACCCTCGGAAGTGTTTCTGCATTCATAATCTCGTCTTCGGCGACCAGACCATTCAGGTAAAGCACGTAGGCAGCAACCTGATAGGTCTCTTCATTGGTCAGTGATTTTGGGGCGTTGGCAGGCATAGCGCGACGGATGAAATCAAACACGGTCGAGGAGTAAGGCCAATAGCTACCCACCGTCCGTAATGGCGAGTTTGCTGATCGCATGTCGCCGCCNACTANTAAAGTCGCTGCCGAGTATCCCTCACCGTTGCTTCCATGGCAGGCCGCGCAGCGATTTTCGAATATCTTTTTGCCTTGTCGCGCTGTGCCGCTTCCGTTGGGAAAGCCGCTGCCACCGGGTGCAGCAATTAAGTCAAATTCCGCCAGACTGGCTTCAGTGATGGCTTGGCCCAGTTTCACCTGCTCTTGTGCGGTGCCGACCATGACTGCCGCGCTGCAGCCGAGAAGTGCGCCTGCTCTCAGGAGTTTTCTAAACGTAAACATTGGTGACCTCGCCTGTTGGGCTCACGCCCCAGCTTTGAATGCAAGGATTGTGGTAGCGATTAATCGTACCCTTTGCCGCAATAACTGAGTCACGAGTTGGTTGCACGTTGCCCGCACTGTCAGTGGCCCGGCTCTGCAGCACTGCCGGACTGCCGTCCCACCGCCATGGGATACTGAAACGAACCAGCGCCTTGTCACGCTGTTGACTTTCAATGAGGGCATCGCCCCACGTTTGCCCACCATCTGCGCTGACTTCAACACGCCTGATGCTGCCGGCACCAGACCAGGCGATTCCGCTCACGCGGTAGATTGCCCCTTGAGTCACACTCATTTGTCCCGAAGGTGAAGTGATGAGCGATTTAGCATCCATCGGGAACGTGAACTGCAGACTCGTACGGTCTGGCATGGTATCGGTATACTTGCTGGTTTCGTCACGGAACTGGAGCGGATTGCTGGCGACTTTAATCTGCGTAAGCCACTTAACACTTGTGTTGCCTTCCCAGCCAGGATTGAATAATCGCATTGGGTAGCCCTGTTCAGGGCGCACTGGCTCGCCGTTCTGAAACAGTGCCAGCAACGAATCATCCAAGGCTTTATCCAGCGGGATGGATCTGCCCATACTGGCCGCATCCGCACCTACCGCTGCAATCCAGCGAGCCTCTGGCAACACACCTGCTTCATCAAGCAGGGTAGACAGTGGAATCCCAGTCCATTCCGCGCAGGAGACTAAGCCATGAAGGCTCTGCGCTGTCCCATCCGGGTTCCCACCTTGAAGCAGAGCGCCACTGTTGCCTGAGCATTCCAGGAAATAGACTTTGCTGACCATCTGGTACTTCAGAAGGTCCTGATAATCGAATACGAGGGGTTGTCGAACCAGTCCATGTATCACCAGTTTGTGACCAACAGGATCAATTGCCGGAACTCCGGCATGATGCCGCTCGAAGTGAAGGCTGTTCGGCGTGATGGTGCCTTGCAGGTGCTGCAGTGGCGAACGGGATGCTCCGCCGCCCGGGTAAAGTGGATTGCCAAATCCCGACTGTCGTTCCAGCTTGGCATGTGCAGAAGTGCTGCCGTAGGGACTGCTACCCGGTCCGGGAGTTTTTGACCAGACGGGTATCTCCAATTTGACTACAGTCTCCCGGCCAAGTACGGACTGAGTCATTGCCAAGCCGGCGCCACTGAACGCAGCATTCAAGAGATGGCGCCGGCTGAGCAGGCCATTTCCCGCCACCATATCTAAACTTAGTCGTGAGTTCTGTTCCTTGCTGGATTTNGTCATGATGTCACCTCATTGGACCCATCTGGTTGATGGCAACAAACTGCCGGGCTTTCCGCACAAAAGGGTGTGTCTCGTTGCNTCGAAAGCAGCCTGCAGGAAGTCTCGTTCCTTGTCATTCTGGGCTTTGGCTGCGCGCAGCGCAGGAGTCGGAGCCAGCTTGATAAGTGCCAGGCCCGGACCTTCGCTCAAGGCGCCAGAAAGGGGATGCTGATAGGTGAATGCTTCGCCCCCGGACGCCATTACGAAGTCTAGGTCGTGCTGTTGGGCCTCACGAAAAGCCTCCTGGGCCTGTGTCATACCAAAACTATGCAGAAAACCAACNNCGGTGAAAAAGGCCTTCTGTGCTTCAGCGCTGGTCGGAAAATCATAGGTTCTAACACGACCCTGGTCAGCGCTCTGAAGTTGGACGTCTGTTGAGAAAAATGAGGAAGCGAGCAGGGCACTGGCGGGGCGTNGAGACATATCTTGACCTCGTTGGGGGGTTCATTCTGGCGCAGTTCACGCACCGCGGAGCTGTGATAAGAATGCTAGACCGTCAGAGTGCCAACTCTGCCGGTTTATTGCAAATCTGGCTCAGAAAGTGGAGGCCCGCGTTCCATTAGATGCCTTGGGCGCCCACGATTTTTGCCACCACTGCTCGTTCGAGCACTCTGCTGTTACGATGCGCGATGTTAGCATTCCAAAATGTCGATCCCGTCCCCTTCAAGCCAATTGCTAACAAAAAGGGCTAGCAAGGCGCGAAGCAGGTCTGACCAGACAACCAGTTTGGCATCCTCGATTGCTTTTGCGGCGGCATGGCAGAAGACTCAATCGGTGAGCTGCTGTAGCAAATAGACAATTTCCATGGCCTGAGTTAGTGCGAGCTGACCCAAATTGGCTCCGCCTCCGTGACCACCCTCTGCGTTTTCGAAATAGATCAGATCGTGCCCTTGTTCCCGCATACGTGCAGCCAGCTTACGCGCATGTCCTGGATGCACGCGATCATCTTTAGGATTTGTCCATAAAAATATTTCAGGGTACTCAATGNCAGCCTGCACGTTCTGGTAAGGTGAATACTGTGAAATAAAAGCATGATGTTCCGGAATGTCGGGGTTGCCGTATTCCGCCGTCCAGCTGGCACCGGCAAGCAAAAGATGGTAGCGCAACATGTCAATCAACGGCACTGAACTTATCACTGCATTAAACAAATCGGGGCGCTGCACCATGGTCGCNGNCACCAGCAGTCCGCCGTTACTGCCCCCGCTCACGCCTAAATGATTTGGGCTTGTTAAGCCTTTAGTAATGATGTCTTCGGCAACGGAGATGAAGTCGTCGAATACGCGCTGTCGATATTCAAGCAGCGCGCTCTGGTGCCACTGAGGGCCATATTCCCCGCCGCCGCGGATGTTCGCAAGTACATACGCGCCACCTCGTTCCAGCCAAGCCTGGTTTTGGGCAGACATATAGGCGGGGGTCCTAGACAGCTCGAATCCACCATAGGCGGTAAGCCTTGTTGGCGTTGTGCCAGTCATGGGCGTGTTGCCATGGCGCACAACATAGTAAGGGATCTCAGTATCATCAGCGCTCGTTGCGAAGTGCTGCTCGACAACAAAAGCCGAAGCGTCGAATTGCGGTGGGAGNGCTTTGACTGCGAGTGGCTCATCGTCGTCGCGGATTAGGTACAGCGTGGAAGGGATCAGGAAGCTCTGATAATTGACCATAAGCGTGTCGCTAAAGGGATCTGCGCTCACCAGTTGGATCGCGCCATTCTCAGGTAGCTCAATTCTGGCTGTTTCCCAGGTCTCGCCCTCTGATGGCCTGATTCGAAGGAGTGCGCCAGACACATCCTTCAGGGCAGAAACATAGATTGAATTGCTGGTAATGCTTACCGACCTTACAGCGTCAAGTTGTTCCTCTTCAGCGGGATTCAGTAAGATGCTGACTCCTGTCTCGGCGCTGCTGTTGCTGCTTCCTTCTAGATCCACTGCGATCAGACTGCCAGCAGGGTAGATGTTGCCATTAGACGACCACTCGCTGCGCAATAACGTGATGAGTTTGCCGCCAAACACGCCCTGCAGGTTCACATCGATAGGCAAAGGAATTTCCGCCAAAGTTCGTTGCGGTGTAATCAGCCAGTTTTGCTCGCTGAAGAAGTCCGGCCGACGGGTCACAAAACTGTATAGTGTTTCGTTTCCCTCTATGGTGTTGACTTCAACACTCATATCTTGCGAATCGACTTCCATGATCTGTTTGGCATCGTTAATGTCGCTTCCTCGGTGCCAGATTCTCAGGGTCCTAGCATACCCAGAGGTTGTTAATGAGCCTTCGCCGAAGTCAGTGCCGATGACTAGTGTGTCAGCATCAAGCCAGTCGACATTGGTCTTCGCTTCAGCGACGGAAAACCCGCCATCAACGAATCTTTTTTCGTCAAGGTCGAACTCTCTCAATACAACTGCATCTTTGCCACCATCACTCAATCTTAACAAGCAGCGGTGCGGGTCATTTGGCAGGCAGCTTCTCCCTTTGTAGACCCAATTGGAGTTTTCATTTGTGGCAAGCGAATCAATATCTATGACTGTTTCCCATTGTGGGTCGTTGCTTATATAACTCCCCAGGCTGGTGCGTCGCAGCAGGCCGCGGATGTGGCTCTCATCCTGCCAAAAATTGTAGACCTGACCGTCAATCAGGTCAGGCATTGGAATCCGGTCGTCTGACGTCAACAGAGCTTCTATCTGTTTCCGCAGTGGCTCNAATCTGGGATCACCTTGCAGACGNGGAACGGCNAGNGCGTTTTGCTCAGCCGCCCACGCAAGGGATTCCGCTCCCTCAACTTCTTCCAGCCAGAGGTAGGGGTCTTCAGTGTAGGGTTCTGTGCGCGCCGACTGCGTAGCTGGTATCTCCATGCTGTCAGTTAGCCCGGGTTCTGCTTCATCTGGCGATCCGCAGGTCACAAAAGTAGAGAGTAAAGTCGCACAAAGAGCGGAGAATTTAGCGCGCACAATGGGTTCCTCCATAAGGCAATTTTTAATTGTCTTAGATTTTACAGAGAGCAGCAGAACTTTCGAGGGGCAGGATCATTTAACAGCTAAAAAACCTCACAAAAGCCAACTGAGGGCCAAGCTATGCTGATCTGAGAACAGGCAGCAGATATGGAATTGGCATAATTTTCGGCGTTCTTGAGATCTAAAGCCGGAAATCGGCGGCGTTACAACCGGACAATTTCCAGTGCTTAATTTTTGTCTCGAATAGACTGTCACGAGTTCAGAGCTTTACAAGGTAGAAGCCGCGAGTCATACTCTGCGCCGATTGTATCCGGTGTGCTGCTGACGCAACTTTAAGCGCGGCCTCACTTGAATGGGAAGTCGGTGCGAAACCGACGCTGCCCCCGCAACGGTAAGTCCAAGGCCTTGAGCTTCGGAACAAGCCCGATACCAGCCAGATCACAGTCGCGCTGCGCAGTGGAGCATCACGCCTGCCGCGCGCGCAACCCACGGTGTAGCGGAGGGCGCATCGGTGGCTTTTCGGGGCGTTTGACTCCGAGTCCACGTTTGTCTCTCCCTCATCAGTTCTTTGTCGGCGCTCTCACACGAGTCTGCGCTCATGATTCTGTATGAGGAGTTGTTTTGTTCATGTCTTATACGCGTAGTTTGTCAGTGGCGGTCGTCGCTTCGCTGCTCTGGTCGCACTCTGCTGAGTTGCGAGCACAAGCGGCTATTGATGAAATCGTTGTAACGTCTAATCGGATTCCAATTCCGGTGCGCCAGCTGGGAACCTCTGTTTCTGTGCTGGATTTCGATGACATTCAATCTCGCGGTACGCTTGCACTTTCCGATGTGATGCGCCAGATGCCAGCAGTTGCGGCTAGCAGCAACGGTGGGCTCGGCAATTCCACGACCTTGCGTATTCGTGGAGAGGAAGGGTTTCGCACCATAACTTATCTCGACGGCATGCGATTACAGGACCCCAGTGCTCCCCAGATTGCTACTGACTTCTCGAATTTGATCAGCAGCGGAATTGACCGCGTAGAAATACTGCGAGGCCCCCAGGGATTGGCGTTCGGTGCAGATGCTGGTGGAGTCATCAATCTGAGTACGCGGACCAGTCCAGAGCCATTTGAGTTGAATCTTGAAGCGCAGGGTGGTGGATATGGTACTCGCCAGACTAGTGGTAGCCTCACCGGCAATGGAGAGTCACTGGATTACTTCCTATCTGTGGCTGATTTCGGCACTGATGGGTTCAACAATCGGCCGTCAGATGTAAGTGCTGATGAAGATGGGTACGACAATCAAACTTTTCACGGGCGATTGGGCTACGCATTGAGTGAGACATGGCGACTCGAGCTTGTGCATCGAAAAGTAGATGGCAGCAATGATTATGATGGCTGTTTCGGATCACTAGGCCCAACCGGAGACTGTAGCAGTGACTACGGAATGCAGGCCAGTCGCCTCGGTCTGGAATTCCTCAGTGAAGGGTTCAGTCATCAGTTGTCCTATACGAAAACCAGGACTGACAGGCAAGACTTTACTGAGTCTGTGCCGACTTTCGGCAGCCAAGGTGAGCAAACCCGAGGTGAATATATCGGCTCGGCAAAGGCTCTGGACGGCGTGGATCTGATCTGGGGATTTGACTATCAAAGAGATGTAGCCAATGGGTTGGGCAGGAAGAACCAAGGGGCCTTCTTTGAGCTCCTCAGCGACTTCTCACAAGCTTTCTTTGTCACTGCTGGCATTCGGCACGATGACAATGAGGACTTTGGCACAAACACCAGCTTTCGCCTGAGCGCGGCATACTTGTTCGAGACAGAGTTTGGCACTCTTAAGTTCAAGGCTGCACGAGGGAGCGGATTCAGGGCGCCCAGTCCCTTTGAAATTCAATACAACAGGGGCCCCTATGCCTTTACTCCAGCGACGAAGGATCAGCTTTTTCAAGAAGAAAGCAAGGGCTGGGAGTTCGGCGCACAATTCAACACGCAGGAATTACATCTTGAAGCTACCCTTTTCGACCAAAGCATCAGCAACGCTATCTTCTTCGATCTTTTAAGTTTCAGTGGCTACTTACAGGATGAAGGCCGCAGTGCCTCGTCGGGCATTGAGTTGGTCGCCGATTACCGCATAACTGAAATGCTGCGAGTCAGCGGGAACTATACCTATAACAAGACGGAACGCCCGGATGGCAGTCAAAGGCTTAGAAGGCCGAATCATCTCTTCAATTTCGGTCTGCGCTTTGCGAGCTTAAACAACAAGATGACGATGAACGCTTTTTACCGATCGCAGGCTGAGGCTATTGACGTTGGCGATACTGCCCTTGAGGATTTCGGTGTCCTAGATCTCACGGCTGCCTTTCAGATAAATGAAACTCTGCGAATATACGGGCGGCTTGAGAATGCGCTCGACGAAGACTATCAGGAAATATCTGACTACAACACCGCGGGGTTCGCAGCGTACGTGGGAATCTCATTGAAACTAGCCGCTTTTTAACTGTCTGAATGTGTCGAACGTATTTACAACCGTTTGTCACCAACCATTGCGGTTGCACAATAAATGATAGATAGAATTACCTAGCCCTCTTAAGCCAATAAAACTCATTGGCTTAGGAGGTCGGTAGTTTCTATGAATGATCTTTAGGCTCAAGGCAAAACAAGATCCCAAGACTCTATGTCCTCAATTAATGAATCGGCAGTCCAGTCGAAGTCGAGGGGTGTAACGGTTATATAACCATGCTGATATGCATATGTGTCTGTTAATTTGTTATTGCTCTGGACTCTAATTCGCTCTGGCTCAAAATGAGATACACCTTCGTGATCATCGTTAAGGATGTAGGACTCCGTCTTCAAATATGAGTCCCCCATTGCTCTCACGGCTACCCCCTTGAGGTCGCCGCTAGGGATATTGACGGCCATTACAACCCCTTGGGGTGGACCAAAAGATCGGTAACGCTCCACTAACTGTAATATAAATTTTGCGGAGGTATCTGTATCAACGCCGGTCACTTCCTGTGAAACTGCGATTGCAGGTAAACCGTGATATACACCTTCCATTGCAGCGCCAACAGTTCCAGACAGATGAGAAACGTTACCGACATTTGCGCCGCGATTAGTTCCCGATATCACCAGATCGAACTTCTCTAGGTGCTGTAGTTGAACTGCAGCGAAGCGGACAGCATCAGCAGGTCTTCCAGATATCGAATATGCTTCGGTTGCACCTTCTATGCTGATTCCCTCTACGACCAATGGACCACCAATACTTGATTGGCTGCTGCCCGATTGGTTTTTGTCTGGCGCTGCTACTACTATTTCTACGTCGCTCATTGAGGCTAAGTTTGCGACGAGATTGTGAAGAAGTGGTGATTCTATTCCGTCGTCATTGGTAACTAGAATTCGATAGTCTTGAGAGGAAACTTCATAGCAAAAAGATAAGCTGATCATGAGGGCTCCAAAGATAGTGAGCTTTTTGGCCTTGATTCGATTCATTATAATTCCTGTTATATTCTCATTTTGAAAAAAGTCTTAGTACCAAGGGAGAAACGTATGAAGGCAACTTCACTTGCAAGATTTGTGATATGTGTTTTTTTGGCAAGTATAGCGACCGTGCTTAACGCTCAGCAGAACAACCTAGCATATGCTGTTGCCTGGAAACAAACGGCAGCAGAACATGCAGCGCTTTACCACCAAGGCTTCAATATCGCGAAAATGCGGGTGGAAGAAGCGATATCAATAAGATCTAATTTTGACAAGCCTCTTGCGATCATATCAGATGTGGACGAAACCCTCCTGCTCTCAAATTCTTATTGGGGTTATATGGTAGCTTCGGGAAATGACTTTTTTTCTGACATTGAATGGGACGCTTGGGTAGAGGAAGATCTTTTTACCCCAAGCCCAGGCTCCCTCGAATTCGCAGAGTTTTGTAGACAAAATGATGTTGATATCTTTTTCGTTACAAACCGAGACCAGGGCGAGTCTACTGTCGACTTGGCAAGAAGGAATCTCCAAACAGCAGGATTTGGTCTGATTGAAAGCGATCGGTTGATTGTGCTCAGGAATTCTTCAAACAAGGAAATAATTCAGAAACAGATTATGCAGGACTACGAGGTGGTCGTTTTGTTAGGGGATAACCTCAACGATTTTTCTAGAGATTATTACACTTTGGATGTGGAGCAACGCAGATCGTTGGCGAATGAGAAAAGAAAAGTTTTTGGATCAAGGAACATTATCTTTCCAAATCCGACGGATGGTCATTGGCTGAGAGCAATCTTTGGCGATTCAGAGCCGCCAGCAAACCGACTTAATCGAGAAATACTGCACGCTGCTGCTTCAAGGACTGCTTGGCCGAGGCCCCTGAGATAATGCAAACTTTGCGATACGTTGGTGGACATTCAATTTCGAGATAAGCTTTTGCTTGAAGAATTCATTGTAATCTGAACTCGCGTAGGTGCTAGGTTGACGTCTTACAATACCATTGTGCATGGGAGAACACCCATTATTATTGGTGTTGGCCAATATATGGAATGGGATAAGCCTCTGGCGGAAAGCTTGTCGCCGATGGGGATCGCGGCTGCTGCGGGCGCGGCTGCGCTGAAGGATACCGATGCTGCAGAGCAAGTGAGTCAGACACTTGACGCGTTAGTTTCCGTGCGTATATTTCCTGATTCTTGGAATCGCCCTCGCGCACCAAATCCGTTTGGGCGTGCCGAAAATCCGCCATACGCTATCGCCACTCGATTGGCCTTGAGCCCTGAGTTGGGCGTTTACGGCAATGTTGGGGGCGATACACCTCAGAAATATATCAATGAAATGGCATCCCGCATTGTGTCGGGTGAGCTTAAGCTTGCGATGGTAGTGGGAGGAGAGGCTCTAAGGACCGCCCGAGTTGCTCGTCGTCAAAATTTTGCGCTGGACTGGCAGGAATCGGATAGTCGACTTTTTGAGGATCGGGGCATCGGTGAGGCGATGGCTTCCAAACACGAATTCGCTCACGGTCTCGGCGTACCTATCCAGACGTATCCGCTGTTCGAGAGCGCGCTCAGGGCAAAAGCGGGTCACAGCCTGGACGTCCANCTGCACGCCATGGCAGAGATGATGAAACCCTTTAATGTGGTTGCTCAGGAAAATGCCTTCGCCAGTTACGCGGCGCCCCGATCCGTGCGCGACCTCGCTACTGTCACTGAAGATAATCGATTCATTTGTCTGCCTTATCCCAAATGGCTGAACGCCATGGATGGCGTGAATCAAGGGGCAGCGGTGCTTCTGACGTCCGTGGACCATGCCAGGANTCTCGGTATTGATCCAAAAAAGTGGGTGTTTCTGCATGGATGCAGTGAAGCCAATGAGCAGACCNTAGTGTCTGAACGAANCAATTACACCAGNGCGCCAGCCCTCGGACTCAACGCTCGTCAAGCCCTGAGCATGGCAGGTAAAACACTGGGTGAGATTGATTACTTTGACATTTACTCCTGCTTTCCTTCAGCTGTGGCAATCGCTTGTGATGAATTAGGATTAGACCGACGNGACCCACGGGGTCTGACAGTGACTGGAGGGCTGCCGTTTTTCGGTGGTCCAGGCAACAACTACTCGATGCATGCCATTGCCAGCATGGTGCAGCAGCTCCGAAAAGAGCCTACGGCCTGCGGTCTGGTCACTTCCAATGGAGGGTATCTGACCAAGCATGCTAGCGGGATTTACTCCTGTGAGCCTTACTGCGAGTCCTGGCAGCGGCCCGATTTACATTCGCTACAGTTGGAGGTAGATGCTCTGAATTACCCTCGCTTTACTGAGAGGCCTTCAGGGCAGGCAGTCGTTGAGGCCTATACCATTGGTTTTGACAATGGCGAGCCGAACAGAGCGATTATCATCGGACGCCTTTTAGCGACCGATGAACGGTTTTTGGCGAATTCGGAGGCAAATCCAGTTTTGCTTCAAAAGTTTGTGACCCATGACCAAGTGGGCCGTCTGGGAAGTGTGCGTGCGGCAGAAGAGCTCGGCTGTGAGACTAACCTTTTTACGCCCCAATAATTTGGCTCTAAAACATCAACTCTCGCGCCATGCCGAGCAGGGTCAAAAGTCCGGTGGGCCGAGAGGGCTGGTTTCGCAGTTATCACGCTCAATGGTCCAGCTAAGGTTGGTGAGAAACCACTGATCCTGTCGCTTGATAAGTTGAAATGAGTCGATTCCGCAGTGGGAGAAAGCTCCGTCGACATGGAAGTCATAGGGAGCCCAGAAAGTGGCGATATCCCGCTTGATCAGAATAGTAGGGCTCCAGGCTCGTTCAAGTAAGGACGGCCCTTTTCCGCCGAGATTGTCCAACAGTTGTTTGTAGTTCTGAATCCGAATTTCAGCGGCCCCAGTGCTGGAAATCGACGTTGAAATATTCAAGGATCCGGGTAGCGTGATGCTTGCAAGAAGTGCGCGGTCACGTTCAGCAAGCGCCTGAAAGAATTGGTTGACCGTGTTCAGTACTGCCTGTTCGTCGGAGCTTTGCGCGAGAGCTGATCCGCTGCCAACGGAAATCGTCAGTGCCAGCGCTATGTCCAGCAAGGTCTTCTGGCTGAGTTTTTCATTTGTGAGAACCTTAGTGCTTTGCATAGTCTTTTCCCTTCGAGGGCTGATCAAGCAAGTGATTTTCTGAAGATACTATCTGTGCCTGAAAAGTGCTATAACCGCTCCGGTATCGAGCTGTTAATTACTGATTGTGCGCTACATGTTGGGTCAAAAATTCGGGAGACTGACATTTTTGCTGAGCGTTTGTTTTCAAGCGAGCGTTTTTGCGCAGGAGCTTGAACTCAGACTCGCCTCGCCTCCGGAGGGTTTGAGCACCGTCGAGTTCTACAGTCCAGCCGTGGGACGCATGATGAAGTTTGATATTGTGCTGCCACCGGATTATGCCGAGTCAGTCGAGCGATATCCGGTGCTATATCTACTGCACGGCTATCTGCAGAATTACACCGTTTGGGGCCGCAGTTTGTCAGCGGCTTATTACGCAAGAAAACTTAATGATCTTATCTTAGTGCTGCCTGATGGAGGCAACAGTTGGTATATCAACTATGCGTTCAGCGAACAGGGCCAGACCAACAACTGGGAAGATCATATCATTGAGGACGTTGTTGGCTACGTAGACGAGCATTACCGCACTGAGGCCCGGCGCCAAGGGCGGGCCTTGTCGGGCTTGTCGATGGGCGGCTTTGGAGCGTTAGCCCTAGGTTTGCGCCATCCCGATCAGTTTATTTCGATTGGTAGCACGAGTGGTGCTCTCAGTTTTGCGCGAGCACAGGCGGCGCGACTTACCGTGGGTGCAATGGAGAATCCGAGGACGGTGGAGGAAGAAAATTCCGCGCGATTTGCCCAGGCTGATGCAAGTATTGCCGATCTGATTGCTATTCCTGGATTAAGCACCCAACAGGAGCGTAATCCGAAGGGTAGGGCTTTCTCGACCCCTGAGCAGGCGCGAGCCTATGACCCTTTTTCGATCATTTATAAAGTGCCAAAGAGCAAAATGCCCCATATCTATCTGGATTCCGGTACAGAGGACGGGTTGATTTCAGAGGCTAAAGAATTAGCTCAAATACTCATGGTCAATGATGTTCCGTTCGACTATATGCAATCTCGCGGTCGGCACAACGCTGACTATTGGCGACGATCAATCGGTCACATGATGAGCATCCAGCATGAGGTCATGCAGAGAGCATTGGGAAACCGCCCATGATGGATAGTGATCGTTTTGCGTTGAGTTGCGAGCAGCTTGAGGCCTTTTCTGATCAAGGTCTGCTGAAAATAGACTTTCAATTCGACTCGCAACTGTTGGATCGGGTAGTCGCAGATGTTCGGCCGCATTATGGGTCAGCACATGAGGAAAACCCGTTGTCGACCACCCGATGTCAGGATGGATGGAAGCAGGTTGACGCTGTTCGGCAGTTGGCTGTTCACAAGAATGTGCTAATTGCTTTGCGCATACTCATGGATCGGGAGCCATTACCCTTTCAGACGCTTAATTTCCCTGTGGGCACGTCGCAACGTCCGCACTCGGACAGCATACATTTCCATACAGTTCCTGCCGGGTTCATGGTAGGGGTCTGGGTGGCGCTTGAAGACATTGACGCAGAAAATGGGCCCTTAATTTACTACCCCGGAAGCCATAAGTTGCCCTATTACTCTATGCAAGATTTAGGTTTGGCGCCGGGTTACTCGAATTACCACACTTATGAATCGCGTATTCAGGATCTCATCGCAGAGCATGGCTTTCAGCCAGAACTGGGACTACTTAAAAAAGGTGAAGCCATCATCTGGCACGCGAATCTGCTGCATGGTGGTTCCGCCCGCAAGGATTTTGAACGGAGCAGGCATTCACAAGTCACCCACTACTTTTTCGAGGATTGTCAATACTATACGCCGATGGAAAGCCGGCCTGGTAAACTTTCCTATCGCAAGCCGTTTCGCATCCCCAGTCGGCCCGATTTCTCTCTGCCGGTGGACTACAGCACGCGGCCGCTACCGATTCGTGCTTTTGGCAAATTGCTGCGCGGTCTCGGCCTGCGCGCTTGACAACACTTGTTCAGGAAGCACCTTAGTATGACGTCTGAGGACTGCTTGCTCCGGATTGATCAAGCAAGCTGTCGAATTAATCGGCATTCGCATTTGCGTGTGTCTCATTTCTCATTGCGCCAAGGCGAACATTGGTGCATTTTTGGTAGCAATGGATCTGGCAAGACCTTGTTGGCGAGCCTGATCGCCGGTAAGCGCCCCGAGTCGGGTAGCTATGTAACCTACCGAGAAGAACTCAAGCCGCGCCGCGATATCGTGATGGTATCTTTTGAAGAGCAACAGCGGCTCTGGCAGCGTGACAACAGGCTTGATATAAGCGAATACAGCGATCGGGCCGAAGATCCAGGAACCACGGTGCATCAGCTGTTACAGTCGGGCCTTGCTGCTGGTGCCGCTTTTTCTGACGCCCACGAGTCGATAGTAGAGCAGCTCGATCTTGGAAAGTTGCTGCATAGCGGGATTCGATTCCTTTCATCAGGCCAGATCAGGCGAGCCCTGATTGGCAGAGCTTTGATCGCAGCAGTTGGAGAAACGCTTAAGCTGGTCGTACTCGACGATCCTTTAGAGAGTATCGACAGAGAATCTCGGCAGCAAATAATAGATTGCATTGAAGCACACCGCGCGTCGGAGGGTTTCAGCAGCCTTTTGTTGTGTCGTCGGCAATGTGACATCCTTCCAGGTACCACGCATATGGCGTTTGTTGAAAATCTGGTATTGACGAGGCAGGGCCGTCTTGCAGACGTTCTCGTTAGCCAATATTTTCGAGATCGCGCGGGACGAGTCCCGCGATTGCCCGATTGTCTTCCGGCCGCTGAAATACCTGAAGCGCCGGCACTCGCCTCATCGGAAGTGATTATCGATCTTGAGGATATTCATGCGAACTACGGCGATAAACGGGTTCTGGAATCTGTTACCTGGCGTATGACCAACTCCCATCACACGTTGATCGATGGCCCCAATGGATGCGGCAAGTCGACTTTGCTGAGTCTGGTTTGCGGAGAAAATCACATGGCTTATGGTCAAAAAGTGCGTTTGTTTGGAAAGCAGAGAGGAAATGGTGAGACGGTATGGGATATCAAGTCCCAATTCGGGCTGGTGTCCAACGAACTTCACAATAAATATGTCAAGGGCTGGAAGGCCCTGGATGTTGTAGTTAGCGGTCTCTACGACTCAGTCGGCCTTTATGATTACAACTTTGACAGGGATTGGGCTGTTGCGAAGAAGTGGCTCGCTTGCCTTGGTCTGGCCGGCTCTGAGTCCCGCCTATTTCATGAGCTGTCCTTCGGCCAACAGCGCCTGATACTTCTCGCCCGTGCGATGGTGAAAAGTCCGGCCGTCCTAATCCTAGATGAGCCGTGTGTGGGTCTGGACGATTACCACCGTCAATTAATTTTGGGAATTCTCGACCTGATTGCGAGTCAGACTCGCACACGGCTAATTTTTGTCAGTCACCTTGCTGAAGAGTGGCCTGGCTGCATGAACCAACGACTGGAGTTCGTGTCTGTCGGAGAGTCTACTTACAGCTTGATCCAACATGAGCTGTGACAAACAGATTGCGCGCTCTAGGCGGCTTTCAGTTTACAAGTTGACTGAGGTGGATGAGGATTTAACCGTTATGATTCGGTTCCCTGAGCTTCAGCCGTTTGGCGAATCAAAATTGCCAGGGCCCGGCAATATCCTGACAACTCACTGTGGTGGGAAGGACCTAAGATGAATATTACCATTCTCACTAATCGTGACCTTGCTAGTTGTTTTGCACTAAACCGTTTGATTCCCGGATTGGCTGACCACCGAGTGACAGTGTTTCTCTCTTCGCGGGTTGGCAGCAAACCGCTGTCTGCCCCTCTTCAGCATTTGAAATTTGTTGAGCAGGATTTATTGAATAGTCTGATCGCCCCATTGCTGGACCCCAGCGAAATGGTTCCCGCGCGCAGTGGTCAAACCCTCTTCAGCTTTGAGCAGTTGGGAGAGTGGATCTTTGGCGGCGTGAGCAATCTGACTGCGATTAACGATGCTCTCGGACACGAGCGTTATGCCGAGTCAGAACCCGATTTAGTGCTGTCTATACGCTATGGTGTAATTCTTCGTGATTTAGCTATTTCGCTGCCCACGCACGGAGTGCTGAACCTTCATTCCGGGTTGTTGCCTGAATATAGGGGCGTAATGGCTACATTCTGGGCTTTGTTGAATAATGAGTCTGAAATCGGTACGACCCTGCATTTTATTGAGGACAGTTCGATAGACACGGGCAGTATCGTTACGACCACACGCTTTTCAGTCCAGACCGAGCGGTCGTATCTATGGCATGTTCTGTCGCTCTATGAGTTAGGGTGCGCTCGTATGCTTGAAGCGGTCGAGGTGCTGGATAAAGGTAAAACTCTCGATTGTAGTGCTCAGCATAAAAGCGGCGATTATTTTAGTTTTCCAAGTGATTCAGCCTTGAGGAGATTTGCTGAGCAGGGCTGGCGCCTGTACGAGCCTGATGAAGTGCTGACTGTGATGCGGCAGTTTGTTGGCAAGGATTGGGTGACCAGGTGAATCATTGCCTGAATACAGCGCCCAAAAGGGAATGATAGTCTTTGCGTTTTATGCGCAGAAGATTGAACTTTGAATGCCGCGGCTTAATGCAGATAATGTCAGTAGCGTAGCCGCGAAGAGATTGAGAAAAGGGAATATTGCCGCTGGGCGGGAATAGAACAATAATGAGCGGGCTCCTTCGGCTGACTCATGCGCTCAAACTGGTGGCAGTGAATGCGTTCAGAGGATAGGAAGAGTATATGTCTTCAGGCGAAACCGACCTAGTTAAATTGCTCATCGACATGGATCCGCTGCTGCTTGAAGGGGATTACGTTTTCTGTACAGTTGAAAATCCGGCATCTAAGAGTCTGTCTCGGCTGAACCCCCTAGCAACGTTCAACGAATCAGAAGGGCTAAGTGTCCTGATTTCCCAGCAGCAGGCGGATGCAGAAGAGTTGGTCTACCACGGGGTGTTCAAGGGCATCACACTTAGGGTTCATTCCAGTCTTGATGCGGTCGGTCTGACAGCTGCCGTCTCCGCCGGGCTGGCTGCCTACGCGATACCGGCCAATGTCATCGCTGCTCGCTACCACGATCATGTTTTTGTGCCTCGTGAAAAAGCCACTGAAGCAATGGAGCTATTGAAAAATTTTGCAGATCATTAATCCGATCTAGCCCTAACTCACTGAGGATACTTATGATACTAAGAAGCGCCCCCTTTTCAATTTGTCTCTTGCTGCTGCTAAGTTCGCTCCCTGTTTCAGCCCAAACTCGGCAGACACTCGAGGTTGAGGGCTTGCAGCAGAGTGTAGAAATTCTCAAGGATCATTGGGGGATTCCTCATATCTACGCTGAAACCGAGCACGACCTTTTCTTTGCTCAAGGCTACAGCGCAGCCCGTGATCGCTTGTTCCAATTTGAAATTTGGCGGGCGAGGGCGACCGGCACTACGGCAGAAATCCTTGGATCTAAGGCGGTAGAAAGGGACCATGGTGCCCGATTGTTCAAATTCCGTGGCGCGATGGGAGAAGAGTTGCAGCACTACCATCCCAATGGTGAAGACATCATCGGCGCTTTTGTCCACGGAGTGAACGCTTTCATCGATCAGATCATGAAGAATCCTGAAGACTTGCCTTTACCGTTCAAATTGCTGGGTATAGAGCCAAAGCATTGGACAGAGGAGGTCGTCATTTCTAGACACCAGGGATTACTTGGCAATATCGGTTTAGAGATGGACGTGGGCAGAGCCGTTTGCGCAATCGGGGAAGAGCAAGTGCGCGGTCTGCAATACTTCCACCCTCGTGAGCCTGATTTGAGCCTGGACCCGATGATTGACTGCGATTCTCTGCTGCAAAATGACATCCTGCGATTATATAACGCTTACAGGAGGGATATTCGCTTTGAGCCAGAAGACATTGTGTTGGCGTCCGCTCGTAACGATCTGCCGGCATACGAGGAGTTGGCTGCCGCGCTAGAACTAGAATCAGAGTTAGTCAAGCGCTTCGATCTTGATGATATTGGCAGCAACAATTGGGTTGTTAGCGGCGACCTGACCCAGGATGGCTGGCCGATGATGATAAACGATCCACATAGGGCGCAATCGTCGCCATCCCTGCGGTATTGGACGCACCTGGTCGGACCGGGCTGGAACGTGATTGGCGGGGGTGAACCGACGATACCGGGAATTTCTATCGGCCATAACGAATTTGGTGCCTGGGGTCTCACGGTGTTTAACACAGATGGCGAGGACTTGTACGTATACGAGATTAATCCCGATAACCCCGATGAATATCGCTATAACGGTCGGTGGGAACCAATGTCGATTATCGAAGAGGGTATCCCTGTTCGGGGCCAAGAACCTGAACTCGTGCAGTTGAAATACACGAGACACGGCCCAGTGGTATTCGAGGACACAGAAAAAAATCTCGCTTATGCGGTTCGACCGGCATGGATGGAATTTGGTGGAGCCCCCTATTTGGCTTCGTTGAGGATGGACCAGGCTCGGACTTGGGAAGAATTTCGTGACGCTGCTAACTACAGCAATATTCCTGGTGAGAATATGATCTGGGCAGATCGTAAGCGAAACATCGGGTGGCAGGCAGTGGGCATCGCGCCTATTCGACGGAATTTTAGCGGTATGGTGCCAGTGCCCGGCGATGGCCGCTATGAGTGGGACGGCTATTTGCCTATAAAAGCGAAACCAAATGATTTAAACCCCGAGTTGGGCTTCATCGAAACTTCCAACAGTAACTACACGCCGCCGGATTTCGAGTTTCTTGATGCTATCGGTTACACCTGGACCGACCCCTATCGCTGGGCGCGTGGTAGCGAGGTGTTGGCGTCCGGGCGCAAACTTAATATGTCCGATATGATAGCCCTCCAGCATGACTATCTATCTATCCCTGCGCGCAGTGTTGTGCCCTTTCTAAAGGACTTGCAGGCCGACGATCCGCAGGTGGAACAGGCCCGCCGCATGTTGCTCGACTGGGATTTTGTGCTTGATCGTGATTCTGTGACTGCGGGTATTTACGTGGCTTTCGAACGCCAATTGTTAGACAACATCAATGATTTGAAAGTCCCCTCGGAAGCACAAGATTTTCTCAGTATCGGCATGAAAAAAGCCATTGACATGCTACTGGCACCGGATGGAGATTTTGGCCGCGACCCGCTATCGGGGCGGGATTCATTTTTGGTGCGCACCCTGACTGAAGGTGTCGAAATTTTGCGAGAAAAGCTGGGTCCAAACATGGAGAACTGGGTCTACGGTCAAGCTGACTACAAACATGCGCTGATTCGTCACCCGCTTAGCTCGGCAGTCAGTGAAGATTTGCGTGCCCAGCTCGATATTGGGCCGGCTCCACGGGGGGGCAACAGTTTCACTTTGGGCAACACCGGCAGTGGCGATAATCAGACTTCAGGGGCTTCCTTTAGAATATTTGTAGATACACGGGATTGGGACAATACCCTTGGGATGAATGCACCCGGGCAGTCAGGGAATCCCGACAGTCCATTCTACGCCAATCTTTTTGACCTGTGGGCTAATGACCAGGTATTCCCAGCATTTTACTCAAGAGCCAAAATAGAAACCGTACTGTTTGAAACATTGCAGTTGAATCCCGCGAATTGATAGACCTTCACGTTGGTCTAGCTGAGTCCGAAGTAATACTGGAAGCAGAATTCCGGCTATATATGGGAATGGCTACAACCGCCATACAGAGTCATCTGTCAGTGTTTAGGTCCACGTTCGGTGTTCTGAAGTGGCATATCACCCTGCGGGATGGCCCTGGCGGTCTTTTTGGATTCCATGTTCCTAAGATACATGGGCTTAGAAAGTCAAATGCGGTATGTTGACCGCGTGTTTGCTATAGTTAGGCCACAAGAAACTGGCTGTAACGAGGAGAAGTCATGAAAACACGCATACTTAGCGCCCTGCTGATCATGTTCACTGGACAATTTGGACTGGCCGTTGAAGAGGCTTCTTCCTCCCTGCAGGAGATC
>PBHS01000041.1 GCA_002719575.1 Gammaproteobacteria bacterium | reverse complement strand
TGCTGGAGGAAGTTGCCAAAATTTCGATTGCTGTTGCGTTTCCGATCTTCGAGGCCAGTTTTGGCCCAAGTCTAGCCATCGCCCACTTGGGCAGCGAATCGCTTAAGCAGCGATATTTACCGAAGGTCTGCGCTGGAGAAAAGATGGTGGCGGTATCTATGTCAGAACCCGGCGCTGGATCGGCACTGACCGATCTGATCACCCGCGGCGAGATCCGCGGGAACAAGATTATCCTTAACGGGACTAAACGATGGTGCTCGGGTGCCGGCCACTCGGAGGCTTATTTAGTGTACTGCAGGCTCTCCGAAGCAGCGGGCGCCAAAGGCATTGGGGCTATAGTTGTTGACAAGGGCGCCGACGGCTTGAGTTTTGGTAAACGTGACCATCATATGGGCTTCAGGGGCGTTTACAGTTGCGACATATACTTCGACAACGTCGAGGTCCCGATTGATAACATGCTCGCGCCAGCGGGCAGCTTCAGCAAGCTTATGGATGCGTTTGACCTCGAAAGATGCGGAAATACGACCATGTCACTCGCGGTGGCTCAGTCAGCATTTGATTACGTACTGAAGTACAGCCAGGAGCGCGAACAATTCGGCAAACCACTCATAGATTTTCAGGCAGTGCAATTACAGCTTGCCGAAATGAAAATGAAATTGGAAGCTGCACGGCTGTTGCTCTACCGAGCATTGGTTAATGCCGAATCTGGCCTACCGTCAGTTGGAGAGAGCTCCATTGCCAAATGCTTCGCCAACGAGGCAGCCCGTGAAGTGACAGGCAAGGCAATGCAGATCATGGGCGGATATGGCTACTCAAAGGAATTCCCTATCGAGCAAAAACTTCGTGACGCGTGGGGCTGGGGTATTGCTGGCGGTTCAATCGACATTCAGAAAGTCAATATCACGTCTGCACTGGTGAATAGACGCTTCAACCAGCGAGCAAGCTGATCGACCTAGTGTAGGGTACGACCCAATGGGCGGTTACGACACTCTGCGAAATCCGGGTGAACGATATCTATTCGCTTGACCAGTAAGAGATCATGTCGAGAGAGATGATTCTGCTCGGTGTCTGACCGAACCTCGATGGGGTCCAACATCACGCAGATGACATCATCAGCGTCTTCATCAACGACGACGCACGACTTAAAACCATCTACCGTACTGATCGAGGCAAGCGAACCGACATCGAACTGATAAACTGGTAATAAACCGTAGGAATGCTGAATTAGTCCGTAGGAGGTGAAAGCTACCCCAAAGCCCGCGGCTGCAACCACGTTGATGATATCAATTACTTCCGGATCAGTCAGATCAACGCAAACCGTCTCGGCAAGAGGCTGATTGACCTCCAAGTGCCGTTGATTTACCAATTTTAGAAAGAGATCAATGTCTCCCTGATTCCATTCCAACGTTTCCTCAGACATGGACCTAACGTTATCCGAGGAAAGACTCTGCACATCAGTTTCTATGGTCAGATCTTGGGCTCTCGTGTCTGGAGGATAGGGCACAACCATTGCTACGGAACAGTACCCGTCGCTGCGCTCAGCGCTCAGGCGCCATAGGAATGGAACTTCATTGAAGAGTTCAAACATGTTGGAACGCTGAAAAGAACGAATATCCTAGGTTATAACAAATATGTCGACTAGATGATTGACAAAATTAGCAGCGGCAGCAACTAATATTCGGACCAGTCTTCACACATTCGCGCGGCAGTTAGACAGTAATACTAAAGCTGATTTAAGCAGTTCCCATTAAGGTATTGAACAGCCGAGAGATTCTAATGAATAGTAGTTCGTGATTTTTTCCACAGAATCTGTGGGTAAGTCAGTGGATATATTCTGCAATCCTATTGCGAGGCACGATTTTTCTTGAGCCTTACTCAAATTGACTAAAATTTAATCAATGTTTAAAAGCTATATAAATCAGTAAGTTAAAAGTTATTGAATGATTAACTAAAAATAAAACCTGCTGTTTTATAGGCTTTCCTGACCGCAATACTATTTTTGTGCATAAATTCACGGGTTAAAACAACTTTTGAATCAAACAGGTTCGTTTTATTACTGTTTTTATTGAAGTTTTTACTCCTATAATACCGTTCGTTCACAAAGCTATTATAATTTTGTTCACGGAGTGCTCGCTGAACATGAGCTGCTTAAAGATCTTATAAAGATGAATCACTCACTTATCTTTGGGTTCAGCATGAGACAACGCTGCGGCAGGAAGCGCCTCAAGCTTAATCTCTGCGATTGCCGTAGACGCCGTAAATAATTTGTGTTTTCAGTCTCACCTGCCGATGAAATGGTAGCGGCGCGATGGCGAGAATCCGCAGAGGATGTGAAATCCCTCTTTGCTGCAAACCCTTTAGACCCGACTCAACCAGCGGTAGTAGTCTAAACCTGAGCACCGATGCCAATACATTCAGAAAAACTCATCAGCACTTTACGATCTCTCCTACTCATTTTACTGTGGTTTTCCTTGCCCTTAAGCGCTCAGGAGCGTTTTCAAGCGGCCCAATTCGACTGGCTGGGTAAACAAGTATTCCACAATGAATGTCGTTCTAAACCTGCATGCCTGACCAGTTGGAATATCGGGGAGGATTTTCCCTCGCTCGGGATCGGTCACTTTATTTGGTACCGGACTGGACAGCAAGAGATTTTTGAAGAGACTTTTCCACAACTACTGTTATTTCTGAGAGAGCGGCAGGTGAAGCTGCCTTCGTGGCTGCAGAACTCGGCCGATCCAGACAACCCCTGGCCCAATCGCGCTACATTTAATGCAGTACAGCAGAGCAAGCAAATGCGCGAGCTGAGGACCTTTTTATTGGCGACATCCTCCTTACAGGCAGAGTTTATCGTATCGCGCTTCGCCCAGATCCAAGACGAAATCGTGTCCAGTTTTAAGCCGACTGACCGCGATAAAGCGCAGCAAATCATACAAGGACTAGCCACTGAACAGCCGCCCTTCGGACAGTATGCGCTCATTGATTACCTGCACTTCAAGGGCGCCGGCCTGAATCCCGAAGAGCAATATCGCGGCATGGGATGGGGTCTGAAGCAAGTAGTGGTCGAGATGCTCGATAAAGAAATTTCCCTCAATCAATTCGTTGACGCAGGAATTAAGGTGCTTGACCGGCGCATTAGTAATGCCCCTATCGAACGCTCTGAGGCCCGCTGGCGTGAAGGTTGGCACAACCGATTGACGTCTTATTTGCCCCCAACCAACTGAAGTCATTGCCCGTTGCGAAAATTGTCATTACTCTTCTCGATCCTGTTCATCGAAGNAGAGCNCNGANTNATGNACTATCAGCGANAAAACATCGCCGCGATGACGGGTTACGTGCCCGGCGAGCAANNCAACAGCGACGATGTNATCAAGCTGAACACGAACGAGAATCCTTATCCGCCAAGCCCGGAAGTAGCAGCTNAACTCANGGNAATCAATTCCGAATCCCTGAGGNGCTACCCCNCCTCAACGGCGANGCCATTNCGGGAGGCNGCTGCGNGTTGTCACGGCATNANCCCNGANNATATNGTTCCNACCAACGGGGGTGACGAACTTTTGCGTCTGGNGCTNACGACTTTCGCGGGGCCTGGCGAAACTGTGGCCGTAACCCGGCCCACTTACTCTCTCTACCGAGTATTGACCGAAATTCAAGGTAACCTGTTACACGAAATCTCGCTCGAGGACAACTGGGATCTACCGAAGAAATTTATCCAGCAACTCTCAGCNTCTAGNGCNAAACTTTGTATACTGGTNAANCCTCATGCCCCAACAGGCAAACTNCTTTCCGTTGNGACTCTGACNGAGATCGCTNCGAACTTCGACGGTCTGCTCCTCATTGATGAAGCATATGTCGATTTCGTAGACCTGGCCCGAAATCACGACGCAGTACCAATGGCGATTGAAAGTAACAATGTTCTGCTGCTACGCACGCTGTCCAAAGGGTATTCCCTTGCCGGTCTGAGATTCGGCTACGGTATAGGTTCGGCAGACCTGATAAGGCCAATTCTTTACAAAACCCGAGATAGCTACAACACGGACTACATCGCTCAGCAACTCGCCGCTGCCGCCATTCAGTCACGTGACTATGCGAAAAACACCTGGCAAAAAGTTCGTAAGGACCGTGAATTACTCGCAAGTGCCCTAGCAAAATTGGGTTTCACTGTCACACCCAGCCAGGCCAACTTCCTACTGGCCAAACTGCCCGAAGGCCACAGTGCTGAAAATCTCTATCTGCAGCTAAAATCTGAAAATATTCTGGTCAGGTTTTTTGATCAAGAAAGACTTAGAGATAAACTGCGGATCTCAGTGGGCACTCCCTCGGAAAACGCGGCGCTCATCGGATCGCTAACGGCCAGATTTGCCTCTACTCCCGGGTAAATTATGTTTGAATCTGGCGCAAGAGAAGGTTTAACTTTCGCGTGTCCTGGATGCAGGGCACCCCATTAGAAGGGGATATTATGAGGTCCCTACATGCCGTTCAACCCTGAACGATATCAATGGAAAACCAAGCAACGAAGTTGATGAGCTTTACCGCTGTCCATTGTGCACCAGACAGCTGGTTCGTGCCTCCCCCGAGAAGGGTAATTATTTGTTCTGCAGTGGCGACAGCATGGGCTGTAATGCAACGGTCAACGACGTCGATGGGCGACCTGAAGCCGCATAAAAATGCCCGAAATGCGGCTCAATGCTCACTAAACGGTTGAGAAAAATCGTGAATTCTGGGGCTGTAGTGGCTATTCTGGATACAAAGCAACATTCGATGACCTCAATAACGGCCAGACTTTGATTTTCTCCCTACTAAACGTCCGTAAGAAAACAGCCGCAATCACAGCCGGACTTGCGATCGGCGCAACCTGTCTATGGGCTATCGCCGAGTGGCAGAATATCTCGCGAGGAGAACTTTTAAGCATTTTGTTCGCCTCATTGCTGATGCTAGGCTGTGTGATGGTTATGGCAATATTAATGGTCGCAGTACTGAAGCTTTCAACACGCCTAATTAAACGGACATTTCATGCAAAGCAGCCTTCTAACCAGGACCACATCTGACTCAGGGAAGCGGCAGTGAACGAGCAAGGATAAGCGCATCCTCCCGACCTGTATCCCCTGGGTAATAATTTGATCGTTCGCCGATCTGAGCAAACCCGATAGACCGATAAAGGCTAATGGCCTTGTGATTAGAAACACGCACCTCCAAAAAACATTCTTTTGCGTCAAGATTAGCAGCACGGTCCAAAAGGAGGGTAAACAGCCGGCGGCCATATCCCATTCTTTGAAATTCGGGGTGAACACACAAAGTCAGCAGATGACATTCCCCTATCGCTACCGACATCACTCCGTGAGCGGCAATTTCCTGCTTGTTCGCCAAAACCCATGATTGATAGCCCGAACGTAAACAATCAATAAATATTCGCTTAGTCCAGGGATAGTCATATGCGGCAGTCTCATTCTTGACCACCAGATCGAGATCACTGTACCGCATGGTGCGAGCAAAAAACTGCGCGTTTACGAGGGTGGAAGTATCAATGACTATCTCTCTCTAGACTTGCTTTAAGCGCTCTCGCAAATCTGCTAAATGTTGCCACGCGTCCCGCTTAAGGTCTGAATGCGCCAACATGGCGTGAAGACTGTGCGTGACCGTTAATTTGAACTGCGCATTCGCAATAAATTGGTCACCCATCTCCGGTCTCTCAGTCTGACCGGTCATCAGATCAGCGAGTTGCGCCGTAAGCAACAGCAAATTCTGAAATTCATTCTGTTCATGACGCTGGAAGATAAATCCGTTCAGCGCCAACTTAGCGGCATGCCGGGGGTCGCCACTCGTGCCGATACCTGCCGCGATTGGCCAATTAAACCTATCAGCGGTCAAATTAGCGAGTTCTTCCTGGCGCATTCCGAGAGCAAACATAAGGTTGGTCAGCAGCGACTTTGACTGCTGACTTTCCCCTGCTCCAGCATCATGCGGCGTCTCATTGATCACTGCGAGCCGTGAATTAACAAAAAAAAACTGCACACTGAATCGCAATTCTTCATTTCGTGCCTGTTTATTTTCTGCCTTGGCTTTCACCGCCCTTACTAGCTCTGATCCTTCCTGTGTTGGTGGGCCGGAAGAGGACTCACGTGCAGCGATTGCCGTCGGCCGTCTAACAATATCAGAAGAAGCAGCCACTACATGCGTCGGACCCGCGTGTTGCGTCTTAACAAACGATTCCTTTTGACCCTCCGGGTCAATGACGCTTTCAATCATCGCTGGAATGACAGATGGTTTTCCCCGGGGTAGAACATACCGAGAGAAGTATTGCTCATACCCCATGTGCTTGAGATAGGCGATGCGATGTGCTTCGTCCATGAAGGTAAATCCATAACAAGAATTTCCAATATACTGATTTGTTAATGACACAACAACTGTCTCTGTTTAAAGCTTGAAAGCAGGCACGAAACGGGTTTGAAGTCGCGTTCTATTCGTGATTGAATCCCGCTTCATGATCGGAGAGAGTTATATATGAAAGCTGTAATATGCAAGTGCTATGGTTCACCAGAAAATCTGGTCCTTGAAGACATTCCCGATCTAGAGCCTGGCGAAAACGAAGCCGTAGTGGAGGTGCATGCAGCTTCACTTAATTTTCCTGATGGTCTCCAAATTCAAGGCAAGTATCAGTTCCAGCCACCACTGCCATTTACGCCCGGCTCAGAAGTCGGGGGTGTGATAAAGTCTGTCGGCGCAAAGTTCAGCGCACTTGCCGTGGGAGACCGGGTGATGGCCATACCCGGGATTGGAGGTCTGGCCGAACAGGTGCTCGCAAAACCTGAAAGCATTCGCATTATTCCAGACAACATGGATTTCAAAACCGCGGCTGGTTTCGCGATGGTTTATACAACGTCTTATTATGCACTCAAGCAACGAGCGAACCTTCAGCCTGGAGAAACCCTTTTGGTTTTGGGGGCAAGCGGGGGTGTAGGCCTGTCAGCCGTAGAATTAGGCAAGGTCATGGGGGCGCGAGTAATCGCCGCGGCGAGCAATGAAGACAAGCTAGATTTTGTCCGCCAATTTTATCCGGATGCTACGATCAATTACGGTGATGGAGAGCTCAAGGAAAAAGTTAAGGACCTCACAGAAGGACGCGGTGCGGACGTAATTTATGATCCGGTTGGCGGAGATCTGTTTGACCAGAGTTGCCGCTGCATTAATTGGAATGGTCGACTACTGGTAATCGGGTTCACCAGCGGCCGCATTCCAGAATATAAAGCCAATCTTGCTCTACTCAAAGGGTCCTCGATGATCGGTGTATTCCTTGGCAGGTTTAGAAAAGAAGAACCAAAAGCCTACGAACAAAATTTTGATGAATTGCTGGAAATGTATGCCAAGGGCCAGCTAAATCCTCTTGTTACCCAAAGCTTTCCCAAAGAGCAATTTGTTGAAGCATTCAACGTTTTCACCAAGCGCGAGGCAAAAGGCAAAGTTACGCTGGAATTCAGGCCCGAGTAACCAACCCATGCTCAGTGACGCTGAAATCCTGCAAGATCTGGAGGCCCTAAAAGACATTGTCGCGGCGCATCGGGCACCAAATGCTCCGCTTGCAGTTGGCTCTGCGATCATTGGCGACCAAGAACTCCCTGTCTTTACCAAAGCCCCAGCAAATCTCTTCGAACTCTACCGCATTGGATTGACAGAAGCTGAGAAGGATTTTCTCGTCTACGAAGCAGAACGGTATAGCTTTGGGGAGGCTTTCACTGCCGCGAGCAAACCGTCGCGGCAACTGCGGGAGCGCTACGGCATTCAAATAGGGGATCGTGTCGCAGTCTGCGGCAGAAACTCACCCGAGTGGTGCCTCGCTTACATGGCAATCACGATGATCGGGGCCATAGTCGTGCCCATGAACTCATGGTGGACCGGAGCAGAGTTAGAATACGGTCTCGAGGACTCCGGTGCGAAGCTTATATTCGCAGATACACCACGCTTCGATGCAATAAAATCCAGCCTAAGTAAATTGAGCATCGAAGTTGTGTTAATCAGGCCAACCTCTGCCGATTCTACTCATCAGGAAATTCAGAGCCTGATATCCAGTTGTGAACCGTTGGAAGAATCCGACCTCGAAGTGCTTCGCATCACACCGGAGCATGACACTTCGATCATGTACACCTCCGGCTCAACCGGCCATCCCAAGGGGGTGCTGTCTACGCATCGAGGGATCATCAGCGCGCTATTCACCTGGAAATTTGTAAAAGAGATTAATGAAATTCTGCGGCCGGAGCTGCGCGAGGAAAACCCGCCGTATCAGGCAGCACTGCTCGCCAATGTGCCACTATTCCACGTGACCGGTAGCCATGCTCAGTTTCTTTCCAGCTTCCTCTACCAGCGTAAATTCGTGATGATGTACAAATGGGATGCAGAGGCAGCACTGGAACTGATCGAAAATGAGCGTATCTCTATCCTGCATGGTGTGCCCACTATGACATGGGAGGTCATGCAATCACCAAAATTTGCCACCAGTGACCTATCCAGCCTACGCAGCGTGCAGAGCGGCGGCGCACCGAGGCCGCCGGAACATCTAGCGATGATGGTAGAGAAGTTTCCGGATAACGCACAACCCGGTTTAGGGTACGGTCTTACTGAAACCAATGCTCTCGGCGCGATCATCTCAGGAAAGTTTTATCAGTCCAGACCCAACAGCACCGGCAGACCAACTCCGCCGCTCACGCAGATAAAAATCGTCGACAAGCAGGGTCAGACGCTATCTGCTAACGAAATTGGCGAGATTTACATCAAAGGCCCTTCCGTCATGAAAGGTTACTGGAATAACCCAGAAGCAACCGCTGAAGTGTTGAAAGATGGATGGTTCCGAACCGGCGATCTGGGCTTGCTTGATGATCTTGGCTTCTTGGTCATTGTGGATCGCGCCAAAGATATCGTGATTCGTGGCGGAGAAAACATTGGCTGTGCGGAGGTGGAATATGCGATCCATGAACACTCATCGGTATACGAGGCTTCTGTGTATGGCATTCCAGACCCCCGACTCGGCGAGGTGCCCTGCGCAACGATAATGCTGAGAGAAGGACACACCATAACCGCTGATGAGCTTGCTGACTTCCTGCGAGACAAGATCGCCGCTTTTAAGATCCCCGAGAGATTCTACTTCCAACGAGAGCAACTACCTCGCATCGCATCCGGCAAAATTGCAAAGAAAATCTTGCGCCAGCAAACGATCAATCGCCTTGCCGGCGCCTGACTCCTGCCTCAAAACTAAATCCAAGACCGCAAGCGTGCCAGATACTACGAAAATTGTGACAGTTTTCGCTGAAGTAATGTCACTTTGGCGACGATAACACGGACAAGTTCTCGTTTTTCTGCACGAGCAAACACGCCCCGTATGTGGAGTGAAGTCCAACATGAAAAAAAACAACTGGGAAGAACTGGAGGAGACTCTCACTGAAATCCCCACTGAGCTTGGTTTTGTAGACGAAACATATGTGAAACCGCACAACGAATCAGCCGCAAACGGATCGAGCCTGACGGAAATGCGCAGACGCCTAGAAAAGCGACTGGAGAGCAAACGGATTGACCTACAGTTCAGTTACGACAACTGGGATTAGTAAAATCTAAGTCAACAATATTAGATAAAGGAGACATACAAGCCGAACTCAGTCGCGCCAAGGGCGCACTGAAGTCAAGTATTTACGGTCCCAAACCTTGTGCTTTGGCTTCATGCGTTGGCACTGTTCGCGGAAGGCTCCTCGAGTCAAAATAAGCCAGCAGGAAAGAAACTTTTTAAAGAGGTTCCTGCTGTTTGTTTATCATACCAACGATAAAGCTTAGCGCAGTCATTTGCTGGGCTTATTCCACTCAGAACTGGGAATCAGACTCGGGGTAATATCCATCCGCCACTCTCAATCGACATTGCCAGCGTCGCTTTAGACCATGAATGAGATGCCTTTAGTCTTGATATTAAGTTGCAGTGGTTTTCTGAAACAGCTTTTCATGAAAAAGCGTACGGGCTTACTTGCAGTTTTGTGGGTATATCCGAGGCTAATGAAGAGTTCATCTGGTCACGGTTCCGGATTATGGATCTTCCAAATAGTGCGTCTAGTCCAAACTAGTGTGGCGTATTGATGGAGCACCGTAAGCGAACTGAAACGGCTTACCCAGACAAGAAAAGCAACAAACGAAATCGAAGGGCGGTTTTACAAAGGCCAGACCAACAGCAACATGGGAGTAGCGATAACAATTATCAAGACCTCTAGCGGCAGCCCCATTCGCCAGTAATCACCGAATCTGTAGCCTCCCGGTCCCATAATCAGCGCATTGTTTTGATGCCCGACTGGAGTCAAGAACGCACAGGAAGCACCAACTGCTACAGCCATTAGAAAAGCATCAGGATTGTAATCAAGACTCATGGCAATGTTATAGGAAATCGGCGTCATCAGTATAGCTGTGGCTGCGTTGTTCAGCACATCCGATATCGTCATTGTAAGTATCAGAATTGCAGCCAAGATCAAGACCGGAGACAGCTCGCCCACCAAAGCCAGCATGCTAGCGACCAGCATTTCAGTCGTTCCCGTAGACTCCAACGCTCCACCAAGTGGAATCATCGCGCCGAGGAGCACAACGACCGGCCAATCAACCCCCTCATAGAATTCACGCAGAGGCAGGATTTGGGAAGCAGCCATGATGACAGTTGTAAGCCCCAACGCCAGCTGAATTGGAATCAGTCCAGTAGCCGTGACCATTATAGCCACCAAGAAAACAAGCAATGCCGGAACGGACTTGCTTGTATCCTTGGCGTCGAAAACGCGTTCAGCTAGAGGGTAACAATTAAGCTTGACGATTGCCTCATCCAGCGCCTCTCTCTCGCCGTGAAGCAGCAGGACGTCCCCAACCCTGATTTCGAACTGTCGCAACCTGCTCTGATGCGGTGTCCCCGAGCGCGAAACAGCGAGCAGACTCACCCTGTAATTGCGGTTTATGCGTTTTTCTTTGGGCGTTTTGCCAACCAAAGGAGACGCGGCCGCCACCACTACTTCGGCCAACGAACTATTGGCCGCATGAGTAAAAGCCTTTTGCTGGTTCATGGCGGTGTGTAACGTTAATGAATGGGCAACTGCAAACTCCTGCACATCGTCATGGGAACCCTGCAACATAAGGTAATCGCCCTGATGGATATTGCGGCGGCGATCAGGCGGGGCAAATTGCTCATCGCCGCGAATCATCGCAATTAAATCCATTTTTTTATCAGTGAGCAGATCTTTGAGCACCCCTGTACGAACACCGACCAAATCAGACTCAGCAACCACTCTGGTTTCGAATAAATAATGCTCAATGTCAAAAAGTTCAAAACCAGCACTGTGCTTCCTAACTTTCACCAATCTCCAACCTAGAAGAAGCATAAAAACAATGCCTGCAAGAGCCACTCCGCCACCCACAGGCGCAAAATCAAACATACCGAATGACTCACCGACCATTTCCGCCCGGAAACTAGCAATCAGAATGTTAGGCGGAGTTCCAATCAAAGTAACCAAGCCGCCCAGAATAGATCCAAACGAGAGGGGCATGAGCACCGTAGCTGGCGACCTTCCCGCCTTCGAAGCGGACTGAATAGCAACCGGCATCAACAAAGCTAAAGCGCCTACATTGTTCATGAACATGGAAAGGACAGCCGCCAAAAAAGTGAGTACGCTGATATGTAAAAAGGGATGACGGGAAGCTGGCTCAATAAGCGGAATAAGAAAATCCACCGCGCCAGATTTGGTAAGCCCGTAACTTACAATCAGAACGAGGACAACTGTAATTGTTGCAGGATTACCGAATCCGCTGAACAGATCGGACTGTGGTACCAGACCGAATAAGCTCGCAGTAAAAAGCGCACCAAGTGCCACAATGTCATAGCGCCAACGCCCCCAGACCAGCAAGACCAACAACATGCCGAGAATAGACAACAAAATCGTCTGGTCAGTCGTCAAATTTCTGCTCCAGAAACCAGCTCAACCTCTACTTCACCGACCCCTTCGATGCAGCCACGAATCTTGTCTCCCGGCTCGACCGCGGAAACTCCGGCTGGCGTGCCGGTAAAAATCAAATCACCGGCTTCGAGCACATAGAACCGGGACAACTGTGCAAGTATCTCTGACACTGGCCAGATCATTTCAGAGAGCTGCGCGTCCTGCTTCAGGACGCCGTTTACCTCGAGCCATATCCTTGCATCTCCGGGCCCACAACAACCAGATCTTTTGATTGGAGACAGTGGCGCAGACGAATCAAATCCCTTCGCCGTATCCCATGGCCGACCCTTCTCTTTTGCTTCTGCCTGCAAATCGCGGCGCGTGAAATCAATTCCAACCGCATAGCCGTAGATGCATTCCAAAGCATGGTCGGCGTTAAATTCAGTTCCACCCGATTTGAGCGCCACAACCAATTCCACTTCATAGTGGAGACTGCGTGTGGCGGTAGGATAAGCGATACGACTCCCGCTGGGCACAACGGCATCAGCTGGTTTGCTAAAGAATACCGGCGGGCTGGATTTAGGATCGCCCCCCATCTCCTTGACATGATCGCGATAGTTTTGCCCAACGCAGTAGATTCTGCGAACCGGATATCCAAGATCAGAGCCATGAATTGCAACCTCTGGAACGACGACCGAGTCAAATAATAACGCCATATTAAACCTCCATATCGTAGCCAGCACTGGTATCTAAAAGCAATCCAGAGTTCCAACTAAGTCATCGCATTCCGTCAATTCTGTACCAGTAAAAGCGCCATGGGAACTCTATCTTCGACTTCGGTCAAACCGCTCACCTGAAAACAAGAAGAGCGTGTGTAGGCAAAGTTGCTTTAAACAAGAAGGCAGCAACCCACTCACCACCGCTAACAACGTCAAACAACGAATCTGCACTGCCAAACCTGCCAATCGTCTCCGTGCTCGCGAAGCTTTACCGGATCTGAGCCAACTCACAGATAGTAACCCGTAGCGGTCAGTTCATTGATCGGCTGATCAAGTCTAGGCCAAGGGTCAGTTCGCATTTGCCACGGCAAACCAGACATGCTGCTCAACAGCGAGACCCGGGCCAGTATAGTACTGCAACAAAACTTGCCATGGGTGTCAGGCTTCCTGTGTTTTATGGGGCCGTCAATACTACATAGATGCTATAATTAGTGTCCTGCGCGATTGATAGATTTGGTTTCACATAGCTCGGCTTTTGCCCAAGATTACCGGCGGATTGACCCTCTCGCAGACAGCGTTCTGCTTGCCAACACGCGATGGGGCGCCATTCCGCTTATTGGGCGCGAGGAATCCTGACAGTACCCAACGCAATGGCCGATGTTGATCCCTTGCCCTAAGGTCTTCCCAACTGCCAACGGGAAGCGGAGACTAACCCATCGGATAAAGAATTTGCGCATGGACCGCATCGCACTGCCTCAACACATCATCATCCAAGGTCACATCTAGTGCCGCCAGGGAGTCTTCCAGCTGCTCTGCCGTCCTCGCACCGATTATCGTTGACGCCACGAAGTCATGTTGCATGCTCCAAGCTGTTGCAAGAGTTACAGGAGCAAGTCCAGCTGTCTTGGCTATTTCCAAATAACGAGCAGTACTTTCGAGTGTGTCTGCATTGAGAAAGCGATCAGCCATGGCTCTCTGACGACTCTCTCCCGACTGACGGTAATCGGCAAATCGAGAGTTTGCCGGCATTTCCCCAAGGTTATACTTCCCCGAGAGTACACCTCCGCCGAGTGGCGAATATGGCAAGAGTGACACCTGCTCCTGTTGACAAACATTAGCCAGCTCATCCATAAATCGCCGATGCAGCAAAGAAAAATTATTCTGAATAGACTGGAATCGGGCCCATCCCTCATAGTCTGCGATGGTATTTGCTTTGGTTAGCCCATACGCAGTGTCGTTAGACGTTCCAAGGTACCTGACCTTACCAGATTCAACCAGTCGATCCAGAGCTTCCATGGATTCATCAATTGGGACGACCGTGTCCGGCCAATGCACCTGATACAAATCAATGTAGTCAACACCAAGGCGTCGCAGGCTTCCTTCAACTGCTGTTTCGACATGATGTCGATCAATCGCTGTGTAGCCGTGTCTGATTGGAGGAACGAACCATCCGGAAGCGGCTCCGGCAACCTTAGTTGCCACAAGCACGGCGTCTCGGGATTTTGTTTTAATCCACTGAGAGAAAATTTGTTCACTGAGACCAGCCAATTCAGCAGAGGGGGGCACCGGATACAGTTCGGCAGTGTCAAAAAAGTTTATGCCTTTATCGAAGGCGGTGTCCAATATTCTAAAAGATTCACTCTTATCACTCCAAGTACCAAAACTCATGGTGCCCATACAAATCGGAGAGACCCGCAAGCCGCTGCCGCCAACATAACGGTATTCCATTAAAGCTGCTCCTTTCTCGAATACAATAAATTCTCATTTCCGCCTGCACGCACTGCCGTATTAACGATCAAGACAAATGTCTCCAAAGTAGCCGGTGCCCCCGCAATAAGACTTATGCTGTAGCTGGATACGCAGTCCATCCGGATCAGTGAAATAGAGTTCAGGTGTGCCACCTTCTGCGCCTCCTCGATTAGGCATCCTCATACTGATCCAGTACNTTAAAGGTTCNNNCTCCTGCTGCCCNTCCCGCGGCTTAAGGCCAAAGTCGGTNAGCCGAGCCAAGATCCAATCNACCTCGAAGTCCTCCACGCTGAAACAGACATGNTCGATCCGGCCGGGGATTGATGGNATTTCTTCCTCATNCCCTCCGACATACATAAGAAATTGCAGACCGTCTCCCACCCCAATAACAGGCGCAAATGGTCCCTGATAAGCTTGAAAGGTTTTGCCAAACGCGTACGAATAAAACGCGTTNGCCTGAGCTCGGTTGGTAAGAAAACAAGTAAAGTGATTGTAATCAATGAGCGTGAACAGACCTTCAGACTCGGGCCAGTCGGGAACGCCACAGCTTTCACCGCTTGCGTCATAGCCCCCACAATAACTTTCACTTGTCAGGTGATAGACGATGCCTTCGCGGTCCGCAAAGAACAACTCAGANCGAGCACTCTGTTGCTCAAGCCAGGACNTGGACGCTAGAGAGAGTCTGCTTTGATCCCGCGTCGGAGCCACTCCCCGGACAACACCGAATTCTTCGAGTTGATCCTGAATTCGCTTAGAATCGAATTTAGCAACACTCAAACCTATATGACCGAACCTAGGGTCTTCACCCGGGCGGGTTGGACTTAACGAAAAGAATTTTGGGCCCTCACCAATTCTAAGAGAGACTGTCTCGCCCCGACGAGCTTGAATTGGCGCACCAAATAAATTCTGATAGAAGTCTACAGACCGATCAACGTCCTTCACTCGCATGTCGCAGGAATGGATTCTTTGAACGGCGATAGGGACGGAATCTTGCGCCAAAGAAGTTGGCGCAACTGCAAGCAGAGGAAGCATCTGCAGAAACTCTCGCCGACCGGGGTGGCATTCGGAGAGATCGAACAGCTTACCAAATGTCTTTGTCATAACAACTCTTAAAGTAAAAAGGGGTGAAGACGCCTAAGAAAGTGAAGAATGATGGCTAAGATGGGAGCTGCCGTGCAGGCAAAGGCTCAATTTCCCCAATATCGCTTTCCCAGCGACTCATGCCGCCGATCATATGGGCAACTGCTTCTAGCCCCATGCGCTGCAGAGATTGAGCCGCCAGTGCCGAACGAGCCCCCTTATTGCAATAAAGGATAAGAGATTCTGCATCATCGAATTGCTTTTTATAGTAGGGGCTAGAGGGATCGACCCAGAATTCCAACATCCCTCGAGGAACGTGCACTGAACCTGGGATCCGTCCATCCCTCTTAAGCTCTCTGATGTCCCTCAAATCAACCAGAACCAGTCCGGGCTCACCTAAACGATTCATAACTTCGGCAGGCGTCAAACTGACCACCCGCTCTTCGGCTTCCGCCACGATTTCATCAACGCTGCGCAAAAAATTAAGCATTAGTCATAGTCTGTAGAGTAAGTGGGACTCAAAGCTAAACCAGTTACACTAGGGAAGCAAATCAAGCATCGAACGCCTGGCAACTAACATTTATTATCTTTGGCTGAATCGATGAAAATACAGTGCTGCACGAAACTCGTAAGCCTTCTTCGCAACCGCTCAGATAGTTCATAATGAANGNGACGATGAGCGAATAAGATTTTCAATTCATCCTGAGGCCGATGCGACAGACCCAAAGGCAGTCGTTCCTCCGTTCTTCTCTCATTGCGGTATTTACAGCTACTGCCACTTTACAGTTNGCTGTCGAAAATTTGTCCTTCATATATCCTTCGATGTTCGCCCTAATGTTTGTTTGACCTACAATAAATACATATGTCACCGCCAATATAGAGTTGGTGAATCGAAAGAGTCTTGCCGGCGTCATTGAAAGGCACATCAGCAACGATTTCTGCAGTCTTGTTCGGTACGCGAAACTGAAAACCTGCGACGATGGTGTCAGTGGGAATTTCCAATCACTGTGTCCCTCAGCTTAGCGTTTCATCTGGCCCTTTGCCGTTTGGACCGACAGAAAAACGATACAGGAAAATTGCGGCGAGGAGCAGCATCGCAGCGATCAATAATAACAGCAACTGGCTAAAGCCAAAGAGCCCCCCGGCCGGCAAAGCCAGAGTCAATCCCGAAATGCCCGTCAAGAATCGAATAATCGAAGCCACAAGGCCACTGCCGAAATCACCAACCCCAATCAGATATCCCTGCAGAGCAGCAGACACAAGCGCCACTCCAATAAGCGCTGTAGAAAGTGCTTGGAGATTTTCCAGCAGTGTCCCCTGAAGAAGCAGCGCCGGGTTAAACACGAAGAAAAACGGCACAAAGTAAATGATTGCCCCCAAGCGCATCGCCTCCATGCCCGCGCGCATAGGCGAAACATTGGCAACTGAAGCCGCTGCGAAAGCTGCGAGCGCAACAGGTGGCGTAATAAAACTCAACATACCCCAGTACATAACAAACATATGACTCGCAAGGGGATCAAGACCCGAGTTTGTTAATGCCGGCACCAGCACGATGGCCAAAAAAATGTAAGCGGCCGTCACGGTCATACCGATGCCGAGTATGAACGAAGTGAGCGCGCCCATGAGCAATAGAATCAATATATTTTCGCCGGCTAAGTACACCAAATCATTGGCAATTGTGCCGGCAATACCAGTCACCGCAAGCCCGCCGATAATCAAGCCGATCGCGGCGAGAATGCCTGCCAATTCGGCCAGCAACTTGCCCATGGATGTCACAAGCTGCATTAATCGGGGCAGGTCGAGCCGGTGTTTTGTAAATTGATTGATCACCAGCAGCAACGCCGTTGCGTAAAACGGAGCGACTGCCTCCCGCTGCAGGTAGACCAGCATCCAGATCAAGGCTGCGAAGACCGCGATAAAATACCAGCCGTCTTTAAATACGGTTTTTAGATTAGGGAGGTCTTCCTCAGGTAACCCTCTCAAGCCCCGCCTCGCTGCGTAAGCATCGATTTGCATGTAAAGGCCGAAGAAATACAAAATTGAAGGCACAATGGCAGCCACGGCAACAGTCACGTAACTTACATTGAGGAAGCTAGCCATAACAAATGCGGTTGCACCCATTATAGGAGGCATAAACACTCCGCCTGTTGATGCGCAAGCTTCCACTCCGGAGGCATATTCCTTACTGAAACCGATACGCCGCATGGCAGGGATCGATAGAGGCCCCGTCGTGAGCACATTGGAGATAGGTCCGCCGCTCATAGAGCCCATCAGGCCGCTGGAAAAAATTGAGACTTTGGCGGGACCACCTCTCAAATGGCCAAGCAGGGCGAAAGCCAAATTGATAAAAAACGGGCCACCACCTGTGAACTGCAAGGAGACACCAAAGATCAGGAAGCCAAAGACGAGCTGAGCAAAAACGCGCATCGGGATCCCGAACAAACTCTCCTCTCCCAGCACATGGAAAATCGCTACATCCGGGATCGGTATACTCAACGCGGCAACAACGGACGGCAGAGAATCTGCGAATGTCGGATAAAGCGAAAACAGCGCAACGATTAAAAACACCGGCCACCCACCTGCGCGACGACCCGCTTCCAATACAATCGCCCAAGTCACCATTGCAAGCCACACCCCTTCGCGAGGCGCCGCATATTCCCAGGCTTCAAGCACAATGCGTTCGGCATAGTAAGCGAAATATGAAAAAATCAGACCGATGGCGATCATGATTAATACGTCATACCAGGGCACATGAGTTAGACTGTGCTTAGTCCCTGGGAAGGTGATGAAAACCATGCAAAGCATGACCCCAGTGACCAGATACATGTAGCGGCTGTCCAGCATGACATAACCAACAAAAGAGCCAAGATTAAAAATCTGATTCGTCGCCAAAAAAATCGCAAGAGCCGTCATTGTCGCCATAACGATGCGCCATTTCTTAGGCAATTCTCGATACCGCGCGGGGGCTCTCGCCTCATCGGTCGGGTCGGCAGAAAATTCGTTCTGAGTCATTGCGCCATCCGTCCGGTTATCACAGCCCATCGCCTAAAGTTATGAGTCCGGCGGCGCCGAGTGCCGCTTCTCTTGCACTCAGCCACCCTTCTTCAAAAGCTTGGTAACCTTTTGGAGAAGCCGGCATGAATGCCTGCCAGGCATCCTGCAGAACTTGCTGCCGTAGTAAATTAGCCTGGTTTCTCGATTCTGCGGCATCTGTCCAGACACCGATTTCCTTAAAATATTGAATGGCGCCGGGATGGTAAGGCACGAAGGCCTGATCGAATTTTTGACGATCAATAGCCCAGCCATTAGCGCCAGGTGCATTANCTTTGTACTCATCAAAATGCTCCATCATCACCTTGACCATGTTGTAGACCAAGGCATGGTCAGCGTCTTCCAGGGTAACAAGGAACGGGTAGGCCGAAGAGAAAACCTGTATCCCGTCTTTCTTGATTGTTGGACCCTCAACCGCTATGTGCGGAACATACCAAGGTAATTTAGCGCGCACTCTGGCAACCGCTTCAGCATCATCGTGTGGCANCTCCGGCCATCGTAGGCCTCTCGGAGAGGCTTCGATTCGCAAAAAAGGCGGTGAGTTACAGGCACCGCCAGCGGCGTCAGCACGGCCATTCAGAACTGCATCAATCGACGCGTTATATCCACCAACTTNNACAGGGANCACNTCGTCCCANCTCAGATTTGCGTAGGCAAGCAATGCTGCAGTTGCGTTATTAAGAGACGGAGCGCCCTGCACGAAGGTCATTCGCTTACCCTTCATGTCCGCGATACTCATGATGTTGGCATCTGCTGCCGTTGCGAATGTAAAGGAACAGGCATCGGAGTAATTCGACAGCATTGCCCGAACCGGCTGAGGGCCCCAGATTTTTGAGGCGAAGTTCAGAATTCCCTCCTGAGCGTAGACCGACTCTGAGCCACCGGCTGAAAAATGCACGCGCTCGGCACGGAGGGTGGCCAGGCGCGAGACGTCGTTGCGCCCGGGAATCACTCTCAGGTTAGTGCTGTATTGACGCTGGAGAATGTTGCCGATGGCGACNGCTTGACTGTACCCTCCTGTGCCTGTTGGATAAGCTGACCAAGCAATGGTTTTGGGAAATTGAATGTCGTCAGCAGCGCTGTTTACAGAAACAGTCATCAGTAAAGCGCAAATAAACTTCAGAATACCGGACGAACCAGTACTGGCAAGTGACTTCATCATATCCTGCCTCATTCTTATTTTGGCTCAGGATAACCCACGATGAACCCCCGTGGCTACAAACGCCAGCCAGCGAGAATCGACCTCATAGCAGGCGGAGCCCGCATGAGACAATACGAGGAACTCAGGGGGAAACTGTCACATTTACATTTTGATAGGTAAATAAGGAGCCATCGCTAGCAACGCCACGAAGCACATAGTCTCCTGGCCTTTCGAACCAAACCNTAGCGGCCCAGATATTCCCCTCCGGTGGCTCTGGAATCGTGTATGGCGGAGACCAAGGCGAATTCGCGTAGACACGGGTATCTGTATAGGTCTTCATCTGCGCTGGNTCAAACNTNGTGGCNCTTTCCGGCCCCCTGNAGACAGACCAAGAAAACCTAACNCCTGGTCCCGACGAGGCAACAATCGAAGANGGAGGTCGATAGATTTGCTCTGGCGTTCGCGGTGGCGGGCGGTTGGAGCGAGCTGGGAAGTCATCAGGATCATTTACGTATACGGATAGTGATATTGGAACACCCACTCGGGCGGTACGATATGTATCGCCTCGCACTTCTAGCTCAGGTGCGATATTGGATCTCAATCGATCGTCTAGGCTACCGAATGCCCCACCCACTTCGGTAGAGATCACCTGTGCATCGATTCTATAATCTGGATACAAGCTGCCAAATGCACGAGCCACTCGATTCTGACTATTAAGGGTCCAGACAACCTCCTTGTCTCCAAAGTCTGCAGGCACATCAATGGTAAACAGAAAAGGGTTCCTGCGGGGATAGAAATGAGTGGGCTGCCCCATATCAGCATCTTCTGCGTCAAATCCATCAAGCTCGAGATCATCAAGCTCGGCTGCCTCGACCACTGAAAAATAATTGTCCGGACCTACGGGAATATCGAACTGTTGCTCCCAGTTTGAATTCATATATCCGAAAAACAACTTAAAGGTGCCGTCTTCATTTGGCCACCATCCTTCAAAAGCTGGAGATACAAGTTCTCCGCTCAGGATCATTCGTCGCTCTTGAGCGAAAGCTGATATACCCCCTGCGATGGTCACAACCAACCAAATCAAGACCACCGATCTCAGTAGTGTGGCTTTAGTCATCGCTGCTATCACTAGCACCATAATCTGGCACTGGGGCCCAACACAGCGGGCAACCAACATCGTAGTCATTGCGGTCTTTCAACTGCTGTCTACGTGTTGCCATCTCCTCCTGAAATTGTTGTTCTGTCATCGTGACCGAATAGCCAAGATCAATAAACATATTCGAGACCGAACGCCGACCGCCACCTGCCCAGTTACGAGAATCAGCCAGATTCGGGTTGGCATCGGTAGTGTCCATGAACGCGATGGTCCTCAGCACCGTTCCTTTCGGCAGCAATGGCGCCCTATCTTCTTTGTAGATATATTGCTTCACCCAATTATGGTCATACCCAACGCAGTTGAGGGTGAAAATATTATGACCCCATATCGCTTCCAAGCACATGCGAACGCCAGGAGCATGGAGATGTGGTTCAAAGGCCATAATCTTTGTATGTTCCTGAAGAACTACGTAGTTTGACAGTTCTTGATTAGCCCTGTTTGGCAAGACATCAAGATCAATCCCGTTACCGGTACGCGGGCCACGGCGAGTATATTTGGGCTCATAGCCCCTCGGGAAGAAAGTAATTCCGAATTCCAGATGTCCGGTGGTCTCTCTTCCATTAGAATGCATATGTGCAGCTCGGAGGTGCAGCGCTGAACCAGCTTGTAGTAAGCGTCCAGCCGACTCCGGAAAGACATCTGCATTTCGACCCACTTCGTGAATAGGCCAACTTATCGATGTATCCGGCATTATGTAGGTGCCGTCCTCACTTAGCACACCACTCTGATAAGTCATATGGTGGAAGATATAGCGACCGCCTACAGTACTTGTTCCGATATCATTAGGTATGTCGTTAACCTCACGAACTTCGATCGACTTGACGTACCGATCCTCGGTAAGTCCGGTTGGCACCAATCCAATGTCGCCCCACCAGTCCGGACCAACCGCTGGTCTAGTTTGATCGGAACTCCTTAAAACTAACTCTGGCTCCCCGAGAGTCCAGTCGTTGCCATTGGAGAAAACGAGAGGAGGAGGCTCGTCAGCCACATTGCCACGGGGAGCACCATTTCGAGCCCAAGCCTGAATCATTGCTAGATCAAGATCTGACAGAGAATAATCACTCTCAAATCCATCAGTAATCCCGATATCTTTCTCAACGTACCAAGGTGGCATGGCTCCCATCCGATCACGAATAGCGGTACGATGCATTATCACCGGGGCCCAAGGACGAACCTCTTCATAGCTGGTAAAGGACATCGGTCCACCACCACCAGGCCGATGACATTGAACACAGCTTCGTTGCAAGATCGGCGCAATGTGTTTCGCATAGTTCACAGACTCAGCGTCGATCTCCCAATCGTTAATATCAAAGTAATGAGGTTGACGGTTGGCAAGACTTCCATTTTGCGCTAGCGCCAAAACTGCGAAGGAGTTGAACGAGGTAATTGCAAGTAACGATAGAAGATTATTTCGCGTAATCATTTTGATAGCCTCTTTTTTTTCTTATTTGAACCGGCAAGTCAACTCCAACCCGGCTCAATTAGCTCTAACTGGCATGCGTAAACGCTTCAACGCTGCCCTTTATGGTACGGAAATTTGGGTCATTCGGGTAGTGCAAATGCTACTAGAGTCGTTCCTGAAGGAATCAACACTAACTGGCGATGATCTAGCATGAAAGTCATCGCCGCAGCGCCCCAAATTCGGGAGCCTGTCTGATAGTGCCAGAGGTTTTTGCCATTATAGGCATCAAACGCCATGAAATTACCTTCGTGATCGCCAGCAAAAACCANCCCTGACGCCGTACTCATGACCCCACCAAATGTCGGTGATGGATAGCTAAATTCCCATACAAGATCACCTGAGTGAATATCCAGTGCCCGCAGGGCTCCACTACCCTGCTCCGCATCAATTAGCACAGTTCCACCGAAATTTGATTGCCCCGGCGCATCAATTGGCTTTTCCGGCACATATGTTGCGCATGTTTCTCGAGCCGTGAGTACAAAGAGATCAAGTCCCGGAACAAACGTCGGAGGNATGAAATTAGTTGAGCCCCAGGGATCCGGAACACATCCCTGACTGCCGTTATTCAGCACGATAGGCCTCCCCGCAGCATCAAGTTCGCGAGCCCAGCTGGTTGCCGTGAAGGGTTCGCCCAACAGCAGTTTTCCAGAAACTCGATCAAGTACATAAAAAAAACCATTCCGATTACCCACCATGACCACTCGGCGGAGTCGTCCCTGCCAGGCCACATCAGCCAAAACGGGCATGTGATTNGAGTCCCAGTCGTTGAGGTCATGCGGGGTAAATTGGAAATGCCAGCGTAATTCACCTGAATCTGCATCGAGCGCCACCAAAGAATTTGTGTAGAGATTGTCACCGGGTCGAGCTTCTCCGTAATAATCGGGATTAGGATTTCCCACTCCCCAGTAGATGAGGTTCAAATCTGGNTCAAAGCTGCCGTTCATCCAAGTTCCNCCGCCNCCGGCNGCCANGACTTCAGGATCGTCTGGCCAAGTTTCACTTCCCGGCTCGCCTNGACCAGGTATNGTATTGAAGCGCCAAAGTCGCTCTCCGNTCNNCGGGTCATAAGCGTCGATAAATCCTCGAGTCCGATATTCTCCNCCCGAGATTCCGACAATGACTTTGTCATCAAGCACAAGAGGAGCTAGTGTTGCTGCATAACCAACCCGGTAATCCTCTAGCTCAACATCCCATAAGATATCGCCATTACGACGATCAAACGCCAAAAGGTGAGCATCCAACGTGACCATGAACAGCCTGTATCCCAACATACCAAAGCCCCTGTTCACCGGCGCACTTGCACCATANGTCAAATCGTTGGGAAGGTNTCTTCGGTATCGCCAAAAGGTCCTGCCAGTGTNGGCATCGATAGCCCACGCATTGTTGTTGGAACCAGTNACATATAGNACGCCATCATCNACAAGAGGCGTGGCCTCGAAGCCGCGNCCNCNNGTGGTCGTTCCNGTCTGGAAGGTCCAGATAGGTCTCAGCTGAGATACATTCTCAGGGGTAATCTGCTGCAGCGGGCTGTGCCTTTTACCGGAGTAGTCTCCTGAATAAGTTAACCACCGTTCAGAATCGCCAAAACCTGCCAGAAGGTCGGTATAAGAAGGACCATCCTGCGCGCNCAGCCGCAAAACTGATGTTGCGCTGATTATCAGGCCAAGCAGCAGGGTCTTCAGCAGTTTGCTCATTCTCGGGCTCCATCCTGCAGAAAATTGAAAATATCAAACAGCTCCTGATCAACAAGCTCGAAGGGAGCAAACTCCGGCATCAATGAGCCGGAAAGCCGTTCAACCGTCTGAAGATCAGCCTTGGTTACCGATCGCAACCGCTCAGTGTCATCCTGAAGCTGCATGCTGAAGGCGTCCTCGCTCTTTATCAGGCCGTTAATCTCATAACCCCCTGAAGTAACCAAGCGCACGGGTTTGTANCCCCGCCTNACAGAAGCATCCGGATCGCGCACCGATGCGACCAGACTTGCTAGGGAGCGTTGCAAAGTTATGCCACTCAGATTTGGACCAAGACTCCCGCCCAAGCCGTGAGCGCGGTGGCATTTTGAGCAACTTTCAACAAACGCCATGCGGCCGGCGCTGATGTCACCGGCGGGTAAACCGATCACGCCGGACTCCGCGACACTNTGCAAATACGCAACCAGCATCCACACTTCTGTGTCGGTCAGGCTNTGNGAAGGCATTATGCTACCTGGTACACCGTTTCGAATACTCCCGAAAACAGCGTCCGCACTCAAGTTTTGTCTGCTCCAAATCCGAGTCAAATCAGGTGCGTCNATGTTCGCTATGCCCTTGGCATCAGCGCCATGACAAGCAGCGCATTGAGCTCGAAAGAGGGCGGCCCCGCCTCGGATAGCACGGCCATCGCCTTCTAAAGGATTAACGGGCTGACCGCACAACGAAGCAGNCACAGCGAAGAGCAGGGCGGCCAATGAGCCGCTCCTTAGCAGTTTCAAGATGACCGCTCCTGAGATTGATGTTTTTTCATTGGTATCCGGCAATCTCATAGTCGGGGATATTTCCCAGCGTGACAGCTCACCGCAATGACTAGCAAAAAGTCAGCTCGATCAGGCTGTCTGAGGCGAAGGTACCACAGGTCTGTCAACAGAGTCAGCGGTAGCAATGGTGTCATATTGCTGCTATCGTATGCTTGTTTAAAACAACAATTATAATCATGGAGTCGATCATGAATTCGAATCCGAAAAAATTCAAAGATTTTCTGGCTTCTGTCTGCGCCGCTATATTTCTGTGCGGTACCGTCTTCGCCATCCAAACAGACATAATTTCGGCACAGGCCAGCAACTTTCAGGGTGGCGCGCCGCAGGTAACGGAGGCACCAGACGATGCGCGCTACATTCGCATCCTTTTCCCTGCCGGGGTACGTTCATCATGGCACAGCCACACTTGGGGACAGTTGCTCATGATTGAGGAAGGGGTCGGCCTGCATCAAATACGCGGCAGAGCAATCGAAGAGTTTCAGCCAGGCGAGCCATTTTGGACGCCGGCAGGTGTCGAGCACTGGCACGGCGCTCACCCAGAAGTCGATGCGCTTCAGCTCACCATTTATGAAGGCACTGTGAACTGGCTCGAGCCAACGACCGATGAGCAGTACGGTGGAATTCGCTTACGTCCCATGTCTCGCTCCTCGAATTAGTCAGAAACAAGCGAAAGCATGTTCCAAGAAAGGGTGAACCCACATGGACTCGCCCTTTTTTTGTGTCTGAGCCGAACGCCTCGCGTCTGACTTCGTTCATTGCCGAAATCAAGCCCACTGCCTATACTGGTAGGTAAGGTCGAATGGACATCACACAGCGGGTTTGGAAAAACGATATGCCCAACAATCTTCGACGTGCAGTTACTGTAGTTGCAACCTTTGCTGTGCTCAGTGCCTGCCGAGAGCAAATCGCACCATTTGAGCCTGAACTCAGCTTCGAAGAATCACTACAGCAGCAACTCATCTTGGCTCAGGCCGGCGACATAATCACAATCCCCGCCGGAACCCACGAGCTAACACGCGGCTTGTCTCTCTCGGCCTCTGGCGTGACAATTCGTGGCGAAGGCATGCATCGATCAGTACTGTCCTTCAGAAAACAAATGCAGGGAGCCGAAGGCTTGTTGGTGAATGCCAACGATTTCACAATCGAAGATCTCGCTATTGAAGACACTGTTGGCGATGCCATTAAGATCAATGAAAGCGACAATGTCGTGATTCGAAATGTCCGGACAGAATGGACAGGCGGACCATTGACCACCAATGGCGCTTATGGCATTTACCCCGTGCAGAGCCGCAACATTCTCATAGATGGAGCGGTGGCTATCGGTGCGTCTGATGCCGGCATCTATGTGGGTCAGTCAACGCAAATCATAGTGCGAAATTCACGCGCCGAATATAACGTTGCTGGCATTGAGATCGAAAACTCAACCTTCGCTGACGTCTATAACAATATCGCAGCGAATAACACGGGCGGCATTCTGGTATTCGATTTGCCTAATCTGCCGGTCCAAGGCGGCAGAAACACTCGGGTTTTTGATAATCAAATTATAAATAACAATGTCAAAAATTTTGCGCCCGCGGGCAATATCGTTGGCGAGGTGCCAACAGGTTCGGGGCTGATGGTTTTAGCTAACGACAGTATCGAAGTATTCGGTAACGAATTCGTAAACAACGACAGCGTCAATATTATGATAGTGAGCTACCTGATTACTGAACGACCTTTCGATGACCCAAACTATGATCCTTTCCCGGAAGGCATCTTCATTCATAACAACAGTTTTTCCGGTGGCGGCGCCAAGCCCGATTCAGAACCGCTTAATCTGCTAATGCAAACGACCGGTCAGAACATTCCAGATATCGTCTGGGACGGTGTGAAATTGCCCGGCAAAACCAGCGGCGAGATCCTGTGCATGAGTAGCAACGGGGACGCCAGCTTTGTAAACCTAGATGCCAGCAACGACTTCGCGGCACCCAGCTTCGATTCCAGCAACCATGACTGCAGACTACCAAGCCTATCAGTCATTACGTTAAGCTCGAACGCGGACTAGATCTATGAGCTCTCAGCGCTTCTTTGCATTGGGCGCTTTACTATTCGCTTCACTTATCTCATGCGGCGAGCCACCTCCTACTTTTCATGCTAAAGCCAACCCCGCAAGGCTATCGGAGTGGGGGTTATTCGAGCTGTCCGACGAAAGCCTAACTCCCAGCAAATTTAATATGGTGTATCGGCCAGCGAACCAGCTCTTTTCCGACTACGCTCAAAAGCTTCGCACAATCTGGATTCCGAAAGGGGCACAGGCTCGGCTTGTCG
>PBHS01000040.1 GCA_002719575.1 Gammaproteobacteria bacterium | reverse complement strand
CGACGGAAAGATTTGTTAACCGGTTTCATTGGGGGCAAGTGCCGCGCCTGTGGCGCAGTGCAAATACCTCGAGAAAAGTACTGTGTGAATCCGGAGTGTCAGGCACTGGACAGCCAGGACAATTTCAGCTTCGCCAATCAGCTCGGCACGGTGTTGACTTGGACGGCTGACCGGCTGACTTTCGACTGGAGTCCACCGGCCTACTTCGGCATGGTACAGTTTGAATGCGGCGGCAAGCTGATGATGGATTTTACCGAGGTAGAAGAAGGGACGATTGATTCTGGATCAAGGGTGTCGGTGCATTTCAGAATCAGACAGTTTGATGCACAGAGAGGGTTCAGGAAATATTTCTGGAAGGCTGTGGTAGAGATTTAGACGCTGAAATTAGAGAGGCAGGTCAAAATGGCAAGCGGCATTAAAGACAAAGTAGTCATTCTGGGCATGGGATGCAGCAAATTTGGCGAGCGCTGGGAATCCAGTCCTTCCGACTTGATGGTGGAAGCCTTCGAAGAATGTCTGCACGATGCCGGAATTGAGCGAAATCAGATCGAAGCGGCCTGGTTTGGAGCTGGCATTGATGCATTTAATGTTGGTTCCAGTGCGATGCCAATGTCGATTGCGCTAAGGTTGAATTACATCCCGGTTACGAAAGTGGAAAATATGTGTGCGACCGGCACTGAGGCATTTCGCGGTGCGGTGTATGCGGTTGCCTCCGGCGCATGTGATATCGCGCTGGCACTTGGTGTTGAAAAGCTAAAAGACACCGGTTACGGAGGGTTGCCACAAAGAACCCGTGGAGTTGAAAACGACATGTACTGGCCTAACCTTTCTGCTCCCGGCGCTTTCGCGCAACTTGCTTCTGGCTATCGAGCCAAGCACAAGGTCAATGGCGATGATCTCAAACGGGCCATGGCCCATGTTTCAGTGAAGAGCCATGCCAACGGCGCGAAGAACCCCAAGGCGCATCTGCAGCGAGAAATTACTGAGGAGCAGGCAATAAATGCGCCATTTATCGCCGAGCCGATTGGTATGTTCGACTGCTGTGGTGTGAGTGACGGATCAGCATGTGCGATTGTGACTACGCCAGAAATTGCAGAAAGCCTCGGAAAAGAAAATCTCGTTGCGGTGAAAGCACTGCAGCTCGCAGTATCTAATGGTACCGAGTCAGGCCATGCCAGCTGGGATGGCTCTTATCTTAAGACCACACGAATAGCCTCCCAACGAGCCTATGAAGAAGCCGACATCAGCAAACCGAAAGAAGAGATCACCATGACAGAAGTCCATGACTGTTTTTCTATCACTGAGCTAGTCACCATGGAGGATCTTCAGCTTGCCGATGAAGGCAAAGGTGTGAAAGATGTGCTAGATGGCGCCTTTGATGCCGAAGGAAGCAATCCCTGCCAAATTGATGGGGGGCTGAAATGCTTTGGTCATCCAATTGGCGCTTCGGGCTTGCGCATGCTTTATGAGAATTATCTGCAGCTTCAGGGCCGTGCCGGCGCGCGCCAGCTCCCCGATCCTAAGATCGGCCTTAATCACAACCTGGGGGGCTTCCCCCATCAGAACATCTGCTCCATTTCCATCGTTGGACCTTACGACTAGGCAGGTAGCGCTTGAACCCACAGCAAACCAATTTGGATAATTCAGTCGCCACCCAGGCAGAAAACCTTGACCTGGCAAGGCATGCACTGTCCCTGGCTAAATCTATCCTGAACAACGATATTGGCGTTGTGCGTGACAAGGTGTATGTGGCAGGTCGGGCTGAGGAGGCACTGCTTCAAGATGCACAGCAAGACTGCTACGACCTCGCCATGCTGAGCGCTGATGTGTGTTCGGCACAGTGTCTGGTCGATTTTGCGGAAACACAGTTCGAGTCATCTCTGGTCTGTCAGTTAACATTGAAATTTGTGGCGGAAAAAGTCCGGTGGGTCATGGCGGCACAGTTTGCCGGGTCAAGCACGTTAGGGAGATCGAGTGAAGCGGCCGAATCCCTGGCGGCCCAGCCACAGCTGCAGCGGTTCCTCGATAAGCACGGAGCCAGAGACAGCTACGCGGATCTTGGACGCTTGCTCTCAGAAGCAGAGGTTAATGAACTTCCGAGCGGTCTGACAGAGGAAAAGGCGCTGATTGCCGACACCTTCAGACGGTTTGCTGATGAAGTCGTGGCGCCGCTTGCTGGAGTGATTCACCGGGAAGACCGCGACATTCCAGATGAGATTATTCAGTCGGCTGCATGCATGGGCTGTTTTGGCACCTGCATTCCCGAACGATTCGGTGGGCTTCAGCCGGACGCGCAGCCTGACAGCCTGGGAATGATTGTGGTGACTGAGGAGTTATCACGGGGTTCGCTCGGCGCTGCCGGCAGTCTGATCACCCGCCCCGAAATCGCAGCACGTGCCTTGCTTGCAGGAGGTACTGAGTCACAGAAATCGAGCTGGCTTCCACAACTGGCTGCAGGTGAAAAGTTGTCCGCGATTTCAATCACCGAGCCAAACACCGGATCCGATGTTGCTGCTGTCTCTTTGCGTGCCACGCCAACAGAGGGTGGATGGCTTCTCAACGGAGCCAAGACCTGGTGTACATTCGCAGGCAAATCCGAGGTTCTGGTGGTTCTCGGCCGGACCAACCCCGATGCCTCTTTGGGTTACCGGGGATTGAGTCTTTTCTTGGTGGAAAAGCCTGCCTATTCAGGCCATGAGTTCACCTTCTCTCAGAGCGGTAGAGGGAGCTTAAGTGGCAAAGCTATCTCGACTTTGGGCTATCGGGGTATGCACTCCTATGATCTTTTCTTTGAAGACTTTTTTGTGCCAGCTGAGAACTTGATTGGTGAAAAAAAAGGCGAAGGTAAAGGTTTTTATTACACCATGGCCGGCTTCTCAGGTGGGAGAATCCAGACTGCAGCGCGCGCAAATGGCGTCATGCAGGCAGCTTACGAACAGGCGCTTCGGTATGCAAACGAGCGGGAGGTTTTCGGTGCACCGATCGCGTCGCTCCAGATAACGCGGATTAAACTGGCACGCATGCTGGCGACGATTACGGCGTCGCGTCAATTCAGCTACTCTGTCGCCAGAATGATGGATCAGGGCGAGGGGCAAATGGAGGCCAGTCTGGTCAAATTATTTGCGTGTCGCGCTGCGGAGTGGGTGACCCGTGAGGCCATGCAGATTCATGGTGGGATGGGGTATGCTGAAGAAACCGCAGTAAGCCGATATTTTGTTGACGCACGGGTGCTGTCCATTTTTGAGGGCACTGAAGAGGTATTGGCTACGCGGGTCGTGGCACGGGAACTGCTTGAGCGGGGAAGTCTGTGAACCCGGGCCTGCTGCGCATTGAATTGGTCGGTGTTCTAGGTCACTTCACCTAAAGTGCTCATTAATAACGGTTATCTGGAAATTTCCTGAGGCGGGGGTTCAGCATGCAAAGCATTCTCAATGGCTTACGCATTGTTGAAGGCAGTGCCTTTATCGCGGCCCCCTCCGCCGGTATGACGCTGGCTCAACTGGGTGCTGATGTGATCCGCTTCGACATGATTGGCGGCGGCGTAGATTATCGCCGCTGGCCTATTTGTGCGCAAGGGAAGAGCCTTTACTGGCACTCACTCAATAAAGGAAAACGCTCTATTGCCGTAGATTTTAGACACCCTGAAGGTCGCGAATTGCTGGCCCAGCTGATTACCGCTCCTGGCGAGGATGCCGGCCTTTTTATGACTAATTTTCCTGCGCGGGGTTGGCTTGGTGACGAAGCGCTGCGGGCGCATCGCAGGGATCTGATCTTCATTAATCTTACCGGCGATCGACACGGGGGTAACGCTCTTGATTACACCGTGAACAGCAAAGTGGGTCTGCCTTACCTTACCGGTAATGGCACCGAGCCTACTAACAACCCCTTTCCAGCATGGGACGTCATTGCTGGTCAGCAAATTGCGCTGGGTTTGCTGGGTGCCGAGCGTCATCGACGCAGGACCGGTGCAGGTCAGTTTGTGTCGATCGCGCTGGCCGACGTTGCCCTCGCCACGATGGGGCATCTTGGCTATATCGCTGAGGCACAGCTGAATGGAATGGCCAGGCAGCCGATGGGAAACCACATTTTTGGCACCTTTGGACACGACTTTCTGTGTCAAGATGGCAAGCGCGTCATGGTGGTTGGTGTCAGTCCAAAGCAGTGGCAGGCGCTGGTCAAAGTGACGGGAACGGAACCAGCCGTTGCAGCGTTAGAAGAGCAGCTTGGCTTGGATTTTATCCGGGAAGGCGATCGCTTTGAGGCACGGGAATCGCTCCGCAGTCTGTTCGAGCCCTGGTTCTTAGTGAATTCTTTTGCGACAGTGGCTGATGCACTGAATGCGGCAGGTGCCTGCTGGGGCCCCTATCAGAATATTTCAGAGCTGGTAGCGGAAGATATTGACTGTTCCGATGACAATCCGCTTTTTCAAAATGTGCATCAGCCGGGTATTGGAGAATTTCTCGTGCCGGGTCAGCCTCTGAGTTTTGGTGCGACGATCCGAGAAGCCATCAGACCAGCGCCCCTGCTTGGACAACACACCGATGAAGTGCTTAGCGAAGTTCTCGGGTTGAGCGACGGGCAGATTGGCCGTCTGCATAACAACAATATCGTCGCAGGCCCCGATAAGCCTGACTAGCTCGCCCAGCCCCCCGCCAGCGGAATAATCTGGCCCACCATGTGCTTGCATTTCTCGCTGGCGAGATAAGCTGCCAGTTCTGCCGTTTCTGATGCTGCGCCTACCCGGTTGGTGGGCACATTGCGTTTTAGATGGTCGAGAAACTTCGGATTTTCGATCAGGTCGTCGGGATAGTAGGTATCGTTGTTGATGTAGTTTTGCGCAATCGCATTGACCTGTACTTGGCTGCGCGCTAACTCCAGACCAACGGCCTTAATAAAGGCATTCTGCGCGCCGCGTGCCGCACAGTAAGCGGCATGGTTGGGAATACCCCGTATGGGAGCGGCACTGGTTACGGCAATTATTTTTCCAGACTGTCTCGCGATCATTTGTGGTGTTACTGCCCGAATCAGATACATCAACGGGTGCACAAGCGTGTCGAACAGCCGGCTCCAGTCTGCATTCCCGATCTTCTGCACCGGTCCGGTCATCGGAGGCTCTGCCAGGTTGGCAATCAGGATATCAATTTCACCCGCTCGCTCAATCAGCGCTTCGCACTCTTCCTGCGAGTGCATGGGGTCGCTGCTGCTGAAGACTTCTATTCCATCTGCCGCAAATTTTTCTCTGATAATCGGGCCCATATAGGTGTCGACGCAGGNGATTAATGCTCTTCGATTNTTCATATCGCGCTTCCCCGGTTTCCTTTAATCGTCGCTCTGCGTTTTCATCAGAGTTTTCACAAATCGCTCGAGGGTTTCATAGGGCTGACAGCCCACAACTGCCAGATCGTTTTTATAAAAGGTCGGTACCCCGGTGATGCCAAGTTGTCGGGCCCTTTCCCAGTCAGCGTCAACTGCTCTACGGAAAGATCGCTGCTCGAGTACTTGGCGCGCCGAATTGCCGTCCAGACTCAGATCTGAGGCAATGTCGACGAGAGCGCCAATATCAGATAAATTGATGTTGTCGATAAAGTAGGCTCGATAGAGTGCATCATGTATCGCCTGGTTGTCCATTTGCGTGTCAGCCCACTTCGCCAGTTCCTGAGCAAGCCGACTGTTGTAGGTGTGCGTTCGCTCCCTATACGCGAGACCCGCTTCAGCCATGAGTTCGCGCATTTGACGCTTCATGGGTTCGATGTCGCGACCGGCAAATAACCTTGCCAGTGACCACCCCTCATGCGGGGTTTCAGGATGCAGGGGAAAGTGTATCCACCTGATTTGCACCGGGTAGTTTTCTTTCAGCTTNTCAATACTCACGGTACTGAGGTAACACCAGGGTCAGATGTAGTCGGTAAAGACGTCGAGAGTCAGTTNTTGCATGATGAGCTTGGTAGTTCGCCAGATTTCTGCGCGAACTAAAAGGGTCGCGCAATTGAGAAGGTTTTGCTTTGTGTCCGGAATTTAGGCCGTTTGGTGTATGATACGCGGATTGTAGTGAATCAGTAATCTATCTCGCACTGCNCGTGCAGTGGCACAGCAGACAGCAACTCATCCAGGAGGAAGTTCTCATGCGAAAATATTTGGCCCCCATTACCGCGATTTGTTTCGCCATATACGGCTCCTGGAGTCTGGCGCAGGATGGCGAGCCAGTCGCCATCAAAATACCGGGCAGCGGTACCTACACTGCCCCAATCTCGACTGACTCAGCGGAAGCACAGGCCTTTTTTGATCAGGGCCTGAGAATGGCTTGGAGCTTTTATTTTCCTGAATCCATTGCGTCTTATCAGGAAGCGTCTAGGNTAGATCCTCAGCATCCCATGCCTTATTGGGGCCTGGCACATGCCATTGGCCCAAATCCGAACAGCAGGTACGTTGGCTTGCCGGACGATCCCCAGGGAACTGGACTGGAGGCCATCNGGATGGCACTGGAGCTGGCTAANAACGGTACCGACAAAGAGCGAGACATGATCAACGCGCTGTTTGTTCTCTACAACAAGGATGCGATAGCGAATGATCGTGAGCGCGATTTTGCCTATCTTGATGCCATGCGGGCGCTACATCAAAAGTATCCAGATGATCCCGATATTGCGACCGTGTTCGGCGAGTCTTACATGAATACAACCCGATGGGATTACTGGAATGAAGATGGCACGCCGAAGCCCGGCACGGCTGATGCCAAAGCGGCATTCGAAGCTGCTATGGAAGTGTCTCATGACCATCCGGGGGCAAACCACCTTTACATTCATCTGATGGAAATGTCGTCAGAGCCCGAACTCGCCATGCCTTCTGCGCAAAAGCTAGAGGCCTCCGTACCGATTTCCGGCCATATGGTGCATATGCCGGGCCATATCTACCTGCGGGTCGGAGAGTATGAGAAGGCGATTGACATCAATGAGCGCTCCCAGATTGTTGATGATCAGTTTGCGGAAATCTGGGGAGATACCAATTTTCCGGTGATCGGGACCTATCCTTTGTCACACAAAATTCACAAGCCGCACGCGCTGGACTTTGTGAGATACGCAAACATGCTGCAGGGAAATTACGCTGCGGCATATGAAGCCGCGTCAAGAAATGCGGGCAACCGATTGCCAGGACAAGGCGCTGACAAAACGATTGCCCATGAGTGGGTCACAGATAAAGTCTTTGGTAAGTGGGACAAGATTCATGCGGAAAATCAGGCGAATTCAGAAAAAGCGGTTACCCCGTATCTAAAAGGGATGTGGGCTTACGTAATGGGTAGCGCACATGTTGCGAAGGGGCACCTCGGGCCAGCTGAGGCCGAGCTCCAGGTAATCAGGGACGCTATTGCTTCTCCGGATGTTGACGAATCTGGCGTTGGTCCAACAGAAGCTTCGCATGTCCTCAATCTTGCCATGCATGCACTTATGGGCGAGATCGAAGANGCCAACGGAGATCTCGATGCTGCTGTCGAACACTACGGGCACGCCGTCGGCTTTCAGGAAAACCTGAACTACACCGAGCCGCCCGACTGGAGCCAGTCGATGCGGTTGTATCAGGGTGCGGCTTTGATTCAGGCAGGAAAAGCTGAGGAAGCCGAAGAAGTCTATCTCAAGGATTTGCAGTGGAATCAGCAGAACGGCTGGTCTACTTTTGGTCTATATCAGGCTTTGGAAGCTCAAGGCAAAGATCAGGAAGCTTTGGTTATAAAACGCCAGTTTGAATCGTTTTGGCGAAACTCGGATGTGGAGCTAACCCGTTCGCGTATCTGACTCTCTGCTAAGGTTTAAAAACCAGAGATTCTTTTCTCTTTCAAAACGGCGTCTGGACCAGATTCAAGCGCCGTTTTTGATATACCAACCAAGTCATTTCTGGATCTTGGAACCCGATCTACTTAGACGTGGATGCGGCAGTGTTTTAACAGATAAGGTCATGAACTGCTGGCTCATGAATTCGGGTTTCGAGCCAACAAAGTAGCTGGTCAGNCAATTGACCATGCTACAGCGCTTGTTCTCCGGGTAATTCTCCTTGAACCACGCAATCCTGTATCGGGTAGCCGGAGCGGTTTGATTCCAAAAGCCTCTTAAGGTGTTCGCGGCTGTTGACCAGCCCTTTTGAGCGCAGTACTCCATGCTCATCAATCAGGACGGCATAAGGCAATTCGCTGACTTGAAACTTCTTCCTTAATTCCAGAGAAAGAACATAGGGATAATCCTCTATATCCATCTCTTTAACGTAATCAGTATGCTTTTGCATCTCTCCGCCATCACTGCCAAAAATCAGAGCTAGTCTTTCGCTTCTGGCCATAGATTTAGCTGTTAGAACCATTTCCTCGCAAACCGGACAAGTAGGTGACACAAAAAGCAGGAGTTGAGGTGCTTCATGCGGGCCTCCGAACTCTAGGGGACTGCCGTTCAATGTTACCATTGACAAAAAAGGAGCCAGTTCCCCTACTTTAGGTCTAGCCTCACTAATCACTGAGTCCGCCGTCGCTAATCGTTTATGCAGATCGCCGATCTGTCGAGCCAACGCAAATACCGCAATGACAAGAATTAGAACGACAAGAGTTAATAAAATGACGATTTCTGCAAGGTAATTATCCATGACTTCCCCTCTCGCTCTCAGAAAAAGTCTGGTTAAGCACCAGCTGTTCAATGAGCAGGTAAACACAGGATAGCACTGCAAGCATCAGCGCAAGTAACAAAAAGTCTGCCCAAACCAAGGCTCGGCTGGTACTGGGCATGGTCAAAAGGCCGCTGCTGATAATTAGCGCAATGTTACGCAGGAGAAACCAGTAAGAGAGTTTTTGCGANTGGCCACTGCAGCCGCAATCAATCTTATCTCTTCCGCGGAACAGATTGACTGCCATAGCTGATGTGTAAAAGGTTAGCAGGACGGCTGCTAAGACCGCCGCCAAGGATCGAGTAAATGGCATCAGAATCAGAAAGAAAACAGCCATTTCCGCTGCGGGTATCAGTCGTGCCACGCCAGGCAAAAGGCTGAGCGGCACCAGCTTGTAGGCCGCGAGTTGTGCACTGAATTGGCCTGGAGCTCTCATTTTATGTTTTGCAGCTTTGAAAAAGAGCAGGGCAAGCGACGCCGAGATTATAAGTACCGTTAAGGGATCAATCATTCACACCTCGCCCTTTTTCTCTGTGAAGCATTTGGATGTTACCTGAAAGGTCCGCAATGGTTCCAATTAGTCGGTCCATCAAGGAAACCCCATGCGGGCGCGTTTCCGGTATACTCGGCGCATCTAACCGAACTGTATCCCACTCCGCTGGCCTTGGCAGCCGACCCCAGAGCGAGAATCGAGCAAAGCGGCATTTTTATTCGCTAATTCCCAGAGAGTCACTGTTCAAATCTTAGCCATGTCTTTAATTCCGGAGGCTAGTAAATGTGTGCTNAAGCTGCTTTGCCCGTTGACAATCGGTACAGAGCTTATCGTCTTGAGTAGTCCTGAGGAGANTGCATTTGAAGACCTGACCGGGATAGTGTCAAGGTGTTGGGCTGGCTGATNCGCAAATTCACCCCAAGCCGTGAACGTCAGTTCCTCAAGCAACGCGAGGGTGAAACTTTCTGGCAGCTGGGAGACTGGGAGCTTTTAGCAGAANAGGCTCGTCGCACTCTGAGGCATAACAGAAGCCACTANATTTTCTGGTTAGCAATCCGTCCGACACTTCGACTATCATCGACACCTCAACTCCCTCATGCGATCCAAGACACATGACAATTTGCATTCGGCAAGCGACGGATCTGGATTTTGATTTGATCTGGCCTATCTTCAGAGACGTGGTTTCTGCTGGTGAAACATACGGATATCGAACNGACATNGACAAGGCGCAGGCACAACATCTGTGGATGCAGTGCCCGCGATCGACCTTTGTTGCGGAGGAGGAGCAGCGTATTTTGGGCACGTACTATATTAAGACCAATCATGATGGACCGGGCGCTCATGTCTGTAACTGCGGTTACATGGTGGCATCCGCGGAGCGCGGCCGCGGCCTTGCTACCAGTATGTGCAAGCACTCCCAGCAGGAAGCAATCAGATTGGGTTACCGCGCTATGCAATTTAATTTTGTGGCATCGAGCAACGAGGGGGCAGTTAGGCTTTGGAATAAGCTTGGCTTTGCGACGGTGGGTCGGCTTTCTCGCGCCTTTGCGCACCCGAGGTTAGGCGATGTCGACGCGCTGGTCATGTATAAATGGCTCGCGAATTGACAGCGAGGGAGTGGTTGGTAGGGGCTCAGAGCGAAAGGGTAAAGTGTNCATGAACCGAGCGGAAACCGATAAGTTACTCCAAGCTCTGAGTGAGAGCCCAGCAGAGGGGGTGAGTCTCATGTCGCTTGCCCGCAGCACAGGGAAAAGCCTTCCCGAACTACAAAAGTTTTTGCGGGCGCACCGGGACTGCTTTACCGAAACCGGTCAAACCAAATACAAACTCAACCCCGGTCCGCCAATCAGTGGATGTCTAGAAAGGGCTCAGCTTCAGCTGCAGCTAGAGAGCTCAAAAAAGCGGAAGCTGCAATTGCTTAGATGGGTAGGTGTGTCCGCAGCTATGTTCATTGCATTCTATCTGCTTACCGGCTTCGTCTAAGGGGACGGCAGCAACTTACTGTTTCACAGTACAAAGATAAATACCGACAAGTACTGAACATTGTTCAGTCATTTCCGCTAAAATGGACAGTGCAAACCGAAACAAGGGACAGCGTCCGTGGGCAAGCTTTATCAACTCGGTGAAAATCGTGTTTTCTGGATGGCCGGAGCCGCGTATCTGGTGCTGATGGAAGGAATCGCCCTGTATTATCAGTATGGCCCAGGCATGTGGTATCCATGTGCGCTGTGCGTGCAAGTCAGAGCATGGGTGATGGGGTCGCTGATCTTTTCCGTCACTGGTATGAGCTTGGTCAGGAAATTCTGGTGGCGCTGGATGTCGCTGAATCTGACCATTGTGATGATGGCCGGCGCTCTTTACACCAGCTGGTACGCCCATGGCGTGGAGCAAGGCACCGTGATCTCGAGCTGCGCTATGGGTGCCGGATTTCCAGAATTTATGCCGCTTGACCGATGGATACCGGTTTTGTTCGAAGCTCAAGGAATGTGTGGGCAGTCTCCACCGATGCCGCTTGGAGTTTCCATGGTCGAGGCCTTGCTAATTACTCTTTCTGCACCGCTGCTCGTGCTGGTCGCGGTATGGGCAGCGCACGTGCAGCGAATTGTAATTGGCGATGTGCAGTAAAACTCTTGCTTGTCCGGGCTTACGGCATAGAGTTTGTAATCAACTTTATCACTCAGGTTACTATTCAACAGTTCATTATAGAGCTCAGCGCTTTTTTCGCTGTCTTGGAGTCTCTGAGTAGCTAACAAGGGGGATACGTATGACGCTGGATGCCAGCGTGCAGCAGCTCAGGGACTTTATACTTGAGCACCCTCGACTCATGGTGCTGACCGGCGCCGGTATCAGCCAGAGCTCTGGCATACCGACCTATCGCGATGCGACCGGGACGTGGACTTCTAGTCAGCCGATACAGCACGGCGACTTTATGCGTGATTCTGCTGCACGCAAACGATATTGGGCGCGCAGTTACAAGGGATGGCCCAATGTCGCGAGGGCTCGCCCAAATTTGGCTCACGTGGCACTTACTCATCTGGAAGAGCTTGAGTATGTTCAGTTCCTCGTAACTCAGAATATAGATCGTCTTCACCAGAAGGCTGGTCACCAACAGGTGATCGATCTGCACGGACGTCTCGACCAGGTAGTTTGTATGGACTGTGGAGAAATTTCCGCGCGTGCAGACGTACAGAAATGGCTTGCGGCAAATAACAGCCATCTTGATAACCTTGAAGTCACTCAGCGACCCGATGGTGATGCAGAGATTGAAGGCGTTGCGTTGGCAGAGATGAGGNTGCCAAGCTGCACCTACTGCTCTGGCTTGATAAAACCGAATGTGGTTTTTTACGGCGGTTCAGTAGACAAACAAATCATCAGTCGGGTCTTCGATCAGCTAAGCCGGTGTGATGCTTTGCTCGTGGTGGGGTCTTCCCTGATGGTGTACTCCAGTTACCGATATTGCAAATTTGCTCATGATCATGATGTGCCCATCCTGTGTATTAACAAGGGTTTCACGCGTGCGGATGATTTACTTAGCCAGAAGGTCAGGGCGGACTGCGCTGTCACTCTGGAAAAGTTAGCGGATTCTCTGCCTGCGCGCAGATAAGTAGCGAGCACTGTTCTATCTACCGCAAAGGCAAGAATTGTTGTTGCCGTTTCAATCTATTCTCACTGAAGCTGATAGTTCGAAAACCGACTTTTCAATCATGCACGTTCAGCCAAGCCCGCATCATGTTGGTCACTATTTCAGGTCTTTCATGGTGGGGCCAGTGTCCCACTCCGGGAATGGTCACCAGAGTCCAGTCCTGTTCTAGCTCTTCCCAGGTGTTGTTGAGAGCTGGCGCGAGTAGCGCCGTATCGTTAAGACCATGAAACTGAAGCACCGGTGCCTGAATTCGAGGTAGTTCCGCCCAGGGGCCTTCGTCATATGGTTCCCGAGGATAATTCCGACGATAGTAGTTCATCATGGAGTCGGTGCTCGAGTTTTTAAATGCTGCTAGATAGATTTCGCGTAGGACTTCATCACCTTGAGAAAGCATCATCGCAAGGCCATCGGGACTTATGTTTTCATGGGAATCTGGCTGCTGGAAATTGCGCGCGTACTGAGAATTGCTATGCTGTTGGCCCATGGTGGCCAGCTCTCGCTGCAGACCTTTCATATGGGGCAGATTCAAAATGATTAGTCGGTCCGTCATTTGCGGATAAGCAGCTGCGAAACTCCAGGCGATTCCACCACCCCAGTCATGACCGACGATAATAGCGCTTGTTTCGCCCTCAGCGTTTATTACTGCGGCGACATCTGCAGTTAGCAGAGCCATGTCGTAATTCTCTTCACCTTCAGGCTTATCGCTCAAGTTGTAGCCTCTGGTGTCCAACGCCGCAACAGTGTAGTCATCTGCCAGTCCGGTCATTTGATTGCGCCAAGAGAACCAGAAGTCTGGGAATCCATGGATGAATACCATCAAAGGGCCACTGCCCATCTTGGCGTAATGAATCGAGACCCCTTCGTTGTCGACGTAATTATGCTCGACCTGGTCGATAATAGACTGTGCCGCAATNGGGTTCGCATACAGTAGTGCGGATATGAGCACGAAAGACAAGGCAGATAGGATTCGATTAAAGGAGCTTTTAATTCTCATTGTGCTTTCCCGAGTTAAAGACGATTAGGTATGCTAACACATGTGTATCACATCACTGGGTTTCGGCGCTTTGAATTAGATTAAAGTTCTGGTTGATAAGAATAAAACCTTCGTGTGGGACTACGGAATTGAACCTCTCAGACTTAACCCAGACCATGCTGAGCTGCATTTTTTTTATGGCGTTGGTCGCATTTTTCTCATACGTGAAAACAANAGGCGTGGTCAGCAACAAAGAAGGTTATTTTTTGGCGGGTCGTGGACTGAGCGCAGTATTCATTGCAGGATCATTGCTGCTCACTAACCTTTCAGCGGAACAATTGATTGGTCTAAACGGTTCCGCTTATGGCTTTAATCTCAGCAGCATGGCCTGGGAGGTGACCGCTGCGTTCGCTACCGTATGCATGGCATTCGTGTTTTTGCCCCGTTATCTTGCTGGCGCATTTTCCACTTTACCGGAATTCTTGTGTGATCGATATGACGATGGCGTACGCCGTATGACTGTCGTGCTGTTTATGGTTGGCTATGGGCTGGTTACTATTCCGGGCGTGCTTTATTCCGGATCGATTGCCGTATTGCAGCTGTTTGACGTGCCGGGCTTGCTATCAGTGAGCTACAGTACCGGACTGGCAATGACCATAGCGATGATCGGCTGTATCGGAGCCCTTTATGCGGTGTTNGGTGGGCTTAGGGCCGTCGCCGTGTCGGATACGTTGAATGGGATGGGACTTCTGATTATCGGCATGGCGGTGCCGCTAATGGGGCTTTCTAAGTTGGGCGATGGCAGTGTTATTCAGGGCCTCGAGACTGTGGTGACTGCAGAAACCCAAAAACTTAATGCCATTGGATCGGCAGACGACCCGACACCTTTCCCCACACTTTTTACCGGGATGATTTTTGCTAATCTATTCTATTGGTGCGCTAATCAGTACGTGATCCAAAGAACCCTTGGGGCAAAGGATTTGGCCGAAGGCCAGAAAGGAGTATTGTTCTCGGGTTTTTTTAAAGTACTGGTCCCTTTCATAATGATGATTCCTGGGGTTATTGCTTTCCATCTCTATGGTGATAGCTTGGATTCAATCGACTTGGCTTATCCGCGACTGATCAGGGACGTTTTGCCAGTTACTGCCACCGGATTNTTTCTTGCGGTTCTGNTAGGTGCTGTATTTAGCTCTTTCAATTCGTTGCTCAACAGCGCTGCAACGCTTTTCTGTTTGGATATCTATGCGCCGCTCAAAGGCGAATCGATAAGCGACATCGAGATAATTACAGTCGCCAAGCGCGCAAGCGTGTGCATTGCACTGTTTTCTCTGATCGTTGCACCGCTTTTGCAGTATGCCCCCGAAGGGTTATGGCAAATTATTCGTATCTTCACAGGTTTTTATAATATTCCGGTGATTGCGATTGTAATGGTGGGTCTGTTCACTCGGCGGGTTCCAGCAGTGGGTCCGAAGGTAGTGATCGTTTTTCATGTGATTGCCTACGGACTGATGCAGTTCGTGTTTGCCGACACGATCAACGTACACTTTCTGCATCTTTACGCTATTCTATTTTTTTCGGAAGCTTTTATCATGCTGGTACTTGGTATGCTTATGCCGAGGGCTCAGGCATGGACCTATCGGAATCGCGAGTTAGTAAATCTGACCCCTTGGCGTTTCGCAGCCCCTTGCGCGGGCACACTGCTGTCCTGTGTAGCGGGTCTGTATTTGTTGTTTTCACCACTGGGCCTGGTTGGCGGAATGAGTGAATGGTTTATGCCCCTGTTGGGGCTATTAATTATGATCAACATTATCATTTGGGCTCGGTATGTGGTTAAACAGGCTGCTTTTTTTGATAAAGGTCGTGAGGTGTCCTGACTGACTATGCGTTTTTATGACGAAACATCATTACAGCGTTCCGCTCGAGTGGCGGATTTCGTGGCAATGGGGGAACCCGTTTGCAATCTGCTTATCGTCGGCTGCGGAATGATCGGGCGGGAACACATGCGGGTGGCGACACTGCTTGGCAGAGCCCGCATCCATGGAATTTACGACACGGAGCCNAAAAGCATCCATGAGGCAGTCACAGAGTTTGCCAGTTACACATCCGAAAAACTGATCGTCTATCCGGATTTAAAATCAGCGGTGGATGACACGGCGATCGACGCAATTTTTGTTTGCACGCCGAATTTTACTCACTTTGACATTCTGCAGCGGATCAAACACACCGAAAAGCCACTATTCATCGAAAAGCCTATGGCAACCAGACTTGATGATGCCAAATCCATGGTGCAGCTGGTTGGAAAGTACCCAAGTTTTATCCAATTAGGCATGCAATACCGATTTAAATCCCAGTACGTGGAGGCTTTCCATGAAATCAGGAAGAAAAACAGCCTTGGCGCGGTNAAAACGATTGCTATTAGTGAGTACCGACCACCTTTTCTGAACAAAGTAAGGCAATGGAACAAATTCAATGAGTTTTCCGGTGGCACTCTGGTGGAAAAGTGTTGCCATTATTTCGACCTGATTAATCTGATGGCAGGAGACCGTATTGAAAGTGTATATGCCCTCAGCGGACAGGCAGTAAACTTCATTGGTTTCAGACGCGAAGGCAAAGAGTCTGATATTCATGATCACGCCTTTGTCGTCATGCAATATGTAGACGGGATCAGCGCATCTTTTACGCTCAACATGTTCAGCCAAGAGCTTTATGAAGAACTCAACGTGACCGGTGAGCAAGGAAGGCTGCTAGCCACAGAGCATTCAAGTTTTACCCCGGGCATCAGCTCTAAAGCCAATGTTATGGTTGAAGTGGAGGGGCATCCAGCCTATAGGGGGACAGATATTACCTATCCAGCTCCGATAGAAGCCAGTGGCCATAACGGCGCCACCTTTTTTGAGCATGAAGCTTTCGTTGATCAGTTTGAAAATAAACCGCACGACAGTGCCAACTGCGAGCAAGGTCTGTGGGCGATTCTGGTAGCCAGTGCTGCCCAGGAATCTGCGGCCACAGGTCAAGTAATTTCTGTTAAGGACTTTGCCGCAGAGCAAGGTCTTGATGAGGTATTGAGCTGGTAAGGTGTAAGCTCGCCGCATGAGCCTAAGATAGTAGGAGCAGGAAATGATCATAGAGTTTTTGATTGGAGAAGATAAGCTCCCAGCGGTCGGATTCGGGCTGTGGAAAGTNGATCGCGCAGTGACCGCTGACATGGTGCGGTCTGCCATTGCTGCCGGTTACCGGCATTTCGACAGCGCTGCAGATTATGGTAACGAACGAGAGACAGGAAATGGCATTAGTGCTGCGATCGAGGCCGGTTGTTGCAAGCGCGAAGACCTGTGGATCACGTCAAAACTCTGGAACACTTTTCACCGGCCGCAACACGTGCGCCCAGCGTGCGAAAGAACGCTACGAGATTTGGGTTTGGACTACCTGGACTTATATCTAATCCATTTTCCCATCTCGCTTGAGTACATTGACTTTGACCTCCGCTATCCGCCGGAGTGGCTCTTCGATCCCGACGCTGCGGAACCCCAGATGAAAATTGATCCGGTTCCCCTGCATGAAACTTGGGCTGCTATGGAAAAGCTCAAGCAGGCAGGACTGGTGAGACATATCGGGGTGTGTAATTACAGCTCGACATTACTGCATGACTTGATGGCGTACGCCAAAATACAGCCGGAGGTTTTACAAATAGAATCGCATCCATTCCTCACGCAGGAAAAACTTATTCGTATGGCTAAATCTTATAATATGACGGTTACGGCGTTTTCCCCCCTTGGCGCTTTGTCCTATGTGTCGTTGAATATGGCGGAAGAGAGCGAATCAGTTTTAGAGTCTGAGACAGTAAAGAGAGCGGCTCAGAGAACCGGAAGATCTGCGGCTCAAGTTGTCCTTCGCTGGGGTGTTCAGCGTGGTACAGCCATTATTCCGAAGACTGCACGTAAGGATCGTCTGCAGGAGAATCTGGCGCTGTTTGACTTTGAACTAACTGATGAGGAAATGTCAGCGATTGCAGAGCTAAATCGTGGACGACGTTTTAATGATCCTGCCGTTTTCTGCGAAGCCGCCTTCAATACCTTCTATCCAATCTATGATTAACACTATGATCCCAGGTGTTCAGGAAGTTCAGCTATCAGGGCAAATTGACCTTGAATCACGATTTCCNGCGATCTTTCGGGCCGAAGCAAAGCTCGAGCAAAATATGGAGGTTGTTGCCGACTGGTTTCGAACCCATAGATTGACGATCCTTTCGCAGCTTTCGCAAAGGGGTGCGCTACTATTTCGGGGGCTTCCCATCCACTCAGATCAAGATTTCGATCTTGTCATGCAAAACCTTGATCAGAAAAATTTCAGCTACGCGGAGTCGTTGTCAAATGCGGTGCGCCAAAACCGAACGGATCGTGTATTTACAGCCAACGAAGCGCCTCCAGAAGTGGAGATCTATTTTCATCACGAGATGGCGCAAACGCCTATTTTTCCTAGTAAGCTGGCATTTTACTGCGAGCAGGCACCCAGAAAAGGCGGCGCAACTCCACTATGCCGTTCGGATGCGCTATTGGCTGAGATGACAAGACGGGAACCAGAGTTTGTAAAACGCTGCGATGAACTCGGTCTATGCTACACCAACGTGATGCCTGTCAGCGCAGATTTGGCTTCCGGCCAGGGGCGGTCATGGCGCAGCACTTTGTCAGTGGACACAAAAGAGGAAGCAGCGACTCGATTAGCAGAACTGGGATATGAGCTCGAATGGTTGCCAGACGACAGCTTGAAGGCGAAAACGCCGACTTTGCCAGCGATCAGAAGATTGCCAGATGGACGAAGAGTTTTTTTCAATCAGTTGATCGCTGCCTTCAAGGGCTGGCAGGATGCTCGAAATCAGGCGAATAAGTCGGTTTGCTTTGGCGACGGCAGCGCGCTCTCTGATGAACATATGAAGTCTGTCTGCGCGATCAGTGAAGAGCTNGCGTTCGACTTGCCTTGGTCGGCAGGAGACCTTGCGCTTGTCGATAATTTTCTCGTGATGCACGGGCGCCGCCCTTTTGTGGGACAGCGTTCCGTGCTTGCTTCGTTGTTGACCTGACCGATTAAGCTTCAGGCATTGGAGATTTTTCTGGATTATCTGAATATCAAAGGGTACCAGTGCATCTCGTCAGAGTGCAATTGGGTGTCAACTTTCGCTGGCGGTCGTGGACGCTAGTTGCAGCGACCAGTGACTTCACAGGTTGACCATCTCAAAAAGATCGAATATCGCCGAAGAAATTAAAATTATGCGTGGAACGATTCATGAAGCTCTTTCATTGTTTTAATTCAAGATCATTGCGACCACTCTGGTGCCTTGAAGAACTGGGCCTTGATTATGAACTGGAAGTGATGCCATTTCCGCCCCGCTTTGAGCGGGAAGGTTACTTAGATATAAACCCTCTTGGAACAGTTCCTACATTCACTGACGGTAACCGGACACTGACCGAATCGACCGCTATTTGTCAGTATCTTGTTGAGCATTATGGACCCACTGCCCTAGCGGTTCGTCAGGATGAGGCAGATTACGGGGACTATCTAAATTGGCTTTATCGAAGCGATGCAACTTTTACCTTTCCTTTGGCACTGATTCTGAGATACACCCAACTTGAGCCAGAAGGGCGAAAGAACTCGCAAGTTGTAGAGGACTATACAATCTGGTTTTACTCACGCATCCGTGCGCTAGAAACTGCTCTCCAGGACAAACAATTCCTGGTGGGAAACCGATTTACTATTGCTGATATCGCAGTTGGTTACTCTCTGCATTTTGGTATGCGTCTGGGTTTATCAGAGCGTTACAAGCCAAATACTGCGCGTTATCTAGGAGCCTTGATGTCGAGACCAGCGTTCCAGAAAACACAAGTGATTAAGTGAGCGAGGTAGAACGCATGGACTCAACGAATGCGCAGCTTTTGGATATAGTGATTGTTGGCGCGGGTATTTCCGGGATTAGCGCTGCCTGCCATCTGCGAACACAGTGTCCCGAAAAGCGCTATCGCATTGTCGAATCGAGAGAGAATATCGGGGGAACCTGGGATCTTTTTCGCTATCCTGGCATACGCTCCGACAGCGACATGCACACATTCGGCTTTAAATTCAAACCTTGGACCCGGGCCAAGACGATTTCTGACGGCCCTTCGATCCTGGAGTACCTGAATGAAACGATCGATGAGTACACCGTAAGGGACAACATAGATTTTGGCCGGCGCGTGATTTCTGCTCGATGGCTCAGCGATGAGTCTGTTTGGATGACTGTGGCGCAGGATCGTGACGGAAATGAAACACAGTATCGGTCGCGTTTGCTGTTTATGTGCAGCGGCTATTACCGTTATTCAGAGGGCTATACGCCGGATTTTCCGGGCCTTGAAGAGTTTGCTGGCACGGTAGTCCATCCCCAGTTGTGGCCTGAAAACCTGGATTACAGCAAAAAAAGGGTTGCCGTCATTGGAAGCGGAGCGACCGCAGTTACCCTTATACCGGCCTTGGCTGAAAAGGCGTCTCATGTCACGATGGTGCAGCGGTCACCGACTTACATTGTTTCCATGCCATCACGGGACAGGCTTGCAAACTTGTTAAATCGTTTGCTACCGGCAGCTTGGGCCTATGCGATTATGCGTTGGCGCAACATTCGATTTCAGAACTATTTCTACAAGCAAGCGATTGAAAAGCCGGCAAAGGTCAGGACCTATATCCTCAATAGACTGCGAAAAGCGCTCAAACCTGAGATAGATGTGGGAAAGCATTTTTCACCAAGCTACGACCCATGGACTCAGCGGCTTTGTCTNGTACCGGATTCAGATCTTTTTCGTGCGTTAAATTCCGGTAAGGCAGATGTGGTTACTGGGACCATTGCGCGCATTACTTCCGATAGCATTGAAATGCAGGATGGAGTGAGCATAAAAGCTGATATGCTAGTAACAGCAACCGGCATTCAGCTGGAATTGCTTGGGGGCGTAAAGTTTTTCATTGACGAGCAGAAGCTGGATTTTAGCCAACGTTTTTTTTATCAGGGCATGATGTTTTCCGGTGTGCCGAATCTGATCCAGACGTTCGGCTACATTAATGCTTCTTGGACGTTGCGAGCGGATCTTAATTCAGANTTTGTCTGCGCCCTGTTGAAGCGAATGGATGCAACAGGCGCTGATCAGTGCGTGCCTGTACTTCGTGATTTTGAGCTTGCAATGACAGCTCAGGATTGGGTCACTGATTTTAATCCAGGCTATTTTAAGCGAGGAAACCACTTGTTCCCCAAACAAGGTGCGCACGCGCCTTGGCAAAATACACAGGATTACTTGATGGATCTCAAACTACTTGCCGGAGGGCCGCCGGATGACGGAGTGCTGCAGTTTCAAAACGCTGGTAAAGCCGAGGCGGCGGGACATTAGAACAGAGTCAGTTTCGGCCAGCTGATATTTTCGAATTTCGTCAGAAATTTCCGGTTATGGTTAGGCTGGGTTGAGTTCCGCCGTGCGTGCAACGATATTCTAGCTCCCTGAGCACGCCGTCTGAACGACGTCCCTCGTATCGCCAACGCTCGCGGCACTGAGAGCCGTCGGTCAACTGCCGGACATCAAGACGGTAAGTAATGCCTCGGCGGTCCCGGATTTCAGCAAAGACGCCATAGAAAGGCTCTCCAACAGAAAATTCAAAATCCCTGATATCGTATTGAAACATACCGCCATCAAGCCGATCGAAATATTGGGTTCCCCAATTAAATCGCCATTCGGGAAAATCGTGTCGGGTAGTTAAGGTAAACCGGCCGCGCTGGTAATTGCGAAATCGTCGTTCTNTGCCGTCGAACGGATCGGTGACCTGCGAGTCCTGCACGCTTAGCGTCGAGTTAACAAGAAGATTCGGTAGTCCAATCATGGCCATGCGTATGCTCGCGGCGACATTAGCCCCAAACTCAACCCCATGGCCTAGATTTCCATTTACCGAGGCTAGGTTGTCCTCTGAGGTCGATGCATCAACCCAGTCGATGACATCTTGATGGTCTGCGAAGAAGAGTTCCGCGCTGATCACTCCGACGTCATTCGGGAGACGATACTCACTGTTCAAGGTATATCGCCACTGGGTTTGTTGACGGAGCTCGACATTTCCATCTAGCGTGTTTGCATCGTTATCCTGCTCGTCATTGGCTGCGACGAAATCGGCGAAACTCAGCTGATTAACGATACGTTCGACGGAGCCTCTCACCTGAAACATGGGCGTGATGTTATAGCGTAGATCAATTTTCGGCTTGATAAAGTCGAAGCCTCTTGAATTCAGGGCGTCGCCAGTCTGGTTAATCTCTGAGGTCTCATACAACAGCGTCGATTCCAGAGTCAGCTTCGTATTGAGCCGCCAATTATGTATCGCGAATGGCTCGTAGCGGATTTCTTCGACTTGGGAGTTGGCGAGGCCAAGGTTAACAGGCACAAGCCCCCCCAGCGCAGCCGATGGTTTGCCGAACGCATTTAGCAAGCCAAGCTCTAGTGTAGAATTCAGAGTGGTCTGGGCACGTTCGCCACCTACCTCAACGCTTTGATCCTCCAGGAAATCGAATGTATAAGAACCACGAACGATAAGCTCTTTGGTAATCGAGTGGGAGTTCAGGAATAGGTTGAGTTCTTTCATCTTGTTTCCAAAGAGCTGGAAACGTCGGCGAGTCCGCAGGTTGTCATCCTGATTTGCAATGCCAAGCAACTTAAAGCGTGCTCCATTGTCAAACGTGTATTCATAGTCAAACCCGCCCTCCCAATTGTCTCTCGGGTTCGGATTTGCTTCGTGCTCTACAAGATGCGCAACCGGATTACTGCGAAGATCGGTTGTTACGCGGTCGATGTTTGTCGGAGCTTCCCGTTCGGCAAACAGACCGTTCAGTTGAACTGTGCTATTGCTGTTGATTGCATAGGCCAGATTAAAGNTCAATTCATTNTTACCGCCNTCGNTGGTGATTTCCTCGATGACGGTATCGTTGGGGGAGAAATCGCCTAAAATGCTGCTCTCGTTGTTCAAACTGTTTCGGTAACGCGGCTGGCTGCGCAGAGTCATTGTGTAATCAAGAGCACCCCGTTGGCCGTTTACAGCGAAAGTTCCGCCCAGTTGAACTGCGTCGTCCTGTGAGTAATTCAGGGATCCTTGATACGCAAAGCTGGTCGAGGAAAGCTCTTCGAATAGAACCACGTTAATGATCTGCCCGCTGCCCCTGACATCCAGGTCCCCGGAGGTGCCTCTTATAATCTGGATTTCCTGTACCTGCGAGGAGGCGATACGTTGAAGCATTTGTTGTGTTGAATTATTTTTGCCTGCGTTTCGTTTTCCGTTGATCAGAATTTCGGTGGACCCAGCTCCGCTGCCAAGCCCTCTTCCGCCGCGAGATGGGCTTCCGGAGAAGCTACCCGGACCGAAGCCACCACCCCCACTGCCGCGTCCATTGGTATCTTGGCCCGGTATCCTTGCCAGCATGTCACCTGCAGTGATTGGTTGCCATTCAGTGAAGTAAGCAGCCGGATAGACTACTGTTGAGCCATCTCCTGCTGCGTCTTGAGCGCTGGTTAATTCGGGCATTGTAAGACAGAGTATCACCATACTCGGCACAGTAAGTTCTCGTCCTGCGCGGTGTTTCAAGATATCTATCATAAGTCGATTCTATTTTGACGGCGGTAGACTACACTTCAGGTCTTAAAAGCTTAGAAGACAAGATCGAGCGGCAGTTCACTTGTAAAGCGTGAAATAAATTATACCTGTTATAAACTGACAAGATTGAGGGAATGGGNGCATCGTTTGATCTCTTTAGCCGATCAATCGCGCTGCCTTATCTTGGGTGGCCACAAGACTNGGCAATAACAGTATTTGAGGCCGGTTATTTTTTGGCAATTGCCCAACACTGGCGCTATTATGGTTCGGAAATACGGACCGCCCGCTTATGAAGTTGCGCTACCTCGGGCACTCTGACGAACGTCGGTTTGATCGATACAGGAGGACTATAATGAAAACAACACGTCGCGGCTTTTTCAAAACCGCCGGTCTTGGCACAGCAGCTGGACTGATAGGCGGCACCACACTGCTAACTCCGGGCGCATTTGCGCAGTCACGCCATGCTCGTAGTGCAGGCGTTTTTGATAACGGTATCATCCAGCTCAGCCAAAACGAGAGTGGCAGGGGGCCGGGCCCTCGCGTTCTTGAAGCCATCAAAGCTCACACCTCAAAGAGAGTGGGCCGAGGCTATTCACCGGATTATGTGCCGGAACTTCAGGATGCCATTGCCTCTAGTTTTAACATCGATCGCAGCAACGTCATTTTGGCTTCCGGGTCAACTTGGTTGTTACAAGGGTCAGTGCGTGCTTTCGTGAGTGAGGACAAACCTCTGGTTACAGCTGGTCCGACGTTTTCCACCAGTGAAGCAACTGCCAGAGGGGCGGGCCTTCCGGTTAAGCTGATTCCTCTTAATGCCGAGGCTAAACTCGATTTGCCGGAAATGATCAAAGTCTCCAGAGGATCTGGTTTGGTCTATCTTTGCAATCCGAATAACCCGTCGGGGACAGTTCATGATCCGGGAGCTATCGACGCTGCGGTCCGAGCTATTCTAAAAGAATCTCCGGATACTTACATTCATCTGGATGAGGCCTACATCGACTACGGTGATCCGGCAAAAATTCAGACAGGCTTGGCGCTTACTCAAGAGTTTAAAAACGTCTTTATCACTCGATCATTTTCCAAGGCCCACGCGTTGGCCGGCATGCGTATCGGCTATGCTATGGGGCACAGAGATACTCTGAGCGCGATTCGCAATTCTTGGGGTATGGGGGACGTGAGCATGCTGGGCGCTATTGCTGCGCTAACGGCATTCGAGGATCGGGAACATATCGAGTGGGAGCGGGAAGAGAACAACAGAGTTAAGGCTTTTACTGTAGGCGCTCTCAACGATCTGGGCTACGAAGTTCCTGAATCTCATACAAATCATTTGTTTGTCGACTTGCGCGCGCCTGCTCGAGGATTTCGCGACGCATGCATGGAGCGGAAAGTCGCTGTTGGCAGGGATTTCCCACCCTGGGAAAACACGCACTGCCGAATCTCTTTAGGCAGCATGGGAGAGATGGAAGTTGCGGTCAAAGTCTTTCGTGAGGTGCTCGGCTAGATTTTGCTCGCTTTCAAGGCTGTTAGCGACAATCGGGCTACGCAGGCCCAACTGGCAATCCTGTGCTTGCAACTTTTCTATTGCGGGCCGAATCAAAGACGACAGAAACTAAAATGATTCATACAAGGCACTCAAAGTTTTTAACATCCTTCCTGATTCCCGCGGGAGCAATTTTACTGTCTGGCGTGCTAGGTGCTCAGGTGCCCAGAACGGAATGGGGGCATCCCGATCTTCAAGGTGTCTGGAACTTTTCTTCTGACGTGCCCATGCAGCGGCCCGAAGAATTTGGCTATCGCCAGTTTCTTACGTCGGAAGAGATTGAACAGATACGAGCTCGTCGCGCCGCTGCCGACGCGAATTCTGACTCGGCCCTCGCTATCGAAGGCGTTGACGAATCCTACAACGATTTTTGGATAGAGAACGCTGGGATTGGAGAACTGGTACGCACCTCGCACATTGTTTATCCCGAGAATGGCCAACTCCCGAGTCTGATGACCGGGGCGATTGCCCGGCAGGGGATCTATGGTGGTGCGACAACGGGAGAAAAGAGGCCGGTGCGCATCGCAGCAGGCGGTATTGGCACAGATGGCCCTGAAGATCGCGGCCTGTCGGAGCGCTGCATCATTGGGTTCAATGCCGGGCCCCCGTTCGTGCCCAGTCTCTACAACAACAATGTGCAGATTTTTCAGTCAAAAGACACGGTGGTTGTTATGACGGAAATGATCCATGACGCACGCATCGTGCCTCTTTATCAGTCGGCCGATGATTTACCACCGCTTAGTGGTGAAGTGCGCTTGTGGACAGGCGATTCCAAGGGATTCTGGGAGCAAGATACTTTGGTGGTAGTAACGCGAAATTTCAATGGGCTTTCAGCTAGCTTTGGTCAGGCGGGGACGTCGGCACAGAAGGTCCTCACAGAGCGTTTCACCCGCGTGGACGACCTTACCGTTGACTATGAATTTACCGTTGAGGACCCGGCAACCTTCACCGATCGCTTTACTGGCATCGTGCCGATGACCAAGGTTGGCGGGCAGCTTTACGAGTACGCATGCCATGAAGGCAACTACGGAATGGTAAATATACTTCGCGGTGCCAGAGTGCAGGAGCGAGTCGGTTCATCTAGTTCGTAGCACCCCCTTCTAGGATTTTCCCTAAATCGGTTGCACTAATTCAGAATGAGGAATATGCTGATTTTAAGGCGTTGTAATTGACATCATAATAACAAATAAAAACACAGTTATAAGAGAGCGAATAGAGGTCATCCCATGAACAAGAACGCAGGTCTCAATCGAAGATCCTTCATGAAAAATGCCGGCTTCACTGCTTTGGCCGGCGCAACCGGCTCTCTAGCCGTTGGCGCTTCCCAAGCAAACGCTCAAGGTGCTAGCCCCACCCAATCCTACCCAAGACATGCTAACGGCAATTTTGATTTCGACACCGTATATAATCGTGCAGGAAACAATTGCGCCCGCTGGGACTCACCACCGCGAAATTATCCCAGTGGAGAGTTTAAGTTCGGTATGGGCGTTGCTTCAATGGACTTCGAATGCGCGCCCTGTATCACCGAGGCTTTGATGGAACGAGTTCAGCACCACAGCTGGGGCTATCTCGCCAGTACTGAAGAATTGACGAGCGAAATTGTGAAATGGAACGGAGAGCATCACAACAATGATATCGATGCAAGCATGGTGACACTGTCAGATGGTGTTTATCCTGGCATGATCGCCGCGATGCGTTCATTTGTCCCGCGGGGTGGCAAGGCCTTGATTATGTCCCCTGCCTATTCNGGGTTTTACACCATGGCTAGTGCAGCCAATATAGAGACTGTTGACAGTGAATTGAAATTAAAGAACGGTCGTTATGAAATTGATTACGAAGATCTTGAGACCAAGATGACATCAGACGTTCGCGTATTGATAGTTTGTAATCCTCAAAACCCAACGGGGAATGTTTGGCGAGAGGAGGAGCTTCTGCGAATCGGCCGTNTTGCGTTGGAGCATGGTATCGTGGTGTTGTCAGACGAAATCCATTCNGATGTTATTCGCGGTGATCAGANNTTCACGCCTTTCTCTGCATTACCTGATCGCGATGTGGTGANCAATAGCTTAACTTTTAACGCTATCAGCAAGACGTTTAATTTAGCTGGTATGAAAAACGCNTACTACTACTCGAAGTCNCCAACTATGCTGCGTCGCGTGAATCAATATCATCGCGCTGAGTTGAGNACGTTGGGCGTNGTGGCCAATGTTGCAGCCTACAAGTATGGCCGGGAATGGTTNGATCAGGCTAATGCATACATGGACAGAACGCACACNATGATCGAAGAATATGTNAAGACCAATATGCCNAGCGTCGGATACGTGCGTAATGAGGGTACNTATATGACGTTNCTTGATTTCGCNAAGACNATGGCTTCAATCGGNGCTGAGGCGCAATNNGAGTCNCACGGTAAGCGAACAGCGGAGCACTACTTCCAAGATTGGATGGTGCATAACTCCGGCGTCTATCTTAACCCGGGGTCCGTATATGGCNAGGGCGGCGCCGGTCGCATGCGCATGAANATCGCTTCCTCGCAGTCGGTNGTCAAANATGTCTTGGATGCNATGGCTGCTGCGGTTAACAAGGTCTGAGCCAGCCATACGATCGGTTTAGCAAGGTGANAAAAAGGCGGACCAGTNAACCTGGCCCGCCTTTTTTGCATGGCTCTCTGAATAAGCGATTGNCTCAGTNTCTGCAGTTTGTCTGNCGACCACTTGGTGTATTCAGACCTTTCTGTATCGCTTCAAGCGGCCCCCTGTATNTAAAGACTNGCTGGTTTTCGCAGCAGGCCNAGANTGAAACAGACTTGCGCCCGCAAANCAGGGTACCCGCGACTACGAACAAGCTGAATTTTTCCGGGGTANGTGATGTCAAAACCTTTGCANTATCAGTCAATATTGTCTGTTGGGGAGCAGCTGCGATCGTTAAAACTGTCTTCGCTCTTNCTTACTGAGCATATGCTCGCTCGCATTGACGCACTGGATAATGAGTTGCTGAGCTTTGCGACAGTGAGCTCGGATCTGGCCCGAGNGCAGGCGCAGCGTGCTGAGGATGAAATAAGAGCTGGNCGGTATCGAGGNCNATTGCATGGTGTACCGGTCGCGGTAAAAGATCTCTGTTACACCGCAGGTATCCTGACCAAGGGCGGATTGAAAGTACGTCAGCAGTTCGTGCCGGAGTTTGACGCAACAGTGGTGCGAAAGCTTAAAGATGCAGGCGCTGTTTTACTGGGCAAACTCAATCTGACCGAAGGCGCTCTTTCTGCCTACAATCCTGAGTTTCCAATTCCCAAAAACCCTTGGGGCAAAGAGCTATGGGCGGGGGTATCTTCCTCGGGTTCCGGCGTAGCTGTGGCGGCAGGCCTCTGTTTCGCGGCTATCGGTACNGATACTGGCGGTTCCATCCGCTATCCAGCCATGGCCAATGGTGTGACCGGCCTTAAGCCGACNTACGGTAGAGTGAGCCGTCATGGCGTACTTGCGCTGGCGGAGTCACTTGANCATGTTGGTCCTATGGCTCGTTCNGTGGCAGACGCGGTAGCCTTGTACAACTGCATGGCCGGCTATGATGAAAATGACAAGACCTCTTTGAATCGAGAGGACACAAAGATCGCCGGGATCGATGCGCCAAATCTGAATGGGCTGCGCCTGGGTGTAGATGCCAGTTGGCTTAGNCATGNCACTGATTCGGGGCTACTTGAAGCACTTGAGCAGGCGATTGCCACGTTGACTGCACTCGGTATGGAATGTGTCGCTATAGANATGCCCCGTGAAGGTCCCATGGATTATCGTAATCTTTGGCTACCACTGACGGGCTATGAGGCATACCGAGCCCACCGAGAATTCTTCCCTGCTAGGAAGGATGAATACGGATGCTATCTGCGCAATGTTCTTCGCATGGGTATGGGGATGACAGCAGCAGAATACGTGGCAGCAAAGGAGCANCGAGCGAAATTCAGNGCACGTTTTGAAGCAGCGCTGCATGAGGTTGATGCAGTTATCTGTCCTTCCGGAGGCATGGTGTTTGAAGTCAGTGCAGATGCTCAGAAGGGCGACGCAGAAACNATGAAGGAGGTGGTAAAAAATTTTCAGGGCCAGTTTACGATACCCGCAGATCTCGCCGGCACGCCGACGCTNTCGCTGCCCTGTGGATTCAATCAAAAAGCNCAGCCTTTTGTGATGCAACTGATGGGCAGCAAATATTCCGAGGCCACTCTTTGCCGAATAGGCCATGCTTACCAGTTAGAGACTGCCTGGCATCACCGACATCCGAATCTCTNANGNATCATGACTCNGACTTGCTGACGCCGATTGTCAAGCANTAGCAAAGGATAAGCTTCGCATTTCTCNCGAGTGAAGCTGTGNACCTGCGGTGAATCGGGCTCCGCGTCCAATACGAACGAATTGCCCGAANNAGCACGTGTCAGANGNAAGAGGTNNTNAGCCATGGCCACCTCGGGCTGAACATGGCNGATNTCAAGGGNNTCAAATTGGCTGCGCTGNCCGNGGTGAAGACGNCTCCTTCTGGGACCATGCCTGATCAGNTTAAGCGGCGNTATTAGTCGGGCAGTGNGAAAACCCAAATAACGCCTCCCTGTGGCACAAAGGTTCGCGTGCTCCGCACCATATCAAGACGAGCGGTCATGCTTGCTGCGTCCACCCCCCAACCGGCCTGCACGGCGACATACTGTTTGCCGTCAACTGAAAACGTGGAAGGGACACCTATTATGCCGGAGTTGGTTTTGAACTCCCACAGCAACTTCCCAGTTGAGGCGTTATGCGCCCGAAACATGCGGTCACTGGTTCCGCCGCTGAAAATGAGATTGCCGCTGGTAGTCAGTATACCGCCCCAGTTATGTGAATCAAATTCCTGGGTCCATACCTCTTCGCCGGTGTTCATGTCCCAGGCCTGAATCTCGCCGATATGGTCTGTTCCTTCTGGCACCGTCATTTGAGTGCGAGCGCCCATGAAGGAACTTCCGGGCATGTAGGTCACCTCACGACCTTCGATCACGCCGCAGTGGTTGTCGTTGGCCGGTATATACAGCAGACCGGTTGTCGGATTGTAGGCTGCGGGAGGCCAGTCTTTTCCGCCCCACAGCGAGGGACAGAAAGAAGTGGTGCTACCGGTGGTTGGCTTATGTTCTGGATCATAAGTGGGACGCCCAGTTACGGGGTCGAGGCTAGCAAATGCGTTTTGATAAACGTAAGGCTCTGCGTTAATGAAACTGATTTTGTCCGCGGATCTTTCGAGGGTCCACAAGTAGCCGTTTCGGCCTGGGTGCACCAGAGCGTCAATCATTCGGCCTTGGCGTTCGACCGGCATCAGAATTGGCGTGGAGACTTCATCCCAATCCCATGAGCCGTTCCAGTGATACTGATGGTGGGCACGAATCCTGCCTGTCTTGATATCTAGCGCTATTACTGAGTTGGTATAGAGGTTGTCGCCAGGTCTCTGATCTCCTATCCACGGACCGGGATTACCGGTCCCGAAGTAGGCTAAACCCAACTCCGCATCATAGTGGCCCGGAACCCAGACTGCCGCGCCGCCAGTCCGCCATGACTCTCCTGGCCACGTCTCGTTACCCGGCTCTCCTGGTGAAGGAACGGTGTAGGTTCGCCAAACCTCTTCGCCGGTTTCCGCATCCAGTGCCACAACGAAGCCTCGGATGCCCAGCTCGCCTCCGGAGGTGCCTACCAATATCTTACCGTCAATGGCCAATGGAGCCATTGTGATGTAGTAACCAAAGTTATTATCCTGAACAGTACTATCCCATACCTTGCGTCCAGTAGCCGCATCAAGTGCTACCACGCGCGCATCGAGAGTTGCGGTGAAGACTTTATCGCCATACAGGGCAACGCCGCGATTGGTCCTATGGAAAGCGATATAGGCCTCGGGCAGATCATGTTGATAGCGCCATAGTAAATCGCCACTGGCTGCATCAATTGCATACACCAGATTTCCCGGCGTGGTGACAAACATTGAGCCATTATTAACGATAGGGGGGGCTTCATGGCCGCCCAGTACACCAGTTGAGAAACTCCAAACCGGTTCCAGCTTTTGGACATTACCGTCGTCGATTTCATCCAGTTTGCTGAAGCCCCAGCCATCGAGCGTGCCGCGATAGGATAGCCAGTTGTGCGCCTCTGGATTGAGGAGGCGCTCATCGGTTACTTCTGTGTAGCTGGACACCACAGCTGTTTGAGCTGTGGTTAGTTTAGACGCCAGCCCAGCGCTCAGAAGTACCAGCGCGATGAGGTAGAAGCGGATTCGCATGCGTATTACTCCTAACAACCCTGTTGCCTGTTTTGATCAAAGGTATGTCTTCATTGAGTCTTTGTCCAGTGTCGTAAACCGAAGTCTTCACAGATGCTTTATTCCTATTGCGCTTAACTTAATATTTTGCAACTCCGGTGCAATTCCAGACAGAAGCCGGTGGTGAGGGTCCAGCTAAGCCAGGTCCGTCGCGCGCGTGCAGGTTTTCGGAACCGACGCTGATCGGTCCGCAGGAGAGAGGTGGGTGTAATCTCAAGACGGTACATTAGATGGCTAGCAGATAAATTTTTCGCCGGCTCCTTGTTACACTGCACCAAAAAAGGAGCCAGTCATGATTATTAAATCACCTATAACTGCTGCGACATTGATTGCCTTGTGCATGATTTTTTACAATTTTCGACAAGCCCATGCCCAGCCTCTCGTGGGCGAAACCCTGACTCAAGCCCAATCTGCGAACGGTGAGTATATCAGCTGGCGGGAGCATCTCATTGACGATCCCGTGTCTGCCGGCGTTAATTTCAGTGGCAGCGATGGATTTGTCATGGGCGATATAGATAAAGATGGAACAGAAGATATCGTTTCGGTTCATGAATCGGATGCACAATATGATTCGACTTTGTTTCAGGAGGATTTTGTGCCGCCGGTGGCGGGCCATGTGCGAATCCATTATGGATCGAATGATCCAGATTTCTGGTTCAATATTACCGTGGCCGAAGCGGAAGATGTGCCTGCGCCTGAGGATGTGGTGCTTGTTGACCTAAACCGTGATGGTTGGTTAGACATGGTAGTTGCTGCCGAGCGGTCTCATCTGATTTATCTGCAGAATCCAGGCAATGGCTCGCGAAGTGAGACGTGGCAGCGGCTGATTTTGCCTCATACAAGGGGTAAGGGGTCATACATACGTGTGTTTGCGGCAG
>PBHS01000039.1 GCA_002719575.1 Gammaproteobacteria bacterium | reverse complement strand
GGAATTCTTTCTTATTGTTTTTACCGCCCCCAAATGTTAAAACCGTATGCGTCAGCTTCGTCACTATTTGAGTCAGCTTCTCAAAATTCGAAAGTTAATTCTTTTTAGTCATTCAAAAAAGTACCCACAGAAATCCACAAAAAGTAACCAGTACCAATAAAACTAGCGAAAAATCAACATTCATCTGCGTCTACTCAGCTCTCTACTTTAAGTACGGCCAGAAATGCCTCCTGAGGCACTTCAACATTACCCACCTGCTTCATTCGTTTCTTTCCTGCTTTCTGCTTTTCCAGCAGTTTTTTCTTTCGCGATACATCGCCACCATAGCATTTTGCAGTGACGTTCTTTCGCAATGCTTTCACCGTCGATCGGGCGATAATCTGACCACCAATTGCAGCCTGTATGGCAATGTCATAAAGCTGCCGTGGAATCAGCTCTTTCATCTTTTCCACAAGAAGACGTCCTTTTGATTGGGCATGATCCCGGAAAACAATAAGCGCGAGAGCGTCAACCCTTGAGCCATTAATCAAAACATCCAGTCTGACTAGGCTGGAACGTTCAAATCGATCAAACTGATAATCGAGAGAGGCATAGCCTCGGCTTACAGATTTGAGGCGGTCGAAAAAATCCATCACGACCTCATTCATCGGCAGCTCATAAGAAAGTGATACTTGTTTCCCGATGAACTGCATATCCTTCTGGACGCCGCGCTTGTCAACGCACAAATTAATCACATTTCCAAGGTATTCCTGCGGGACAAGAATATTGGCACACACGATGGGCTCACGCATTTCTTTAATATCGTTGATCGGTGGCAGGCCGGAAGGGCTTTCCACCATAGTGAGCTCACCGTTCTCCAATTCAACCTCGTAAACAACGGTGGGCGCAGTCGTGATTAGCGAAAGGTCATATTCCCGCTGAAGCCGCTCCTGAATGATCTCCATATGCAGCATTCCAAGGAAGCCACAGCGAAACCCAGAGCCCAGCGCATCCGAATTTTCTGGCTCATACTGTAATGATGCATCATTCAATGTAAGCTTTTCCAAGGCGTCGCGAAAATTCTCAAAATNATCGGAGGAAACCGGATATAGTCCTGCAAACACCTGCGGTTGAATTTGACGGAAGCCAGCAAGCGCAGCTACCTCCTGTGTTTTCGCAAGCGTCAGGGTGTCACCCACCGGGGCCCCATGAATATCCTTGATCCCAGCTTCGACAAAACCTACTTCNCCGGCAGCCAGAATGCCTGTCTGATTCCTCTTTGGGGTAAATACGCCGACATTGTCAACAACGTGAGCTTTACCAATTGATTTCGCGACAATCTTATCGCCTTTTCGCAAGGTTCCCTGGACAACCCTTACGAGAGAAACAACACCAAGATAGTTATCGAACCATGAATCTATAATAAGCGCTTGCAGATCATTCTCTCTATTCCCTATTGGTGATGGAATATTATATACTATCTGTTCCAATATTTCTTTTACGCCGAGTCCAGTTTTTGCGCTTGCACAGACCGCACCAGTGGCGTCCAATCCAATTATCTCTTCTATTTCGACCCGAACCCGGTCAGGGTCCGCCTGAGGCAAGTCCATTTTGTTGAGCACGGGCAACACNTCCAAACCTTGTTCAATGGCGGTGTAACACGTCGCTACCGATTGCGCTTCGACGCCCTGCCCTGCATCAACAACCAGAAGAGCTCCTTCGCACGCAGCAAGAGACCGAGACACTTCATAAGTGAAGTCAACGTGTCCAGGCGTATCTATGAAGTTGAGCTGATAAGTGCGCCCGTCCTGCGCATCGTAGTGCAGGGTAACGCTCTGCGCCTTGATTGTGATGCCTCGTTCACGCTCTATATCGAGAGTATCAAGTATTTGTTCATCCATCTCGCGCTCATCGAGTCCCCCACAATACTGTATGAATCGATCTGCCAGTGTTGACTTACCGTGGTCTATGTGNGCAATTATAGAAAAATTACGAATATGGCTTAAATCAGACACAATGCTGGAGGCGCTGGCAGTTTGGTGCCGCGCGATATGTAAAANATGGCGGCAAGTCTACCTGAAACGATGACTCAGTGGCAGAAAAAATGAAAGCTTTCAGGGAACCGCTACCAAGACCTAAGGAAAAAGTTCAAGCACTAGAGTGGTCGCCTGCCCTTCGCGTACAATCCGTATTGGGACAAATCCCGACTCAGGCAAGCTATCGACAATCTCAGAGAATCTATCCGACGAGTCTGCCAGCTGTCGATTTAGCGCCACGATCACGTCCCCTTCCAGGAGACCGGCCTCACGGCCAGGGCCTTCATCAAGTTCTGCGATTCGCACCCCTTCCACGCTGGAAATCTGTCTAGCTTCGTCGCCCAGGTCTTCAACGCGAAAACCCAGAGGATTGCCTCGCTCCCTGCTAGGAGCGGGTATCTCCGCCACTGCCACATTGGTCGGGGAGCTTCCTAGGACCACAGTTTGTTGANTCAGCTCCCCATTCCGATAAACCCTGACCGAAGCTTCAGTTCCAGGTCGATACTGGCCCACATAGAAAGGAAGATCTGTGTAGTGTTCAATCTCATGACCGTTGAATCCCAGGATGATGTCTTCGTTTTGTATACCCCCTTTCGCTGCCGGACTGTCGGACTGCACCTCATCTACGAACGCTCCACGCGGACGCTCCATACCAAATATTTCAGCGAGGGCAAAATCAACCTCACGCATGCGAACCCCGAGTAATCCCCGCTCAACTACTCCGGACTCGCGCAATTGCTGAATCACATTCATTGCGACGTTGCTTGGGATCGAGAAAGAAATACCGTTTGAGCCACCAGTACTGCTCAGTATCTGCGAGTTAATCCCAATTACGTCGCCATTAAGGTCAAATAGAGGCCCACCAGAGTTNCCCTGATTGATGGCAACATCGGATTGAATAAAAGCCATGTAATTGTAGGAGGAACGGCCCGGNACCGAGCGCCCTTTCGCGCTNACAATCCCAGCAGCNGCCGAGAACTCNAGACCAAAAGGCGAGCCTATGGCCAANACCCACTCCCCGACCCGAAGCTCATCCGAATCACCGAAGCCGACATAAGGAAGGTTTGCCGCGTTGATTTTCAAAAGCGCTAGGTCAGAAGGTGCATCGAGACCGATAATTTCAGCATTAAAAACCCGGCGATCGTTAAGTGTCACCTGAATTTCATCTGCAGAAGCCACAACATGATTGTTCGTGATCACGTAGCCATCATCCGAGATCAGAAAGCCGGAGCCAACCGCTGCCCGTTGACGCTGTTCAGGCAAGCCCTCCACCTCAAGTTCTGGCTCTTGGCCCGGGTTTATGCGCCGCAGCAACTCTTCTAGTTCCGAATCTGGAACCGGAGAGCGCGCTACCATCCGCCGGATCGTCGAAATCTCCACGATGGAGGGGGCATTGCGTTCGACTAGGTCAGCAAAATTAGGCAGCTCCGCCGCACTGAGGATGTTTGACACAAAGAGCTGCAGAGCGGCCGCAGGACTGAAGACGGTAAAAATAAAGAAGAAAGTGAATCGAACAGAGCAGGATCTTGTAACCATGTCAATTTATACGATGCGAGAAGCCGTTTTCGATCAAAGGATTTAATCGCTTAAACAGGACCCGCCCGCCATAAAGAGGTCAAGTCTCCAAGCATCTATGCCAAACTTACGCGGCGACGACACTATGCACACGCGGTCGGACCACTCCAAAAACCGAACCACGCTACAAGCACTAAGGGCAAATCATCCATCAGATTACGGTTTGTCTGTTTGCAACTGATTAACAAGCCGATACAGGGGTGACTTCTGAATATGTTCGCTNCGCACCGTTTCGTCGGAATCAAAGCTCATGCTTTCAATGTAGTCCCGAAGCCGCCTCTGCGCTTCTGGGTCAACAGGCACTGGCGCTTTCACTGGCTCAGGATCAGAAATTAAGGATTGCGCAAGCAAGTCNGCACCAGGCAGTTGGCTCGCGTTCTCAGCAGACACTGTTATAACGGGAGTCTCCGATTCATTGGGGTCAGGTTGAAGAGTGACAACAGCCACCACCGCAACAACAGCCGCTACGGCTAATTTGAACAGCTGTTGGCTCCAATTGATGACTGCCATACTCGAAGCTCGGGGAGCGATTTCAGTATCTACAGCCAAGGCCACTTGTCTCGAGAAGCCCGACGAAACTTGCCTTCCACGTCCTCGCATCAAGTCCTGAGCGAGGTGATATCGCTCCCACTTTTCCATAAGCGCTGTGTCAGTCGCCGACTCCTGAATCAGTCGACGTAAAGCCAAATCATCAGCCTCCCCATCCATCGCAGCGGAGAGGGCCTCGCCCGTTTGCTTTGAGGCCGCAGCATGTGTTGTCTTTTCTGTGTTTGACATAGATTCATATCCACCCGCACCGGCTCCCCGGCGTATCTCACTCGTTGTATCGGCTAGAACCAGAATTCCAGCATTCTTGCTCCATATTGCCAAAGCATTCGCGTCATTGCTGATTGTGCCTGACATTGGNTTTGACTGATGCCGACATTTCATAGACATCAGCCTGACAAAAAAGTTCTCAAACCGATGCACTAAACCTGTTAAGCTTTTCGAGATAAGCTTTACAAAAGATCTTTGATCTTATGGTCAATCGCTTCTCGCGCACGAAAAATGCGCGAACGCACGGTGCCGACAGGGCAATCCATAACCTCAGTAATGTCCTCGTAGCTCAACCCTGAAAACTCTCTCAAAATGAAGGCTGTCTTCAACTCTTCTGGCAAGGAATCTATAGCCGCTTCGATAGCGGATTTCAATTCACTTGTCGACAGATTGCCTTCCGGACCCTCAATCTCATGAAGCACACTGCCTATTTCAGTTGGCTCTACTTCGTCAATTTCTAAATCATGCGCAGGCGGCCGTCGACTGCGAGAGACCAGATGATTTTTAGCAGTATTCACCGCAATTCGGTAGAGCCAAGTGTAGAATGCACTATCTCCTCGAAATAATGCTAAGGCCCTGTATGCCTTGATAAATGCCTCCTGCGCCACGTCCTCAACTTCCTGAGGATCGCCAATAAACCGGGCGATCAAGGCTGCGACACGATACTGATAACGCATCACCAGCAAGTTAAACGCATTTTTTTTGCCCGCCAGCACCTGATCAACCAACTGCTGATCGGTAGTCTCCTCCATTCCAGACATGCCTAATTTCCAGCCGAGCGCTGTAACCCGAGTTCACTGCACGCCTGACGCATCGCCTATCGATGCTTGAAGCCTTTGCGCTGCTTTAGACCTCATAATTTCCGGCAAAGCCCGCGTGCAAAATTTAATAAAACCGATAAAATTAGATACATTCTACAGAAACGCTCAGTCTTCCGCTTCTGAAGAGTTGGCCAGATTACGGAAAGGTCGCAGTTTCACCAGCCTGAGTGGCCTTGCATCAAGCGCTAGAGCAATCTAAAACTGGCCATATTACAGTCACTAACAAGCTATTTATGAATGAGATTCAAGATTTTGAAAAACTGAAAACCGACCTCGTTATCGTTGGAAGCGGTGCAGCAGGTCTGACTCTAGCGCTAAGAACCGCTGACTTTGCACGTGTAATTGTGCTCAGCAAGGGAGATTTGCAGGAAGGTGCAACTTATTACGCGCAAGGTGGCATCGCTGCTGTGCTTGATGAAAGTGACAGCGTTNATTCCCACGTTGAAGATACCTTACATGCTGGGGTTGGACTTTGCCATCGTGACGTGGTGAAACACATTGTTAAACACAGCGCCTCAGCAGTCAGCTGGCTTGTAGCACAAGGCGTTCCTTTTACCACCAAATCAGAAGCGGAAGCGGCCGGAAATGGCGGCGCACCCGGAAAGCATGCAAATCTCGCATCTCTTCACCTGACTCAGGAAGGAGGCCACAGTCACCGACGCATCATTCACGCAACGGATGCTACCGGCAGAGCGATATTNCAGACCTTGNANCNGAAAGCCAGAGACCACGCCAACATCACCCTGTTGGAAGGCTGTACCGCGGTCGACCTGGTGACGGAACCAACCGGAACTGGGCGGATCTGCGTCGGCGTCTATGTGTTAGTTCAGGCGAGCGGACGTGTCGAGGCAATTCGTTCACGCTTTGTTGCACTGGCCACCGGTGGCGCCAGCAAAGCCTACCTNTNTACNAGCAATCCCGACGGAGCAAGCGGTGATGGCATCGCCATGGCTTGGCGAGCAGGTTGTCGGGTCGCTAACCTCNAATTCAATCAATTCCATCCAACCTGTTTGTATCATCCGCATGCGAAATCGTTTCTGATTACTGAGGCGCTGCGCGGCGAAGGTGCCCGCCTGGAATTACCCGACGGAACACGCTTCATGCCAGATTTTGACGAATTGGCCGAACTCGCNCCAAGAGACGTCGTTGCTCGCGCNATTGATCATGAAATGAAGCGGCTGGGCTGCGACTGCGTGTATCTCAACATCACCCNNAAGCCNTCNGNCTTCATCAAANCACACTTTCCNAATATCTACGAACGNTGTCTTNGCTTCGGAATCGATATCACTCGCGANCGTATTCCAGTCGTACCGGCAGCNCACTATACTTGNGGGGGAGTNATGGTAAACACGCGCGGNGAAACGGATGTCANCAACCTCTANGCAATAGGTGAGACCAGTTTCACTGGCCTGCACGGTGCTAACCGGATGGCAAGCAACTCACTGCTAGAATGTTTTGTGATCGCATTCGGCGCAGCCGAAAGTATTGAAGCGCGCTTTGACGGAACGACACTGATTGATCGAATCACCCCGTGGGATGAAAGCCGAGTAACCGATTCAGATGACGAGATATTGGTCTCTCATGACTGGGATGAAATCCGCCGCTTTATGTGGAATTTTGTCGGGATCGTCCGAACAAGTGAAAGGCTCCAAAGAGCCCGAAGTCGCATCAGCGTCATTCGAGAAGAAGTTCGCAATTACTACATCAAGCACCGAGTCACCAACGACAACCTGGAGCTCCGCAACTTGGCGTTGGTCGCAGAACTGATCATCAGCAGTGCTTTGCAGAGGCAAGAGAGTCGCGGATTGCACTTCACTCTCGATTTTCCTGACACTTTGACTCAAGCGGAAGATACAATTCTCGTGCCTGAAGTAAGTAAACCGGATTGATCCACGTATTTTCTGAATGCCAGAAAGTATCACGACCGGCTTAATTCATTGGTGTCTAAGTAACGTCCTAATCGAGATGCGCGCGTTTCCCCCTGCCTACGTCGCAAGGAAAGCGTTTGCCTTAGGAAAGATAAGTAAGTCACTAAATAAAATGGATGTGGGCATTCTTAAAAAACTCGTCTTCAGCATGCTAAACCTTCGATGCTTCACACAGTTAGGGCCAAAAGCACTGCAAAACCTGCCATAAACCAGCCAAAAAGCTTGGCACATCTGGGCGCGAATTGTCCCGCACGGCAATTAACACTTCGCGCAAGCGACGCCCGCTACAGACGCAAAATACGCATAACAAAAACATTCTCGCTTGAGTTACGAGGACGAATTAAAGCTTATGCCTGAGAGGCCTTATGCGAGAGTATCTGTGCGATGAGCTGTTTGTACTTAAGCTCGGAGGGTTCCGCTCTGTCAAGAAACCAGTTCCATAGGTCTTGATCCTCTTCACGTAGCAACTCTTCGTACAGCCGCTGCTGATCCAAAGGCAGAGTTTCGAAAATCTCTTGCGCGAAGGGAACGAGCAGCAGGTCCAGCTCTAACATGCCACGGCGACTATGCCAGAATATTTTTTGCTTGCTTAATTCAGTCATATAATTATCACCGAACAGTGCTTTTAATAACAGGCCTTCACTTGGCATATTATGCGACAATAATCCATTACGTTCTAGCTAGCTAACCCACTCGCTGAGCAATGACGATGCAACTGAACTCAGAGACTCGATATGCAAGTTTGTGAACTAAATCAGTATGACTATGTTCTGATCGCGGGTCCCGATTCTATCTCTTTTTTGCAAGGGCAGGTAACGTGCGACATGACTCAGCTGACAGATGAACAGGGTCTCTCTGGAGCGCTGTGCAATCTGAAAGGCCGCGTCATAGGAGATTTCCTGTGCGTCAGGACAACGGAGGGCTGTCTGCTGCAGATTTCAGATGGCAACGGACACAACATTGCCCAAACGCTTTCGAAATATGCTGTGTTTTCGCAAGTAGAGATCTCAATCCATCGGAGGCCTTGCGCCGCTTTCGGCATTGTTGCTGAGCAATTACCCTTGTTGCACAAAATACTCCCAGCTCCTCCGTCTCTTTCACATCATACCGCCACTTCGACGGCTGCCTCAATAATCAAGCTGGCAGGCTCTCCTGGCAGGTTTCAGCTGTGGATTTGGAAGCCTGAAAATGTCGAATTGATTACTGAGATCCTCAGGGACAAGTCTACTGGAGGGGTACTGCCAGATACTAACCAATGGGATTATGCGGAGATACTCGCCGGCAGGGCGCATGTAAGCGCGCAGAGCAGTGAAGAATTTACTCCGCAGCTTCTGAACTATGATCTCTCGGGCGTCGTAAACTTCCGCAAGGGGTGCTACACCGGCCAGGAAGTGGTCGCTCGAATGCACTACAAGGTCGAGGCAAAGAAGCGTATGTTCTTGCTGTTTGCTAAAGGCACTTCAGAGGCGCTCTCGGCTGAGTCGGAATTAAAACTTACCCAACATAATCGACTGATTAAAGCGCCAGTGGTGCAACAGGCTCGTGGCCCCGGGAATACCACAGCAATGCTGGCTATATTGCCCGCCGCCATCGGGAGCGAAAACGAGCAAATTCTGCTTGAGCAAAATCCCGATTTGGAATTGACAGTGCGACCGCTTCGCTACACCTAACTCGATCAATCAGCATGTTAAGAGGGTTTAGCGCCCAAAACGGGCAGGCCAGAGTTTATCGGCCTTCAATAATACGGCGTGAGTCGTCTAAACTACGGTACGGTTTGTTTTATTAGCCGTCTAATCCAAGTGTTTGAAGGTCGGGAGAACCTGATGCTCACTAAATGGCCCTACACAACGAATGTAAAGCCAAGCACGCGGCGAAAGTCTGCATGGAACTTTTATCGAGTCCGCAAAGAGATCGCCAAGCGGTTCAGTAAATCCATCGAAGAACACAGCAAGAAGCATAACACTCCATCATCAGCCAATACCGCTCCATGACCCTCAGCGACAGAAGCAAGCAANCCTTCNCTCCGGCGGAATTGTCTCGAATTATTGAGATGGCGTGGGAAGATCGAACTCCATTCGANGCGATCGAAGCTCAGTTTAATTTGTCGGAAACGGACGTGATCCGGCTTATGAAGAAGTCGCTCAGAGAGCGATCATTTCGACTCTGGCGGCGCCGTGCTTCCGGCCGTCCGACAAAGCATCAAAAGCTGCGACCTAATGATGTCTTGCGGGCTTATTGCCCGACTCAGTACAAGAACAGGAGTAAGTGATGCCCTTNTGCTGCAGCAACAGTAACGAGCTTTGTAGATAAGCCAAACCCCACACCCAACTGCAGCTTGAGGCGAAGACAGTTGCGACAACTCACTTACTTATGAGCTGGTTTCATTACCTGCATATCATGCACTGCACAATCCCTTCTGAATCGAATGATTATCGGGTTGNCTTGGACTTTAGTATAAAAAGCCCGAAGTTTTGATGANATCGCTGGATACGGTGGCTGTGTTGAAATCACAATAAATTTTGGGGGGTGTGCAAATAAGGAAAATAGGGGAGCGCGCGAAAAGCCTTAACCCCCGTAAGCTCATTAAAGTTCTTTGCTTCGGCGGACAATTAGCGTGAATGCGAGCGTTCCAGTCTTTTTGCAAACCACGGATGAAGCATTCTTTTCAGCTTTACTATACTCGAGAACAACAGCCAAAAGGCTTTGATACATTGGCTTACCAGACGGGCCATGCTCTCTGCGACGATGTACCACCAAAATAAAACTGACCTCTAAAATCACCTCTTAATATGGTAGTCTCTCCGAGCCTAAGTAATCAGTCTATCTATCAAGTGGGGTATCACACTGACATGGTAATCGGATGCTGACGCGCGCAGAGAAAACAACCTGCGAGATGCTGAACGTCAATCTGGAGTCGTATTGCAGTCTGAGTCACAGCATCCAGATGCGCATGATGAACGCCGTTCTTGTGCATTTCGTTCTATCGAATTGCATCAGCAAAGCCATCATTCAAGAGCGTAGTCAAGACAAATTCTCAGATAGAGCAGTTATCATTGAGTTACGCCAAAGCCGTAGCGAGGGATAATCGGCATCAAGCTGAGGGGAAGCATTTCAACGAGCCGTAGTCCGGAAAGCCAGTGAATAAAAAAACTAAGGCGTCACTATCAACATCTTCTGATCTGGCAGTTCCGCCTCAGCACCTTCAAGATATTCTTTTGGAACAGTACCAAAAAGGACAATTTGTTGCCGCTGAACAAGTTGCGAATTCCATTACGCGCAAATTTCCTAAACATAAATTGTCGTGGACCTTGCTGGGTGCGATCTTTGGTCAGACAGGTAGGTATGTTGAAGCGCTCGCTGCAAACCAGAAAGTACTCGCGTTGTCTCCCCGCGACGCTGGGGCACACTATAACCTTGGTATCACTCTGAAATCACTTAAAAAAATAAAAGAGTCAGAGTCAAGCTTTAAGCAAGCGATAACCTTGAATCCAAATTTTGTCGAAGCCCATAACAATTTATGCATCATACAAAAAGAACTCGGAAAATTGGAGGAGGCTGCAGTAACTTGCAAACGAGCAATCGTTTTAAACCCTGACCGCACTGAGGCCCACTTTAATTTGGGCGTTATATTGAAAGAACAAGGCAAATTCGACGAAGCAGAGACGAGCTACAAGCACGCGCTCGCATTGGATCCGAACAACTTCAATGCGCACAGCAATTTAGGAGTAACATTACTTGAGCTAGGGAAATTTAATGAAGCTAAAAAGAGCTGCAAGCAAGCAATTGCATTGAAACCAGACTTAGCCGCAGCCCATAACAACCTTGGTAATGTATTTGAAAAATTGGATAGATCTGAGGATGCCATAGCAAGTTATCGGAAGGCTATTCTTTTGAATCCTGACTTTGCCGAGGCGCATGGCAACTTAGGCTTACTCTTAGAAGAACGCGGGGAGCTAGAGAACGCTGAGGCGGCCTATAAAAAAGCTATAGCGCTGCGGCCAGAGCACCCAGAAGCATTCAATAACTTAGGCAACACACTACAAAAGCTAGGTAGGCTTGCAGACGCTGAGGCTGCCTACTCCCAAGCTCTGTTGTTAAAACCAGGCTATGCTGAATGCCACAGTAATTTCGGATACGCACTGCAGAGAATGGGCAGGTTCGAGGAAGCTGAAGCCAAGTATCGGAAAGCAATAGTGCTTGATCCGGAATATGCTCCAGCCCATAGCAATCTGCTTTTCTTGAGCGCATCAATGAGATTTGAGCCTGATCGCTATTTTGATGACTTACAGAATTTTGCGAATATGGTGGAAAAGCAGCAACTCTCAGCATTTACGCATTGGGCCTCCAATGGGAAACAAAAAAGTTTGCGTGTCGGTTTTGTTTCGGGGGATTTCAAAGCACATCCGGTAGGCTTCTTTCTCGAAGGAGTACTAAAACAGCTGCGGAAGTCATCTTCCATTGAACTTTATGCTTACCCTACTACGACAATATCTGATGACGTGACGAATAGAATTAAAACCCTATTTCACTCTTGGGCTCCTATATCTGGAAAAAATGATAAAGACGCTGCTCGATTGATACACAACGATGGCGTTCAAATATTAATCGATCTTTCTGGACACACAGCAAAAAATAGACTGTCTTTATTCGGCTGGAGGCCTGCCCCAATTCAGATCACTTGGTTGGGATATTTTGCATCCACTGGTTTAAAAGAGATGGACTATATCCTCGGCGATCCTTTTGTTACGCCCGAGACAGAAGCTCATCATTTTACCGAAAAGATATGGCAGCTACCCGAAAGTTATCTTTGTTTTACGCCCCCGGAGCAGAGTTTACCCGTTGGCCCACTGCCTGCTTTGTCAAATGGATACATAACTTTTGGATGCTTTAATAGCCTTTCAAAGATGACAAATGAAGTAATCGCTGTTAGATCAGATATTCTGAATGCGGTACCTAATTCGAAGTTATTTCTTAAGGATAAGCAACTTGGCTATCTGCGAGGACGAGATCGGGTCCTCTCACAATTTGCATTACATGGTATTACAAAAGACAGGTTGTTGTTGGAAGGGGAATCAAATCGACAGGAATATCTAGAATGCTACCATCGTGTCGACGTCGCCTTATCTCCCTTCCCTTACGGCGGGGGGACAACAAGTGTTGAAGGATTGTGGATGGGGGTGCCAGTGGTAACTAAGAAAGGGAGTTATTTTTTATCCCACCTCGGAGAGTCACTAGCCCACAACACAAAGCTTTCAGATTGGATAGCCTTTGATAATGATCAATATACCATGAAAGCAATCGAGTTCTCCTCTGACTTGGAAGCGCTCGGGAATTTGCGCTCCGGCTTGCGAGAGAATTTACGCAGGTCTCCGTTATACGACGTAGAACGGTTCTCAGGCCATTTGGAGCAGGCATTGTGGAAGATGAGAGGGCTCATATCATAGAGCCGCATCAACCATTTCAGGTGACCTGATTTCGAAAAATCATATAATTTATGTTAGAAACTTCGCGATAATTATGCAATCTGGCCTTACCGGATAAATTAAACGAAAAAGAAAATAATGGACCAATTGGAGCCTTTTTTTAAAGCGGCAGAAGGAAGGTGAGACATTCTTGGAGCGTTTCATAAAACATTTTGTGCGGAGTATCTAAATCGTGCAGTTTTGTACGAATCAAAAAAATCGCCACATCCTTCATGTTGTGGACTCATGGGATCTCCTCTCCATACATAAGAGGCGCGTTGGTTGCCGAACCGATCAATATACCTCGTTGAAAATTGGCGTCGTCACAGATCGTAAATCTTTGTCGGGTAAATTGTGCTCAAAGAACTCGAAAATTACCTGAGGTCAGACTGGTGGACCATAGGGGACGCTTGTCAGATTATTTCAGGGTTTGTCCCTAGTTCGGACGGCGACGGCATCGTCACGCCACCAAAGTCTATAAGTATTTCGGATGGTACGATGTGTTCGAGTGGCAAGGTCGAACATCTGGCAGCCCAAGTCAGAGAAAAATGGGAAAGTTGTTTCCATTGGTATGAAGAGCCAGGAAGCACGAAATTCGTGAGAACAGGTTTGGTCGCTCCATGGGAATGGCAAGTGTCGAAAACATATGCAATTCTCTGGGCTATAGACCAAGAGTTTGACGTTTGGTCATGGGTTAGCGAGGCAATCGAATTGGGGCTATTGGCAGAGATACCGTAGCAATATCCAACTCATTGGACCGCAGTCAATCGAACTGAGCGTTATTTCTTCTGTTTTGAGTGTTGGCCAAAAGCCGTCCTTTAATAGCCATACGGTCCATCCAAGTTGGAGGCACCGGACGAATTGGAAACCTCGGCACTGACAGTGGAACTAACTCGTTCTGCTTCGTCTAGTTGGACTGCGTTCTTTACTAGTAGTTGCGATCCAGCCAACACCATCTGTACATTGTAAGTCGAGCCAGAGAACCCGACCCGCTTCACCGTGAGTTCATTTGTGCTGATATCGAACAACGATTGCAAAGTATCAGGAAATGCGAATTGACTCACTGTACCTTCAGAGGCCTCGATTATGTCGAACCGCCCATCGCCTTCGTTTGACTTTAAGGCCAATGAGTAAACTTGTGGCGGTGTTGTGTTGACAAACACTCTTGGGACCGTCAAAGCTTGCTCAAACGGGTTGTAGGAACTTGCGAAAAGTGGTGCCACATCTCCGGTGACAGTTGGGAAAGCAGACCCCCCCATAAGTGCATGGTTGGTACAAAAGTAAAATATGTTCGGTGCTGTGTCTGAATGAGGGGTGAACGCTGCATAAGCACCGTACGTGCCGGGTTGACCGGCAGTGACAACACTGGCTGTATATGGCTTTCCACCCGAATGCGTCCCATCAAAGCTATCAGACAGCTCGAATGGATGCTGCAGTAAGGTAGGGCTCGACAAATCAAAAACATAGGTAGTCCCCTTCTCAAAAGCTATCGAAGGAGCGGTAACACTGTCGATCTGAAAGACGCTGCGGCCCAATTGCTGACTGTACACTGCTGTCACAACAAAGCCGACTTCCTCCTGGTCTTGCGCCACAGCGGCCATCGAGAATGTGACCAGCTGCAAAACGAGTGCACTGATTAGCGTTTTCAAAGAGCTCTCAGCGGACGAGGCACAGTCAAGTTTCTTCATACAACACAATTCCAAGTGGGTTATTTAAGTTCAGCTGTGTAATTCGACAAGACGCTATGGTACCCAAGCTGGACGCGCCTCTTTGAAGCGAAATTCTTGCAGGGGCTTGGCGGCCTCCGACTGCTGAGTTGAGTGGAACGACATTTCCCGCCACCAAGATCACTCCTGTGCCCTATAATTTGACACCATCTTGTTAATGCGCCTGTCCTAGGCTGGAGGTCTTCGAGGAAGACCAAGCGCAAGATAAAAAATCAGGCAAACACAGTTTTGCGTAAGCCGATTTCGACAGGGGATGAAATTTCGCCGATACCTTTGGTGAATGTCCGGCAGAAGGAAGGCGACTGAAAGGAAATGTTCGGGATTAAAATTTGTGCGGCCATCGCAATGCTTGTTTGAACTTCATTAGTGTGGACTGTGATTGTTATCGAGATATTCCTTGCCCTGGTCAGAGTGGACAGCAAAATCCCTCCCTGAGCGCTATTCCAGATTATGGCATATTCCGATATAGCCAAGGCAAAACTCAGCCAAACGCACTGTATCAAGCTGAGCAAGTTGTCCGCGGGTAGCAATTTTGACGCTACCGCACTCGACTGCACAGTAACTCATCAAATGGCTTACACAAGAGATTTGTCAACGTTTTGACAGCAAAAAAAGCTAGGAGCATATTTTCCAGTTTGTGCAGCCACAGCTGCGTGTGGCAAAATTCACGCGGGTTTTTCGAGTAGGCTTCGTAGGCCAGAATTACAGATGCCCCGGTATGAAATATAATTTTTGATCCAATGCAGCACCTAAAATCAAGAATTAGAGCAACCTTTTTCTAAAATTCACGCCTAGGCGCATTCATGTTCGGTGTCATTTTTCCGATACTTACATAATCGTGAAGCGATCCTATCGCTCGATTGCACAAGACTCTAATTGACATCAACCTTTCTTGTTACACGCTATCTATAGTATCTTCCGNGCTTGGAGATAGAGGATCACCTAATTTCATTAGCCAAGGAACACGATCTCGAGCTTCACNAAGGAAAAATTATGTCGAAACATTCAGCATTGAACACTTTTGGTAGATCCGGAAACCCTGCGTTTACTAAAAATTTTGACCTTGCCGGCACTATGGCTCTTGAAGAGCGCATGACACTTGAGGGAGCCGTTAATAAAACCGTTATCTTGCTTTCCTTATGCTTTGCGGGAGCTTTTACAGGTTGGAATATCCCAGCTCTCACCATGCCGGCCATGATCGTTGGCGCAATCCTATCATTTGTCACGATATTCAGAAGCCCATCGAAGGCAGGCTCAACAGCCCCATTCTACTCCGCTTTTCAGGGGGTTGCTCTTGGAGGTATTACGGTATTTGCGGAAACGCAGTACCCAGGAATTGGTATCCAAGCCATAGGCTTAACTTTCGGAATATTGGCATCACTG
>PBHS01000038.1 GCA_002719575.1 Gammaproteobacteria bacterium | reverse complement strand
GATAGCCACCACCTTTGCGGTGCCAATATCAAGGCCTACAATCATGTTTTCACTGACCGCTTCATTCATGAGGAAAAGTAACCGCGCGATAACAGGTAATCATAAAAAAGCACTGTGTTAGTTATATTGAATTGACTCATCTGAGAGCCAATTCTGCCGACCTTCCTGCCTCGAGCCTGACCGCAATCCCGTTATCGTATCTCAAGTCAGCTGACACGAAGCCCTCATGTAATTCAATTCCAGAGTTTTGATAAAACTCGGTAAATCTCGCCAAACGCTCGACTGTTTTCTCCCGACCCAGCGTGACACGCGTCAAGTCGTTGAGAACCAGTACCCAGTTGCCGCGTGGGCTTAAACTCAAAGAAGTCACTCTCAGGCCAGCCGGGAAAACTTGCTGACTGACGGCACGATACTGTTTCATAACCCGATACTGCTCACCCTCGGGACCAATCAGTAACGGCAAACCGGCCAAGCGCTGGATCTCAGCAGGCTCAAAAATCTCACCAAACTGATTAAGCAGCTGGCTTCCTCTCCACCGAGCAATCGCGACCTCTTCACGAATATCTATCGCTACGGTGTCAGGCCAAACTTTCTTTACCGATACACGCCTGATCCAAGGGTGCTGTTCGAGACTCCGTTTGGCCCCAAGAACATCGAAAGTTAGAAAACCCACTCCCAGATAGCGAGAAACAAGGTTTCTGAGTTCTTCTTCGGTTACAAACTGCTGCATGCTCTCAATCCGCACTTTTGACACGGGTCTAGTAAGCGCATTAACCAGATTCTCATGATTCTGCTGAATTACGATCACGCTTAATGACGCGACGAAAGCAATTAGTGCAGCACGTTTTCTTGAAGCTGTTCTTTTGTTAAGCGGCTGACCGCCGCGGTGAACATGACCGGGCGACATTTTAATTGCAGTCTGCGCAGCCTTTCTCTTTTTGGCTCTCAACATCGCGTCAGCTTACCCATTTAGTTTTCCGTCAAGTATGCGTACGACCAACTCATCAAAATCAATCCCGACGAGGGCGGCCGATATCGGGACAAAACTATGAGAAGTCATCCCTGGCACTGTGTTTACTTCAAGCAGAAAAAATTCACCTGCTGCGTCTGCCATAAAATCCACTCGAGCAAGCCCGCTACAATCTAGCGCGCTGTATGCACTTTTTACCAAGCTTTCGGCGATCTCCATACGTTCACTGCTAAGTGGAGCTGGACAGACAATTCGCGTGCCTTCATCCACGTATTTGGCCGTGAAATCAAAAAATTCCCGGTCGGTTTCAAGCAGAATCGTTGGCAGCAATTCGTCACAAAGAACTCCTGTTGAGTACTCCGGGCCATCAAGATACTTCTCGGCCATAACTCCTTGCTTGAACTCACAAGCCTCTTCATAGGCTCTCTCCAACGATTCAGCTGAATCGACTATCGCAATCCCCAGACTCGAGCCGCCATAAATAGGCTTTACAACGACCCTGTCAAAACTAACGATAATCCCTTCCCAATCACTGTCATCAGTGAGCTTGATGAACGGGGCAGTGGCCAAGCCCATCTGCCGCCAAATCTGCTTGCTCTTAACCTTGTCCATTGCCAACGCTGAAGCCAGAACTCCAGATCCGGTGTAAGGAATCTGCAGTAAGTCCAAACATCCCTGCATCACTCCGTCTTCTCCACCCTGGCCGTGTAGCATATTGACCACCAGATCCGGCTCTGCGGTCAGGAGTTCATCTACGATATTTTTACCGACATCGATAACCGTTGTCCGTATGCCTAAGGCGGATAAACTGTTGGCGACGGCTTGCCCGCTCAACAAAGAGATTTCTCGCTCTGGAGAAGACCCCCCCATGAGCAAAACAACATGCCCAACTTTCGCTAACACCTGTTCTCTATTTATCGTTCTCATTGGCATTTTTCTTAACCCAAAAGGTCAAATTCTTCGTGCAAAATCAACGGATTACTGACTAAGGAACCCTTCGGTTGCCAACAACCTTGATAACCCGCCTACACTGCCCGCTCCCTGAGTCAAAACCATATCCCCGGGCCGCAATATCTCGCTGAGTATGTGATGCACATCGGTTTCTTTTTTTACATAAAGCGGTTCCATCTTGCCGCGTAACCTGATGCTTCTAGTCAAGCTGCGCGAGTCTGCTCCGGCGATCTTGCTTTCACCCGCAGAGTAGACATCAAGCAACAGAAGCACATCAACTTCTGACAAGACCTCAACGAAATCCTCATACAAATCTGCAGTCCGGCTGTAGCGATGGGGTTGAAACACCATGACCAAGCGGCGATCAGGCCAACCAGCCCTGAGTGCCTCGACAGTGGCCGCAACTTCAGACGGATGGTGACCGTAGTCATCTATGAGAGTGACCTCGCCCCCAGACACTGGAAATTTGCCCAAAACATCAAATCGCCGACCCACACCCGCAAAATCCCGGATCCCACGAATTATGTCTTTGTCACTGACTCCCTCATCGACAGCAATAGCAACGGCAGCCGTCGCATTTAGCGCATTATGTCGTCCCGGCATCGCGAGCTTTATCTTGATGGGCCGTTTTCGCTCGGGACGCGTGACCTGAAACTCTATCTGGCCTGAATCCTGCTGAAACTCGATAATCCTGTAATCGGCTTCTTTAGAAAAGCCGTAGGTGAGAACCGGGCGAGAGAGNTCGCCGATAATGCTCTTTACACCGGGATCATCGATGCANAGAACNGCGAGTCCATAGAANGGCAAGTTGTGCAGNAAATCTACNAAATATTTTTTGAGGTTCTCAAAGTCGCCNCCATAGGTCGACATATGGTCGGCTTCGATATTAGTGACAGCGGCCACCATGGGTTGCAGATGCATAAACGAGGCGTCACTNTCATCAGCCTCAGCCACCAGGTACCTNCTTTCACCCANCNCGGCGTTACTCCCCGAACTGTTGAGGAGGCCTCCGATAACATAGGTAGGATCCAAACCTCCAGCAGCAAAAACTGATGCAACAATACTTGTCGTGGTAGTTTTGCCGTGAGTCCCCGCTATCGCGATAGCATGGCGATAACGCATGAGCTCAGCGAGCATTTCTGCACGCGGTATCAGCGGCTTGTGCTGACTGATTGTCGCTTTAATTTCCGGATTGCGTTTGTTAATTGCACTCGAATAAACAACTACATCCGCTTTTGCTACATTCGCAGCCTCATGCCCTAAATAGATTAGGGCACCCATTTTTTTTAGTCGATCTGTAGCGGCAGAGCGTTTCAGGTCCGATCCTGTAATGCGATAACCCTGATTGAGCAGCACCTCGGCAATGCCGCACATGCCGGCACCACCAATTCCAACGAAGTGAATTGATCGGATACGCCTCATCTCAGGAATGTCGCTTAAGTAAGGCCTAACCACGAGCAACCTCCAAGCAGAGGTTCGCAATACGGGAATGAGCATCGCGTATCGCAACTTTGCTCGCGTTAAAACCCATCTCTTTCAGCCGTCCCTTATCGCAAACAAAGCGGTCAAGAGTTCGAATCAACCGGTTTAAGTCAAGCTCATTTTGCTCAATCACCTCGGCAGCATCGACGGCATGTAGCCAGCGCGCATTCCGCAGTTGCTGACGGTCTTTATGAAAAGGGTAAGGAACTAAAATAGCTGGTTTAGCGGCGACCGCAAGTTCACAAACAGTGCTCGCACCGGAGCGACACAGGACTATATCAGCCCATCGATAAGCCTCGCTAATTTGTTCAATGAAAGCCACCACTCGGTGTGCATTTTCCGTGTCATGCCCCAATTTCTTGTAACGCTGCAAAGTCTGAGAGAACTGGCGCCGTCCCGTTTGATGGAGCGTCTGTATGCTTTTTGACGAAAACGAAACAAGTAGCTCGGGTAAAATTTTATTCAACACTTCAGCGCCAAGACTCCCACCAAGCACAAGTAGTTTCAGCGATCGGTTGCTGAAGTCAGAAAGTGAGGTGAGGTTGCACAACTCAAGTATCTCTCTGCGCACCGGATTGCCGGTATGACTCACTTTTTTAGCTGCCGGGAATGTTGACGGAAATGTCTCCATAGCCCGAACTGAAATGGGAAAAAGCAGTCGATTAGTTAAACCAGCGACAGCGTTCTGCTCGTGAATTAGAAGCGGCATTCCCATTGCCTTTGCCGCTAATCCTGCTGGACCTGTGACAAAGCCACCCATACCGAGCACACTGTTTGGCCGCACCCGCCTTAGAACTTTCAAGGATTCCCAAAATGCACGAGCGAGCATAAACGGCGCAAAAAGCAGGCGTAGTGTCCCCGTTCCTCTCAACCCCTTCACCGGAACTGTGTGCAGGGGTATTCCTGTTTTTGTGAGCAGTTCGTGCTCAAACCCTGAAGGAGTGCCCAGCCATTCAACTCTTGCACCGAGCAATTGCAATTCTCTGGCAACAGAGAGCGCAGGGAAGATATGTCCTCCGGTGCCTGCAGCCATAATGAGCACTGTCATTGAAGAATTTACCATTCTCCGGAACCTTGATTCTCATGAACCTCAGAATTTTCATTCTCATACTGAATTCTCAGCAAAATAGCTGCCATGTAGCAGCAGACGATAAGACTTGCTCCTCCATAGCTGAGGAAAGGCAAAGTCAAACCTTTGGTTGGCAACAGTCCGATATTGACTCCGATATTTATCAGAGCTTGGCCAGCAAACAAAAGAGAAACACCGAATGCAACGTAAGCAGAGAAGCATTTACCCTGGCTGAGCGCCTGCCTGCCAATGCTAAATCCTCTAGTTACAAGGCACGCAAACAAGAAAACCACAACACCAACGCCCAACAATCCCAATTCTTCGCCGATGATCGCAAGGACGAAGTCATTGTGCGCTTCAGGCAAAAAATAGAGCTTTTGAATGCTATTGCCAAGCCCAACTCCAAACCATTCGCCTCGACCAAAAGCGATGAGAGCTTGAGTCAATTGATAGCCCCCGCTGAATACATTTTCCTCCGCCCATGGGTTCCAGAAAGAGGAAAATCGTTCAATTACGTAAGGCCTCATGACTGCGATATATGCTATGCCACCCAAACACAGCATAAGCAGGGGAAGGAATAGCGTGATCCTAGCGCCAGCCAAAAAAATCAGACAAAAGGCAGTCAGCAGCAATATCACCATAGCCCCATGATCAGGTTCGAAATGCAACAAGCCAACTGCACAGCCCACCACCAACAGAGGTTTCAAAAAGCCGATAAAATCATCCCGCGCCTCATACGAATGCCGTTCCAGATAAGCCGCCATGTAAATTACTATAAACACTTTTGCTAATTCGGAAGGTTGCAAATTAAAGAGTCCCAGATCAATCCACCGAGCACTACCGTTGACGATTTTACCAACGCCCGGGATAAGAACCAGCAGCAGCAGAGCGAAAGAAAACAACAGCAAGTATCCACTGACCGTTCTCCAGAATCTCATAGGTGTATGGATAGTAACCATCATCAACAAAAAACCTATTAAAGCGAACACGCTCTGTCTTTTGAGGTGGAAGAATGGATCACCGTAGCGGCTGCTAGCGATTTCCACTGATGCGGACGTCATCATCAGCAGACCGATAGTCAGCAGTATGCTAACTATAAGCAGCAAACTATTTATTCGGCGCGGTGGTTGTTGCGACACCGGTATGCGGTGCGTCGCTGACGCCATTCTCATCTTAATTGCTCGACTGATTGAATGAAGCTTCGGCCACGTTCGCGATAATTTTCGTACATATCAAAACTGGCACATGCTGGTGACAATAAAACGGCGTCCCCCGGCGCAGCATAAGAAACAGCGGCGCTGACAGCATCGGACATATCCCTCGCAAAAACTGCTTGCGTTTCGAGTTTCAATGCTGATGCCAATTCTCTGGCATCCTTTCCAATCAATATTATTTTTTTGCTCCATCTTTTTACGACTGGGACCAAACTGCTAAAATCGGCGCCTTTGCTTACACCACCAGCTATCAGGATAATCTGTCCCCCAATTTGCGAGCCTAGCCCCTCTACCGCGGCAATAGTTGCTCCAACATTCGTTCCCTTCGAGTCATTGTAAAATTCGACGCGATTAATGTTTGCGATCCTTTCACAGCGATGAGGCAGGCCTGAGAACTCCATCAGCGCCTTTCGAATGACCTTTACCTCAATTCCGACTGACAGTGCTAAACCAATGGCAGCGAGGCAATTGGCAATATTGTGTCTGCCAAAAACTTTGAGCTCTGACACCGAAACTATTTTCTCAAGATGGAAGACGAGGTATTGATCTTCACCTTCTTGCTGCAAACCGAGGCCGTTAATACCAGGACGGTCGAGTCCAAAGTCAATGCTCGGCAATGCTGCACTGTGCTTCGGAGCACTTTGAGGGTCACTCCGATTGATTACTACTTTTTTGCATCCTCGAAATACACGCTGCTTGGCTCCGAGATATTCATCCATGTCAACGTAGCGATCCATATGATCCATGCTGATGTTGAGTAACACCGCNACTTCAGCATTCAGTGACGCGGTAGTCTCTAATTGAAAACTGGAGACTTCGAGTACGTAAAGATCCTTTGGCTGATCAAGGAGCAAATCAAGAGCGGGCTTTGCGTGTGCGCCGTCAAGATTGCCTCCCATTCCGTATCTCTTCCCAGCGGTATCAAGGATTGCAGCGAGCATCTNTACAACAGTGCTTTTCCCGTTGGANCCGGTNACAGCCACGACCGGCGAAGACACTTCGCTTGAAAANATATCAATGTCTCCAGATATAGGAATGCCCGCNGTTCTGGCCTTGATNAGTTCTGGCGTTTTTAAACTGACNCCCGGGCTNACAATAATGCGAGAGGCCGAGAGCAATGAGCTTTCCTGAAAGCNCCCTAGNTGAACTTCAACATCCGGAAAGCGAGATCGAAAATCATCAAGATTTGGAGGCTGCGATCTGCTGTCCGCAACAAAGAAAGCCTCATTCTTCGCCGCAAGATATCGAGCACAGGACAACCCGGACGTTCCAAGCCCAATTATTAGTGTCTTTGCAATTTCAGCGCTCATAATTAATCTGTGACTTTTATCGAAGCTTTAGGGTCGCGAGACCAAATAATACGAGCATCAAGGTAATGATCCAGAAGCGCACAATGACTCTGGGTTCGGGCCAGCCTTTTAATTCAAAGTGGTGGTGTAAAGGCGCCATACGAAANACACGNCGGCCTGTCAATTTGAACGAAGCAACCTGAATGATGACGGAAAAGGCTTCAACAACAAAAACACCGCCCATAATGAATAAAATGATTTCGTGTCGAGAAATTACTGCCATGACCCCGAGTGCAGCGCCGAGCGCCAGGGCGCCAACATCACCCATGAAAATTTGGGCTGGATAAGTGTTAAACCAGAGAAAACCCATACCAGCGCCAACCAACGCACCCGCAAAAACAACTATTTCTCCAGAACCCAGAACGTTTGGAATATTTAAATAAGCGGAAAATTCACTGTGGCCTGCCAGATAGGCTATGACCCCAAGTGCACCACCAACCATTACTGTGGGAAGTATCGCGAGCCCATCTAAACCATCAGTCAGATTAACTGCATTACTAAAGAACACAATCATCAGAGAACTGATTACGACATAGAATAAACCAACATTTACAGCAACCTCTTTAAAAAATGGCACAATATAGGCGGTCTCGGCAGAGCTGAAAGCCGTGTTGTAAAGTATCAGTGAAGCAGTAATGGCAACCAGAAATTGCCAAAACAGCTTCCACCTTGGAGCCAATCCTGCTGTATTTTTCTCGAAAACTTTTCTGTAATCATCGACCCAGCCAACCGCACCGACTAAGAGCGTAACCAGCAATACCACCCAGACGTAATGATTGCTGAGGTCGGACCATAACAATGTGCTCATCGCGATACTTACTAGGATCAGAGCGCCTCCCATAGTAGGTGTTCCTGCTTTACTGAAGTGGGTTTCAGGGCCATCATCTCTGACAACTTGACCGATTTGATGATAGTTCAGACGTCGAATCATAGTCGGACCTATCAGCAGAGACACTCCAAGAGCTGTCAACACACTGAAAATACCACGCACCGTAATGTACTGTAGTACCGCAAAGTTTCTGTCAAACTGCATCAAGAAATCTGACAACCAAACTAGCATAAGTCATGCTCTCCTCTGCACAATTCTCTCACGACACGCTCCATTTTGGCTCCTCGAGATCCTTTGATCAGCGCCACCGAATCACTCTCCAGCCGCGTTGAGGCGTATCTGATGAGCGAATGCTGATCTTCAAACACGATCGCACCTTCACCAAAATTTTTTGCTACCACACTGGCGTAGTCACCAACAGCCCAAAGTGATTGAATCTCTGCATGTTTCGCCATCGCCCCAACTGCTTGATGTGCCCGGCTGGTCTCGGTTCCGAGCTCCTTCATATCGCCGACGATTAGAATCTTTTGACCCGAAAAAGTTGCAAGCACATCAATAGCCGCACGGAACGAATTCGGACTGGCGTTGTATGAGTCATCCAGAATCACAGCGCCTCTCAGGCCCTCGCGAGCGCAGAGTCGCCCCCGGACCGGTAACGCCGATTCCAGACCTTGTTTTACGTGTCCAAGATCTGCACCCGCTTCGAGTGCGACCGCCGCAGCCGCAACTGCATTCATAACATTGTGTCGCCCCAGTAGCCTCATCGCGATGTCAAGTTCTCCGAAAGGGGTGACAAGGTTAAAAGAGACATGGCCGTCGGCAAGACTTTCAATATCACGTGCGCGGTATTCACTGCAGGCGCTTTGTTGTACTGAGAACTGCACTGAACGGCGTCCTTCCAACCGACCAATCCAGGCTTCCACATTGGGATCATCGTGGTTGAGTACCGCAATGCCACCAGGCCTTATATGATCGAGGATTTCACCCTTGCCTTTGACGATTCCAGCCAAACTACCAAAGCCCTCAACATGTGCAGCGCTCGCCATGGTGATNAGAGCAATATCAGGNCAAGCCGCCTGAGCACTGAAACCGATTTCCCCAGGGCGATCAGCACCCATTTCAANGACTGCATANCGATGGTNCTCGTTGAGTCTTAACAGAGTCAGCGGCACTCCAATGGTATTGTTAAAATTTGCTTCCGTGGCAAGAGTTGNTGCTTTCGAAGAGAGAATCCCTGCAATCAGCTCTTTTACGGTTGTTTTTGCCTGACTCCCAGTCAGAGCGATCGTCTGGGCTTCACTACGATCACGATTCAATCGGGCAATATCTCTCAAAGCATCATGTGTATTGCCAACGATCAACTGGGGAATCGTATCAGTACATGGCCGCGATACGATCGCCCCACTAGCCCCTGCTCTGATTGCAGGCTCCACNTAGGTGTGNCCGTCAAATTTATNTCCTNTAAGAGCAAGAAAAGCAGATCCAGNCTGAATTTNTCTGGANTCTGTAGATAGTTNCGAAAAAAGAATCTCTCCCCCAGAATGACGAGCGGGCAGAGTCTTTGCCAAAGCGCTAAACGACAATTCCCCAATCAATGCTTTTGGCCTCCGGGACTTCCGATTCGCGNCTGGAGAGCAATGCGCAACTGATTCGTATCGCTGAAGAGCGAACGGACCCCACCACTTTCCTGGTAGGTCTCATGACCTTTGCCCGCGACCAATACCACATCGCCGGGCTTTGCCTTTTTAATCGCCTCCTCGATTGCTGATGCTCGATCACGAATCATCGCGCATTTTTCGCGATCCGACATACCACTCTGAATGTGCTCCATGATTCCTTCACCCGACTCATTTCGGGGGTTATCGTCCGTCAGAATGATGTGGTCCGCATAATGTTCTGCTATTTCGCCCATCATTGGGCGCTTGCCCTTGTCACGATTACCTCCACAGCCGAACACACACCATATTGCTCCATCAAAATGGTCGCGTAGTGCTCTTAATGCACTGCCCAGCCCGTCTGGAGTGTGAGCATAGTCGACAACAACAGTGATGTCGGAACTACCCACTATTTCCATCCGCCCCGAAACCGGCCTTAGCCGCGATACTTCTTTACACAATGCCTGCAATGAGGCTTGGTTATTGACTTCTAAATATCCAATCATCGTGGTAACAACCGCCAAAACATTGCAGAAATTAAAATGACCAATAAGCCCAGCTTCCAATTTTGCTTCACCAATCGGAGTCACCAAGTCAGCGATAAATCCATTTCGATCGAGAGTAAGCCGCTTGGCATAGACGGAAGCGGATTGATTGCGAGCGCTGTATGTCCAAACCTGAACATTGCTCGAAACTGCATCGATAAAAGAAAGCGCATACTGATCGTCAAGGTTGATAACGGCCCTTCGCAATTCAGGCGAAGTGAAGAGCTGCCTTTTGTTTGCTGCGTAGCTCTCCATGCATTCATGATAATCCAGGTGATCACGGGTCAGATTAGTAAAGATTGCTGTATTGAAATTGACAGCGGCCACGCGCTTTTGATGCAGTCCGACTGAAGAAACCTCCATAGCCACGGGGTCTATGCCTTTTTGACTCATTTCTGCCAGAGCCATTTGGGTAAATACCGCATCAGGCGTAGTCAAGTCAGTTGCCAACAAATTATCGTATGGCCCGTAACCAAGCGTTCCGATGACACCGCAATTTTGACCGACGGCTCGCAAAATTTGAGCCATAAACTGAGAGCAACTGGTCTTACCATTTGTGCCTGTGATTCCAAATATTGTGAGTGACTCACTGGGTTTACCGTAGAATCTTGCCGCAATTTCGCTTATTTTTACTGTTAAATTATCTACCGCAATTATGGGCTTGCCCTTTACAACTCGGACACCTTGCCACTCACCCCCTGACTCAGCCAGAACGGCAGCAACGTCCTGATCAAGCGCGGCGCTAATATAGTCCCGAGCATCATGGTTGCGGCCAAAGTAGGCGACAAACAAGTCGCCCGGTGCTAATTTCCTGCTATCGATCTGAACACCCGTGACAGGAACTCCCAATTCAGGCAGCGCGCAGACTTCGACATCAACAAGACCCCGAATGAGATCCTGCAGAGATGCAGAAATGCTGCTTGTAGGGGCCGTATTCGAAGTCATTGGACACTGCTGCTCAAAAGGTTTTGCGCGGGGATTTTGTCTGGAGAAATATTTAATATTCGCATTGCGCCAGCTGCGATTTGTGAAAATACCGGCGCAGCAACTTGTCCACCGTAGTGTTCATCACCCCTCGGCTCATTNATGACAACGACAACAACAATCCCGGGGTTAGAAGCAGGAACTAGGCCAACAAAAAAAGAGTTGTGTAAGTTGTCTTCGTACCCATATTCTCCCACCACGTGGGCAGTCCCAGTCTTACCGGCAACTTCATGGAAAGGAATGTTGGCTTCAACCGCAGATCCTCCACGACTTGAGTCAACAACAGTCTCAAGCATTACTTTGACCTGAGAAGCAATCGCCGGGCTGATGACCTGTGACCGAGGCACCTGCGTAAGCTCTTCGTCTGAAAGNNTTAATAATGAGACAGGTTTGCGCACTCCACCATCAGCTATCACGGAATATGCACTGGCCAACTGGAGCGCCGAAGCCGACAGGCCGTAACCGTAGGACAAAGTCGCTGTTTCAATGCGGCTCCAACGACTAGGGTTGGGCAATACGCCTCCGCGCTCTCCGGGGAAACTTGTCCCAGGCACTTCTCCAAACCCTACCCTTTGCAGCACATCTCGAATCGGCTCTGCACCTATTTCAAATGCTATTTTACTTGTGCCGATATTGCTGGATTTTGTTATNACAGAAGACAANCTCAGNGTGCCGTANTTGAAAATATCTCTGACCTCATTNGGACCAACCATCATCCAACCTGGGCTCGTTTCAATAACGGTTTCTGGGCCAAACAATGAAGACTCAAGTGCAGCAACTATAGTAAAAGGCTTCACCGTCGAGCCAGGTTCAAAAACGTCAGTAATCGCTCGNTTACGNAGAACGCTAAAATCTGTCATGTCACCTTTGTTGTGAGGGTTGTAGGACGGCTGATTCACCATCGCTAAAACCTCACCAGTGCCCACATCGAGCACAACCACAGAAGCTGCTTTAGCGCGACGGGTAATGAACTCAGCCTTCAGAGATCGATACGCGAGATTTTGTAGTTGAAAGTCTATTGACAGAGACAGATTTTTTCCTGGTTCAGCCGGTTGGATAGTCTGCCGCTCCTCAATAATATGGCCACGACGATCCTGGATTATCTGACGTTCGCCTGGCGTACCACTTAGCCAGTCGTTGTAAGTTAACTCCAAGCCTTCCTGACCAACATCATCTATATTACTGAAGCCAATTAAATGTGACGTTACCTCACCCTGTGGATAAAACCTCTGATATTCCTGCTGTGCACCTACATGATTTAGATTCAGGTCTAGCACTTTTTTTGCATCGGCCGGCGCAAGCCTCCTTTTCACGTAAAGGAACTTGCCAGACGCGTGGCTCGCTATCGAATTGGCCAGCACCTCGGGATTTATCCCCAGGGCAACGGCGAGTGCGGCCGTAGTATTCGGAGCATCAACCAGCTTGCTGGGGTCCACCCATATCGACTGGACCGGGGTACTGACCGCGAGCGGTTCACCGTTCCGATCAGTAATCAACCCTCGGTGTGCAACAAGTGGAATATTTCGAATCGTCCGTTTATCACCTTCTATTTGGAGAAAATCTCTCTGCCGCACATGAATAGCGCTTAACTTCCACGTAATAGTTAAGACGCAGAGAAACATGGCAAAAAGGATTAGGAGCACCCGCCACTGCCTCACCACCGTTTTAAGGCTATTAATCATTAAGGTTTACCATGACAATGTCACTGATTCGCGGAACCTGCATTTGCAATTCCCGCGTTGCTTTCTGCTCGATCCTACCGTCCAACCCGAATGTACTTTGCTCAAGCAGCAGTTGGCCCCATTCGACGTCCAACTGATTCGCCTCTTCGCGCAGCAGTTGCAGCTCATTGAAAGCAAACCGGTTCTCGTGTGTTGTTTTTACAACCATGAGGCCAGATGCAAGCAAAGAAATCAGCAAAACATACAACAACACGGAACGCCCGGAGACGACACCAAGCCAGTACGGAATTGACCTCGAAACCATGCGCTCAGGGCCCTTTCGCTGCTTTGCGCTCCTGATGGCTGGCGCGCTCACGAATTCACCGTCAAACGAGCTTCAAGTTTTTCCGCTATTCGCATCACGGCGCTGCGCGCTCTGTTGTTTGTCTGAACCTCGTCTTTAGTGGGGCGTATAGGCCTGCCAATCAATTTGAGGGTGGGGCGCAGCTGCTCAACGGTAACCGGGACTTCCCGGGGGAAAGCGTCGCCTTTTGANCACTTGGCCATGAACTTTTTGACTACTCGATCTTCAAGAGAATGAAAACTTATCACTACAAGCCGGCCACCGACGGCCAAATTGTTTACGGCGGCTTCTAGCGCAGATGTCAACTCAGTTAGCTCGTTGTTGATGTGCATGCGAATTGCCTGAAATGTCCGCGTGGCAGGATGCTTATGCTTCTCCCAAGCGGGATGGGCTTGTTTGACGATTTTTGCAAGTTGACTGGTTCGCGTAATAGCCATTTCAGCCCTCACCTTAACAATAGCCCGCGCAATTCTTCTGGAATAGCGCTCCTCGCCGAGTCGGTAAATCACATCAGCTATCTGTTGTTCAGTGGCATTTGTGAGCCAATCCGCGCCAGAAGCTCCTGCTTCGCTATCCATTCTCATGTCGAGCGGACCATCTCGCATGAAACTAAACCCTCGACCCGGATCGTCGAGCTGAGGCGAAGACACTCCCAAATCGAACAAAACCCCGTCTACCGTGCCACGCAACAGGTTCTCTGCCAGAACGCGCTCCAATGCGCCAAATCGGGTCTTGATGACATTTACACGGGAGTCTTGTCCAATGAGTCGCTGGGCGGCCGCGATCGCCTCAGGATCGCGGTCCAGCGCCAGAAGAACCCCCTCCTCACCTAGAGTATCCAATATTGCTCTGGCATGCCCTCCCCGACCAAATGTAGCGTCTACATATCTTCCATCGGGACGAATATTCAGAGCTGAGACCGCTTCTTGTTGCAGAACAGTTTCATGATGCCGCATTGGTACTGACTGCCTTCGCGATTGGTTAAAGCGCAAGCGTTCTCAGCTTTTCTGGCAGTTCACCTTCCGCTGCGCTCTCCGTAAGCCAGTTATCTCGCTGTTCAGACCAACTTTGCTGATCCCAAATTTCTAATTTCTTACCCTGCCCGATTAGACAGATGTGTTTTTCCAGTCTCGCGTACTGCCGGAGCTCCTGGGGCACCAAAATGCGTCCGCTGTTATCAAGCTCTAGATCGTTCGCATGGCCAATCAGCAGATGCTTGACCCGCTGAGACATATGATCAAAGCTGGAGAGAGACTCAATTTGTCGCTCAATCTGCTCCCACTCTGGCAAGGGATAAAGCAGCAGACAACAGTGATTCGTATCGATCGTCACAACCATCCGGCCGGCGCAGCCGGAGACCAACTGCTCGCGATAACGAGCTGGCATAGCCATTCGTCCTTTCGCATCCAGGTTGATTGTGTTAATGCCGCGAAACATGCCCTGCCCCCAAAATTTTTCGACGACGCTGGCAAGTTCCATATGCCACTAAAAACCACTTTTATACTATATAAAGCCACTTTATACCACTATAAAACACTATAGGAAGTGATCGGCTGCTGTGCAAGACAATTTATATTTTTTTCAATAAATCTCGTGATCTTGCCGCTATCCGCGGTCTACTCCTTCAAAAAGCCTTTATTTAAGTTGAAAACCATTTCATGCAGTTCGATAGCGATAAAAAAAGGAAAGGACTTTCACCTGGCACATGCATGCCAAGTAAAATAAAAAGAGGAAAATAAGCCTAACGAAAGAATTAGCGAGTCAGCCTGTAAGCCGGGTTCTGTCTAGGACAATTATTCATCTGCAATCTGCGTCACCGCAGACTTGTAGCGGCCTACCCGAATCCAATGCGAGCAGCATCGTAGGATCCCTATTTGGCCTTGCTCCGAGTGGGGTTTACCTTGCCACGAGCTGTTACCAGTCGCGCGGTGCGCTCTTACCGCACCATTTCACCCTTACCCAATCACCGACGCGATTTGGCGGTATATTTTCTGCTGCACTTGCCGTGGGCTCACGCCCCCCAGGTGTTACCTGGCACCCTGCTCTGTGGAGCCCGGACTTTCCTCTGCAGACACGGCCCACGAAGGGACGCGCTGCAGCAATTGTCCGGCTGACTCGATCAGAGTGTAGAACGTCGCAAACGGCGACGCAATCGTTGAGGCCGACAGCCTGTTTATTGATCTTGTTCCAGTACTCGTCTATACAACTCATTTTTTGACAATCCTAGAAAGGCACTTATGAAGGCAACCGCTTTTTTCATCGACATTTCCTGTCGGAGCTCCGCAACCTGCGCCTCCGCTTTTTTCATCCTAGCTTCTTGACAAGCAGACTCATGCCCACCCGCAATCACGACAACAAACTCGCCTTTGGTATGGTGATTATTTTCAGCCAACCATGACAGGGCCGATGTCAACGTTCCAGAATAATGCTGCTCAAATCTTTTCGTAAGCTCTCTTCCCACAAAGACCTGACGGGAACTCTCAAAATGCGACGCGCAAGCCTGAAGCATCCGCGTGATGCGGTGAGGCGCCTCGTAAAAAACCATTGTGCGCTGCTCGGTTGCCAACGCAGCAAGGCTTTTTTCTCTCGGACCGGGTTTCGCTGGAAGGAAACCTTCAAAACTAAACCGATCAGTCGGCAGTCCTGCCACACTCAGCGCAGCGACGAACGCGCTGGGTCCCGGTATGGGCAAAACGGTCAAACCAGCTCTTCTTGCCGCCACGACGAGTCCAAAGCCCGGATCTGAGATAAGCGGCGTGCCAGCATCAGAAACCAGCGCAATTGAATCGCCATTTTTTAGCCTTTGAATCAACCGCTGGGCCGCACTATGGTCTGAGAAGTCATGAAAAGCTGTCAGACGCGTTTTGATGCCATAGTGATTGAGAAGCTTCTGCGTTTGCCTTGTGTCTTCCGCCGCAATTAACTGGACCGCCTTGAGCACCTCAATCGCCCGCAGGGAAATGTCATTCAAATTGCCAATGGGAGTCGATACAACGAACAGAGTCGATCCTTGAATCATAGACGCTGGTATGATGGATTTACTTGGAGAATTGCCCGGGTCACACACTTGTATTACTCTTTTCAATCCTTTGACGACAGAGCTTCCCATGATACCGCGCAGATGCCTCGCAGCTCCATTGAAAATTCTGAGTCTCACGACTCTATTATCCTGCAGCACCAGCGACCTTTCAGACTCGCATTCGCCCGCCGATGAGAGCGCCACTCTGAAGCAAGCCTTGACACTTATCGAAAAAGCTGACGACTCATCTGGAAGCAAAGCGGCAAGTTACCTAGTCCAAGCCGCAAGAATGCTGCTTGCAGAGTCCAAATTTGGACGGGCGGGGGAGTTGATAAATCGCATTGAACGCCCGATCAATCTGCCGCCCTCAATCAAGATTGCTTACGCGCAACTGCAAGCCGATTTAGCTATCGCGCGGGATGACACGTCAGCCGCTTTGCGCTGGTTAACCGGGAGTCTTGTAAGAGATCTGAAAGCAGACGATCCTGCGGCACCGGAGCTTTATTCGACGCTTGGAGACCTCCATCGTGAGAGAAACTCCATTGCCGCCGCAGTTGCCTCTTATGCCCTAGCAGCTAAAACTTTGAACCATCCAAAACTGACGCAGAATATTGAAGCGCTGTGGCAATTATTGCTTTCTCTGGAAGCGACCGAACTGGAACAGCTGGCCGGAGAAGCCAACAGCTACGAGTTGCGAGGTTGGATAGAACTCGCACGCGTCTATCGGGCGGATGAGAGCAACATTCGAAGCCAACTCAACGCCATTGAACGCTGGCGTTCAATTTGGACCAGTCATACTGCAGCACAGGTCCTTCCGTCAGACCTAGCTGCATTGCGGTCTCTGTGGGATAGCCGTCCACGAAAAATCGCTCTCTTGCTTCCGCTGAAGCAAACTGCTGGCATCGCGATCCAGGAGGGATTTTTCAGCGCTTACTACGAATCACTCGAAATCAGCAGAGAAGTACCCACTGTCTCTACTTACGATACCACTATGTTGGCTGACATAGAGCCCATTTACCAGCAAGCAATCGATGAAGGTGCAGAGCTAATCATAGGGCCTCTGAGCAAATCAATGGTGAATCAACTGGCGGCAAAGGAAAGCTTACCGGTTCCAACGTTGGCTCTAAATTACGCAGAATCAGCTAGACAGTCACCACAGAATCTATACCAGTTTGGGCTAGCGCCCGCTGATGAAATTTCTCAAGTACTCAATCTTGCATGGGCACGAGGGTATCGCAATGCGGCACTTATCGCACCGGACGCGCCTGACTATCGGCGTTTGCGATCAGCGTTCTCAGTAGATTGGCAGAGACGAGGTGGAAGCGTCGTTTCTTCTGCCACTTATGGAGAGACCAATGATTACAGCACCGTCATCAAAAATCTTTTGGCAATCGATGCGAGCGAAGATCGCCTACGAAAACTCAGGGGCCTCTTGCCGCGCAATAATATTGAATTCATACCGAGACGCCGGCAGGACATAGACTTTATCTTCCTTGTCGCCAATGCTCGTCAAGCGCGCCTGATTAAGCCGACGCTTGCCTTTTACTTCGCCGCTAATGTCCCAGTATTCGCTTTGCCATCTGTATTCGATGGTTTTTCGAAATCAACGGGAAACCGCGATCTGGAGGGCATTTGGTTTGCCGACGTACCGTGGCTGTTGGAAGATGGAAGTCTAAAACAAAAAATCAACAGGGAACTAAGAACGGCACCGGGCTCATCGCAGAGACTTCGGGCACTGGGCGTCGACAGTTTCAGGCTATACCCCCGCCTTAACCAAATGACTAATTGGGATAATGCTGAGGTACTTGGTGCGACCGGGACCCTGACGCTATCGGAGACTAGAAGGATTCACCGTAGCTTGGATTTCGCTCAGTTTCAGAATGGCACCGTCAAGCGTCATAGAGTGTTGCTCCCCCCCTTTTTACCAGACTTAAATCACTAGAGTGCTTAGTTCACTGATCGGACCGAATGCAGAACGTCCCTCCGTTAAGCTCTTCTACCCCAAAGTCTACAGCTAACCACCAAAGTCTATTCCTCCGAAATCGGAGAAATACAATTCTTCATGAAGAAACGCCACTCGGGGGAGATCTCTATTGAGTTCGGATATAAAAAAGGAACTATACGGCTCGCCCACTGAAACCAGCACGAACCGCAACCAGGCCAGGATAAGTGGGACAATCGCGCATTTTAAAAATCGTAGGTATCAGGTCTATACCTGCCGCCTTTATGAACTCGGGTTCAAAAAGTCTGCTCGACCATCAAACTCCATGGATTTAAGGGCTTCCGCTAGCTTACTCCACATCAAGGCTCTTAATTGGAACGCCATTTCTTGTAACAGACCACCAATTGTGGCCGATAATACAAACACCAGTACATCAAGATCGCCAGTTAAGATTGGCATTCACATTGAGTAAAGGCATGGATTTACAAGACAGGATGCTTGGCCACTTTCTAGAGAGCATTGAAACGCAACGGAAGGCTGCCGCCGACTTAACGGCAGTAATCCAGATCGCCGGAGAAACCATGGTTAATTGTCTCTTGAGCGATGGCAAAATATTGAGCTGTGGTAACGGCGGGTCTGCCGGAGATGCCCAGCATTTTTCCGCCGAATTGCTGAATCGATTCGAAAAAGAGCGGCCAGGCCTACCAGCAATCGCGATCACAACCGACAGCTCCACCTTGACAGCAATAGCCAATGATTATGACTATATTGAGATATTTTCCAAACAGGTGAGTGCTTTGGGGCAGGGTAACGACATTCTTCTCGCCATCTCTACCAGTGGAAATTCGCCGAATATTACCGAAGCCATTAAGTCAGCACACAACAGAGGTATGAGGATCGTCGCACTAACGGGTAACGATGGCGGAACCATGGCTGATCTAATGTCTCCAGAAGACATTGAGATCCGAGTGCCGTCTGATCGAACAGCTCGTATTCAAGAGGCACACTTGGTCATCATTCATTGTCTGTGTGATTATATCGACACCAAATTATTCGGAGGAGATGAAGGGTGAGGTTAGACTCAGGGATACTTGTAATAATTGCGATTGCGATGTCCTCATGCACCGCAATACTGACGGAGGCGACGGGGGATCAAGGTATTCAGGAGAACCCAACGGAGCGAACAACTGGAGCGATCATTGAGGATGAGATTATCGAAACCAAAGTTGCTGTTAATATGCGGTCACAGGAACCCACTTTTAAAAAGTCTAATTTCAATGTCATAAGTCACAATGGTGTTGTTCTGCTGGTCGGGCAGGTTGAAAGCGACTTTTTGCGAGCGCAAGCAACGGAAATTGCTAGCCAGGCCAGCTCGAAAATCAAACGCATACACAATGAGTTGGAAGTATCGGGAAACGCAGGATTTTTGTCTTGGAGCAATGACGCATGGATTTCGACGAAGATCAGAACACTTATGCTCACTGACGACGACGTTCCCTCTAGCCAAGTCAAAGTGGTTTCAAAAAATGGCGCAGTGTATCTAATGGGTTTGGTCACCCAGGCTGAAGGCGACAGCGCAGCGAACCTTGCCAGAAATGTTTCCGGCGTTACCAAAGTGGTAAAAGTATTCGAATATGTCGATTAAAGTGCTGCTCACTTGACAATACGTAGAGAAGGCTTGAGGGCTGCCCTTTTGTCTGAAGGACCGGAGTTAGTTGTTTCCTCAGAAATTGTAGGCCTTGGTTCCGGCGGTTCGGGCGGAGTGGACTCAGGGTCGAAAATCATTCCCTGACCGTTTTCTTTTGCGTAAATTCCGCACACGGCAATCATGGGCACATTGACAGTTTTGGGAACCCCTCCAAAACGCCCTTCAAAATTTAGACTCTCATTACCCAGATGCAGGTTGCTGACCGCCATCGGGGATATGTTTAGGACAATCTGCCCGTCACGCACGTGCTCTTGCGGTACCTCAACACCAGCTTCAAAGGCATTGACCAAGATGTACGGGGTGCAATTGTTCTCGACAATCCATTCGTAGAGGGCTCTTACCACGTATGGACGGCTTGAAGTCATTACCATGAATGCTAGCCCTTCATAACTCAAACCAAGGTCTCAGGATTAACCCATCTCTTTTTCTTGTTCCGACATACTGGCCACCACTGAATCACGCTCGAACAAGCGGTCACGATACGCAAGAAGCGGCTTGGTTGCTTTATTTTTGGGCAGTTCAATACCCATAGCAGGCAGGCGCCAGAGGATTGGCGTCACTACGCAATCGACAATGGTAAACTCATCGCTCATGAAGTAAGGTTTCTCGCCAAAAATTGGCGCGATAGAAATTAGGCTTTCACGTAATTCCTTTCGTTTTTTCTCGAGATGGGAGGGAGTATCGTCACCGGCCATTAGGCCGTCGACAAGCTCACACCAGTCTTGCCTGATCCGATAAATCCAGAGTCGGCTCTGGGCCCTGGCAACAGGATAAACTGGAAACAAAGGCGGATGAGGAAATCGCTCATCGAGGTACTCCATCATGATATCGGCTTCGTACAGAACCAAATCCCTATCAACCAGAGTCGGGAGATTGTTGTATGGGTTCAGTGACGCAAGATCCTCAGGCTTATTGTCAGGATCAACATCAATAGTTTCTACAGTGACGCCTTTTTCTGCGAGTACGATACGCACTCTGTGACTGTAGTGGCTTATTCCATCGGAATAGAATGTCATTGACGATCGTTTCGCAACTACACCCATGTTTCGTCCCCTAGTTCGGTCATTATTTTCTTTTTCGCCTGCGGAACACTAGCTTGTCAATGATAGTCCTTGGAAAATTCCCGCCCCATCATCGCTGCAAGGATGTAAAGCAATCCGAGAAACGCCAAAACCCAGATACCGATTGCCCGTCGATTTTCACGACCGGGTTCGCCCACGTAATACATGAAATTCACAAGATCAGCGATCAAGTTATCGAATTCGTGTTCGCTCAGAGAGCCCGTACCGTCGACGTGGTGGAGCTCACAATCGAGCGGATTCCCGCTTCCATGGTCATCGCATTCGACATCACCCTGCAACTCATGCAAAACATTCGGCATTCCAACATTCGCGTAGATCTTATTGTTAGCACCTAGCGGTCGACTGGAATCGTTATAGAAAGATTTGAGATAGGTGTACAGCCAATCTGGACTGTGAACGCGTCCTGCCAAGGTTAAATCTGGTGGGGCCGCGCCGAACCAGGATTTAGCCGATTCTTCGGACATAGCATTCACTATCAGATCACCGATAAGTGAGTCGTCGAATACCAAATTGGATAGGACTAGATCATGCGGAATTCCAAGGTCATCGGCCGTTCGCTCATAGCGCGCGTAGCCCAGCTCGTGGCAGCTCGCGCAGTAGTTCATGTAAGTCCGAAAACCACGCTGCAGAGATTCTTTATCGTCAAAGTCTGTTTCAACTTTCTCAAGGTCCAGATTCCCAGCAGATGCAGCTTCTGCACTACCTGAAACAAGCATCAAGGGCAATCCGACCAAAAGCGCCAATAGGACTATTGAACCGACGAGCTGGGGAACAGAAATAAATCGTCCGGTCACCCGATCAGGTGGAATCGTGGTTTGCTCTTTCAGTGTGTACCAAGGCATCGCCAGAAAATAAGCGAAGTAGACTACAGTCATGAACTGGGCCAGAGCCGTCTTGGCAGGGCTCACTGCCTGCGTACCAAGCACCCCGAGAATAAGAAATGCCACGACAAACGACAATAGTGCGATTCGGCTATACCAACCCTTGTAGCGCATTGAACGGACCGGACTTTTGTCTAACCAGGGTAAGACAAACAAAATTGCGATAGCGCCAAACATGACCAACATGCCCCAAAATTTGGAGTCGATTCCGAAAAGCGGGACAGTAACAGCGCGTAGCATTGAGTAAAATGGAGTGTAGTACCAAACCGGCGGCACATGCTCGGGAGTCTTAAGTGAATCAGCTTCTTGAAAGTTCGCAATTTCCAAAAAGTATCCGCCCATTTCCGGGGCAAAGAATACTATCGCGCAAAACACAAACAAAAAGAGAATTACACCCGGAAGGTCGTGGTAGAGCGTGTAGTAAGGGTGAAAAGGCACGCCATCCACTGGAACACCGTCAGGTCCCTTATTATCCTTGATATTGATGCCGTCAGGATTATTCGAACCCACCTCATGCAATGCAAGTATATGCAAAACCACCAGCGCCAGAAGCACAATTGGCAAAGCCACCACATGCAGCGCGAAGAATCGATTAAGCGTGGCGCCTGAGATCAGGTAATCACCGCGAATCCATACCAGCAGGTCCTCTCCGATTACAGGTATTGAGCCAAACAGGGACACGATAACGTTTGCTCCCCAATAAGACATCTGCCCCCAAGGCAGTACGTATCCCATAAATCCCTCGGCCATCAGCACCAGATAGATGGCCATACCCAGGACCCAGATTAATTCTCTTGGTTTTTTATACGAGCCATACATGAGCCCACGAAACATGTGTAGGTAAACCACAAAAAAGAAGGCTGATGCGCCCGTCGAATGCAGATAACGCAGGAGCCAGCCAAAGTCCACATCCCGCATAATGTATTCGACTGATGCGAATGCCGCTTCCGCAGAGGGTGTGTAATTCATCGTCAACCAAATCCCTGTGAGTAGCTGCATCACCAGGACCAGCATCGAAAGCACACCAAAGTAGTACCAAAAATTAAAGTTTTTCGGAGCGTAATACTCAGAAAGATGCTTCTTCCATGCATCCATTATAGGAAGGCGGGCGTCGATCCAGTCTCGCACCCCAATCAACCATCCGGGTCTTTGACGAGCCTCGTTAGAATTTTCAGTTCCAGTAATATCGCTCATGCTGATGTCTCCTCGTCAACACCGACTACCAATATATTTTCTGACTCGAATGAATAAGGGGGTACCTGCATATTCCTCGACGCAGGGGAGCCGCTGTAGACACGCCCTGCCAGATCAAAGCGAGAGCCATGACAAGGGCAGAAGAAACCGCCACGCCAATCGGTGTCGAAGGGCTGGGGCCGNAACTCCACATGAGGTGTCGGCGAACAAAAGAGATGNGGACAGAGGCCAACCAGAACNAGNACCTCTGGNGTACGCGATCNGTATTCATTTTGTGCNTATNCGGGTTGCTCGGGATCGAGTGATTCAGGGTCGGCCAATCTCGCGGGNTCTTCNTGCAACGCCGAAAGCGCTTCTTCGCCACGNTTTACNACAAAAATCGGACGNCCCCTCCANGCNGGTATCGGGCCAAGCATCTCACCTTCAGCGAGTCGGCTAATATCAATCCGCACTGGTGCACCCGCGGCACGGGCTTTGGCACTTGGGTTCCAGGAACCAACAAAAGGCGCGACCGCTCCGATCACACCGGCGGCGCCCACGGCTGCAGTCGAGCCCGCGAGAAAACGTCTTCGGCCAGCATTCGTACTGTCGTCAGTCACTTCAAATTACTCCTTAAGATCTTACCGCTCGAGATCTTACTAAATGCAAGTGAACGCTTCGGTCACTCAGACAGACAGTACCTTTGGAGTGACCAGTCCTCAGCCTTTTTTCTGAATTCCGAAATGCAACACNGATGTTAGTCAATTTCGTCTTTTTTATCAAGAGAGCCGCGGCACAAGGAATTTCTTAAACTGTTGTTTTAAATATGTTTTTTCTTATTTCAATACCAAAAAAAACGCCAAACCTTAAAAAGATTTGGCGGTTTTTGACAGCATGTTTCCGCTTATCGCTTGGAGAACTGTGGTTTCTTGCGAGATTTCCGCAGGCCGACCTTTTTTCTCTCAACCTCTCGCGCATCTCGAGTCACGAATCCGGCTTTGCGAAGAGCCGGACGTAATTCATTGTCGTATTCCATCAACGCTCGGGTAATGCCGTGCCGAATTGCACCTGCCTGCCCAAAGCTGCCGCCGCCGCGCACTGTAACATCCACGTCGAAACGCTCTGTCATTTCTAACAGTTCCAGTGGCTGTCGCACAATCATCCGAGCAACCTCTCGCCCGAAATACCCATCAAGTGAACGTCGATTAATCGTGATCTGCCCGCTACCGCTTTTAAGAAAGACGCGAGCGGTAGAAGTCTTGCGACGACCGGTTCCGTAATATTGAGTGCTTGGCATATGTACTTGATTAACCTGTCAGAGTTGCAGTGCTTGTGGCTGCTGAGCCCCATGCGGGTGTTCCGAGCCTGAATAGACCTTAAGTTTCTTAAACATCGCTCTACCCAGTGGGCTACGCGGCAGCATGCCCTTAACTGCCAATTTGACCGCTCTTTCNGGNGCTCTGCCCATTAACTTGTCGAATGAGATAGATTTNAGTCCGCCTGGAAATCCGGAGTGGGCGTGATACATTTTGTCGACGCTCTTGTTNCCNGTAACTTGAACNTTGTCAGCATTTATAACNACNACGTAATCGCCCGTGTCCACNTGNGGCGTGTATTCCGCTTTATGCTTGCCGCGCAAACGTGTCGCAATGGCAGTGGCCATTCTACCAAGCGTTTGGCCTTCGGCATCAATGAGCAACCAGTTTTTCTTTACTTCATTGGGTTTCGCGCTATACGTCTTCATTTCAAGACCCGCGGGCTTTACGTTGAGGAGCGCGAATACTACCGGAGCGGCCATAAAGATTCAAGGTATTTAAAGCGAGAGTAGCGGCTATGCTGAGTCAACCGAAAAGGTCCCTCTGCCGCACCATTCCGCGCTTTCTCGCTACACTAGGTGCTCTCGTCCAAGATACTCACGGGATCGCATTTCCATGAGCCTAGATTGGGTCCGTTCAAACTCGAAAGCCAAGCTCTGACCACCATACAGATGCGCAACATCGGCTTCAGCGGCCATGATCAATTTAACACGGCGATCATAAAGTTCATCAACCAGACTAATGAACCTTCGGGCACCATCGTTGGTCTCTTCATCTAAAATTGGCACACCGCTCAGAAACACGGTTCGAAACAATTTTGCTAGTTCCACATAGTCGAAAGCGCTCCTGTTACCACCACAGAGCACTTCAAACGTGAACCAGACTAGATCTTCCGTCAGAAGAATAGTTTCTAGCTCGCGACCCAGCAGAGTCAAGAACCCATTTTCTTGGACGGCCTCCGTATCGTTGGCAAGCTCAAAAAAACTCGCACTCAGCTTGTCGTCAACAGTCGGACTAAGTGGGAAAAGATATAAATCTGCCAGGCTCAATCGCTCCAATCGGTAATCCTTGGCTGAATCGACTTTGACGATCTCGTTGTGACGCTCGATGGCAGCAATCGCGGGAAGAAATTTCTCTCGCTGCAAGCCGTTCCTATACAGCTCTTCGGGAGGCACGTTCGAAGTAGCGACAAGTACGACACCACGATCCAATAGTGCTGTCAACAACCTACCCAACAACATAGCATCCCCGATATCCGACACATAAAACTCGTCGAAGCAAATCAAGGTTGCGCGCTCGGCAAATTGATCTGCAATGACCTCTAGCGGATCTATCACTCCTTGCATGTCTGCCAGTCGACTGTGGATATCTTGCATAAACCGGTGGAAATTGGTTCTAATCTTTGCCGGACCTTCAACGCTAGTGAAAAATAAATCCATAAGATAAGTCTTTCCCCGCCCTACTGCACCCCAAAGATATATCCCGCGCAGCTTTGGAGGTGGATTCGTTTTTTTGCGCACAGCGGTAATCAGACGTTGGATCCATGACTGCTGATCAGGTTTATCTCTTTCCTGCAGACCTACGAACAAATCACTCAGGATCTCAATTACTCGGCCCTGATCTGGGTCCCGCGTAATTTTTCCGCTGGCGACGTCGGCTAGGTAGCGTTCTGTCGGACTCATGTGAGTTTCCTGATTGGATGGCCGGACGGGGAGGCCTTGAATGAACTTGCCGCACAGTCTCAGCCCGAAGGCGCATTCTAGGCGAGCTGAGCTTCTTTTCCAATTGCCGCAGCGACGCGCGGAACGATTTCCTATGAAGCAACTGCACAGGAAACTAACCTACAAGTCATGTATAATCATTCAGGTAGAGTGGTTGTAACGGGCTGAAAAGAGGAGCTTCTCTTGATCTGGTTTATAAGTGGTGGCGCTTTTGCGCTGGGCGCGGTTGTTGGGCTACTTGCTGCGAGCCGCCTGCACGTCAGCCCATCGAAAATCAGAGTTCTGGAAAAGCAGATTCGCCAACTGCAAGACAACCACTCCGAGTATCGCGAAAGCGTAAGCGATCACTTTAGCATTACTGCTGAGCTGGTTCAGCACATGACGGAAAGCTATCGCGATGTATATCAGCACCTCGCAAGCGGAGCGCAGGATTTATGCTCCGGTGAAGTCGCGAGTAAATTACTGCCTGCCGAATCTGATGCCGTGTTCGAGACTTCAAGTGATCCGGAGGAAACCAACCCGCTCGCGCCACCTAGAGACTACGCTGCCAAACAAAGTCCTGATCAGAAAGGAGCGCTGTCCGAAGATTTTGGGCTGGACAAAACTGCTCCGGTCAATGACGAAGATATCACCCTTTCACAGTCTAAGTAGCGGCCGCTTAGCACAATCCGGACCACTTAGTACCTGCTTACGCGCCTCAGCCAGCAATCTTTGCTTGGTATCTATGCAGGATTTTCGATGTCGACGAAATGATGCTCAAGCGCAAACTCCTGAGCAAGAAAGTCCCCGACCGCTTGAACGCCATAGCGCTCTGTTGCATGATGACCAGCAGAGATAAAGGCAACACCAGATTCATGAGCCAAATGTGCGGAAGGCTCTGAAATCTCACCCGTGATAAAAGCGTCAACTCCGGCCTCAATCGCCAGATCAAAATAGGATTGCGCTGCTCCTGTACACCAGGCGATTCGGGTAATCTTAGCAAGCGGATTACCAATAACGACCGGTTTTCTTTTCAGCGCGCCCTCTACAATTATTTGAAGCTCTCCCAGACTCAGCGGTATTGCAGGCCTGCCGATCGCGACAAGAGCTACATCATCTGGACGACCCTTGACCTGTTCGGTGACAAAGCCGAGTAACTTGCCGAGTTGCGCATTGTTCCCAAGCTCTTCGTGAACGTCCAATGGCAGATGGTAAGCAAACAAATTAATCTGGTTAGCCAGCAGTTTGCATAGTCGATTCTTTTTTATGCCTGTGATCGTCTGATCTTCATTTCGCCAAAAGTAGCCGTGGTGAACCAAAAGGCAGTCAGCACTCAGATCCAGAGCCTCCTCAATTAGCGCGTCACTTGCGGTCACGCCAGTCACTAGTTTGCTGATTTCAACGCTGCCCTCAACTTGCAATCCGTTTGGGCAATAGTCGCGAAATTTCTGGGGTTGCAGCAGATTTTTCAACTCTGCCTCAAGTTGCGCGCGCTGCATAGTCATTGGAATCCACCTCTACATGGCTGTATATTCACGTTAAATTTAATTTTAGCATAGCTATAAACTTCAGCATCGCATGCCTTCAATTCAAAAATTTCTCGATATAATTAAGTTCTTCGGTTGGCCAGTCGCTTGCGGTTTGATTGCTTCCTTGCTGTATCTGCAAAATCAACAGCTGCAACAAACGTCTGAGCAACTTGCTACGCTCCGTCTCGACAGGGTGCAATCTCCGCCCCCCGGGTTCGCTGAAGTTATCTCACGCGCGGCCCCTTCGGTTGTCAGCATCAGCGCCACTAGTGTCAATATTGAATCCGTAGAACGCGCCGCGGAAGACCAGCTGAATCTGTATCTAGGTGAAANAGCCAGCCTTGGATCTGGNATTATCGTTAGTGAACAAGGTTTCATACTAACGAACCTCCATGTGGTAGACACTCTATTCGATGCGTTTGATACCGAGGTTACTCTGTACGATGGGCGACGGACGCCGGCCACCGTCATTGCTTACGACTCAAAAAATGATTTGGCGGTACTGCACATCAACATGGACAACTTGACACCTATTACCGTTGCCGAAAACCCGACCCTCAGGGTCGGAGATATTGTGTTTGCAATTGGTTATCCGCGCAGAAACATAGGCCAATCTGTATCCCTAGGAATCGTGAGTGCATTAAACCACGATCCCGACGGGAGTCAGGGTTTTATCCAGACTGATGCTGCGATAAACCCCGGGAATTCTGGTGGCGCACTCATTGATCGACAAGGCGCGTTCGTTGGCATTAATTCTTCAATTTTGTCAGAGTCTGGAAGCTTCGAAGGCATCGGGTTCGCCACACCCGCAAACATTGCGATTGCAGCAATGAAAGAAATGGTATCAGAAGCTATCGCACAAAATTCAGGCTACCTTGGTGTTATCACCGGCGAAGCGCTGACCGCGCAATCCAGTCAGCTTTTTTTTGGTGTGGACAGCGTACGAGGTATGCTCGTTGAGAGCGTAGACCCCGGCGGCGCTGCAGAGCGTGCTGGTATATTACCTGGAGATGTAATTACTCGCGTTGAGAACACGCCGGTTGGCAATGGTCGGAATGTTATGCGAGAGGTTCGCAACGCCAAACCGGGCGAAATACTCATGATCGAAATATTTCGAGAGGGTCAGCTTATCGAGCTACCGACGATCTTGGGTTTTGGACAAGCAATAGTCATAGAATCAAAAGAGGTGTAAAGCCAATCAAATGAGCTTTAATCCAGTTCAGGATTTAAGCGGCACTCTGCGGAAAGAGCATGAGCTTGCAAATGCTCATTGCGCGCCAACTCGCTGGCAGTTCCTGCCAATCTGTGCGCCCCCCGAGCAGAACAGTTGACGATTGACGAACGTTTCTGAAAATCGTAAACACCAAGNGCGGAAAAGAATCGAGCAGTCCCGGAAGTCGGCAGAACATGGCTGGGGCCAGCGCAATAGTCGCCCAGAGCTTCTGCGGTATAGCGGCCGAGGAAAATGGCTCCAGCATTTTCGATCATACCGAGGACGTGCTCAGGGTCCGCTACCGAAATTTCCAAGTGNTCAGGTGCAATCAAATTGCTCACGCTGGCAGCCGTTTCAAGATCATCTGCAAGAATCAACAACCCGCGGTTACGCAGCGATGCTTGGATGATTTTACGTCGTTCCATTTCAGGCAGTAGCTTATCGATACTACACTTGACTTGCTCGAGGAATTCAACGTCTGTCGTTATTAATATTGATTGCGCTTGTTCGTCGTGCTCCGCTTGCGAAAAGAGATCCATGGCAACCCATTCTGGATCTGTCTTTCCATCGCAAATAATCGTCAACTCAGAAGGGCCAGCAATCATATCAATACCAACCTGTCCATAGACCTGTTTTTTGGCCACAGTGACGTAGATATTGCCCGGTCCAGTAATCTTATCAACACGTGGAATTGTTTCCGTACCATAAGCCAAAGCGGCGATTGCTTGCGCACCGCCCACAGTGAAAACCTTTTTGACGCCAGCAAGTGCAGCAGCTGCGAAAACTAAATTTCCATCTTCCCCATAAAGCGTCGGCACGGTAGCAACAACTTCCTTCACCCCAGCGACTTGCGCGGGAACCGCGAGCATCAACATCGAAGAAGGATAATTAGCCTTCCCGCCGGGGACATACACCCCAACTTTAGAAAGCGGGCTGACTTTTTGACCGTAGACAGACCCATCGGCTTCTTCGTAACGCCAAGACGACTGTTTTTGCTTCTCGTGGTAGATTCGTATCCGTTCGGCCGCGAGCGTCAGTGCCAACCGCTGTTTTTCACTAACGCGCNCTAAGGCATCATGAAGCTGATCGANNGTNACGGTCAGATCAGCAATCGAATTCGCATCGAGGCAGTCAAATCGATTAGTGTACTCAACTACAGCTTTATCACCATCTGAACGAACTTGGCTAATGATTTCCGAGACAGCCCTGTTGACCTCGTCGGCGATGAGCATTCCTCGATCAAGCGCAGCGTCAAGCTGACCTTCAAAATCTGGGCAGGAAGTTGACAGCTGACTGATGCTTTTTGAAAATGGAGACATAATAATTTTTGAACGACCTTTTTGACCCTACTGATTTGCTTTATCAGCAGAGTGAATCTCAACCACTTCACTCAACTTTACCAGCACTTTCTGTATCAGTGCGGTTTTGGTCTTCATCGCGGCCTTATTCACTATCACCCTCGATGAAATGTCAGCGATCTTATGCTGAGGAACCAGCCCGTTCGCTTTGATCGTCTTGCCCGTATCGACGATATCAACAATCGCATCAGCTAATCCCAAGGAAGGTGCTAGTTCCAGCGCGCCGCTCAGCTTGATCAGTTCAATTTGCTGGCCCCGCTCGGCGAAAAACTTCTTAGCAATATTGGTAAATTTCGTCGCAACCCGAAGCCGACCTGGACTCGGCCCAGACTGCTTTGGAATTGCGGTCATCATCTTGCAACGAGCAATATTTAGGTCCAACGGTTCATAGAAGCCTTCACTACCGCCTTCAAGAATTAGATCCTTGCCCGCTATACCCATATCAGCGCTCCCGAATCTCACGTAGGTTGGAACATCAGACCCGCGGATGATGAGAAGCTGAACGCCCGGCTCCCCAGTATCGAACAGCAACTTTCTAGTGTTTTTGATGTCTTCCAAAGGTTCGATGCCTGCCATGGTAAGCAATGGCAACGTCTCTTGAAGAATTCGTCCCTTCGTTAAAGCAATTATCAGTTTGGAATTGTTCATGTCGTCTTACTTAGGCCGGCACCCGTCTTATACGAGCACCGAGCAATTGCAGTTTCTCCTCAATGCACTCATAACCTCGATCGATGTGGTATATCCGGTCCACGCTTGTCTCATGCTCAGACACTAAGCCTGCGATGATTAAACTGGCGGAAGCCCTTAAATCAGTAGCCATGACGGGCGCCCCGTTCAACGCTTCGACCCCCTCAACAATTACTGTGTTGCCCTCTACCTTGATTGAAGCACCCATTCTGTTCATTTCATGCACATGCATGAAACGATTTTCGAATACTGTTTCTGTGATGGCGCCAGTTCCCACCGCTATACAATTGAGGGCCGTAAATTGGGCCTGCATATCAGTCGGGAAGGCTGGATAAGGCGCTGTTCGCAAAGACACTGACTTCGGTCTCTCACCGTGCATGTCGAGCTCAATCCAGTCTTCTCCAACTTTTATCTCAGCCCCAGCCTGTTCAAGTTTGCTCAACACAGAATCAAGAATGAAAGGACGTGTATCTTTAACTTTGATTCTGCCTCTGGTGGCAGCAGCAGCGATTAAATAGGTCCCCGTTTCAATGCGGTCAGGCATCACGGAATAAGTACAGCCATGCAGGCGTTCGACACCTTCAATCACAATTGTATCAGTNCCTTGACCAGTGATTTTTGCTCCCATCCCAATNAGGCAATCAGCCAGATCGACAACCTCTGGCTCTCGTGCTGCATTTTCGATCACGGTTTGTCCATCCGCCAGCGTGGCTGCCATCATGACATTCTCGGTGCCGGTCACCGTCACCATATCCATGAATATTTGGTTACCCGTAAGTCGCCCTTCCACGCTTGCTTTTATATACCCATCCTCGACAACTATCTCAGCTCCCATCGCCTCCAGAGCGCTGATATGGAGGTTGACAGGCCGACTACCAATTGCGCATCCACCGGGCAAAGCAACTTCTGCGCGGCCGTAATGAGTAAGCAAGGGACCCAGCACGAGTATCGACGCTCGCATGGTTTTCACTAATTCGTAAGGTGCACTGAATTGAGAAATAGTGCTGCTGTCCACTTCAACATTNAGCTTCTCATCAACCACCGGCTGAACACCCATACAGCCGAGAAGTTCAAGCATTGTGGTGATATCGTAGAGGTGAGGAAGATTACATACTTTCACCAGCTCGTCAGTCAGCAGCGTTGCCGCTAGGATAGGCAAGGCAGAGTTCTTAGCGCCCGCTATTCTAATTTCACCCTCTAGGCTAACACCACCATTGATAATCAGACGGTCCATACTCACTTAAGCCTTGAGGTTTGGTTTATGATGCGGTGGCAGCTTGCTCGGCCGGAGTTGATAACCGCATTGTCACGGCATGAATCGCCCCACTACTAATAAACCCGTTCAGAACGCTGTAGACGGCCTGCTGTCTCTTCACTGCATTGAGACCATCAAAAGCATCGCCAACTGCTGTGACCAGAAACTTCCCTTCTCCGCCTTCTACCGAGATTCTGCAGTCGGGGAATGCTTCTTCGAGCAAGGCTGCGATTTGTGAAGACTCCATACTTCCTCCCTATATTTTAAAAAAACCTCGATTACTTCCAATTGTCCAACACAGCGTCAATGTCATTACCATGCTGCTCCATCAGCGCGGAGAACTGGCCATAGTACTGACGACCGAGGTTTATTCCTGCCAAACTCAAGTTCTTGAGCTTCCATTCATCGTCTTCATTTAAAAACATTTGATACTGCAATCGCAGAGCCGTCTCCCCCTGCAGCTCCATCGTGACAACAACATCAGCTCGCGGGTCGGCTTCAGGGCCGCTTGGTGGCAGAAAAACTAGCTCCTCACCGTTGTAAGAAACCAGAGAAGCACCATAGAAGCGAGTGAGCGTTGTTCGGAGTATGGCTGCGAAACGTTCGCTTTGTTGCTCTGTCGATTCAGATGCATATCGACTCATTACTACCCGAGCCACGGCTTCGAAATCGACGAAGGTTGAGAGTACTGATTCGATCTCACTGAAATATCTTTCTCTATCGCTCAGGAACAATTCTTTAGATTCAATCACTTTCTGCAAGAGCGTATTTACTCCGAGTTCAGCTGTCTCCAGAGCCGTCATTTCCTGACTGTTACCTGTCGACCCAAGAAGCAACGAGACAAGCAAGGCAGCCGCCATTTTCTGTCGTAAGTTCATTAGCTTAACCTTCAGTGCTCTTCACTGTTTTAAATTTATTTCTGTTTCTAGGAGTTTGATTGGACGTTGGTAAAGGGCGAACCGTCGTTTAGACGCACCTTCAGGCGAGTTTCGTAGGGCCCTAGGAACGCACAATTTCTCGAAGGCCTCTAGTCTACCTGATTTACACTGCCCATTAAATTATTACTTGCAAAGCATCAGAAACCACCTTCTAATTGGCGACCTCTAAGTTCGGGTAAAAGCGCCGCCCCAGCACACCTTATGCTAGTTGAAACGGCCATAATAATTCTTGGTTTCATTGGCTTGATCTGGGGCGCAGATAAGTTCGTGCTCGGAGCGTCAGGGCTGGCGCGTAATCTTGGCGTCTCTGAACTTATGATTGGCCTCACAATTGTTTCCTTTGGAACTTCTGCACCCGAGATTTTTTCTTCTGCGTTCTCAGCCTGGGAAGGCAAGCCAGAACTCGCCATCGGCAACGCTCTTGGCTCGAATCTTTTCAACATTGGCGTTGCTTTGGGAGTCGCGGCACTGGTTAGACCCCTGAAACCGGCTGAATCTCTCATTCACAAAGAAATACCGGCGCTGTTGCTGGTGACTCTGGCAACCGGAGCCATTTTATCTGACCTTTACGTGGGTGTGTTTGATGCGATCGCGTTGACACTAATTACCGCCTACTTAGGTTACGGCTTGTATCAGAATCGTATGAGCAGAAGAGATGACGCGACCCCCAAGGCTGGGGACTTGCTTGGCTGGCAGGCCATGGCCTACCTCATATTCGGTCTCGCTCTGCTGATCCTGAGTGCCGAAGCGCTAGTTCAGGCAGCCGCTTCGATTGCCGCGCATCTTGAAGTCTCCACCGCCATTATCGGTCTTACAGTCATCGCCCTTGGCACTAGCCTGCCTGAGCTGGCCGCATCAGTCACTTCTGGGCTGAAAGGTCATCATGACCTTGCAATAGGAAACATCGTAGGGTCCAATATTTTAAACCTACTTGTCGTCCTGCCCTTCCCAGGACTGCTCAGCTCTGGCAGCATTGAAAAAGAACTCTTCTACAGAGATTTTCTTAGCGTTTTGATCCTTACGCTTCTACTGGCCTATTTCTGCTACCGTTGCGTTAAAAACAACCAACTGATTAGTAGACTGAGTGGTGCTATGTTCTTGTTAATTTACTGCGGCTGGTTTACCGTGATGGTTCTCCAAGTTCAGCGTAATGTGGGGATTTAAGGCTCATCCTTGGTAAAGTCACACATTTATGATTCTTGACAACCAACTCCGCTCTAGCGCCCTCCGGACAATTGACATTGAAAGTCGGTCAATTCTGGAATTGAAAGATCGGATTAGCTCCGATTTTGACAACGCGTGCAAACTTATACTAAACAGTCCAGGGCGGGTCGCAGTGCTGGGCATCGGCAAATCAGGGCATATCGGCCGCAAAATCGCGGCAACGCTTGCCAGCACGGGAACGCCAGCTGTGTTTGTCCATCCGACAGAGGCGGGTCACGGAGATTTGGGGNTGATTACTGAGCAAGACGTTGTCGTGGCAATCTCAAACTCTGGGACAACCGAAGAACTCATGAGCCTTCTGCCTTTGCTCAAACGAAAAGGAATTCCTCTGATCGGGCTCACCGGCAAAAAAAAATCACCACTGGCAGAAGCGTGTAGTTGTGTCCTCGATGTAGGCGTGCGAGAAGAAGCGTGTCCTCTGGGGCTGGCACCAACNTCCAGCACGACAACCGCGTTGGTTATGGGCGACGCNTTAGCNATGGCTCTTGTTGAAGCCAGAGGATTTACTAAGGAAGATTTCGCTACTTCACACCCCGGTGGAAGATTGGGTCGAAAGCTTTTGGTCAAAGTGGAAGACATCATGCATAGTGGAGACTCTATTCCCACAGTGAATATCGATACAAGTCTGGCTGACGCACTTGTCGAAATGAGCCAGAAGGGCTTCGGCATCACCACCGTGATAAACGAAAACGCCATTATTGGCGTCTTCACTGACGGCGACCTACGACGTTGCCTAGACGCCGGGAAAAACCTTCATACAACCAGAATCTCCGACGTCATGTCAAAGAACTTTAAGCATATTGCGAACACAGCTCTGGCAGCAGAAGCCGCAAATATCATGCAAAAATCTCAAGTCTATGTTTTGATAGTCACCGATCAAAATCATAGGCTCTCAGGCATCTTAAAGATGCATGATCTGCTTCAAGCCAACGTTGTCTGACCTAAATTTTTGAATCTGCCCGCATGAGATTTAATCTAGACGAAGACAGAACTCGAGCGCTAGCGTCACGAATTTCGGCCTTGTTACTTGACGTCGACGGAGTGCTCACTGACGGTAAGCTTATGTTTTCAAGCTCAGGAGAGGAAATGAAGGCCTTCAGCTCTCTTGATGGCCACGGAATTAAAATGTTGCTAAGGACTGGCCTTACAGTCGGCATAATCACCGGAAGGACTTCCAGAATCGTAGAAAATCGATGTCGGGACTTGGGGATTACGCTAGTTCTCCAGGGGCAAGGGGACAAAGAGGCGGCATTAAACTCGATCCTCGCTGAGCATAATTTAGACCTTGAGCAAGTCGCCTACGTTGGTGATGATCTACCGGATTTACCCGTTCTGGATCAGGTTGGATTGAGCTTCTCAGTATCTTCGGGACATCCTGCCATTACTCAGCGCGTCGCTGCAATAGCTGACTGGCCCGCAGGCGGTGGCGCCGTTNGAGAGATCTGCGACTTTCTGCTCGCAGCGCGAGGAAGCCGCTCAGATTATTGCGCTTGAATGGCGGAGACTCATCGGNCAAGTTTGCGCTTAGGTGTTTCACGCCAGTTTCATGGTAGTCTACGAATATGGGGTTAAGGCGTCGCGAGCTATGCAAAGACCTTCCATCTACCTGATGATACTCGGCCTGTCTGGTACGCTATATTATTTCTTCCCCAAACTGACTGAGGTGGGGAAGGAAACAGACAGGAACGACGTTAGCCCGGAGGCCATTTTTGATAGCTACAGTGAAGGTATCAACACCGTTTTTTTCAATGAAGAAGGCGAGGTAAACTATACACTTCGTGCTAAAAGGCAATTTCACCTGAAAGATCAGTCCGCCCTGCTTGAGGAACCTCTCGTACAATTTTTCAAAGATGGCGAGTCTCGTTGGAGTATCGTTGCTGAGTCAGGCCGTATCGGGAGTAGCATTACCAGAAAAGCTTCCAAATTGGACATCATTGAACTTTCCGGAGATGTCGAGGTTCACAACCTTAACGATTTTGGAGGCGCAACTGTGCTATCGACCCAGCTGCTTCAAATAGATCCCAACAACGAGACTCTGGAAACCGAAGACAAAGTACAAATGGTTACGGCCAATATCATCCACACGGGACTGGGAATGTTTGCTGATCTAACAAGTGATGAAGTTTATTTCTACTCAGATAACTCCGGGCACTATGAGCTCTATGAAAACAAAATTTCTTTCGAAAGGTAATATTACCCCAAGGTTGCCGTATTTGATTGTCCCTGCTTTGCTTCTGCTCCCTGGATTGATACTTGCAGCTCAAAGCCAGAGTCCAATTAAATGGAGCTCTGACGGCGAACTGATCGTAACTATTGAGAATGACCGCCGAGTATTGAAGATAAATGACAATGTCAAAATTTCTCAAGAAGGTATCTACATATCCGGCAATTCGGCTATTTTTGAATACACGCTCGACACACAAGAGCTTTTGCGCGTAACCGTGATTGGAACACCAGTCAGATATACGCAAGAAGNCGAAAGTAGCNCCGGTACGGTNACAGGCAATAGTNACACCCTCATNCTTTATGANGATGNGACTGAANACACCNTNATAGANATGATTGGCAATGCATTTATCAAATCGCCGAACTCAACCATGAACTGCGCTTCAATTGTCTACATTACCGAATTGGACTTGATCAGAGAAGCTGTAGGCCCCTGTCAGGGAGCACTGAGCTCAGAGAGCGGCGTGTAACCCATTATGTTAAGCGTACACAACCTTGCAAAAAGTTTTAAAGGTAAGGATGTCGTCAAGGATGTCTCTATCGAGATAAGCCAGAGCCAGATCGTTGGCTTGCTGGGCCCAAATGGCGCTGGAAAAACTACCTGTTTCTACATGATTGTGGGCTTGATTCAAGCAGACCGCGGCAGAATTTTTCTCGATCAAAAGGATATGACCAAGCTTCCGATTCATGATCGAGCTCGTCACGGGTTGTCTTATCTTCCGCAAGAATCTTCTATTTTTCGTGATCTTACCGTAGAAGAAAACGTCTTGGCGATTTTACAGATTCGGCAGGACCTGACTCCGAGAGAGAGAGAAAATAAACTCGAAGAACTGCTCGAAGAGTTTAGCATCGAGCATATTAGAAACAGCAAGGGCCTGAGCCTTTCTGGCGGCGAGCGAAGACGTACTGAAATTGCAAGGACACTGGCGACAGAACCAAAGTTTATTCTACTGGATGAGCCATTTGCCGGTGTAGATCCGATCTCAGTGAGCGACATAAAGACCATTATTAATCAGCTGAAACGTCGCGGTATTGGAATCCTGCTAACCGATCACAACGTTCGGGAAACGCTCGATATCTGCGAAAAAGCATATATTGTGAGTGAAGGTCGACTGATAGCCGATGGTGATGCTGAGTCGATACTGGGTAACGAGAGAGTCAGACACGTATACCTTGGTGCGCAGTTCAAGATTTAACAATCCAGTTAACCCTCTGAGTGGCATACCCCCACCCGCGAAGATTTGGACCCGCTCCATGCATAGCGTATTTTTCTGGCTTGCTATGCAATCCAGGCATGGTTTTTGCTACAATCTCAGATGCAAGCCCACTGAGCCTTTATCAATAAGGTAACACCTGCACAGCCGCAACGAATACAGTGTAGCCAATGAAATTATCGCTTCAACTCAAGCTCGGCCAGCAACTGGCGATGACGCCACAGCTGCAGCAAGCGATCAAATTACTTCAGCTATCCACTCTAGATCTTCAACAAGAAATCCACCAGGCCCTAGAGTCCAATCCCATGTTGGAACTAATCGAGGGGCTAGAAGAGGAAGAGAGCACTTCCCGAGATGCTGACTTGGAAAGGGCATCTACAAGTCAGACAGCTGAAAACTCCGACAGTAGAACCCTCGATAATCCCGATGAAGAGTACTGGCAGAATGAGATTCCAAAGGATTTAGAGGTAGACAGCAATTGGGATGATGTCTACACCAACTCGTCACCTCCAAGCCAGATTTTTGACCCAGATAGCATAGATTTTGAGTCACGTAATTCCGCGGAACAGACGCTCCAAGATCACCTGCTATGGCAATTGAACCTCACGCCCATGTCGGAATCCGATCAGGCGATCGCAATGGCGATTATCGATGCTATTGACCCAAGCGGCTTGCTTACGGTCGATCTTGCCTCCATGCTGGCCGATTTTGATCCAGCATTAGAAATAGAATTCGATGAAGTAGTGGCAGTTCTTCACCGTATTCAACAATTTGATCCTATCGGGGTTGGATACCGGAACCTTTCTGAATGTTTGCTGATTCAGCTCAATCACCTTGAAGAGCATGATCACCCAAAGCTTATTGAAAACGCTAAGCTCATAGTACGTGAATACATCGAGTTACTAGGTCATCGTGACTATGCCCAACTGATGCGGAAAACAAAGCTCAAGGAGGTGGAGCTCGCTGAAACAATCGCTATTATCGAAGGTCTTGATCCAAGGCCCGGATCGAATATCGCACCCCCATCTACAACGTATGTAATCCCTGATGTGATAGTCACCAAGGACGCGGAGTCAGGAAAATGGAAGGTAGAACTCAATTCAGATACAGCGCCAAAAATAAGGATCAATAGCAACTATGCATCCCTGGTCAAGCGGGCTGACACTAGTGCTGACAACAACTTTTTGCGAGATAATTTGCAGGAGGCTCGTTGGTTTTTAAAAAGCTTGCANAGTCGAAATGAAACCTTGATGAAAGTTGCAACTCGCATAGTCGAGCATCAGAAGGAGTTCTTGGAGTATGGTGATGAAGCCATGAAGCCGCTGGTATTGCATGATATTGCTGAGGCCGTCAGCATGCATGAATCGACCATATCGCGGGTAACCACCCAAAAGTACATGCATACGCCAAGAGGAATTTTCGAGCTTAAATATTTCTTTTCCAGCCATGTCTCCACTAAAGGCGGAGGAGAATGTTCTTCAACCGCAATTCGGGCAATTATCAAGAAGCTCGTTTCCACTGAAAACGCGCGGAAACCACTGAGTGACAGCAAAATAACCGAACTGCTTGAAGAAAAAGGCATCAACGTAGCACGGCGCACGATTGCCAAATACCGGGAATCATTGTCTATTCCTCCGTCTAACGAGAGGAAGAGGCTTTCGCACTGACAACCCTTATTTNCAAAAGCTCAAAACCCGTACGAGTCAAATAGTAAAGACATGCAACTTGAAGACATTCTTTTACCAGAGCGCTGCTATTGTAAGGTTCCCTGGCACAGCAAGCGACGTATCCTGACGAATATCAGCGACCTCATCAGTGATCAGTTCGAAGGACTTGAACCTGAGCCAATTTATGATTCGCTTATGGATAGGGAACAACTTGGCAGCACCGGTCTTGGCAACGGCATTGCGATACCGCACTGCCGCGTGGCCAATTGCGCAGAAATTATCGGATCGCTGATAACGCTACAAGAACCAGCTGAATATGATGCAATTGACGGGAAGCCGGTAGACATACTTTTCGTGCTTATCGTCCCGGAGAGGGAGTCAGATGAACACATTACGGCACTCGCAAAGCTCGCGGAATTGCTAAGCGATCAAGATCTTTGTTTCACCTTGCGGCAAACTGTATGTAACGAGGATCTATACAATATTGTAGTAACCTACTAGTTTAAAATACGGATTAATAGAAACCATCACGATGAAGCTAACTATCGTCAGCGGCAGATCAGGCTCGGGAAAAAGCACCGTTCTCCACGTTCTCGAAGATCACGGATACTATTGCATCGATAATCTCCCAGCAAGTTTACTNCCAGCATTAGCAAACCGCATCAGCGAGGATGGCAATGATTTGCCCGAGGTGGCCGTCTCAATTGATGCGCGCAACGTATCCGAAGACCTAGAGAAAGTTCCAGAGATAATCGCAGAACTGAGGAACACGCAGATTTCAACAAAGATTTTGTTTTTGGATGCCAACAGCCAAACTTTGTTAAGAAGGTTTAATGAAAGCCGCCGTAAGCATCCTCTTTCTAATGAAACGATTGGTCTAAAAGAAGCAATAAACACCGAGTCGGACCTTCTCGAGCACATCTCTCTGCTCGCAAGCCTAGCAATCGATACCAGCAATATGTCATTGCAAGCCCTTCGACAAACAGTGAAGGAGCAGTTACTCGGCGGCCAAAGCCGCGCGACAGCCCTGCTTTTCCAATCCTTCGGTTTTAAACACGGAGTCCCTGCGGACGCAGACATCGTATATGACGTTCGCTGCTTACCCAATCCTTATTGGGATGCCTCCCTGAGATCGTTAACTGGTCTTGATCAACCAGTCGCTGATTTTCTTGGATCGGATGNAGAAGTCACGGGTATGCTTACAGATATATTGAACTTCCTTTATAAATGGTTACCTAGCTTTGATGCAAATAATCGTAGCTACCTTACGATTGCCATTGGTTGTACTGGCGGTCAGCACAGATCAGTATATTTATGCGAGCGTCTTTCACAAGCATTCGAAAAAAAACTCGCTAACGTTCAGGTAAGGCACCGCGAACTAAGGGAATGAATCGTTAATGCTCGAAAGTAAAGTAGAAGTCATCAACAACGCAGGACTGCACGCAAGAGCGGCGTCCAAACTGGCGAGTGTTAGTTCACGATTCACAAGCACTATAAAAATAGGTCAAGAAAAAATGGTCGACGGTAAAAGCATTCTTTCACTAATGATGCTGGCGGCGACAAAAGGCTCCATTTTGACTGTGCAGGCTGACGGCATCGATGAAAAAGTTGCTCTGCAAGCGATTATCTCCTTAATTAATGACCGATTCGGTGAAGCCGAGTAAATTCGCCCAAGATGAATGCATTTTTTCGCCCAATAATTCTAAAGAAAGCCGTTTAGCGTTAAACTAATAACTCTCTAATTGCGTCCATCAGGGCCTCGTCATTTTCTGCTCAGGTAATAAACTGTTTAGGTCATAATCTAGGCAATGGCAGTCTAAAGGTCAACGGAGTGAGACATGCCCCAGCTCAAAGAATCGCGACTTCAAAAGGATCACTTACTCGAGCTGAATCAAGCAATCGGCAGCGGATCGCTCTATCAGGTTCGACAAATGATCAAAACCCTGCCAACGGCAGGGGTCGCGCACCTCTTTGAATCGTCGCCACCGAAAACCCGACGAGTGCTGTGGCAACTCATAGACAAAGATTTAGAAGGCGAGGTAATCCAGTATCTTCATGAAGACCTGCAAAATGATATTCTGAGTGAATTAAACGCAGAAGAAGTCGCCCAACTAACGGAGGGGCTTGAAGACGATGACCTTGTTGATATCTTGCAGCAGCTTCCTCAGCAGCTCGCAACTGAAGTCCTGCAAGCGATGGACCAGCAGGATCGCCAGCGTGTAGAAACGATTCTCTCTTACGACGAAGACACAGCAGGCGGGCTGATGAACCTCGACACCATAACGGTGAGAAGAAATCACACTGTTGAGCTTGTCCTTCGCTATCTGCGCCGTCATGACTCTCTTCCAGAAATGACGGACAACGTTTTAGTAGTCAATAGGGAAGATAAGTTCTTAGGGATCCTGTCACTGCGCGAAGTGCTGGTGTCCGACCCAAATACGTCGGTCCGGGACGTCATGCATTCTAAAGTCGAAGCGATCCCCGTCGACATGAAGGCAACTCAAGTTGCGCAGTTGTTTGAGCAGCATGATTGGGTTTCTGCACCCGTTGTTAGTCCTGATGGCAAATTGCTGGGAAGAATCACGATTGACGATGTGGTGGACGTGATCAGGGATAGCAGCGCGCATTCTCTAATGAGCATGGCCGGCCTCGACGAAGAGGATGACACCTTCGCGCCAGTTTTTAAAACAGCCAGAAGACGGGCCTTGTGGCTTGGCGTGAACCTCTTCACTGCAGTACTAGCGTCACTAATTATTTTCCTTTTTCAAGACACGCTTGATCGAGTCGTGTATCTGGCTGTACTCATGCCCATAGTCGCGAATATGGGCGGCGTCGCCGGGACGCAAACGCTTACCCTTGTGATCCGAGGATTAGCGTTAGGCCACATAAGTGCAGGCAACTCTCGTTGGCTTCTGGCGAGAGAATTNGGGGTCTCAGGAATAAANGGCACNCTNTGGGCNTTGGTTATTNCACTNGTCGCNTTCCTTTGGTANNNAGACTTACGGNTGAGCTACATNATCGCTGNNGCAATGATGATCAATTTGGTTACAGCAGCNTTGGCCGGCGCCTNTTTGCCCCTTGTGCTGAAGCGATTAGACGTAGACCCAGCTCTGGCTGGCTCAGTCGCGCTGACTACGATAACTGATACAATTGGGTTCTTTGCGTTCCTTGGGCTTGCACAAAGTTTTTATACCTAATTAATGAGCGACAACAATACAGATCGGGAGGCTGGGCCGAGTAAGTCATGTCTCAAACGAAAAGCGCACGCCCAACAAGCGTTGGGGGAGCGACTGACCCGGTTGAACAACAGACAATTCAGAACACTCGAGCTACCGGAAGCACTGCTGGAGGCCATAGAGGAGTTCCATCATTTGCCGCAAAATCACAGCGCCCGTCGCCGGCAGTTGCAATTTATTGGAAAACTGATGCGCGATATTGACCAATCCGGCATTACGGAACAATTAAAGAAATTGGAAGCGCCCACTCAGTTTAAGCCAGAACCTACACCAGCAGAAGTTTGTACAGAGGAATTTCTGCGCGCGGGCTCGCCTGACATTGAATGTCTTTTGAGAAAGCACTCCTCGCTTGACCGTAAAAAACTCTGGCAGCTACAGCGCAGGGCCATCAAAGCTCGGAATACCGCAGACCAAGAGAAAATTCGGCAGCAATTAATTACCTATTTGTCAGACTATCTGTAAACCCTTCGATGTTTGGTCCCCCTGGCTTGAAAAGGGGCAATGGTGGTAGGCTTTTGACGTTATAACGTACTTTTTCGACTGTATTTTGATCCCGGCATCGACTTACTAAATATATATTTGTATTTTATGTTCTTGCTGTTAGCACAATCTGACATGCACACTCCAAGCACTTAAAACAAAAACAAGGTGACCGAAATGTCTGACAAGAATGCCCTGAAATACTGGAAGTCAAACATCAGAATCGTTTTATCTCTGCTGTGTGTTTGGTTCTTTATCTCGTTTGGTTGTGGCATCTTGATGGCGGACATTCTGGACGAGATCCGAGTGGGCGGTTTCAAGCTAGGGTTCTGGATCGCTCAGCAGGGCGCAATATTTGTATTCGTCATCATAATCTATATTTACATACACCTTATGGACAAACTTGACGACGCATACAACTTCAATCGAGACGAAGCCAAGACGGCCGACTCCGTGGAGGAAGCACAATGAGCGTGCAGATCTGGACGTTTGTGTTCGTCTTTCTTACCTTTGGCCTTTACATCGGCATCGCCATCTGGTCCCGTGCCGGGTCGACCAGCGATTTCTACGTCGCAAGTGGAGGCGTCCCCCCGCTAGCGAATGGGATGGCGACAGCTGCAGACTGGATGTCTGCTGCCTCCTTCATTTCTATGGCCGGACTAATATCCTTTATCGGCAGAGATGGTACGTTTTACCTGATGGGATGGACGGGTGGATACGTCTTGCTTGCGCTGTTACTGGCACCTTATCTCAGGAAGTTTGGCAAGTTCACTGTCCCAGACTTTATTGGAGACCGCTACTACTCGAGGATGGCCAGACTGATCGCAGTCTTTTGCGCCATTTCTATCTCCTTCGTATATGTATGTGGCCAGATGCAGGGAGCCGGGATCGTTTTCTCGAGATTCCTCGAGGTCGACATCACGACAGGTGTCATAATCGGTATGGCAATCGTTTTCTTCTACGCTGTTCTTGGGGGGATGAAGGGCATTACTTACACTCAGGTAGCGCAATACTGCGTGCTGATATTTGCTTTCATGGTGCCAGCGATATTTATTTCAATTTTGATGACGGGTATTCCGATTCCACAAATTGGGTTCGGCGCCGAATTAACAGAGGCCTTTGGTGGTGGTTATTTGCTGGATAGACTGGACAGCATGAGCGAAGAACTTGGCTTTTCCGTCTACACTGAGGGGCAACGAAGTACCCAGGATGTGTTTTTTATCACTGCCGCTTTGATGTTTGGTACCGCCGGTTTGCCCCACGTAATCATCCGCTTCTTCACCGTACCTAACGTCAGAGACGCGAGAAGATCAGCAGGTTTCGCCCTTATTTTCATTGCGATCCTCTACACNACNGCACCTGCGGTTGCAGCATTCGCNCGCACAAATTTAATCAACACCGTTAACAATGCAGAATACACNGCGATGCCGGAATGGTTNAGCAAATGGGAAACCACTAACTTNATCTCATTCANCGACAAAAATNATGATGGCCGCATTCANTATGTCGGCGACCCNGAAGCGAATGAGCTCGAAGTTAACCGGGATATNATGGTTCTAGCCAACCCCGAAATCGCCAATTTACCNAATTGGGTCGTAGCGCTNGTAGCAGCCGGCGCCCTCGCCGCTGCATTGTCAACAGCGGCGGGACTGCTCTTGGTGATTTCGACCTCTGTTGCTCACGATTTTTTGAAACGTAGCTTTATGCCGAACATCTCAGAAAGGCAGGAGCTGCTCTATGCTCGAATGGCAATATTTATCGCTGTGCTTGTGGCAGGCTATGTGGGAATTAATCCTCCTGCCTATGTAGCTCAGGTTGTCGCCTACGCATTCGGATTGGCCGCTGCTTCGTTCTTTCCNGCGCTTGTTCTGGGCATTTTTCAGAAACGAATGAATAAACACGGCGCTATTGCCGGAATGCTGTCCGGTTTTTTGTTTACTGCCGGCTACATCATATATTTCAAAAGTCTNAACCCTTCACTTGATAACCCGCAGGGCTGGCTGCTCGGAATCTCGCCGGAGGGCATTGGCGCATTCGGAACATTGATAAATCTCTCAGTATCCTGGCTGACAGCCTCTTTCACAACAGAGCCTCCTGACGAGGTGCAGGCCATAGTGGAAGAAATCCGGCAACCCGGCGAAGCGATACGACGGTAGCAGTTTTACGCGAGGCCTCAATTTCTGTTTATTCTTNCCCAGTATTCTGCGACCGTTGATTTNATTTCNTTGTGCATGAGAAGGATACCGANCAANTTCGGCACCGTCATCANCACNATCGTGATGAGAGAAATNTTCCAAACAACCGTCGTGTCTGCAAGCGCTGCCGTGAAGAAACCAAGCACATAGACAATTCGATAAGGTAGAACCGATCTATTCCCAAACAAATAAGTCATAGCACGGTCCCCATAGTAGGACCAAGCGATCGCTGTGGAAAATGCGAACAGCATCAATCCAATAGATACGATGTACTGNCCATACTGGCCGAACAGTCCTCTGGTGAACGCCCGAGTGGTGAGGGGCACCGAATGCAGGAGCGAGTCACCGGTGACAACAACAGATGAATCCTCAAGCTGGCCGTCAATCACACTCAAAGAACCACTAATTAATTCACCACCTCGAGAGTACAGAGTGTTTTCTGCCAGCGAGCGGGCCGCTATCAGCGTAAACACCTCGGTGTTTTGAGGCACGCCATTGCTCAGTTCGATCTGCCCGCTGTAGCTCGAAGTGTTTGATTCCTCACCGCTCAAATAAAGAAACAAGCTGGCAACATCGTTCGCTTCAGCCTCCGTGTAAGCTCCTGCCACAAAGCTCATGTCTGCGCGTTGAAATTCATTTTCGAATTTATCAGTCCAGACACCGGAGGAAAGAATTACAAGCCCAGTAATTGTGCAGATCACAATCGTATCAATAAAAGGTTCAAGAATAGACACCATACCCTCATCTGCAGGTTCATCGGTTCGTGCTGCCGCATGAGCGATAGGCGCTGATCCTTGCCCAGCCTCGTTGGAGTAAAGACCACGATTCACGCCGCGGTCGAATGCATAAGCGAAAGAAGCACCGAGGAATCCACCTGCGGCTGCTGACCCGGAAAACGCATTGCTGAAAATTGACAAGAACGAAGGAATAATATTTCCAATATTCGGGATAATCACGGCAAAAGCGCCGATCAGGTAAATCATCGCCATTGTGGGGACTATCGCTGCAGCGACCTTGGCGATACGAGTAATCCCGCCAATNATTACCATCGCGAGAAGCACAGAAAGCACGCTGGCTGTTATGAGGGGGTCCAAATCAAACGTGCTTTCTAAACCNGANGCAATGCTATTGATCTGCGGAAGATTGCCTGTTCCGAAAGANCTCAGCACGGTAGCAACCGCAAATACAACCGCNAACCATTTTGCCTTGAGCCCCTTTTCCATGTAGTACATNGGGCCACCAGCGATGGTNCCGTCTGCGGNTTCTTTCCTNTACTTATGCGAAAGCGTCACCTCGACAAACTTGGTGGTCATCCCAAAAAAAGCTGTCATCCNCATCCAAAACAAGGCAGCAGGGCCACCAAGATGCAGGGCGAGAGCTACCCCGCCGATATTACCAGTCCCTACTGTGCCGGAGAGNGCGGTCGCAAGGGCTTGGAAGTGAGAGGTATCGCCCCTAGCTCCTTCCTTGTCAAATTTTCCTGCAGTCACCCTGATCGCGTGCCTGAAGTATCGAATCTGCGGGAATCCCAAGTAAATTGTGAAGAATATGCCTGTCGCCAGCAAAAACGCTGGGAACCAGATTGCGCTGCCCAGGAAGCCGTCGATATATATTAAGAAGTTATTCACTGCATCCACGAGAATCCCCTATCATTCTTGTTTCGGAGCTGAAAGAAGCTGGTCAAAAGCCACTCTTGCGCTTGTGACCTTCCAAAGCTGGCGATCTCGGAGCAGCCTTGGGAGCATTATCAGTCGTCACTGATCAAAAATTTTGGCGCTTCCGCCCGAAGTTTGGTGGCGTGCACTGCGGCAGAGCCGACATTCTCCGAAAGTTCTACGTAAGCCCGGGCAACCGCCGAGTCGGGTTGTGATGCTACCACAGGATCGCCGCTGTCGGTTTTTTCTCTGATCTGAATGTCCAGTGGGAGTCTCCCAATGACTTCCCCTCCGTACTCTGATGCCAACCGGCTGCCGCCTTCAGTGCCAAAAATTGCTTCGCTGTGACCGCACTTCGAACATACATACATAGCCATATTCTCAACAATTCCCAGAATTGGGACTCCAACCTTCTGAAACATTTCGATNCCTTTTCGGGCGTCGGCCAAAGCNACATCCTGAGGTGTCGTGACAATGACCGCACCGGTAACCTCCACAGACTGGGAAAGACTCAATTGGATATCACCCGTACCAGGCGGCATATCAACGATCAAAAAATCGAGCTCTGACCAGGCTGTATCAGTGAGGATCTGATTAAACGCAGAAATCACCATCGGTGCTCGCCATACCATTGCTGCCTTGGCATCTACCAAAACACCCATGGAGATGCACTCAACCCCATGTGCTTCGATAGGTACCATCACGCGCTGCTCGCGGACCTCAGGACGAGTTCCNGGTGCGATTCCCATCATCAATGGAACGCTTGGGCCATAAATATCAGCATCTAGCAGCCCCACTGAACATCCTCGATNCCGNAGNGCAACCGCGAGATTGACTGCTGTGGTGGATTTTCCAACGCCGCCTTTTCCTGATGCNACGCAAATAATGTGTTTAATCTGGGGAAGCTTTTTCACCAAANANCCTTTTGTTNTNAAANNGANAANTTAAGCCTCATCTCNAACNGAATTATCAGTGATTACTCATGAAAAATAAAATAGTCATGACATGGACCAATAAGGCTCGCTAGAATTGGGGCATGAAACTGATAGGGATACTATTGATTTACTTAACCACCTTCGCGGTTGCGGCAGGACCGGAAAAGGAGAGCAAATTGAACTTTGCTTTCTACTCATCTGCTTGGGGAGAAAATACTCATGACGGATTGCGCTTGGTGGTGCGCAATCAGGGCAGCTTGGATGTAGTTCTGGAGGAGGTTACATTCATCAAATCACCTGAGGACGCTGAGGATGATATTGTAGTTAGCATCGAACTAAATGTTCCCGCTGGCCGTTACGCCGACGCGGAGCTTCGCTACATGGAACTACTTTCCAACAATGACTGCATCCGACGCACGNTGGAAAACAACTGGAGACTGGCTGAAGTCTCAACATATACCTTGAATCCTTCAGTCAGAAATCTGATTATAGAGAACACCGATTCCTTCAGAATCTACCAATGCGTGGAAACCATCGTCACGCGATGGCGAGAGACTACGGAAGATTCGCNTGACGTTGTAAAAGCTGAAGAAAGCTGGATTCTGTATCACTTCGAGACCCGGCAAGACTGAGAATCCGCTCGAAGGACAAGCGGGCTGAAGCCCCCTTAACTGCCTATTGATTTATGCCCGGCGCTCAGCGCACCCTCCTACAGATTGCAACTAACCCAGCAAGATACCTCCGTACTGCACAAAGAAAGGGGCAAAGACCAGACTGAGGATCGCGGACAGCTTTATCAAGATGTTTAGCGATGGCCCGGAAGTGTCCTTTAGGGGGTCACCAACAGTATCTCCAACCACTGCGGCCTTGTGCTCTTCCGAGCCTTTGCCACCATGATTACCAGCTTCGATGTACTTTTTAGCGTTGTCCCACGCACCGCCACTATTNGAGGCGGAGATCGCTAGCACACCGCCCACGACCAGCGAGCCGGCCAGAATCCCCGCCACTGCCTCCACGCCAAACAAGAAGCCGGCAACAAGAGGAGAGCCCATAATGAGTACCCCCGGCGCTATCATTTCTTTCAGGGCGGCGTCCGTGGAAATCGCGACACACTGCGCGTAATCAGGTCTGCCTGTGCCTTCCATAATCCCCGGGATTTCGCGGAACTGGCGACGCACCTCTTCAATCATCTCAAAAGCGGCATCACCCACCGAGCGCATGGTCATCGCCATGAAGAGGAACGGCAGAACCGCACCGACAAACACGCTCGTGTAGACCAGTGGATCAAGAAGACTCATCGNAATCGGCTCGCCAAGTAGGTTAGAAGCCGCCGTGATAAAAGCTGCGAACAACGCCAGTGAGGTTAGTATAGCTGCGCCAATCGCGAAACCCTTGCCTATCGCTGCTGTCGTGTTGCCTGCTGAATCCAGAATATCGGTGCGCTCTCGTACCGCGCTCTCGAGGCCTACCATCTCTGCAATCCCACCTGCGTTGTCGGCGACGGGTCCATAAGCATCAATCATCAAGGCAATCACAAGGGTACCGAGCATCCCCAAAGAAGCAATCGCGACACCGTACATGCCTGCCAACCCCCAGGAGATAAAAATACTGGCCGCGATACAGAGGTACGGGTAGACCGTACTCTTATATCCAAGAGACAGCCCAAATATGATGTTTGTGGCAACTCCTGTCTCACAAGAGCCAGCAAGTTCCTGAACCGGCTTGTAATTATCTGAGGTGTAATAGTCAGTTAAGAGGCCAACCGCTAAGCCCGCAATTAGGCCAGACAAGAAACACCAGTATACGCCGAGGTTGGTGTACCTCTCACCATTTAGTTCAAAAAACTCAGGCACCAAAGCCATAGTGAAGAAAAACATCACTATNGCCATAAGGACACTGGAGATAATCAATAGCTTTCGCAATGCGGGCGCGACATCATCCTCAGTCGTGACGCCAATTAACAATTTNGTCACAAGACTCACGGGAATACCGACGGCAGTGATGAGAATCGGGTAAAGCAGTGCATTAGGGTCAGCGGCGAAGACTACTGCGCTAATAACCATAGCNGCACAGGTGGATTCGGCGCATGAACCNAANAGATCAGCCCCCATGCCAGCAACGTCACCNACGTTGTCGCCCACGTTGTCTGCAATGACAGCGGGATTGCGNGGATCGTCTTCAGGNATGCCNTTCTCAACCTTACCAACCAGATCCGCGCCTACGTCGGCGGCCTTGGTGAAGATACCTCCGCCAACGCGCGCAAAAAGAGCGATGGTAGAGCCNCCCAGGCCGAATCCTGCAATAACTTCCATCAGTATATGATTGTTCTCAGGCCCCAAGCCAGATAGCAACGAACTCATCACCGCGTANATGATNACCAGTCCCAGAGCCGCAAGTCCCACAAGCGCAAATCCCATCACGGCGCCGGCGTTGATCGCCATATCGAAGGCTTCAGAGATATTCTTCTTGGCCGCGACGGTAGTCCGAGCATTACCCTGCGTAGCCACCATCATGCCAATGTAGCCGGACGCAATCGAGATTGCCGCTCCGAAAAGAAACGCGATCGCGGTGTAAATCCCCTCGCGGTAGTCGGGCGTGTGTGAGTCGTCGATTAAGATAGCAATAATCGCGGCAAACACCACCATGAAGATGGCAAGAAATTTGTATTCCTGCTTAAGAAAAGCCATCGCACCATCAGCAATCGCACCGTGTATAAACCTCAGCCGCTCGCCGTCCTTCTCATCCAGGCCCATGTCTACAGGCACAGACGTAACCTTCCTCATGTAATAAAACGCGATTACCAAGCCCAGCAGTGACAGCACTGTGGTGACAGTTATCGTTATCCCCGACATCTACGCGACTCTCCCCGTTCTATTAGCAAAATCGACGGCGCGAACTGTAACACAACGTCGGTGACAAACAAAGGATGCAAGTCGCAGCAGAACTGGTGATCTCGAGGAAAAAATGAGTCACCAGCACTCTGAGTAGAAACAGCTCCAGCAAAGCATCTATTGGTTTTTTTTTTCGGCTTCGCTTACGTTTATTTTTGGAAGATCTTGGTTTAGATTCGCGTCTGGCCTCTGTGAAGGCTTGCTTTAACGCATCAACCCGGGCCTCTTTTCGCCTTTCTAGGTGGGAAATCTTTCGGGCATTAAAATCAAGCACGTTATCGCTCATGATCTGGCTAACTCAAAGTCCCCGAGCCTGATCGACTAGTTCGTTCTTCTTGGCCTCCAACTCTGCTATTAGGTCTTTCGCCAGCGGTTCACGAGTGTTTCCAGATTCATCGGCAAGTTCATATTTCGCGACCTCATCGGTCAACGCCTCAAGCAATTCTTCGGCAGCGGTAATCGCTTTCTGCATCAGTAAAGCCTTCTCAGAATCCAGTCCAATCTTGGCCTGTATCTCATCGATTTGCTGCTCGAGTGCTGCAACACGATCCAATTTCTCTTGGCGCACGCTGCGAGCCTCAGCAATTGCAGCGCGGCGCTCGCGCCTCATACGCTCTGCTTCTTCTCGAGCCAAACGCTGAGCCTCAGCACGGGCTGCCGCCTCGACTGCCTGTCTTTCCTGAGCGAGGCGGCGACGTTCTCTTTCCGCAGCTTCTGCTAGCCGCTGACGATCCTGCGCCTTCGCTCGCTCGCTCTCCACCACGGCACCTTGCCTTGATGCCGCTTGTTCAGCTGCCACGCTTGCCGCTTCGGCCTCGGCTGTCGCAGTCACCCGAACTGACTGAGATCCACAGGCTGTCAAGGCTAACAGCAAGATTCCCTGAAACAAGAAGCGCCAGTGATCAAGACAATCTATTCTTGAACCACTCATCAGTCTTCTATTCATTTACCACTCCTTGCCCGAAGCTTGGCTGATATGAGTTGTCAAAACGGGTCAGCTGCCGCCCCTCATCGTGTAATGACGCCAAAACCCTCGTATATATGTATTTGGGGCATAAATCCACTTGAATCCTCGGTTTTTGTCACTTTCTTTCGAAAAAGTAGATTAGAGACAGTAAACTCAAAGATTATTGCTCCAAGTCCTGTTATCGGCGGAAACTCACTTACCAAAATGTTCCAAGTATTTATACCGAAGTTTGCTTCGGGTTTTTCTAAAAAATGGCAAAGTTAAGCGTCCTACGAATGGCTCTGATACCTTTTTGTATCTTATTCGTCAGCCTGCCGATCCTACTGTTGCTCCTTACGCTTGCCTCCGCGCCCGCAGTGGCGCCTCTTCCAGTTCTGTCTCCCGCTGAATTGAGTCAACTCGAAAATATTCTGCTGGAAAACGCCCCAGAGTCGACATCCGCTGTGAGTCAAGAATCAATTATCCTTAATACCGAAGAGCTGAATTTGCTGCTGCGCTATGGACTTCAATTGTTTGAACTTTCGCCTCGATGGGCTGGTCGGGTAGCACTCTCCGAAGGACAAATCGAATTGGATGCAAACATCGATCTGACTGATTCTCCATACCGTTTTTTTCTTAATTTTGAGAGCACATTGGGCCTAGAAGAAGGGCGGCTGAAGCTCCGGCGACTTACTGTGGGAAAACTATCTTTGCCAGCTGCTCTCCTCGATCCTCTCCAAAATATTATAAGCCAGAATCTGGCAGCTGCCTTTTCGATAGGAGCGGAACTAGCAGAGCTCACAATCCATTTAAGTAACTTGCGAATTTCACCAACCGCAGTGCTATTCGATGTGCAATGGCAACCGGACTTGATCGCCAGACTCAGCAAACAGATCCAGCAGCTGTTCGTCTCCGACGAAGACCCTAGAAGGATTGATTTCTACTACACAAAGATAACCAACACCATAACCGCCATTCCATCGGACATTCGCGCAGTATCACTAAACGCTCTGTTGGTGCCGCTTTTTTCGTCGGCAAGTGAAGCAAGTTCAGTGTCAGGAGACCCTGTTGCAGAAAATAAAGCCGCTTTTCAGGCACTTTCGATCTATCTCAACAAGGAGGATATCACCTCCATCACAGATTCTCGGAACAATGAGGAACTGTCCGGACCCAGGTCTATCGAGGTACGCCTGCAACGGCGTGAGGATTTAGCCCAACATGTCGTTAGTATCGCGGCCATATCTTCTTCAGCTGGCGCAGAATTTGCGCAAATACTCTCAACTACCAAAGAAGCCTATGATGCCCGATATCGGACCGGCTTCAGTTTTTCAGATTTAACAGCCAATCAAGTTGGGNTCGCTTTAGCAGAATTTGCTACGAAGAGTGAACGATCCGCCGTGGAATTTCAGCGAAGAGTTATGACACTTACCGACGACTATGACTATATGCCTATCGTAGACAATAATGTGGACGGTCTTTCTGAGGCAGCTTTTTCAGACCAATACCGCGATCGCAGTAGTGTTCAATTTACAGAGCGTTTGCGTGAAATTCGNACGTCGATAGCCGAGCGCCCGTTTTTTGCCAATCTAGATCAAGTCGACTATTAAATGCCTCTAAGGCAGAATTAAATGCAGCGCAGACCGTAAGTTACTCAACTCTNTTACAACAAGAAGTCGATGATTGATACTCCCCCAAGTGAGTTTTGCGGAGCTTTGAGACCAGCAAATCTGAATCTTAGAAGCAGAGTCTTGAGGATGCACGCCATAGGCAGCTGCACCAACTCTCGGGCGCATGTCGATCACTCTACAAAGATCACCAATGCGCTTACACTATTCGAAACAAAAATTTTGGTTATTGCCCTGATTGCGATCAACCTCTACGGCACAGTGGCTCNAAGCAAAACCTGTAATTGCTTCATGCCCCAATTAACAAACGTTGCTCGACAGCGGGTTAAAGCGGTGATCGTCCAATGCCAACAGTATTGTCAACCAAGCCACGAGCAGTTTACTGAGTCAATTCTTTACGACAGATCAGGGTGAGAGTCCTCATGCGAAAAAAAGGTTTTTTTACCACTAATTTACACTCCGATCGTTGTGACTCCCCGGAGCACGGCGTTCTTCACAAAGCCATACATCCTTCGGTTGCCTACGGTTANGAGGATGCGCGCCACCTGGCCGAGGTGTTTCAGGGCAAGCGTGAAGGTTATAACTATGGTCGACAACTGAACCCCACTGTGACGGCCCTTCAGAATCGGATTACTAAAATGGAGGACGGTCACGCCAGCATCGCATTCGCTACTGGAATGGCCGCAATTTCTTCGACCATGCTCGCTCTTTTGAAGTCAGGGGATCACCTAATCGCAAGCTCATTTTTGTTCGGGAACACAAACAGCTTCTTCACCACGCTGGAACGATTCGGCATTGAGGTAAGTTTTGTCGATGCGACTGATGTCTCAAACATTTCTGCTGCCATTAAGGAAAATACTCGAGCCGTGTTTGTCGAAACCATCGCGAATCCGGCGACACAGATTGCAGATCTTGATGCAATTGGAGAGTTATGCACCGATCACTCCATCCTCTACGTTGTAGACAATACCATGACCTCACCGTTTCTTTTTCTGCCACGTTCAGCAAAAGCAAGTTTATCCATCAACGCGCTAACTAAGTACATTGGAGGGCATGGCAATGCGCTTGGCGGCACCGTAACAGACACGGGATGCTTCGACTGGGAAACCTATCCGAACATTATTGACGATTACAAAGCCGGCGATCACTCGCTATGGGGTGTACTGCAGATCAAGAAGAAAGGGCTTCGGGACATGGGGGGGGCGCTTGGCCCTGAAGCAGCGCATCATCTCGCCGTGGGGTCTGAAACGCTGCCGTTACGGTTGAATAGGGCTTGCGACAATGCGCTGGCACTTGCTCAGTTCTGTGAAGCTCACCCGAAGATCAGTAGGACGTTTTATCCTGGACTCGAATCCCACTTGCAACACCAGCGAGCGGGGAGACTTTTCAGAAAGTACGGAGCAATTTTCTCAGTTGAACTAGCCGACGAAGTAGATTGTTTTGAATTTCTGAATTGCATGGATACCGTGGTTTCTTCTAGTAACCTTGGAGACAACCGAACCTTGGGCATACCCGTTGCTCACACGATATTCTATGAAATGGGTGCCGAGCGACGAGCGGCAATGGGCATTTCTGACTCAATGGTCAGATTCTCAGTAGGTATAGAAGAGCTTGAGGATTTGCTGGAAAATTTCGAAAAAGCCTTGGGTTAGTGATCACCTAGTGCGAAAAACATGAGATTGAAGAAGCCACATCAAAAGGCTTTCAATTGCACGGCACGTTTCTGATCGCTGTAGAGAGAGATGACTAGCTCCATCTTAACAAGAATGGCTGCCCGCACCTTGGGAACCTCATAGAATTTAAGGGAGACCGTTTTACACATAAGAAGACGCCTCATCCAGTGCTCTGCCCATGGCGCGCTGTTTGAAATTAACAGCGGACAGAGCCTGTTACGGCCATTTAGGGGCAAAGCCCTGCATGCGATCGAGTTCGAGATTCAGGAGGGGGTATGTGGAGATTGATGAATCGCAACTGGAACCAACTGTGACTTTCTAGTTACTGCCAGCAACATTCCCAAAACAAACCGGCAAGGGAGTGTTAAGTTCCACTCGCGAATTATCCATGTCGAAACTCGCACCATACGCCATTACCTCGACACCCTCTGCCACGGCTTTTCTAAGTAAGCCTCCATAAACAGGATCAATTTGATCAGCGGGCATGATTCGCTCAATACCCGAATGCTGTACACAGAACACGAGCACGGCCCGGTATCCCTGTCTGCGCATAAGTATCAGCTCTTCGAGATGTTTCTGGCCGCGAAGCGTAACGGCATCGGGAAACAAACCGACCCCCTCCTGATCCAACAGACTGACGTTCTTGACCTCGACGTAGCAGTTCGGCAATTTTTCTTTATGATCGGACAAGTAAAGATCGATTCGACTATTCTGAATGCCGTAGCGCTTCTCGCTTGCGACATTCCGGTAGCCGGCTAAGTCAACAATACTATTTGACAGAATTGCTTCACGAACCAATCNGTTCGACAGTCCAGTGTGGATTCCAATCATATTTTGTTCAGGGTCCTCGATGAAGTACCAAGTACAAGGGTACTTTCTTTTGGGATTCCCGCTATCCGAGTACCAGACTCGATTACCCGNATACAGGCAGTTTTTCATCGACCCCGTGTTAGGGCAGTGCAGCGTGAGNACAGAATTNTCTGGNAGGTNNACATCNGCAAGAAATCTTTTATACCGCTTTTTTAACCAAGCAAGCTTTAAAGGAGGCTCGATTATCATCCTTGCAAAGCTCGTCGCAAACGTTCTACGCCCAAGGCGAGATCATCCATGCCTGTCGTAAATGCAAATCGAACGAAGTTCTCTGCTCTGAACTCGCCAAAATCGGTTCCCGGCGTGATCGCAACGCCATGGCTCTCCAACATATCAGAGCAAAATCGCTCAGAGTTTTCTGAAAATCTGGAAATGTCGGCATAAATGTAAAATGCGCCCTGCACTTCTTCGGCAAGGCTAAATCCGATCTCTCGTAGCGAGGTACAGAGGAAATCACGCCGCTCTCGAAAGCACTGCCGCCTTCGCTCAAGAATTTTGCTTGTTTCCTCTGAGAAACCAGCGAGTGCCGCATGCTGCGCGATGGATGAGGGGGAAATATAAAAGTTCTGGGCAAGTACTCTGGCCTTTTCGACCGCATAATCTGGGACAACAATCCAGCCCAGACGCCAGCCCGTCATGCCAAAATACTTGGAAAAGCTGTTAACAACAAAGGCCGAGTCATCGACCTCAAGCACACTGGGTAGATCAGCAACATAGTGAAGCCCGTGATAGATTTCATCGACCAGTACGTGAAGATCTTTTTCAGAGCACCAACGGCATATGCCAGTCAAAGCTTCGCGACTCAAGACTGACCCTGTGGGATTACTCGGAGATGCCAACCATAACCCGCAAGTGCTAGCGTCAGCGGAGTCTTCCAAGAGCTGCACCGTGGGCTGAAAGTTTTGAGTCCTATCTACTGGGACCAATTGCGGTCTTCCGTTCATTATCTGTATGAAATTGCGCACGCACGGATAAGCAGGATCGGTAATAAGCACGCCGTCATTCTGGCCAACCAGAAGATTCGCCAACAGGCTTAACCCGCCACTGGCACCCGGCGTCACTAGAATCCTTTCTTTATCGACACTCACACCATATCGCTCAAGGTAGTGACCTGCGATTGCGCACCTTAGCTCGTTGATACCAGCTGCATCCGTATAATGTGTATAGCCTGCGTTGAGTGCGCGTTTCGCCGCATCGACTATTGGTGTTGCAGTATTAAAATCAGGCTCACCAACTTCCATGTGAACGACTTTTTTGCCTTCGGCTTCAAGTTCAGCAGCACGGCGCATCACAGTCATTACTCGGAATGGGTTAATTTTCGCCAGTGCTTTGAGTCTAGGAGTTGGATACACGCCCTTTTTTCGATTCACAATGGTTCTCAGCTTGGGAGTTTCGGGTTGATCTACGCCGTTAAAAAGACGAAGTAGCTCTGTGGCTGGATTATAAAATAAAGAATTTGCTTCAAGTAGGCGTAAAGGAAAAAAGACCGTGTTTTGAGGCATCTTAGCGTTTCAAGTTTGCATATTTGTGAGTGACGTCGGGAATTTATATTTTTATGGCATCACCATACAGAATCTGGTAGCTTACGCAGCTTTTGAAAAAGAGGACTATTGCTACTGCACGCTTACCCGCGAAGTAAACCGGTGTTTCTCAGGTGCTAGTACTGCCGATGACCGCAAAACGGAATAAGCTTCAGTCGAGGACCAAAATATGCCAGCGTTAGTCAAGCAAGCCCCGATTTTATCTACTTCCAATCTGTGACCTAAAGCGGAAAATTCCGCTAAGCGATGGAGATTATGACCAGCACTCGAAGCTCCGATTCCCAACCCGTGTTGAAAAACTTCGTTCCCTACAAGCCCAAGAGGGGCGAGGAGTACATGAACGAGAAACAGCGTGAGCACTTCAAACATATTCTGCTGGATTGGCGCGAACAATTAATGCAAGAAGTTGATCGGACTGTGCATCACATGCAGGATGATGCCGCAAATTATCCGGACCCGGCAGATCGCGCTACACAAGAAGAAGAATTTAGCTTGGAGTTGAGAACACGGGATCGAGAGAGAAAGCTGATTAAGAAAATTGACAACACCATAGAAGCCATCGCTCAGGACGACTATGGATTCTGCGAAACCTGTGGCATCGAAATCGGCATCCGCCGGCTTGAGGCACGTCCTACAGCCAACAAATGCATTGACTGTAAAACACTCGACGAAATCAAAGAGAAACAGTTAGGCAGCTAAAGACAGGAATGAGGATCATCAAGGCATGGAGGACCACTATCGACTGCAGATCTGCACACTGACTCTGGTTCACATACCGATCACGCGGGGTTGCGTTAATGGAAGAGCGAACTGCGGCCGTTGAAGGCTACGTTGGACGTTTCGCTCCCTCGCCCACAGGACTTTTGCACTATGGCTCCCTCGTTGCCGCGCTCGCTAGCTATTTGGATGCGAAAGCCCATGATGGTAAATGGCTGGTTCGCATCGAAGATCTCGATCCACCCAGAGAGATCGCCGGATCGTCGACACGCATATTAGAACAATTGCAGGTCTTCGCACTGAAATGGGACGGCGAAGTGATGTTCCAGAGTGCACGATTAAGCGTCTACGAGCAAATACTGCAGCGACTGATGAGCCAAGGATTTTGCTTCTACTGTAATTGTAGCCGGCAGCGAGTCAGCGCGTTAGATGGAATCTATGATGGTCGATGCAGGAATCGTGAACTTGCAAGCGGCCCCGACGTTGCTGTGCGGGTTAGAACCAATCCGGATCTCATGCAGCTCACCGACAGAATCCAAGGTAAGTACACTCAGAATTTAGAACAGGAAATTGGCGACTTCATTCTCAAAAGAAAGGATGGACTATTTTCCTATCAGTTAGCAGTTGTCGCTGATGACGCAGCGCAGGNGNTCACCCATGTTGTAAGAGGGAATGATTTACTCGCCTCCACTCCGAGACAAATTTATTTGCAGCAGCTACTTGGTCTACCCATTCCTCGTTACGCGCATATCCCGATCGTTGTAAACGAACTCGGACAAAAACTCAGCAAGCAGCATTTTGCGCAACCAATCGATCACGCTAGCGCCTCTTCGTTGATCTCATCCGCGCTGCGGTCACTTGGCATGACTCTGCCTTCTTCTCTGAATAGAGCAGCTCCCGCCTTTTTAATAGAATGGGGTATAGAGCACTGGGATATACAGCGCGTACCCAAGTTAGCTAAGATGAGAGCGTAGTCCGCACGTCGAGAAGAACCCTTGTACATACCACGCGCGATATTGATCCTCATCGTAGTTATCTACCTGCTATTTCTAATCAGCGTTGATTGGATCAACCAATCCGCTGGAGCCTGGTATCGACCATTTTTCGTTGGTTTGCTGATAATCCTCGTAGCAGGCTGGGCTCACAGAGGGAAAGACAGTGATGAGCCTTGACCTTAGCACACTATTTGTTCTGGGAAGTACCTACCTACTTTTGCTTTTCGGTGTGGCTTACATCACCGATCGAGGTTGGATTCCAGCTTCTATCGTAAAGTCGCCAGTTGTATATGTCTTGGCTCTAGGCGTATTTGCAAGCGTCTGGGCTTACTACACGTCTATCGGTAACGCACTCGAGACCGGCTATGGATTCCTGGCGAATTCCATTGGCGTCTCTCTTGCCTTTCTGTTTTCGCCTCTGCTCTTGAAACCTCTTCTTGAGCTTTCTCGAACTTATCAATTGAGCTCCCTCGCCGATCTGATGGCCTTCAGATATCAATCGCCTTGGGCAGGAACGATGACCACCATTGTGATTTTAGTCGGGGTCACTCCGCTTCTTGCACTGCAGATTCGAGCCGTGGCCGATACAGCAAACCTTCTGACGGCAAAACCCAGCGAAGCTTTGGTAGCCGCCGGCTTTTGCGTTCTTATCACCCTTTTTGCAATACTTTTTGGCACGTCCCGCCGAGCCGGTCGCACTCGCCACGACGGTCTGGTCATGGCAATCGCCTTTGAATCTCTCGCCAAGCTTGTGGCCTACCTCGCAGTAGGAACGTTTGCCGTATACGGTGCTTTCGGCGGATTCGAAGGTATGGAACAGTGGCTTCAGTCACGACCGGATTTAATTTCGGGCTTAAAAGAAACGCGCTACTTTAGCTCATTCCATGTTTCAGCACTTCTATTCTTCACTGCGGCCGTTGCAATGCCACATATGTTCTACATGACTTTCAATGAGAATAATGGACAAGCCTCACTGGCCTTCGCTAGCTGGGCTTTGCCCCTTTACTTTCTCATGATCAGTCTCCCCGTCTTACCGATTTTATGGGCAGGACTCCAATCTGGAAGCGACGTGCAGGTGGAGTATTTTCCGGTCATTATAGGGGTTGCCTACAACTACCCGATGCTAACGCTTGTTGGCTACCTTGGAGGTCTCTCTGCAGCTAGCGGACTGATCATTGTGATCACGTTGGCATTATCAAATATGTGTCTGAACCACCTCATTCTTCCGGTCACCCAACCATCAGCGAAACAGGATATCTATAGATGGCTTGCTTGGCACAGGCGTGTTCTCACCACAGCACTCATTTGGGCTGGCTTCCTAGTGCACTATCTTTCTGAAAATACTACCAGCGTTCAGGCGATAGGAATCGTCGCCTTCTCTGCTGGCCTCCAATTCTTGCCCGGTTTAGTCGCAATCTTATACTGGCCCCAGGGCAATAAAAAAGGTTTTATGACGGGACTTTTAAGCGGTGTGGCCATCTGGCTTGGCTTTCTGCTAATTCCACTATTTGGCAATGATCCAGAGGTGACACTGACAACAATAAATTGGAGTGGCATCGCTGCATTATCATTGGTGGTTAATGCAGCACTCTTCATCGGAATCTCGCTTACCAGTACCACGACGGACAAGGAGAGAAATTCTGCAGACATTTGTGCCCTCGATACTATCCGCCGCCGGATACGCAGCGGATTGGTCGCGAAATCTCCTGAAGAGTTTGTGCGATCGCTGAGCAAGCCGCTTGGTGAAGAGGCAGCAAGCAGAGAAGTTAATCAAGCGCTAAAAGATCTCAAGATTCGCCATGATGACAATCGCCCCTCATCACTTCGCCTACTGCGTGGACGCCTCGAAGCAAATCTTTCGGGTCTGCTCGGCCCTTCTATAGCTGGNGACATAATAGACAACTACTTGCCCTTTAGCATCGTCGCCAGGCACGGCAGCACAGATCTCAATGTGATTGAAAGCAGAATTGAGTCCTATCGCAGCAACTTATCGGGCATGGCAACTGATCTTGACAACCTTCGACGTTACCACAGGCAGGTATTACTGGAACTTCCTCTGGGAGTTTGCTCGCTGAGCACTGAAGAAGAGATTGTGATGTGGAATCAGGCTCTGTCGGAAATAACCGGTATTGATGCCAGTGAAGCGGTTGGTTCCCAGCTACAGGATTTGCCCAATCCCTGGTATGAGCTCCTTCAGCAATTTCTGCGCGAAGATAAGCACCATACCTATAAAAATAATTTTCAGCTCAAAGGCCAGAAAAAATCTGTAAATCTGCACAAGGCCTATATAGATCAGCCAGACCCCAGAGAGTTGCATCATGAGGGGGTAGTGCTATTAATCGAAGATATTTCCGAGACAGAGATTCTCGAGGCGAGTCTGACGCATAGTGAGCGTTTGGCTTCAATTGGCAGACTCGCTGCCGGAGTGGCCCATGAAATAGGAAACCCCATCACTGGCATAGCCTGCCTGGCGCAAACTATTCGAGATGAGTACAGGGGCAACGAACTAGAACAACTCGCAACACAAATCATTGAGCAAACTGATCGGACTTCGAAGATTCTTCAGTCACTGGTAAATTTTGCGCACGCGGGCGCAAGTTTAGCGAGCCGCGAAAAACAGATAGTGAATGTACATGAGTGCATGCAGGAAACCTTTACGCTGATTTCACTCGACAAAAAGAGCAAGGAGATTCCAATAAGTTTACATTGCGATAAAAGTCTGAATATTTTCGGTGACGCCCAAAAACTGCTGCAAGTTATGGTTAACTTGGTCAACAACGCGCGGGATGCCAGCGTCGAGGGCAGCGAGGTTTTAATGGCAGCATACCAAATTGATAACCAGATTAAGATCACAGTTACAGACAATGGCGTTGGCATTCCTGAGGCAATAAAAGATCGAGTTTTCGATCCTTTTTTCACAACCAAAGAGGCCGGAGAGGGCACTGGGCTAGGACTTTCCATGGTGTTTAGCATTGTTGAGGATTTGGGCGGAGAAATTGATATACTGAGTCCGCACNACAAAGACCTTGGCACCGGCACTCAGGTCGTGTTGACGTTTGCCGGATATTCGAANCCCTCTGCGGCATGAAATGTACCCAAGGGCTGTGCGCGCTTTTTAGTTAGCTGAACACATATTAAGATGATGTCGATGAATCATGTTCTNGTCGTAGAAGACGAGGTAGTCATTAGGACAGCGTTGAGACGTCTGTTGGAAAGGCATGACTATCAGGTGAGCGAAGCCGGGACCGTCAAAGAGTCTCTGGAAAAATATGACATGGATGCTTTCGATGTGATCATAAGCGACTTAAGGCTTCCGGGCGCTCCCGGTACTGATTTGATCAAAGCAACCTCAACNCCGGTATTGATCATGACCAGTTATTCCAGCATCAAATCNGCCATCGACTCCATGAAAATGGGCGCNGTNGANTACATCGCGAAACCGTTTGAGCATAANGAGATTATTGAAGCTGTCGCCAAGATAATTCGAGAATACCCNAGCCAAANGGGCACNANCACAATTGGCAGNGAAGATGACGGCGCGCCAATTGCAGGCATGATCGGTAGCTGCCCGCAGATGCGCGAGCTGTTTCGACGTATTAGAAAAGTTGCTCAAACCACCTCGACGGTCCTGATTAATGGAGAGTCGGGCACAGGAAAGGAATTAGTCGCCCGTGGAATTCACGATTTGAGCAATCGAGAAGCTCAGGAGATGATCTCGGTAAACTGCGCTGCCATCCCTGAAAATCTCATCGAATCGGAACTCTTCGGTCATGAGAAAGGCGCATTCACCGGCGCCACAGCCACGAGAACAGGATTAGTTGAAGCCGCGAATGGAGGAACGCTATTTCTCGATGAGATAGGAGAACTGCCCCTTGAAGCGCAGGCCCGACTGCTTAGGGTTTTGCAAGAGAATGAAATCCGCAAGGTTGGCTCTGTACAGTCAAAAAAGGTTGATGTCCGTCTGGTGGTAGCAACCCATAGAGACCTCAAGCAGCTTGTAGAAGATGGGAACTTCCGAGAAGACCTTTTTTATCGAATTAATGTTATGACTTTACTGATTCCTCCACTGAGGGAGCGCGGAAGCGATGTCTTGCAACTGGCAGATGCGATCTTACAACGCACATGCTGCCGACTAAAAGCGCCGACCATGGTATTTGGTGAAGCCGCAAGCCAATCAATTGAAGACTATAGCTGGCCGGGAAATGTACGAGAGCTCGAGAATGCAATAGAGCGAGCAGTCGTTCTTGCTGAGAGCACTGAGATCGGCGAGGATTTGCTGGCTATCGATTTAGACTTTCGGCCAGAGCTACACAAAACAGAAAGTTTTGCGATTGGTCAAACCCAACCTACCGGAACTATTGAGGAACTGTCGCTCGAGGACTACTTCCAGCGGTTTGTGCTGGAACATCAAGATACGATGAATGAAACACAACTCGCTAGTAAATTGGGCATAAGTCGCAAATGCCTCTGGGAGCGACGCCAACGATTCGGCATCCCGAGAAAAAAGAGGACGACAGGATGAACGGGACTCATCGGGTTGGTAATTAAGCGCGCGAAGCGACTAAAAACTTGTTACCGATACTCATCTACCCACGTGTTCCGGGTAATTTAGTAACAAATATTAGAAAAGTGGGCCCACATACTGGCCAACGGAAATGTAGTTTGCTGTTTTTGTTTACTATTTCTCTTTTGGCATGTAACGTGCAACCGTCTGTATACAATAACAATAAATAATAACAATAAGCCCAAAAATAACAAAAAATCGCATTACTAAGGTTAGTGCTTTAATAAAAAAAGGTAGGGATTGCAGGAATACAAGCGGCGAATTGTCGATCTCTTGCATCGGAACCGCCTGAAAAAAGTTGGCAGAGTGATTTGCTCAGCCGCCGAATAGTAATAATAATCAGATTGCTAACAGCAAGAATAACAATAACATTTTACTTCCAATGGGGAGGCGCGCGTCGCCTCCCCTACACATTCCGATCAAGTCATTTTCCGTAACGACTCGCCCCTGTTTTTCCGAGCATCTGCGACAAAACCGAGGTATCATTTCTGTAAGTAACACCTTCTAACGCCCTACAGGCTAAAGAATTGCGGTTTAATCAATCCTCACCCAGTACCCTAAAGCCAGACGAATCCCATGCCTGAGTTAGCCGAATTGCCGGGTGTGGGAAGCGCAAGGATTATTTCCCGCTCCGAACACTCCATATCTCGCAGGGACATCTCGCCAAATGCTTTGAAAGTTTTATCTCGTCTTTCGAATGCAGGCTTTCATGGATTTCTCGTCGGCGGCGGCGTACGCGATTTGCTGCTCGGCGAAAAGCCAAAGGATTTTGATGTCGCAACCAACGCTACACCAGAAGAGGTTAAACACTTATTTCGCAACTCAAGGATCATCGGCCGTCGTTTCCGCATTGTGCATGTGCGCTTTGGCCGAGAAATAATAGAAGTCACCACGTTCAGGGGGGCGCCAGAGACACATCTTACTATAAGTAAAAAATCTGCGCGGCGCAGTCTCAGGTATGTCAATTCGGCTCAGAATGAGGATGGGTTGATGGTGAGAGACAATGTCTATGGCCGAATCGATGAGGACGCAATGCGTCGAGACTTTACTATTAACGCTCTCTATTATACCACGGAGGGTTTCAAGCTCTTGGATTTCTGCAATGCACTCTCTGATTTAAGGAAGTGCCAGATCAGAATGATTGGAGACCCTCAGGAACGATACCGGGAAGATCCTGTTCGAATGCTTCGCGCCCTAAGATTTTCAGCAAAACTGAGTTTCGAAATCTCCGATGAAACAGCTGCACCGGTCGAGTCGCTCTCAGATCTCCTGAGCGGGATCTCCCCTGCACGCTTGTTTGATGAATTGATAAAGTTATTTTCTACGGGATACAGCCAAAGCGCGTATAAATTGTTGCGAAAGAGCAGTCTAAAAGAAGCATTGCTCGCCCCCACTTTTGCAGCGCTTGAGCGATGCCAGCCTGAAGATGCCAAATTACTCGAACTGGCTTTCAGTAATACAGACTCAAGAATTGCGCGAGAGAAATCCGTAACACCCTCTTTTCTCTTTGCGGCGCTTCTCTGGCCACCTCTACGATTAGCCATGCGTCAGACCGGCTGCAAATCACTAGACTCCAGCCCCCGATTTTTAAATCTTGCCAACACAGCTATTGCTGAACAGAGTAAATATACGTCGATACCCAAACGGATAGGCTATGCTTGTCGAGAAATATGGGAATTGCAGGGTAGACTTACAACACGAGGCACGCAAACCGTTGACGCCACACTCAACCATCCTCGCTTTCGAGCAGCGTATGACTTTCTACTACTGCGCGAAGCAGCGGGGGAAGAGCTGATTGACAGTGGGAAGTGGTGGACGGCCTATCAATTTGGGGATAGCACTGAAAGGAAGAAGCTGATCGAAGCGTTACCCAAGGTAAGAAGAAGGCGCCGCGGCAAGCGGCGCTTCGCTGGGAGCAAGTCATGAGCGGTAGCCAGCAAAATTTGAAACAGACACCGCGTTACATCGCGGTGGAAGGACCAATCGGTGTCGGAAAGACGAGCTTGACGAGGCGATTGGCAGAAACCTTTAACTATGAACTTTTACTCGAAAAAGCTGAAGAAAACCCATTTCTCAATCGTTTCTACCAAAATCCAAGACAGCATGCCTTGGCCACGCAATTGTTCTTTTTGTTTCAAAGAGCTCAGCAGATAGAAGAATCAAGACAAAATGACTTGTTCGAGCCTATCCGAGTCTCGGACTTTCTTATTGAAAAAGATAACCTGTTTGCCGAATTGAATCTTGAGAAAGACGAATACGCACTGTACCACAAGGTTTATCAGCATCTTGTAATTGATGCGCCAACGCCAGACCTCGTGATCTATCTGCAGGCGCCAACAGAGGTGCTGCTGCAGAGGATTCAGAAACGAGGTATTGCTTCAGAGCAGATGATAGAAGCAGAGTATCTTGACCAATTGAATCGGGCCTATACGGAGTTTTTTCACTACTACTCGGGGTCCAAGTTATTGATCGTTAATAGTGCAGAAATTGACCTCGTCGCTAATGACGCGGACTATGAGCAACTGGTAAGATATATAACAACCCTGCCGAAAGGCACGCACTATTTCAATCCAAAACCAAGCCTATTGTAAATATCGCAGCAATTACGATCGCCAGATCGGGTGGTTGTTAAACGAGGCTGCGATACCATTTACTATCCTATCCCGCTCAATTCACAACGACGGTAAGACCACATGAGTACGCAAACTCACAGCCAGAATGTCACTTTGACGACGCTACAAAAAATCAAAGAGGCGGGTCAAAAGTTCGCTTGCTTAACAGCGTACGACGCCTGCTTTGCTAATATTGCCAGTAGCGCGGGCGTCGAAGTTCTTCTCGTCGGTGACTCATTGGGAATGGTTCTGCAGGGTCACGACAGTACCCTTCCAGTAACAATGTCTGATATGGTTTATCACGTAGAGTGCGTGAAGCGGGGCAATAAAGGCGCTTTAATAATGGCTGATCTGCCCTTTATGAGTTACGCGTCCGAGACTCAGACGTTGAAGAATGCTGCGTCTCTGATGAGAGCTGGCGCCCAAATTGTCAAACTTGAGGGAGGCGCCTGGATCGCAAACACCACCAAGCTTCTGGCCGAGCGTGGTATTCCAGTGTGCGCACACATGGGCTTGACACCCCAGTCTGTAAATCGGATTGGCGGTTTTCACGTTCAAGGCAGAGACACGAAACAGGCGCAGGCTATTGTCGAAGAGGCCTCATTGCTTCAGGATTCGGGTGCGAATATTCTGCTGCTTGAGTGCGTACCTCGAGCACTGGCGAAGACCGTAACTGACTCGCTGGAAATTCCGGTAATCGGCATTGGAGCAGGCCCTGATACTACAGCGCAAATTATGGTGCTTCATGATGTGCTTGGAGTCTCTCCAATCACACCAAAATTCGTAAAAAACTTTCTCGTAGACAATAAGAGTGGAATACCCGGCGCTATTGAAAGCTACGTAAGTGCGGTGAAGACCGAGAAATTTCCAGCCGCAGAACACTGTTTCGATTAATTCTTCGGCACTTTCAATGCTCACTGTCACGACAAAATCAGATTTGCGTCAGGCGCTGCAAAAAATACGACTTTCCGATGAAAAGATCGGGCTGGTTCCAACCATGGGCAATCTGCACGAGGGGCACCTGCGCTTGGTAAGGGCAGCGCTGGCTGAGCGTCAGTACACAGTCGCAACAATTTTTGTAAACCCGCTTCAGTTTGGTAAAAATGAAGATCTAAAAAACTATCCCCGCAGTTTGGAGTCAGACAAGAGTTTGCTTGAGGAAACTGGTTGTGATTTGCTGTTTGCTCCAGATAACTCAGAGATGTATGGCTCCGCAGGCTCCATAAAAACCAGCACAATTGTTCCAAGTCTCGCACAGAATCACTGCGGTAAAACAAGGCCAAAGCATTTCGAGGGTGTCGCTACCGTGGTAACAAAATTGTTTAACCTGATTTTGCCTCACCACGCCTATTTTGGTCTCAAAGACTTCCAGCAATACCGCATCATCGAACAGTTGATCGCTGACCTCGACTTCACCATCCAACTGCATGGCCTACCGATCGTTCGCGAAGATTCGGGCCTGGCACTGAGTTCAAGGAACAGCAACCTTTCGTCAAAGCAACGGTTGATTGCTCCAGCCTTGTTTCAGCAGTTACAGCAAACCGCAAAGCTGATCCAGCAAGGCAATCAAGAATTCCGCAAGGTTGAGAAGGATGCTAAACATTCCCTCAAAGCCAAAGGGATGATGCCGGATTACTTCAACATTTGCGATGCAAGAAGTCTAGAGCTGGCTTCTCATAATGACAAAGAGCTCGTGATTCTGGCTGCTGCGTTTCTAGGAGACGTCCGCTTGATCGACAACGTGACTCTCAAGATTTAGTCAATTTTACCCAGCGCGAACTAACCTTGTGAAAGTTAGGTGACAGTCTGTTGAGGCGCCACAACCTTTAAGGCATACTCAAGACGAGTCTTAAAAACCGCTTAATTATCGCGAATGAATTGCCTACCCGCGCTAGGATCTCCAAAGGCAGATCTTTATGATGTGAGTTGCGATTTGTTTTAAACATGTGCCGTCCGAGTAAACAGCATGTCAGAAGAAAAAACCTATCCTGTATCAGAGAACGCAGCGTCTTATAGCCATCTCTCTGTCTCCGAATACGACGAAATGTATAAAAAATCCATCGAAGATGCCGAGACTTTTTGGGCTGAGCAAGCAACTGAGTTTCTCACGATGAATGAACCCTGGGATAAGGTTAGTACCAGTGATTTCGCCAACGCCACTGCCAATTGGTTCCACGGCGCGAAGCTTAACGCTAGCTACAACTGCATTGACAGACATCTGAAAGGTCGTGGCGACCAGACCGCAATAATATGGGAAGGAGATGAACCAGATCAGGATCTCGAGGTCACCTATCAGGGCCTGCATGACGCCGTGTGCCGGTTGTCCAACGCGCTCAAGACTCGAGGCGTAAAGAAAGGAGACAGGGTATGTATTTATATGCCCATGATACCCGAAGCAGCGTATGCGATGCTCGCCTGTGCAAGAATCGGAGCCATTCATTCAGTGGTATTTGGGGGCTTCTCACCTGAATCAATCAAAGATCGTATCCTAGATTCAGACTGTCAGACTGTCATCACTGCTGATGAAGGCGTGCGCGGAGGTAGAATTATACCGTTGAAGTCGAACGTTGATACTGCGCTAAATGATTGCCCCAACGTTCATTCGGTTTTCGTCGTTAACAGGACCGGTGCAAAAACAGCTTGGATTGAAGGTCGTGATGTGGATTACCAGGAAGCCGTATCTCGGGAGAGTCCTCAATGCGCACCAGAAATCATGGATGCCGAGGACCCCTTGTTTATTCTGTATACATCTGGATCCACAGGGAAGCCAAAAGGCGTCATGCATACCACAGCTGGCTATCTGCTCTGCGCCGCGATGACACACAAGTACGTGTTTGATTACCACGATAGCGAAATCTATTGGTGCACCGCGGATGTCGGATGGGTCACCGGCCACTCCTACATTGTCTATGGCCCGCTAGCAAATGGAGCAATAACCTTGATGTTCGAAGGGGTGCCGACCTATCCTGATCATTCCCGCTTCTGGCAAGTAGTGGATAAACATCAGGTCAATATTTTCTATACAGCACCCACGGCCATCAGAGCATTAATGGCCGCGGGTAACGGTCCGGTGACCAGAACTTCCCGCACAACTCTCAGAATCCTGGGTTCTGTTGGAGAGCCAATCAATCCTGAAGCCTGGGAGTGGTATTATTCAGTAGTTGGCGAGGCGCGCTGTCCGATTGTGGACACCTGGTGGCAAACTGAGACTGGCGCCATCATGATTACTCCTTTGCCGGGCGTAACAGACCTTAAACCTGGCTCTGCAACAAAACCATTTTTTGGGGTCAAGCTCGCCCTGCTGGATGCCGCCGGAAATGAGCTTGAAGGCCCAGCTCAGGGCAATCTGGTGATTTCTCAAAGCTGGCCGAGCCAGATCCGCTCAGTGTTTGGTGACCATGAGCGTTGTATCAATACCTATTTCTCGGCCTATCCGGGCTACTATTTGACGGGAGACAGTGCCAGGAGAGATCAAGACGGCTATTACTGGGTAACAGGGCGAGTGGACGATGTTATTAACGTCTCCGGCCATCGACTGGGAACGGCGGAAATAGAAAGCGCGCTGGTGCTTCATGATGCTGTTGCAGAGGCTGCCGTAGTCGGCTATCCCCATGACATCAAAGGCCAGGGAATCTATGCCTATGTCACTCTCATGACCGGGAGTGAACCGAGCGACTCGCTCAGTAAGGAGCTCACTCAATTCGTTGCCGGTGAAATCGGGTCCTTCGCCAAACCAGAAATCGTTCAGTTTACGCCGGGACTCCCAAAGACTCGCTCCGGAAAAATTATGCGACGAATTCTGAGAAAGATTGCTGCGAACGAACTTGAAGACCTAGGAGACACCTCAACCCTAGCGGATCCAGTGGTAGTTGAACAGTTGATAAATAATCGAGCACAAAGATAGAAATCTGGCGACTCAGGTTCAGCAGTGACCATACCCAAAAGTGCGAGTTCGGCTTTAATGCAGCTCATGGTTTGTCTGCTCGGCCTTGAAGACCCACTGCTGACCGCTGTGATTGAGTGACTCACCTGTCCGTGCCAGAATTTTGGCTTTGTTTCCCGACTGAGACCTGAACCCTTTGTCACAGTGCACACTATATACTGCCATACTATCGGCGAAAAAATCGTTACACACTCTGATGGGCTTGTTTCCCCTGACCTTACAAGGTCTGTTCACCCTTTTGTCATCAGCTTGGGCGCTACGCACTTTTGGCTACGGCTCTATGGATCTTGTGGTATTCGCACTGACCATATCNGCCTTGGTCATNCTTNTAAGCTGTCTGTTTTGCACCGTTTGCTTTGGGCTGTTCATGCAGCGAAGGATTCGCCGGGAAATCGCCAGACTCGGTGCCTCCAAAAAAGTGAAGATAGAAGTGGGCTATCCTAATGAAACAGGTTTCAGCATGCCNNCAGCGACCTTTCCNCCTTTGGTCAAGCTAAGCTGGAGGGTAACCTTTCCCGATTCGATTGAAACTCGAACCCGCTTGGGCAAACACAAGCGGCTCTGCGAGGAAGTCCTCCCGCATAAGCGTTGCTTGACTGAATTACTGATCAGAGAGTTCTCGGTCCAGGATGTCTTAGGGTTTTGTCAATTCTCATGGCAGGTGGGCCAAAAAGTACAATGCCAGGCCTTACCAAAACTAGATGCCATAAAACAGCTGCCTATACTGCGCTCCATGACCGCGGAAGATGGTATGCCGAACCTGAGCGGCCAACCAGAGGGTGACCGCATGGAAATTAGGCCTTACTCGCCGGGTGATTCGACTAAGAATATAATGTGGAAGGTCTATGCAAGAAACAGACAACTCAACGTGCGACTGCCCGAGCACAGCGTTTCTCAGAACAAGCGTACCATTGCCTTTCTTCTCACCAGTGAAAACGACGAAGCTGCGGCTGCCGTTGCGCGCGCTGCAATACAAAGCGGCGCGCTGGGTGAAGACTGGGCCTTTGGTGCAGATGGCTACGAAAAACCTGTCTCAGAAAATGCCGAAGCACTGATAGCTATTGCCGGATCCAGAGGGCTGTCACGACCCCATGCATATGGATTCGATCGCTTTCTCGACCAAGCGGGTTGCGTCCGCCCCGCGCACTGCATCATATTCGCGGCAGCGGAACAACATGCCAACCTTGAGAATCTACGTAAGACCTTTTTATCCCACCCGGGTCACTACTCACTCGTCTTGGCCACTGACAGTCTGCAGGAAACAAAGGCTTCAAAGTGGTGGCACGCGTTCCTGTTCAAGGAGCAAATCTCATCAAAGATCAGCTCACGAAAACCTGGTAATCGGGAGGAACTTCTCAATTTATTGACCGAGATTGGTCAGCAAGTAGAATCCACAATGGTTGTTGATCGTGAATCCGGAGTCAGCTTTGACAATTTTCTTCGCAAGGTCTGAATTCAATGAATAGCTCAGAATCGAACTATACTGCTCAGCGAATCCCTGGAATGCTGCGTGCAGTCATCTTTGCCATTGCTTTCTGGGCGCTAAGCCTAAGCCTAACGGTAGAAAGTGGCTCCACTACCGCTGTCCTAGGTTGTCTCATTGGTTGCTTGTCCGCAGATCAGTCGATAAACGCAAGGCCTCTGTATCAAGTTCGGCTCTCGTCGATCGTGCTTTCGACTCTAGGCCTTTCAGCGCTCACATACTGGTTAGCGGGTCAAATAGTAAAATCTGATTTGCTGTCTTCTCTGCTCACTCCGATCGGCGCATTTAACTCCGCCGAAGCATTTTTGTGGTTCGGCATTTGCTTTATGGCATCGTTCTTGCTGCGCAGCCTTGCTCTCAGAACCCGGTATGGCGGTGTTCTGGAGATTCTTTTCGTCGCCACTGCATTCACTATCACGCTCTCCGCTCACCGCAACGGCATGATTCATAGGCCCTTTTTCATCGGGGATTATGCTTTGATTAGAGGCATCGATCCGGCAACGATCCTCATGGTAATCGGATGTTTCGCAGTGATTGCAATGTCAGCGCTTCTTATGGTCGAGAACGATCAGAGGCGATTACCCTATCATTTCACGGTTATTGCCTTGCTCTGTCTTTCACTGGCTGCCTACGTGCAATTATTCGGGCTGCCGACCCCAAGCGTCACTGATGATATGGGCCTGACCGGTCAAGAGTTCTCAAGCAACAACCGGCAACAAGAGAACCCTTTTCGGGACGGCGAAAATACTGCACAAGACAAACAAGCTCCCGTTGCCGTTGTCGTTTTTCGAAACGATTATGAACCACTTAATGGTTCCTATTACTTCAGAGAGTCGGCTTACTCCCAGTTTAATGGGGTCATGCTTGATTACAGCACCAGAGACGGTATGGATCTGGACTTGATTCCCACGTTTACTGATTCCGAAGCGTCCGCGGAATTTACACCTGAGGCAGAAGACCAGCACAAGCAAGTGCAAACCACTGTCGGCATGTTGATTCCGCACCGCAATCCTTTTGGTCTTGAAAGCCCGGTGACTTACTCCAACACAATTAATCCCAATGATTCACGATTTAAACGGACTTACAATACAACGTCGTGGGCGCCAACTTACGACTTTGAGTTCCTGCTTGGGCGGGAGATTGGAAACAGGAATTGGTCGAATGCTGTGAGGGCTGAGTATCTGAAGTTACCTGATGACTCCCGTTATCAAGACCTAGCAGAGTCAATCGTTGTCGATCTCAAACCCGAATACGCCAACGACCCGTTTGCCAAAGCCTGGGCAATTAAGGCTTATTTGGACCAAAATGGTATTTACAGTTTAAAAAACGGTCACGCCTACGAGAAAGATCCGGCCGCTTCATTTTTGTTTGGTGATCTTACTGGCTATTGCATGCACTTCTCCTTCGCTGCGACATATTTGTATCGGAGTCTTGGAATTCCTGCCAGAGTGGGCATTGGGTACTCCGTACCTGCCTCAAATCGCGCTGGAGGGTCCGCCCTGCTCATTCAGGCTGTCCACGGACATGCCTGGCCAGAAGTCTATTTCAAGGATGTAGGATGGGTAATTGTAGACCCGGCCCCTCAAAAAACGCTTGTCGATATGTCTACTGATCCACAAAATGAGTTGCAACAGCTGTTGGGAGATATGCTAAGAGACGATACTTCCTACACAGAGTTTATGGATTCTAAACGAGAAGGCCTGTTTGGAATCAGGTCTTTTCTGACTGTGATCGCAGCCATCGCACTGGGTATTCTGTTCCTTGGCTACGTCATCCGTGTCTATCGCTGTTTAACACCGAGGTTTTGCAGTGCCGAAAAGCGAGGGCAGCTCGCCTACCGGGCAATATTGGATCAACTGTCCGCAGTCGGAGTCACTCGCAATTATGGCGAAAGTCGAGAGCACTTTGCCGCGCGAGCGGCAAATACCTCACCCACAATTCAAACCGCTACCAAGATTCATCTTGAATATTCGTTAGGTAAAAATCGGCACACCAGCAATGTTAATTGGGCCAAATTTCGGCGCGCTGTCGCGAAAGAGGTGAGCGAAAACACGCCGACCTGGCGTCTGGCCTTTGCCCTTATTAATCCGTATTCCTGGGCATTCACACGGTGAGCGCTAGGTATCCAATATATCTTCATTTATCCCGGATTTGACTATGCCCCAAGAATTGTCCCTAGATTTGAAGACCGATCCATCCGCGGATGCCGTTTCCGGCAAGCCAGCGGCCGATCTGAATCTGGCGCAAGCCATCTCGATTCTGCACACACTGACAGATTCAGTCAAAAAGCAGGTGCTCGGCAGGGATGATGTGATTGATCTGACGGTCATCGCTTTGGTCGCCGGTGGACATGTTCTGTTGGAGGATTTCCCGGGGTCTGGGAAAACCACCTTGGCAAAAGCATTAGGCGAAGCCATCAAATCGGAAAAGAACACTGAAGAGAAGACTTTTGCTCCATTTAGGAGGATACAATTCACGCCTGACCTGCTTCCCTCAGACGTTACCGGTGTGCCTGTTTTTGATTCGAATTCCAACGCTTTTCATTTTCGCCCAGGCCCACTTTTCGCCCATATCGTTTTGGCAGACGAAATAAACCGAACTTCACCAAAAGTTCAGTCAGCGATGCTGGAAGCCATGGGGGAAAAGCAGATAACTGTCGATAACACGACATACCTGCTGGATGAATTATTTTTTGTAATAGCGACACAAAACCCGCTTGATCTTGTGGGCACCTATCCACTACCAACACCCCAGCTAGATCGCTTTCTGTTCAAAATCACCATGGAACACATCGACCGTGATGCCGAAATGAGCGTGCTTGAAACCTACATTGAACGCAGGGATCACAAACTGACCGGTGAATTCGTTACCCGGCGGCAAGTGCTATCTGCCCGAAAGGCCATTGAAGATGGCGTAAACATTCATCCGGCGATTAGAGCCTGCTTGGTAGATATCTCAAGAAAGCTGAGAGCTGACGACAGAGTTCTGCAAGGCAACTCCACGCGCAGCTTGGTTCTCATGTTACCCGCACTGCAGGTTGCTGCCGCTCTGCAGCGCAGGAATTATGTCAGCGCAGACGACATTGGAATGCTCCTGCCACGGGTTTTAGGGCACCGCGTTGAATTGGCTCCGGGGGTGACAGACAAAGAAAAAGTATTCAGCGATTGCATGCAGGCCCCAATGGAACAGCTTGCACGGAGCACCTTACCCTAATGCTTTTAGGGAAGTTCTTTCGAGTCCCTCGCATACTGTGCTTCTGTTGTGTGGCGCTGCAGGTGTCCGCCCAGGATGACTTCGGACTTGAGGAGCTTACAGCGGCGCTTCAGAAACCCCCTTGCTTCGGATTTACTGATGTTGGAGATCCCAGAGCACTGGGGATATGCGACGCTCTCAATCTCCGAGAAAACGCAAGAGCAAGAGAACTCAGCGAACAATGGGTTCGCGCAGAACCCAAATCTCCCGCCGCGCAATTCGCTCTCGCCGAGGTGCTGTTGACCAGAGAGGGCAATATGCCACGGGCGCTCTATCATCTTCTTCGAGCCGAGCAACTTATGCCCTATCAAACACTCGAACAATCACTTGCATCGGGCAATCTACAATGGCACTTCCTGACAATCAGCCAGTTGAGCTATGTACATCAATTGATGGGAGAGCAAATTATCTCGCTTGAATACCTGCAGCGGTTAGAAACAGTCTACGGTCAGGACGTAGAATCCTTCAGAGGATGGCCGCTGATTAAGCTCAAGCAGTATGAGGCTGCTCGCATAAGTGCCAGGAAGGTGCTCGAGAGCGAGACAGACCCGATGGCACGCGCCAGAGCCTGGAATACCATTTGTGCAGCAGACTTGGCGAGTCTGACTCCCGTGACCTCACCGAGCGCTTGTGATCGCGCTATCAATGAGCAGAATCCGCGCCAGGTGTCCTCCAGCGACACAGACACGGTGTATCTAACTAATGCCTCCGAGGTCGCACTAAGCCTTTTAGAGATCGACCGGGCGGAAGAGTACCTAAAAAGGGCGACTAAGTATCTCAATCCCGACAGCGTTGCTGATCCCTGGATTTACACCTTATACCTGACCCTTAATCAGGGGCGATTCGATGAGGCGCACAATGCCCTCGAGCGAATGCTGATTTGGCGAGAGCAGCAGAACCCCATCGTCAACGTGATGAACAGGGCTGAGCACTTTTTGGTCAGCGCAAGCTTCCTCATATTGGCAGGATATGCGGAAGATGCGGTAAAACTGTCACTCACCGCGATGAATCAACCTGACCGAAATGGCTCATACAGCGCTGATGAGGCTCAAAAGGACGCCTACGCCGCTTTAGTNAATATGCATGCCAGTAGAGTCCAGCTGGAAATTGAAAAGGAAAATAGTATCGGTCTGCGGTGGACAGAAATGGCTGCAAAAAGCGTAAAGAATCTTAGTCTGAANCTGCAGGCCTGGCGCGCAGAGCGAAGGGCCGCCTCCCTGTTTGCAGACTTCGAAGTCTTGCAAAGCCGAGTAAGGCCCTACGCACCTTTGGACGTCCATATTCCTGAGTGGCTGGAGCCAGAACTAGCTGCAGTAATAGGCACCGGCATAATGAGCGGAGTGCTGGATCAGGCGCGGGAGAACGGGGCTTTTCAGCTGAATGACAGTTATTACCAAAGCTACAAAGCAGAAATCTTTTATCTGAATAACAATTTCGGGGCAGCAGCGTCGGCAGCTTCTATAGCGCTGGCGGGACTGCCGGAGCAGGAAGTGCTCCTCAAGGCGCGTCTTTCAGCACGTCTGGGTGAATCGCTTTGGCAACTAGGAAATTTTTCTGAGGCAAATCAATACTTCGCCAACGCACTTCGGACAGACCCAAGCGTGATACGAAGACTTCAAATCAGCCTTCCTGTAGACACTTTGCCCGATAATTCACAGATGGCCGAATTGATCACAAACATGATAGTTGAATCGCCACGTTTCAGAGCAGAAGAATACGGGCTTATACTCAGTGTCTCCGCAAGTCCGGAGCCGTTGATTTGCCTTCGAACGCGCCTGGGTCAGGCGATTTCCTGCATGACTCAATCAGTCGACTCACAGCAGGATCTCCACTCATTCTCCGCTGAGATCGCCCGTAAATTCCACAAACAGACATTTGGTATCGGAATTGAACTCAGTAAAGCCGAGCGAACCAGACTCATGGGCTCAAACGTTATACTGAGCACACAAAAAAGTTCGAATATACTAAACAGGCGGGAGACCTTTCTCCAACGTTGAGTCATCGCTGCCGACGCGGCGCTGTCGACAAAATTCAGTCTCTAACAAGCGATAAAGTACCTTGGCCAACCCTACCGTTTTATCTAAGAAGCTAATTGTTCTGCTTGCTGTGGCCTCGGCTCTCGGGCCCGCTGCCATGCAAATCTTGCTGCCTGCTCTTCCGGTTATTCAGAGCGCCTTTGCTGTCAGTGACGATATCGCTCAGTTGACTCTCAGTCTTTCCATGCTCGCCATAGCCCTGGGAACGCTTTACTACGGGCCACTTTCTGACAGGTACGGCCGCAAACTAGTCATGCTAATCGGCCTTAGTATTACCTTTTTGGGTTCCCTAGCCTGTATGTTAGCAAAGAGTATCGAGTTGCTTATCTTAGCCAGGTTTGTTCAGGCTTTTGGTGGTGCCGTGGGGCTGGTGCTCGCTCGCGCCATGGTGCGAGACGTCTATGAAGCAAATGATGCTGCTAGAGTCATAGCCACTCTCGTTATGGTGATGGTCGTTATTCCAATGCTCTCGCCCGCTTTGGGGGGAGAATTGATGGCAAGGTTTGGCTGGAAATCTGTGTTTTCAATTGTGGCAGGCTCTAGCTTGGTTCTGTTCGCAGTCATGCTTTACATGCTGCCCGAAACTTTGGAAGAGCCCGTGCGCTTTGAAGGGGTCTCCGCGATGCTTTCCACATACGGTCTACTTCTGCAGTCGTCTTCTTTCAGGAGCTATGCACTGTGTGTTGCCTTCGTTTCCGTAGTGTTTTTCAGCTTCATTGCCGCAGCGCCAGAAATCATGGTAACTGCATTCGGTCGCCCACCCACCGATTATGGCTATTACTTCATCATGGTCCCGATGGGATTTATGGGAGGCAACTATGCCACGAGGATGCTGACCAAGCGTTTCAGTATCAATCAACTAATCAGCCTTGGGGGCAGCATTGCGCTATTGGGGATAAGCGTTGCGCTTAGTTTCCATATGCTTGGCCTCAGCCACCCGATGGCTCTTTTCGTTCCTGTCGCTATCGCTGTCTTCGGCAACGGAATTACCCTGCCGAACGCACAAGCAGCTGCAATCAATGAGTTCCCTCAATATGCTGGTAGCGCTTCAGGCCTGACCGGTTTCTTGCAAATGGCAATTTCCGCGGTTGCTGCCCAAGCCGTGGCCTGGATCTACGACGGAACCGCTTTTCCCTTATTGGTGATGATGCTTTGCGCATCGGCTTTATCCTTATGCTTGTTCCATGTTGGAATTAAAAGCTGCCCCAAGACAGTTTAATCAACTGAGATCCAGGGCAGAAAGCTGCCTGATGAATTCATGCTCGTCACGCAAGCAGCGCAAATCCAGAAGATATCTCCCGTCGCTAATCCTGCCTACTACGGGTCTAGGGAGCATCCTGAATTTGTGTACCAGATTAAGCAAAGCAGCGTCTCTCTTTCCTTTTTCCGCAATGGGATCAAAGCAGAGTGAAAAGCTATCAAGAAGGTCCATAGGCAGCGATCCCGAGCCNATCTGGCTTTGACAGGGAATCACGTCAACCGTTGCCCGTCCAGCCACCTTTGCCGACATCAACGGTAGTAGTCGCCTGCAGACAATTTCAATATCTTTGGCCGGGCGGGTCAGATCGCGGAGCAAGGGCAAGCGGCTCTTTAACAACTCGGGGTGCAGATAAAGCTCAAGAACGGCTAACAAAGCTGCCATGGTGATTTTGTCGATGCGCAACGCTCTCTTGAGCGGGTTGCTTTTTAGTTTCCCGATGAGGTCCTTACGGCCCGCAACAATCCCAGATTGGGGTCCACCGAGCAGTTTNTCACCACTGAAAGTGACCAAATCCGCTCCTGCGGCAAGAGTATTTGCCACGGTAGGCTCTTTTGGTAACCCAAACTGAGACAAATCTATCAAGGTCCCACTTCCGAGGTCAGAGACGAAAGGAATNCCTTCTGTCTTCGCAAGTTCAGACAGTGCTGTATCAGCTACATTCGCAGTATACCCCTGAATCTGGTAATTACTTGCATGGACTCGCATGATCAATGCTGTATTCTCGTCAACCGCTTTCTTATAGTCAGCGAGGTGAGTACGGTTTGTTGTGCCCACCTCGCGCAAACAACAACTTGCGCTTTCCATGACATCTGGTATTCGAAAAGCTCCTCCAATCTCAACCAACTCTCCTCGGGAGATGACAACGTCCTTGTTTTTAGCGAGTGAGTTAAGAACCAGCATAACTGCTGCAGCATTATTGTTGACAACCGTCGCAGCTTCAGCCCCAGTCAATTTTGCAAGCAGCTTTTCCAGATGCTCATCCCGATCACCTCGAAGGCCCGAATCAAGATCGTATTCGATATTAACATCGCCCAATGCAGCGACCTCTATTGCCGTAACCGCTTCAACAGGCAAGCGGGCTCTACCTAGATTGGTGTGAATCACCGTGCCTGTGAGATTGAAAACTGCTTTTAAAGTGCTGGGTGATCGATCAGAAACGGAGCTAGCGATTCGCTGACAGAGTTCCTTTTGCACATCGGCGCCGATTATCCACGCGATGACTTCTTGGTTGTTCAGCGCGATTTGAGAGCGCAGTTGCTCTACCTGGCTACGCGCCTCCCGCTTCACATACGCAAGCTCGGCTACGGCAGTGAACCCGGAGAGCTCTTCNCAATTAAGCAGTTTTTCGATAGAAGGTAGGGCTCTGTATGCGTCAGATTGCCGCGACATTGAACGTTTCCTTCGCTTCGTAATACGAAAGCATATTGCCTGTCTCCAAATATCCAGGAGCTTGCGCAGCTTGCAGTTAAAATGCTGATGGTACTACACTGGGTCTGCGATTTCTTAGTCTGTATGAGNTTGGTGNCACTCATGTCGGTGCAAGACCACGTAATAATTGTAAATCAATTCCATCCAGAAACGCTGGAGCNGTTGGACTCGACCTACCACACCCATCACCTCTGGCAGCTNGAGCGNCAAGAGCAAAAAGTATTGCTCGAATCTCTCGAGGGGCACTGCCGGGTTGCCGCTTCTGCGTCCTGGATGTGCGATCCAATTATTTACCGCCTGAAGTCATTAGAGCTCATCGCAGCTTTCGGCGTTGGGGTAGACGGAATTGATTTTGAAACGACTCAGAATTTGAATATTCGCGTGTCCAATACACCCGGCGTCTTGGATGATGGGGTGGCAGATTTAGCGATGGCGCTAATTCTTGCAGCAATGCGCAATATCGTCGCAGCCAACAAATTCAGCAGAGATGGCCTATGGAGCGAGGGTCCTTTCCCTTTCGGTAACTCAATGGCGGGAAAAACACTCGGCATCGCGGGTCTGGGGAGGATTGGCTCAGCTATTGCTTTACGAGCCGCACCTTTCAAGGTGAACATTGCGTACCACAATCGCCGACCTAAAGAGGTGCCTTACACATTTTGCGAGAGTCTGGAAGATTTAGCCCAAATCTCAGACATACTGGTATGCGTCTTACCCGGTGGAGATGAAACAGACAACCTGATTAATGCTTCCGTCCTAGAAAAACTCGGGCCATCAGGAATTTTAATTAACGTTGGGCGAGGAAACTCCATTGACGATGATGCACTTACCAATGCCCTGAAGACTGGCTCCATAAAGGCCGCAGGGCTTGACGTTTACAAAAATGAGCCCCACATTCCGGACGCTTACCAAACTTTAGATAACGTAATTTTGCTTCCACATATTGGGAGTGCAACGCAAGAAACCCGACGCTCGATGGGGCATTTAGTTTTTGAAAATATCGAAGCCTTTTTGCAGAACGGCACGCTCGTCACAGAAGTTAAGTAGTCTGGTCATGATCATTCAAACTCTTGAAAGGACATACTGCCCATATTGTGGAGAGCATATCGAGTTACTTATAGATACGTCCATCACTGAACAGGAATACGTTGAAGATTGCGAGGTGTGTTGCAGGCCAATCGTGGTAAGTTGCACCGTGAGCCAAGGCTTCTCTGAAGAGGTGCTTGTTTCTTTACGCAGGGAAGATGATTAGCCCATCTGGGATCCGGAAGCAGATCGAAGGACGGAAACCGCATCAAGGTAAAGGTTAAGGTGGTAAACTGCGTGCTACTTTAAAACCCTGAAACACAGTCCTTTANTTTAAATTAAAGAAAACATTATGGCATCGGTAAAAAGCAAGAAAACGGGCGGGATGAACGCTCAAGCGAAAAAAAGCAAATTCGTTTATGAGTTCGGCACNAAGACTGACGGCAATGCAAAAATGCGCGAATTGCTAGGTGGCAAAGGGGCAAATCTTGCAGAAATGGCGGCCATAGGGCTTCCCGTGCCGCCGGGTTTNACAATCAGNACTGAAGTCTGCACCTATTTTTACGAGCACGANCAAAAATATCCAAAAACGCTTNCNAAAGATGTTNTNGNAGCTCTTGNATCTGTTGAATCTCANTTAAGCAAAAGNTTTGGAGCAAGGAAGAATCCTCTGCTGGTTTCAGTCAGGTCCGGCGCCAGAGACTCTATGCCGGGCATGATGGACACTATTCTTAATCTGGGGCTCAATGACGCGACGGTTGATGGGCTCGCGGAGGTTTCTGGAAACTCCCGTTTCGCTTGGGATTGCTACCGGCGCTTCATACAGATGTATGGTGGTGTTGTCATGGGCGTTCANGCAAGAAACGAGGAAGAAGANGATCCGTTCCATCGAGTTCTCGAAAAGCTCAAAGAACGGGCAGGNGTTTCCGTTGACTCTGATTTGACAACCAGAGACCTNAAGGAATTAGTNAAACGCTATAAATCACTNATTCTCAAGCGCNCTCGCTCTGCATTCCCCCANGATGTNAAANAGCANCTTTGGGGNGCTATNGGNGCAGTGTTNAGCTCCTGGAAGAATGACCGCGCGATTCTCTATCGGCAACAGTACGGGATCCCTGCAGATTGGGGGACTGCCGTAAATGTGCAGGCGATGGTCTTTGGAAATGCCGGCAAAACCAGTGCGACTGGTGTAGCTTTTACCCGAGATCCTGCGAATGGAGAAAAGGTCTTCTACGGTGAATACCTGATTAATGCTCAGGGAGAAGATGTGGTGGCTGGAGTGAGGACCCCACAACCAATTTCTCACATGGCAATATCAATGCCGAAGAGCTTTCGGAATCTTGAGCAAGTCAGGACTAAACTTGAGCGCCACTTTAAGGACATGCAAGACTTTGAGTTTACTATCGAGAACGGGCGCTTATTCATCTTGCAGACCCGCAATGGAAAGCGAACAGGCCTTGCTGCAGTTAGGATCGCAGTAGAAATGCAGCGAGAGCGTTTGATGAGCCAAAAAGCCGCTTTGCTAAAAATTCCGGCAGAATCGATCGACTCACTTCTGGTGCCTGTGTTCGATCCCAAGGCGATGAAATCAGCAACTGTCATTGCGCAAGGACTGCCCGCTGGACCCGGCGCCGCAACCGGTCGAATCGCATTTACTGCTGCAACTGCTGAAATTGAGACTCGCAAAGGCAATAGAGTTGTGCTTTGCAGAACGGAAACGTCACCGGATGACTTGAAAGGCATGCTGCACTCGCAGGGAATCCTAACTTCAAGAGGCGGCGTCTCCTCTCACGCGGCCTTGGTTGCCCGGCAGTTGGGCAAGGTCTGTGTGTGTGGAGCAACAGAAATCTCCATCAACTATGAAAAGCGCTCCCTTACCGCCGGGAAAGTAGTCTTAAGCGAAGGGGACTATATCTCCATCGACGGCAGTACTGGAGCAATTTATAAGGGCATGATTGAAAGCGCCGATTCCGAAGTGAAGCGGGTTCTTGATGGAACAATGCGTGCTAGCAAGAGCTACACCTACGAGTTATTCCAGACGGTTATGAAATGGTCAGACAAATACCGAAAACTTAAAGTCAGGACCAATGCGGATACCCCAAGCATGGCGAGAAACGCGGTCGCTTTTGGCGCAGAAGGTATTGGGCTGTGCCGCACGGAACACATGTTTTTTGATGGCGACCGCATTGACTACATGCGTCAAATGATCCTTGCGGTGGACGAAGTGCAACGAAGAGCAGCTCTTAAGAAACTGCTGCCCTTCCAGAGAAAAGACTTCGTAGGGCTATTCAAAGCGATGAATGGAAGGCCAGTTACGATTCGGCTCCTCGATCCACCACTGCACGAGTTCTTGCCCCATGATGATGTGGTGCGCCGTCAACTCGCCGAAAAGCTCGGTGTGCCTTTCGATTTCGTGATAGATCGAATTAAAGCATTGCATGAGGAAAACCCAATGCTGGGGTGCCGCGGATGCCGACTCGGCATCCTTCATCCTGAGATAACAGAAATGCAGACTCGCGCAATATTTGAAGCGGCCGCACAAATTCTGAAGAGCAAAACTAAAATCAAAGTCAATCCTGAGATCATGATTCCTCTCGTGGGATTTAAGGAAGAGCTCGCAGATCAGCTGCGCACGGTGCATCGTATTGCCAAAGAGGTTATGAAGGCACGCAAGGTGAAGATCAATTATCTGGTGGGTACCATGATAGAAGTACCGCGTGCGGCAATTACAGCCGATGAAATAGCAGAAGACGCGGATTTTTTCAGTTTCGGCACTAATGATTTGACGCAGACGACACTCGGGCTATCCCGGGACGACATGGGGTTGTTCTACGATGAATATCAACGCAAAGAAATTTATAACCAAAACCCTTTTGCCAGCCTCGATCAATCCGGAGTAGGAAAGCTAATGCAACAGGCTGTTAACAGTGGCAGATCGACGCGACAAGACCTCAAGCTTGGAATTTGCGGAGAACACGCCGGAGATCCCGCATCAATTGGTTTCTGCCATAGATTAGGGCTGAACTATGTCAGTTGCTCGCCACCCAGAGTGCCGGTCGCCCGGCTGGCTGCGGCTCAAGCGCTGTTGAAAAGAGTCTGAGGCCGCTTCTTCCATGAGTCGAACCGTGTTTTTGGTGCACGCAGGGATTCATCACATGAGATTGTTGGAATACATATGAGTCGTCGGAAGACTTGAAGTCGCTTTGAGCTGAATATATCGACGGCCGGTTCTTTTTCTACTTCTCGAAAGCCGCGTGACCTTATGCCTGTGAGCAATTTCTCAGATTGGAGACGAATCGAATCCGCACATTCCAGAACTCGCCCGCTATAACTACATTTACTGCACCATGGTTGCACGATTACATTCGCGTAAATTCAAACATGGAGACGTTGGCCTTGCGTGATCTTTGCCTGTGCAGCAACTATCCGGGGAGTCCGCTCGATAATATCTATACGATATCCTCGTTGGGTAAGCAGTACCTATGCTTTAAATTATCGCTAGGGCCGCGGTTTATCTGTCAGATGTTAATCTGCTAAGCTGAAGATCAGAAAAGCGCATCAACAACAATAACTACAGCGGCGGAAATCAAGCATGAGTACCAATATCCTCGCCTTCCTTTCCCTACTACCGATCATTTCGGTTGCTATTTTTCTTGTCATGCTCAGGTGGCCAGCCAGCCGGGCAATGCCAATTGCCTATGCGGTAGCGGCCGGCCTTGCCTACTTTATCTGGGAGGTTGCGGCGACAAAGATTATGGCGGCAAGCGTTAACGGTCTTATTGTGGCCGGAACGCTGATCTATATTATCTTCGGTGCCATTCTGCTCCTAAACACACTCCAACAAAGCGGCGCGATTACCGCAATTAGGCAAGGATTTTCCGACATTACCCCTGACCGACGAATTCAAGTAATCATTATTGCTTGGCTTTTCGGATCATTTATTGAGGGCTCTGCGGGATTTGGCACGCCGGCAGCTGTCGCAGTGCCGCTAATGGTCGGCCTTGGCTTTCCGGCCATGGCCGCAGTTGTTGCAGGCATGATAATCCAGAGCACACCGGTTTCATTTGGAGCTATGGGCACACCCATTTTAGTAGGGGTTGGCACCGGGCTTTCGGCAGACCCTGAAATGCTTGCGTATGCAGCAGCGCGCGGGTTCGGTGAGTACGAACACTTCCTTGAGTTCATAGCGACCAAGGTTGCCTTAATGCATGCTATGGCTGGAACATTTATCCCGCTTCTAGTTGCTTCAGTTATGACACGATTTTTTGGCGCTAAAAGATCATTCGCAGAAGGTTTTCAGGTCTGGCAGTTCGCCCTGTTTGCCGCTTTCGCCATGACTATTCCCTATCTAATAGTCGCTACATTTCTCGGGCCAGAATTTCCTTCGATGCTTGGAGGCATGATCGGGCTCGCTATTGTGGTTAGTACTGCGAGAGCGGGCTTTCTCATACCGGACAAAACTGAAGCATGGGATTTTGAATCACCAGAAATGTGGGAGGCAGATTGGAGCGGCGAGCAAAAGTACCAGAATGCCGCTCAACCAAAGTCAAGGAACATGAGTCTAATCAAAGCTTGGTCGCCCTATGTTTTTGTGGCAGGACTACTCGTATTGACAAGACTCAGGTCTGTGAATCTTGAGGCGTATTTACGTGCTGACCATCCCTCAATTACTTGGAGCTGGCCCGCTATCTTCGGCAGTGATATTTCCGCTTCATTCCAGCCACTGTGGTCTCCGGGCACTATTTTTATCTTGGTGAGTCTGATTACAATTGCTCTCCACAGGCTCAGCTTTGCCAAGTATAAACTAGCGCTTTCAAGTTCCTTCAAAACGCTGTTGCCGGCATCGACCGCGCTTGTTTTTACCGTGCCCATGGTACAAGTATTTTTAAACAGCAGCGGCGGAGCAGCGGGCTTTGAACAAATGCCGCTCGCTCTTGCTGAGGGAGTCGCGCAGCTTGCTGGAGCAGCTTGGCCTTTCTTTGCAACTTTTATCGGTGGGCTTGGCGCTTTCGTTGCTGGCAGCAATACCGTCAGCAATATGATGTTTTCTCTTTTCCAGTTTGGAGTTGGCGAGCGCATCCTAGTTGATCCGACCTGGATTGTTGCGCTGCAAGCGGTCGGCGGTGCCTCTGGCAATATCATCTGTGTCCACAATGTGGTGGCTGCTTCTGCAGTTGCGGGACTGATTGGGAAGGAAGGCGCGGTTATAAGAAAAACCTTGCTGCCGTTTTTCTACTATGCGCTGATGACAGGGTCAATCGGTTACGGGATCGTCAATCTCGACAACGGCCCACTAAATCCTGGATTTGCAGTCTCAGCAATGATTGTTTTTGTCTTTGCATATCACATTGTAAAGTACAATCGCATTCAGACAGGTTGAATGAGTGTCGGATCAAGGCAGCTTATCCGATTTTGAAAATTTAATGCATGAGCGAAGCGCTTACTAAAATAAACAACTATGATTCCAGGCAGCTGATCGTTGCTACCGCTGGTCATGTTGATCACGGAAAATCTGCGCTGGTCAAGCAACTCACCG
>PBHS01000037.1 GCA_002719575.1 Gammaproteobacteria bacterium | reverse complement strand
TGGGGGCACAACGCCATCATACGCTTGCGCGCTTTTGCTGAATCAGCCGGGTTGCCGATCATGAGTGGTCCTCGTCCATTTGGTGGTGAAATCCGTTCCCATGACTTCGTTGAAGCGGCACTTATGCGCCGAGCTGGCTGGAACGTGCGAATGATTACCAGCCTATCAGGTAGCTGGGAAGAATGCCCACCGACTCTCCTTGATGCTGCTGTACGCGATCGNCGCTGGGCTCAGGGCAATGTTCAGCACCTGGGCGTTTTACAAGCCAAAGGCCTATGCTGGCCAAGCAGAGCGCATATGGTTATGGGTGTTATGAATTATGTGATCTCGCCACTTTGGTTAGCGTCAGTATTGGTGGGCCTTATTTTATTTTCTAGGATCAATTTGCAGCTGACGACTGGAAGTGTGAGTCAAGCTAGCATGTCGTTGAGTGCCTTTCAAATATTCGACTCCCCGAGAATGATTGCCCTGTTTGCGCTAACAATAAGTCTGCTTTTATTGCCAAAGATNCTGGGGCTGGCTGTTGCTNTGGGTCAACCACANCCACGGCATGGGAGGCTTAGACTTGTTNTTNGTGCTGTAATTGAACAATTATTCTCTATTCTACATTCGCCTATTGTAATGTCTTTGCACAGCAGACANCTCTGGGAGATCATNCGCGGAAGGGACTCAGGTTGGCCTGAACAAAAGCGCTGTGGCAGATCATTTCCTCTTGCTTTTCTGCTGCGAAGTCATGGAAGCCACACAATAATAGGATTACTGACCACGGCGTACTTGGCATGGCTCTCATCACCTCTGCTCTACTGGGTTTTGTCATTGACTCTTGGGCTCATGTTTTCAGTTCCGCTATCGGCTGTGAGTGGTAGTCGTCAGCTGGGGCGAGGCCTTGCAAAGCTGAAGCTCCTGATCACGCGAGAGGAACGGGAAATACCAGCTATCATACAGCGATACCGACAACTTAAGGATCTCTTCAGATTAAACGAGATATAACGGATTTTATTGAAGAAGAAGCCGTCTCGAGATTGGCGGACTTGGCCTGTCGTTCATATAATGAGTATCGAGCTCATGAGCTTTTTACATTGGAAAGAGGCCATAACCTTTGATTAGCGAAACGTTGGAGAAAGCGTCTGATGCGGACGGCTCCTTGAGCTCCACATCCAAGATAAAACCAGATTTGTTGGCAGCCATTGATCCGGCTGTATTTTTTGGAAGCTCAGGGTTACTGTTGGTAATCACAGCGCTTATATTGCAGCATNCCGAATCAAGTACTTTATTCCTCAATGAGCTTTATATTTTTATTACTACTCAAGTTGGGGTTATATATATATTCATAGCTATTTTTACTATTGGTTTTCTTCTCTGGCTTTCTCTTACTTCGTATGGNTCGATAGTTCTTGGTGCCTCNAAAAAGCCCTATTACTCCGCTCCAAAATGGGCCGCTNTGCTTTTTTGCTCAGGNATTGGTGGATCCTTGATTTACTGGGGCGGCACAGAGTGGGTGTTTTACTACATTGACCCGCCATTTGGATTATCCCCGCAATCCGATGAATCCTTAAAGTGGGCTCTAGCTTACGGATTATTTCACTGGGGTCCAATCGGCTGGTCATTTTATTGCCTTCCCGCTATCGCTCTTGGTTGCTCACATTATTTAGAAGGTTGTCCGACATTCCGTCTAAGTGAAGCTTGCCGGCCAGTGCTTAAGGGTTTTACAGCAAGATGGCCAGGCCGATTAGTAGACCTATCATTTTTATTTGGGGTAATAGCGAGTTCTGCCACTGGTTTAGGATTTGGGATCGCAATAGTTTCGGCCNCAATAAGTGAATTAATNCAGGTCGCAGACTCTTCNTTGTTACAAATAGGCATAATAGTAGTTGCAACTATGCTGATTATATTCAGTGTGTACAGAGGTTTAGATAGAGGCATTTTGGTTTTAAGCACAGCAAACCTCTTCTTGGCCCTTTTGTTCATTGGTTGTGTTTTTATTCTCGGTCCAAGTAGATTCATCCTTGAGATGGGCGTTGTCTCGTTAGGCACTTTTGCAGGAGGATTTCTTGAAATGCTTACCTGGAGTGACCCTCAAGAAAGAAGCGACTTCGTGGAATCATGGACTGTGTTTTACTGGGCATGGTGGATAGCATTAGGCCCATTTATGGGAATGTTTGTTGCCCGTGTGTCAGAGGGCAGAACAATCAGGCAGATAATCCTAGGAGTAATCGGCTATGGAAGTGCCGGTTGTGCGCTTTTTTTTATTGTTTTAGGTAATTTCAGTTTAAGCTTACAGTTAGAAGGTACTTACAGTCTAGTTTCAAGAGTGGGTGAAGGCATGAGTCCGGCCGTCATAATGTCTGAAGTGATATCATTTTTGCCATATCCAAAGATCTGGCTTGCCTACCTTGGGGTTATTGGCCTTATATTCACAGCAACGACGTATGATTCCGCTTCATATGTTCTCGCGTCTGGTTCCTCGAAAGGTTTTGGACAGTCTAAACAGCCACCTCGATGGCTAAGAGTATTTTGGGCTTTGGGTTTGGGAGTGCTGCCATTGACGCTTTTGTATGCTGGCGGATTGCGTGAGCTTCAAATGGCCTCACTTGTCGGCTCAATGCCAATTATAGTGTTGTACATCCTCATGGCTCTATCAATAGTTCGGATTCTTAAAAAGTATTTATAGGTTCCGATGTAGTGGCAGGATAAGAAGTAGCGACATGCTAATCTTAAATTAAACTAGTAAATCGTGGATATTGCGATGATTAATCGAAATAAAGATGTCGAGTTGGATGGTAGCTTCAAGCTTTTGGATTCTGGGATGGGAAAAACTTTAGCTATGAAAGGAGTCAAAGTTCCTAGTACGATTTGGTCTGCTGCCGCCTTGCTCGATGCACCTCACGAAGTATTTAAAGTGCATGAAGAAAATATTGAATCTGGAGCGGATATAATTACAACGAATTCCTATGGGATAATTTTATCTGATTTAGAGAAAGAGGGGCTTGAAGACCGATTTGATGAACTGAACCTGCTTGCAGGGGAGTTAGCGCAAAAAGCATCAGAAGCCTCAGAAAGAAAAATTCTTATCGCTGGAAGCTTGCCACCTCAAAACGGTAGCTACCGGCCTGATCGGGTCCTAGACGAAACTATCCTAATACCTCTTTACAGGCGTCAGATGAAATTGCTGGAGCCTTGGGTCGACTTTTTTCTATTCGAAACAATGTCGTCAATAGATGAAGCCCAGGCTGCTCTTAAAGCAGCCCATCCTTTTGATTTCCCAGTAATGATTGGTTTAACACTCCATGATCGTAAGCCGAACCGCCTAAGAAGCGGTGAATCCCTGAAAGACTGTATAGAGCGTCTTCGTTCATTTTCCCCTTTGGGGATATTGGCAAGTTGCTGCCTGCCGGAGAGAATCACTGACGCAATGGTGTCGCTCGTGGGTAGTGGAGCTCCCTACGTCGGTGGCTTGGGCAACGCATTTTCTAGTGTGCCAGAAGATTGGCTTCTAGACGGGAGCAAAAGCACTGATGGCTCACTACAGATTAGAGACGACGTTACCCCAAGCTTCTACGCTGACGTTGCCGTAAGCTGGATAAACCAGGGTGCAAATATCGTTGGGGGTTGCTGCGGGACTACCGCTCAACATATTGACTCAATTTCACGCCGGCTTGCTGGTGCGGGATCTTGATTAAGCCTTCCTATTCCCATTTTATTAGTGGTAAGTTTTTGTTTTTCACACGCAGGCATTGTGAGGCGGCTAAATCATATGGTTCAGATGCAGCAGTTTAAATCTACTCTTGCAGTCTTTGTCTGTAACTTGGCGCTACATATACCCATGGCGGTGTGTGCTCAAGATACGAATCAACGGAATATTTTTGATTATGCACCCTATATGTCAGCTTGGCATTTGTCTGTTCCGGCTGACGATATATGGTGGACAGTGACCGGAGAACAAATGGCATGGATGCATAAGAACGTTCACCAGATTTTTCCGACTGTTAATGTCTATCGCCAGGGCCCCGTGAGCATTTTACAGAGCGTAGGCCAAGATTCCGATGAGCTAGAGAACGCATTCGAAGGCGGTTCTCTCAGCCTAGATGAATTAATATCAAACGAAGCTTCGTCCATACTGGGAATGATTATCCTTCATAGGGGAGAAATAGTATTTGAATCATATCCTCGCATGAAGCCTTATGAAAAACCAATATATTGGTCAGTAACAAAAGTCCTGCCGGCATTGCTGGTAAGGCTGTTTGAGGAAAGAGGGCTGATCGATACGGATAAAGCAATTGACTTTTTTTATTTATCAATCTTTTAAATTTTGCTGCGAGAACTTGGTTAACTGAATTATCGTCACGCCTTTTAGGCATATCTTTCGCGTCTTTGATACAAAAATGAAAGGATGTCTGCCTGCCTACCATCTGGTAATTGCTCTAACGATAAACTTGCTGGTTCGAATTCTAGCAATGTTTTTCCCAACGGTTGAGATCTTATGATCTCAAGCTGCTTGTTGTCCTGTCTCGTTGAAAAAGTACTTTAAGCCCTTGAGCGGGCGATGAGCGATTAACGGGTTAGAACTACTCGGCGACCCACAGGATCCAGTACTCGCTGGTCAAGAGAATTACGATTGCAAGCAGCGAAAGCAGGAAAACGTTGGCCCGACCAGTTGTTAGACCGAAAATAGATTGTTGTAATGGAACCCCATCGCATGTTTTTGGTCGCCAGAGAAGCCAACCTGCTTTAAAAACGCAAGCTAGTGAAGCTACGGCGAAAATGGGTTGGTAGGGCTCCAATATCATTACCCGGCTCATCGAGACACCACTGATGCCAGTGACCAACAGGAAGAATGGACCAACGCAACAGATGCTGGATATAGCCGACGACAGCACTCCACACAANAGCATGTGGCTGGGCCTAATTCTCGGTCTACCAGCAAAGCGCCTATTCATAATGTAAACAAACTACCTATCGCGTTGAACAGTGGCGTCACTGTTTACTTTAGAAGGAAATCCAATTTTGGTGGTTGCCTTAATCATTGCTTTGGTGCTTACGACTGAATGCAAATAAATTACGATAGCCTCACCTGCATCATAGTCCACTTCGACATACTTGACTCCTTCAAGCTTTCTTAGCGAGTTGCGCACGGCAACAACACATGCTGCTCAGGTCATATTCTCTACCGTGAGAATGACTCTTCCTTCGCCTGGTTGCAGTTGCGATAACTCCGCATGGACAGGGCTCACGAGGAGCATTGACAACAAAAAGCTCACGAAAACAGTGGTTAGCGCTAACTTTTCCATCATTTCGCCTCTCATCGATATTTCGACTCATTAACGTGACTGGTGGGTCAAGCAAGGCTTGATCCGAGTCATTACTTTTGTCCATTAAATACAATCACAGCCCCTGTGTGGGCGCAAATTTTTTTGGCAGTGGCGTGTTCCCCCACCAAAAAAGGGGTTTTGTGGATCGTCATATTCAGATAGGCCCTATGTTGCTCAACAGAAGCAGTATCTATCATTTTATATTGCAAATGAGAATCATTCGCATTAGAATGCCGCGCATGATGCGTTCACCCTCCACCGAAGCCTTCGAAGACGCTAAGGAGTGCGGAGTAATCGATGGAAAGCCGCAACGTAAACGCGACTATCCAAGGGTATCAATATGATCAAAGAGATGTGTAAAACAGACATAAACACCGAGTTGGGAGTTTGTGCGCTAAGTGGCTGTACGAAATGTAATGTATTTATGCTGACAGTTGGCCCTATGTCATTCCGGTTAGACGGGATTACGCTCAATGAGCTCATTACAATGCTGCGTGAATATAAGATCCCAGAGAAACACGATGAGAGCTTAGTCAACGTATTTCCGGCGTACAGCAACAACCCGATCGAGAAGCACTAGAAGAGTATTATGTAAAATGAGAATGGCTTTACTCAGCGTTATACTTACCTATGGTGGACTGAGCTTCTTCTGGTTTGCATGGAAAATGAAACCCCAGCTTCGTGACAGCTTTTACTTGAGCGGCCTTTTAGTCGCAGCAATGGCGGTGACATGCTGGATAGAAACGTTCGCAACCTAACTAAGTTCTTGCAATAGTGACGTGTCTTCTTCTCCAAATATTGCCAACTTGGTAGTGGTTACAAAGTTCCCACCTAGGCGAGCTCCGTTGATCTTAATTGCTAAAAAACCAGTTATTCCCTTAAGTAGAATGGAAAATGATGAAGTTTCAACCGAAGCGGTCCTCACCTAAGTAAATTGGTTTGAGTTAGCGGCGACTATTGGAATTGAAAACCCCTACAGCACGCCCGCTTCGCTCATAATTCTCTCGGATTTTGCTTTTATTTCTGCAGCGACGTGGTATGGATCGCCGTTAACAAGTTCTTCCCGAAACAGCTCAACAGAAAGTGCCCCGTTGTATTCTTTCTTTCTGAGTTTACTTAANATGGTATTTAAAGGTGCGATTCCATCCCCAGGTATTACACGATAACTGTTGTCTGTAAGTTCCTGCGGCGCGTCAAGTAAATCNTGGAAATGACAATGTCCAAGTTCTCCAGGCTCCAGTAGATCAAGGTCTTCTAGCTTGCTGAGCCCTGACCAGAAATGAAAAAAGTCGATCATTGGCCTTACGTTTGGGTGATCGGCAGCTCGTGTCATCTTTAGTGCCGAACGAAGTGTTGACAGGTGATTTGAGTTTCTCAAGAACTCAATCATGCAAATGAGCCCATATTCCGAAGCAATTTCAGCAGTTTCATTAATGGCTTCAGGTGTGGCGTCAAAATCCACTGATCTAATGTCTCGAAAAGTCAGTGACGGTGAATATATTTTCTCAACCCCAAGTTCCGAAAACTGTGCGCAACGTCTCCGCCATCTATCAAGTGATGACTCTCGCGCGGGACCGGGAATCCAAAGGTCCGGCAAAGCAACAGCGGCGCAAATTGGTGTCTGACCGAGGTCATCGAGAAGAAGACTTGCCCCCATAAGTGAGTCATTTTTCAGGAACCCATCAAGCAATGCTGAATTTAATTCAACGAACTGTATTCCGGCACGAGACCAACCTTCCAGCGAGCCGCGAAAGCCAGCTGCGCTGGACGTGTTCTGATGTAGAGCTAAAACCATCTTGCCAGTAGGAGCGGATATGGGTTGTCGCGCACCGCTGAGAAATGGCGGCAACGTTAATGCGGAAAGTATAAATTGTCGTCGGTCTAACATGGCGTATGCTTCCCCGAAACGGATTCGACGATATTCCTTTCATATGCTTTACAAAATTATTTTTGCTCTTTGCGTAGGCATATTGTAGAAATTTGACGCAATCCTTAAAGCTTTGATCTCGATAGAATATAGCTTTTTCTCAATGCATTAGACAAATTTTTTACCACACGCGATCATATCCATAGGTCCACAGGAGAAATGAAATGATTTCAAAAGCAGCTTTTTTTCAACCATTAAAGGCGGCGTGCCTCATCGCGGCCGCATTTTTTTTCAATTTTTTTCCTTCGCGCAACCGGATGAAGTAACTCGTTATGTACGCTTCACTGATGAGACGGGCACACATAGCGGGACCTTAAGAGAAGATATGATATCTGTTCTTGATGGTGACCCGATCTTTGACGATGACGTTGCACAAACCGGTGAAATTGTAAGTTTGAACGCTGTAGTTTTAGAAATTCCAATGGATCCAACCAGGGTTCCTAATGTATTGGGTGTAGCGGGCAACTCTAACAATCCCAATAGAGAGCCGGTTAACGTTGATCATCCGCGATGGTTTAGCAAGGCAACCACGTCTTTGGCTTAGAATGGATCTTCCGTTGAAGTTCCCTTTGGTGCCACAAATTTCAATTTTGAAGGCGAGCTCGTACTCATTATTGGTAAAGAAGGCAGACATATCCCAGAATCAGAGGCGATGCAGTATTTGTTCGGGGTCGCTGTGGGCAATGACTGGAGTGAAAACGATTGGTGTGGAGAAGGCCGCGGAATAGAGGAACCTAGTCACGTGTTTTGTAAGGCGGGCGACACGTTCGCAACTTTAGGTGATCAAGTTGTAAAAGGATTAGACCTGAGTGATTTGCAATTAACTGTGAGGCTGGACGGCGTTGTTGCTGCGCAAGGCTCGACTGCCGACTTTAGAGATGATGCTGCCGCGCTCATCAGTAAACTCAGTCACTTCGTCACACTTAAGCGCGGCGACATGATTTATACGGGAACAGTTGCGCCGCCCCAATTACCTGGAACTAGGAGGCAACTCTGGCAGGATGATATTGTTGAGGTCGAGATTGAAAAGGTTGGTGTCGTAAGCAACCAATTAGTTAGAACAACTCGGCTGGCATCTTCTGGTCCGGTTATAGAAGCGCCTAATGGGAGATATGTTCGCTTCGAGCACTCAGCAGGAATATCATATGGTTTGCTTGATGGTAACGAAATTTCTGAGCTCTACGATAATCCACTTAAAGGCAGCGTTGGGCAAACTGGACGGAAATTCCAAGCGGATACCGTGCAATTCAGATTGCCAATCGATCCGGAATTGCCGGGGCGTAAGGTACTCGCCGCAGCTGCTAATTACCAACCGAAAAATGCATCACCTCGCCAAGTCCCTCACCCTCGTTACATGTTTAAACACTCTTCTGGTCTCAGTGGAAACAACGGCTTAGTCGAGAGGCCTCCTGAAGTTGAGATGTTCATACCCGAAGGAGAACTTGTTCTGGTCGTAGGTCGGGAAGGGCGTCACATACCAGTTAATGAGGCCAACGATTACATTTTTGGTGTAGCTCTTGGCAATGACTGGTCAGAGCTGTCTTGGATAACTGCAGGTCCTGGGGTCAGACCGCTTAAACTAATGAGCAAGGCAACTGACACTTGGGCTGCAATTGGTAGCGAGATAGTAAGAGGCATTGATTATAGCGATCTTGAAATTTCAACGCGTGTAAATGGAAACCTTCTTTCTCGAGGGAAGACGTCTACGATGATAAACAACCCCGCACGTCTTGTTAGTTATCTATCGCGTTACATGACTCTGAAGCCCGGCGACTTGATCTATACAGGCGCGATTGCTCCGGAATCAGGAATGCGACAAAACCTCGCAGTTGGCGATTTTGTGCAAGTCGAGATAGATGGCCTTGGTTCTATGGAGCAGCAAGTAGTTGCTATGCCTCCATGGCCATGGTGAGTGTGCATCACCTTCTGTCATCAATGCCTATCGCGCCACTTGTAAGAATTGGGGAGGCATCAATCTGTTCAGCGTCCATCATGGCGGCAATCCGTTCTACTGACGATAGTAGCAGGCGCTGTTCCCAAGAATTAAGTTTCCGAAATTCTGCTAAGAAATTATCTTGCAAAAGATCTGGAGATTCTTTGTGTCTCTTTAGGCCATCATCAGTAACAGCGATGAGTACGGAACGACCGTCTCTTTCTGACTTTTCGCGTTTTACAAGACCTCGTTTTTGCATTCTATCAATCAGGTTTGTCACAGTTCCTTGTGATAGGAGAATCTCACGTGCGATGCTGGATGGCGTTGGTCTTTCAAGTTTGACTATTGCGTCGATGACCAGCAACTGAGAAGTTGTCAGCCCAGATGTCTTCTGTAATTTCTTTGAATGTATATCGATCGCACGCGTGATACGTCTCAGGGCGATTAGAAGGTCTTCATAATCTTTCATAATACAAAGCATTCGTTTCGAGCTGCGTAATTCACGGTCATGTTATCCGACGGACTTAAACAGACCAAAAACTCAGTCTCTTACCTCTAATGTAGCTCCATATAATTTGATATAAAAGTATAAATTAGTATTTTGCTAAGCACAGTCACTAATAGGCGTTAAGGGGAAAATCTTAAATTACTGATAAATATGCAAAAATAAAAAAAAATCTCAGAGTTTCCTCCGGCGTTTAGAACTTTTGATACTGAAAAAGTAATTTCAATACGTTATATTATAGTTACATAAACTGAACGAATAGAGGAACTCATGTTTCGAAAGAAGCCNCTCACATTAGCAATATCGCTCGCTACACTATCGGCGTCGCCTGCTTATAGCCAAATTGAGGAAGTAATCGTCACGGCGACTAAACGCCCGCAAAGTATGCAGGACGTGCCGGTCGCTGTTTCTGCGATTCAAGAGCAAACTCTTGATCAATTGGGGGTCTCCAACTTCGAAGATTATCTAATTCAATTGCCGAATGTAACGGCGGGGGGCAGCGGTCCTGGCCAAAATACGATTTATATTCGGGGGGTTGCATCGACAACTCCCGGTTTAACAACAGCTGGCGTCGCTGGCCTTGCTCCAAATGTTGCTTTTTACCTTGATGAGCAGCCGCTGGCTCAACCTGGTCGCAACCTTGACGTTTACGCGGCCGACCTTGCTCGGGTTGAAGTGCTTTCCGGACCNCAAGGTACGCTTTTTGGGGCTAGCTCTCAGGCGGGTACGGTTAGGCTAATTACAAACAAACCTGATCCCTCTGAAACAAGTGCAAACATGAAGTTTGGTACTGCTTGGACCAAGAGTGGTGAGATGAGTAATAACGTCGAAGCAGTGGTTAACCTGCCTTTGAGCGACAGCCTGACTTTGCGGGGAGTCGTATTTGTTGATAATCAAGGCGGCTACATCGACAACGTTCCCGGTACGTTGAACCTGACTCAGAGCGGCCGATTTCGGCCTGCGGGGACTGTGCGCGCAAATGGTGTCGCCGTTTCTCCCGGAAGAGCAGGATTTCAATCGACAGCCGATCTCAGCGGTGTCAACTTCCTCGACGCCGACAACGGGGCACAATCAGAAGAAAACTTCAATGATGCAGTCTATTCAGGCGCGCGCCTAACCGCGCTTTGGGAGTTTAATCCGGATTGGAGCGTTACTGTTGCACACATGCGGCAAAATATAGAGGCTGATGGTGTTTTCTTTGCGGATCCAACAGTTGGTGATCTCTCGATTCAGCGCTTCGAGAATGACCGGTTGGAAGATTCTTTTAGCAACACCAATTGGACTCTCGAGGGGCGCGCGGGTGAGTTGGAAGCGATTTACACAGGTGCATTCACGGACCGAGAAGCTGATCAGTTAGTCGACTATGCTGACTATATATTCGTTGGTCAATATCTTCCTTACTATGTCTGTGATGGGAGTGTAACCTATCCCTCGGGGGATCCAACTGGCACNTGCCAGGCGCCAAATATGTTTGTTAACAGTCTGACTGAGACTAAAGTTAATACGCATGAGTTGCGCTTTTCTACAGATGCAGATAGCGCCATAAGNGCGACGTTTGGAGGGTTCTACAGTGACTTGGAATTGCGTGAAGTAAACAGTTTCACTTATCGTGGGTCAAGGAATGCCGTAGCCTTTAACGGCGCGACAGGTTTTGGACCAAATTTCTCCGCCCAAGGCGCCAACGTGAAGTTTCCGGGAGCATGGCCGGACGGTGTTATTTTCCGCAACGATGTGCTGCGATCCGATGAGCAACAGGGTTTTTTCGGTGAAATGACTGTCGATCTGAGCGATTCCTTCTCATTGTTGGTGGGGGCTCGCTGGTTCGACATTAGCGTTGACCTTCAAGGCAGCGCTGCCGGGTCCTTTGGGAATTTTGGAGCTACAACAGACAACAACGCTGGTAATAATTTAGACAAACTGTTCAGCGCGCCCAACCCTGATACCGCATCGACTGATGGGACAATNACCAAGTTCGGTCTGAACTGGACACCNANTAGTNATCAGCTGTTTTACTTTACGTTCTCNGAAGGCTTCAGGCCTGGTCTTCTNAACCGACCGGGTGGGGCAACNAACCCTGCTGGCACGTTNAGTGTCCCATTNGCGGTGGACACCGATGANCTNACTAANCTNGAAGTTGGNTGGAAAACAGACCTTTTGAANAATACTTTACGCTTCAATGCCGCGATCTTTCAGTCGGAAATTAAAAAATTGCAGACTACGATCTTCGATCCAAGTATCACGAATCTATTCTTCTCGGATAACGCTGCGAATGCGGATGTGAACGGCTTTGAGGGCGACTTCATTTGGGTGCCATCGTCGCTCCAGGGTTTTACCGTAACAGGTGCCTTCTCATTCCTGAACACGGAAATTACGAAAGTAATCACGCCAACTAACGATGTTAGGCTTGGCGATCCCTTAGCCTTCGCGCCGAAGTTTCAAGCTAATCTTCGTGCCCGCTACGAGTGGGATCTCGGCGGAGGAAGGACTGCGCATATAATGCCGCATGTGATTCATTCTGACGCTGCATACAGCGATATCATTACTATCAATCGTGATCGTATGTCGGGCTGGACGGTGTGGGGAATCACTGGGGGCGTTGCTGTTGATAAGTGGTCGGCAGATTTTTTTATCGATAACCTAACCGACGAGCGCGCTGAACTCGCGCGATCCTTCATTTACGATCGACCGCGGGTCACCTACGCGCGACCTTTCACGGCTGGCGTGAGGCTAAGATATGATTTTTGACCTTTTTAAATGTCATAGACCACAATTATGCGGGCGCCCTCTGAGGCGTCTGCTACGTTAATAGATGGGGGAAAACAGAGTCAAACAAAGGTGAGCAAGACGGACTATCAGCTGCATAAAATCCAAAAAAAGATTGAGCATGGCAAATACGAGGAGGCTCTTGCGGACCTTTCTCAGTATTCTAATTCTGAGTCGGTGCGTCCAGATGTTTACTACATGCGGGCCGTTTGCCTCCGTTACTGCCGCAAGTTTGATAGCGCACTTCGCGCTCTTCAGCTCCTGAAGGAAATAGCACCAGAGTTTGGCCGTGCGTATCAAGAAGAAGGGCACACCTATCGCGCTTTGGGGAAAGAGTCGCTAGCCTTGAAAGCTTACGAAAGGGCCTGCTCGCTCAACCCAGCCTTGACCGCCAGCTTCAAGGCCCAATCCGATTTATTGAAACAGCAAGGCCAGATTACCCGGGCACAGCGCATTGATGCGCAGTTGGACCGCCTCCTGAATTTGCCAAAACCTCTTGTCGCCGTAACGGATTTGATTTCGCAGGGAAAGCTGCTTCGCGCGGAGGAACTTTGCAAAGATTTTATGCGCAAAACTCCACATCATGTAGAGGGCATGCGTCTGCTGGCTGATATTGCGATCCGCCTGGGAGTGTTGGATGATGCTGAGCTTTTACTGAAGAGCGCTATTGAGTTGGAACCCGAGAACTCTTGGCTACAAGTTGACTTCATTCGCGTTCTAAGGAAAAAGCAGCAATTCGAAAGGGCTCTAATTCAAGCGAAGGCCTTGCTTGAAACTCAACCTGACAATCTGCAATTCAGATCACTATATGCTATTGAATGTATGCAGTCGGGATACTTTGAGCAAGCGCTTGCCGAATTTGATGCAATTCTTCAACGACTACCCAATGATCCTATCACCTCGATCTCAAAAGGGCATGCCTTGAAAACGCACGGCGATTCAAATGGTGCGATAGCCTGCTACAGAAATGCGATAAAGGCAGATCCGGAGAAAGGCGAAGCTTTCTACTCGCTCGCCAATCTTAAGACATATCGGTTCACAGACGCGGAGTTGCGCGAGTTGGTGTCATCAACCGAAAACGCGAACTTATCCTTTATTGATCGTGTGTATGTGCACTTTGCTCTTGGCAAAGCCTATGAAGATAAACATGACATTGCCGCCTCCTTTGAACATTATCAGGCGGGCAATTCGATGAAAAAGACACAAAGTCGATATAAACCCGAGCAAATGACTGCAGAGCTCGAAGCGCAAAAAAAAGTATTTACAAGAGACTTCCTCGAATCGCGCAGTGGCTGTGGGTATCCCGCAAAGGATCCAATCTTCATCTTGGGATTGCCCCGCGCTGGCTCCACCCTGCTCGAACAAATACTTTCCAGTCATTCTGACGTCGATGGTACTCTGGAACTCCCTAATGTACTCGCTCTGTCCCAAAAACTTCGTCGCGAGAGCGTGCGAGAAGTTTGCCCAGGTTATCCATTTGTTCTTGAGCAAATCACGGGAAATAATTTTGAAGACTTCGGGAAGACATATATCAATGAAACTTATTGCCATCGCAAAGGTGCACGCCGTTTTATAGACAAAATGCCCAATAATTTTAGGCATATCGGCCTTATCAAACTTATGTTGCCTAATGCAAAAATCGTCGACGCAAGACGAAACCCGCTGGATTGCTGCTGGAGCGGATATAAGCAACTATTTGCGGAGGGGCAAGAGTTTACATACGACCTGAGCGATATTGGTTTTTATTACCGGGATTACGTGAATCTAATGGAATATTGGGAGACAGTATTGCCAGGATTCATACTAAAGGTAAACAATGAGGACGTAATAGATGACTTAGAAGGTCAAGTGAAACGAATTTTGGAATTCTGTGAGCTTTCGTTTGAGGATTCATGCCTAAATTTTCACAACACGAAACGAAACGTCCGCACACCGAGTTCAGAGCAAGTTCGTCGGCCTGTAAATCGATCAGGTGTTGGGCAATGGAGGCCTTTTACTGACTATCTTAACCCCCTCCGGCATGCCTTGGGCAATGAACTCGTTCAATTATCAGAGGGAGCTAGCTGACCTGTGAAGCTAACTAAACGAGTTTTTGGGGGTAAAGTACTCGCTTCTATCGATATGCCGGTGTTTTTCTCAGCAGCTGCGTTAATTGTTGCATTTAGCGTATATGGCGGAGCTTTTAGTTACGACGCGGCAATTATGTTCGCAAAAGTGCAGAACTGGTTGATTACCAATGTAGGCTGGTACTATATCGCAGTTGTTGCGGGTTTTTTTGCGTTTATTCTTTATCTTGCTTTTAGTCGCGTGGCGAATGTAAAACTTGGCCCAGATGACTCTCTTCCGGAATATTCTTATCTTAGTTGGATCGCAATGCTATTTAGTGCAGGTGTTGGAATTGGTCTGCTTTTTTTTGGTGTCGCTGAACCTATCACCCACTTCGCTGAGCCGCCATCCGGTGAAGCCGCAAGCGTAAATGCGGCCGAGAGCGCGATGGTATATACCTATTTCCATTGGGGGTTCCAAGCGTGGGCAACCTATATTGTGGTTGGCCTGTCTTTGGCCTATTTTGCATTTCGGCATGGTCTGCCTTTGACCATCAGATCCTCTTTGTATCCCATCATAGGCGACAAGATATATGGACCAATTGGCAATACCGTAGACGTTTTTGCTGTTTTAGCTACGATGTTTGGTGTCGCCACCTCTCTTGGCATTGGGGCTACTCAAGTAAATGCTGGATTGAGTTATTTATTTGGACTACCGGCTGGACCGAACATTCAAGTACTACTAATTGCTGCGATCACGGTTATGGCAACCTCATCAGTCGTCACGGGTTTAGACGGCGGTATTCGTAGAATTAGCGAGCTAAATATGGTGCTCGCTGTTCTCTTAATGAGCTTCGTATTGCTCGCAGGTCCAACCGCGGCTTTACTCGGAGCATTTGTACAGAATATTGGTAATTATCTGAGTAGCTTGGTGTCTTTGACTCTTGAGGTTTACGCCTATGAGCCGACTGAGTGGTTTGGTACGTGGACCCTGTTCTATTGGGGTTGGTGGATATCCTGGTCTCCGTTTGTGGGCATGTTCATTGCCAGAATCTCCCGAGGCCGCACGGTACGCGAGTTCATTTTGGGCGTGCTATTTGTTCCCGCGGGCTTCACCTTCCTGTGGTTTAGTATATTTGGGAACTCTGCTCTGTTCATTGAATTGGGTGATTCCGGGGGTGAAATCACGTCTGCGGTGATTGCTGATATGCCAACTGCGCTGTATGTTTTCCTCGAACGTCTTCCATTGGCTCCATTGGTTTCGATGTTGGCAACTGTGCTTATCGTGACATTTTTTGTTACTTCTTCAGATTCTGGTTCTTTGGTTATTGATATCATCACCTCCGGTGGCAATGAAAATCCGCCGATCTGGCAAAGAATATTCTGGGCCGTGTCTGAAGGTGTTGTAGCATCGGTACTGCTGCTCGCTGGGGGATTGAGCGCGTTGCAAACCGCAGCCATCAGCAGCGCTCTCCCTTTTTCAGTAATTATGATTTTTATGTGTGTCGGGTTAAGTCGCGCGCTAATGAGTGAGGTGCAGGCCAGTGGCGGCTCAATTATTGATTGATTTAGTCTGCTCTTCGGGATTCGAGTCAAAGATCGGCTGATTGTGAGCCAATTCCATAAACTCAACCCTAAATTCACATGAAGGCCGCGCAATACAACTTCCGTATCGAGACAACTTATCCGTGGTCTTCTGCCAAGTTTGATCCTGAACTTTCGCGAAGTGGGGTTTTCGTTCGGTTTTCTAATGCGTAATTACATTACACCAACCAAATCAGGCTGCTCTAAATAATCCCAGGTCTTCCTGGGCTGAACACCACAAATGCGAATAATTATCATTTGCAATAAATTCTTACTTCAGGTACGATNTNNTNGTTCGCTTNCACGCAAACACTTGAGCACATCGGGTGCGCTCCACGAGATCTAAGATGACTGCTGAAAAAATATTACAATCAGCGGCTCCTTTGACCAGTCAAGGTCTGTTCAAGGGCCGATCGTGCATACTGATTGAGCACAATGGCGAACTTTATACCTTGAGGATCACTTCTAATGGCAAACTAATCCTCACAAAATGACCTAAAATCGCCACCTTTATTCCTGTTTCTCTCTTGTCGAGCCAGCCAACCTTAACTTACTCCTGAGGTAGCCAGCCAGACTTTTTTCGAGGCTTACACTATGAATTGCAAATCTCGCCTTTTTCCAAAAAATAGCTGGAAATTCATCTTCAACGTCGCTTTTTTAGCCACTGCCGTTTTTACCTATAGCGCTGGCGCGCAGAACTTGCAGCGCATCGAAGAGTTGACTGTTACTGCAACACGGCAAGATAGAACCATACAAAATATTGCGGGCACCATCTCGCTNGTCACAATTGAGAACATCGAAAAAGAAATGGTAGATGATTTAGATGACGTTGTTCGCTATCAACCAGGAGTTTCAATGGGAAATAATTCCCGAGGCGGCAATCAAGGCTTCACTATTCGCGGGATAGGCGGCAACCGCGTTCTTCACGTTATTGACGGTGTCCGTAGTAGTGACATCTATTACGGCAATGGCAAGGATACGTTTGAGATGGACAACTTACAAGGTGTCCAGATCATCAGGGGCCCTGCTTCGGTATTGTATGGAGCTGATGCAATGGGAGGTGCTGTAGTTTTCCAAACAAAAACTGCTCGGGATTATGTTGGCAGTGACAGTGGAACATACTTCGGGGTACGCACATCTGCCTCAGATGCAGACGATCAACTCAAAGCCGGTGCGACGGCTGCTTTTCAAAATGGCAGCTTTGGCTTGATCGCTCAAGTAACNCAACGAGACTTTTCGGAGCACCAGGTAAACGGCNCTGGCTCGGTCAATCCCCAGGATGGANATACGCAAGGTGGTCTAGTTAAGGCGTTCTGGGATGTTTCTGCTAATCAGAGTCTGGCCATAAGCTTCGAATCATTCGAAGAAAACCGGGACTTCAATCTCCTGACAGACCTGCTCGGGAGAAATGCTGCCACAGTGTTTAGTTCACTCGGTTTCGACGAATCAGAACGCACAAGGATGGGTTTGGAGTACAACTTGCTGCGAAGCTCTGGAATTTTTGATGACCTCCAACTTTTAGCGAATTTCCAGAACACTGATTCCACGCAGAGAACGGTTCAAGAAAGAACGAGCTATTCATTTGTAAATCCAAGAAACCCACGGTCATTTGCAGGGACCGCTGCGACAAGAGACACGACTTTTGGATTTGAACAAGAGACTCTGGCGCTCAACTTGAACCTCAGGAAGACACTCGAAACGGAATCCCTGACGCATAACTTCTCCTATGGCTTCAATTTTGATGAAACAGAGACTTCTCGGCCAAGGGACCGTTTCGACACAGAAACTTCTTCAGGCTCCGTTTCAAGGTCTATCTCAGCTTACCCGATGGCTCCTGCGGAGGTTTTTCCTAATAAAAGCTTCCCAGATACAACAACCACTCGTCTAGGTTTTTACTTGCAGGACGAAGTGCAGGTTGGGGACACTGGTTTATCTCTCATCCCCGGTGTTCGATTTGACCGGTATGAATTGGCTGCTACAGTTGATGCGTTGCTCGATGGGACCAATACGGTGGAAGGCTATGGATATCCTGTTCGAGACTTTGATGATGGAAAGTTTTCACTTAGCCTAGGGGCGATCTACGATATTGACGAGTCCTACTCGCTTTTCGCACAGTATGCTGAAGGCTATCGTCCACCAAACTTTAATGAGTCAAACCAGGCCTTTGCGAATCTCGCATACCGCTATGCGGTGGTGCCTAACCCCGGTATTCGAGCAGAAACGAGTAAAAGCTTTGAATTCGGACTTCGAGCGGACTATGAAAACGCATATTTCAGTGTATCTGCCTTCCGAAACTCCTATAAAGACTTTATATCGAGTAACTTCATCGGCATGAGTGGACCTGTATCGTTATATCAAAACCAGAATATTGATGATGTCGAAATTCACGGTGCAGAAGCAACAGCCTTCCTGTATTTCGGCGAAAACTGGAGAATGAGATCTTCCATCGCATACGCTATGGGGAGAGACCAAGAAACAAGCCAGCACCTAGATTCGATCGACCCGGTGAATTTAGTGAATAGCCTCAGATACGACAGCACTTCCGGAAACTGGGGGGGGGAGTTGTTTTGGACAGTTGTGGCTGATAAAACAAAAGTCTCCTCGGATAGCGTTACTGGGGCCGACGGATATCAAGTTCTAGACGCTGTCGCAGACCTGAGAATCGGCGATTCGCTATCTGTCAGAGTGGGAGTCTTTAACATCTTCGACGAAGAGTACGCGAGATGGCAAAGTATACAAGGGCTCAATAAAGTTACTGCTGCAAATACAATTCTCAATAATTATCAGCCAGGAATAAATCTGCGACTAGGAATCAACGCCAACTTCTAATTCAAACTAGTATGAAATTTACTTATTTAAATTTGAAACCCTTTTTTACCATAGCAACTTGCTTGGTTCTGTCTGGCTGTTTAATACAACCTGATCCGACAGATGGGGCGCAAGCACAAACCGGAAGAGACGATGAAACACGGTTCGGAGTTCTTTTAATGGCCCATGGTGGTTCTTCGGAGTGGAACGAAGCCGTCACTTCTATCGCTTCTGAAATCGACGCTTTAATGCCTATAGAAATTGCATTTGGTATGGCTGATGCTGGCAGTATGGAGCGGGCGGCTCAACGACTTGAGAATCGAGGAGTAACACATGCAGGGGTGGTGAGACTGTTCGTTTCTGGCAACAGTTGGTTTGACCGTACCGAGATGATCTTGGGCTTAAAAGAGGGCGCGCCTTCCAAAGAGGAGTGGATGGCGGAAAAAGCCAAACGAATCGGTATGTCTATGCCCATGGGATATTGGAACATTAAATCACCAATTCACTTTTCAATCTCTAGAGATGGTCTAGCAAATAGCTCAGAGATGGATGTCGTGATCCTGGATCGGATCGCAAGTCTGAGTAAAAGCCCAAGTAAAGAAACCGTGATGGTTATTGCTCACGGAACAGGTGACGATGAAGAGAATGCCGAGTGGATAAGGCTGATAACTGAGAGGACTATGCTCGCTGAAGCGAGGCTAGGAATAAATCAGATTAAAGTGTTTTCTTTGCGGGAGGATTGGAGTGGAAAAAGGTCGGAATCGGAAAATGAAATACGCAGTTTCCTTCAGGAAGCTCAAGACGCCGGCAATGAAGTCATAGTCATACCCTTCAGAGTCCAAGGCTTTGGACCGTATCGGCAGGTCCTAAAAAATCTTACTTACAACTCAAACGGCTTGGGTTTATTGCCTCACCCCAACGTTGGAAATTGGATCAAGAATCAAGCGGATATGCTTAAAACATCGCTGATGGATACTGCACTATGAATCCTAATATGCCTGAACGGGAGGTAATCGTTTCTTCCTTACTGTATTTACTAACTAGGTACGCTCAGTGTGGGGAGAAAACGATCGCCAAGGCTATTTGCGACCATCTTGAGATGCTTCATAAGCATCCGGAAACATCTGAAGGGTGCTTGGTCAATACCTGTGAAAAACTTTACCGTAATTGGCAAAAAGTCATGGATACGAATGCTAGTTCTGATATGTGTAAAGCGGCGGAACCAAGTGCGATAGATCACTTGTTTCATTGATTTCGATTGGGGTAATGAGAAGAATTGTTCCTGAATGGTGTGCGTTGACAACGAGATTTATTGAAAGGATTCGACTGGCTGACNTGGGACCTCGGAGCTTAATGTTTTGCGTAGCTTGGATTTACAGACTACCAGAGGAATAGGCAAGAACAATCAACTGTGTGGGTTCCGCTAAGCGCAGGATTATCCTAGTTTCCTCTGGTCGCAATGTTCTTGTTGAGTGAATCCGAACTAACGCCTTTGAACCGGAGAGACAGTCCTGTTGCAATCTCTTTACTGTTTGTGAAAAACAAATATATCCAAGACAGGCATATCAAGCTCGTGATAATCAGCCAGGAATACAGGAACCCGGATACGCCTGGTAAGATGGGTAAGCTCTGTGAGGCGGGGGTTTTCCAATAGGCAAGGAATGGGCTCAGTGCATTCAGTATAAGCCAGAGGCTGACGAATCCAAGCGAAGCGGCGGTGTAGATCGCCTTCGTTTTCTGCCGAGCATTTCTGCTTAATCTTTTGGCGAACAGCCACACTCCTGATAAAGAAAGAAACGACAGCAACAAGCCAAAGAAGAACCAAATCAGCTTGCTGATAAGTCCGCCAAAATTTCCAAAGTGCAGTGGATCTGCCATGTTTGACCAGTACCAGTACGGATTCAGATCCTCGCCGTACTGGCTATAAATTACTTCTCCTGTGTTTGGCATTAAGTAGATCTTATTCGCTCTATTGCGAACCATAAGATTGTCGGTTTGCCCAACTACGTAGAAGTATCCGTTTCGATTTGTGCTGACAGAGGCAATCTCGATATCTGGACGTTCTTCCCTCGCAATTTTAAGTAAAGCCGTGAAGGGCATTGCATTTTTGGACTCGTAATCCAACATAGGTATCGGGATCACTGCAGAAGGTATTGCATCAGAATAAGCAAAGACTTCATCTCCGTAAATTGAGCGGACGCGCTCGAACAAGTACCAAGCTCCAGTAACGGAGATAATCACCACGAACCACAGCGCCCAGACACCGGAAAGCCGATGTAGATTACTGACAAAGCTGCGAACCGTGCGTGCGGATTTGAATTCGAAGAATCGTCGCCACCAACGTTTATAAAAATAAAGTGAGGTGATTAAAGAACCCAGCAATGGCAACGAAGCTAGACAGATTAGATAAAAACCGAAACTGCCGGTGAACAAACGGCGGTGAAAGTCGCGCAGATAGCGTTGGATGTTAAGGAAAGGGGCTTCCCCTCGAATTTCCAGAGTATAAGGATCTATATATACTCGTTTCCTTGGACTGTTCATATCACTTATGACTACCTCAGCGGCGAAGTTTGCGTAGCGAGGCGCATTTACGGCTTGAATCTGAGCGTTAGGATAGGCGTTTAAAGTGGCCTCATAGAGATCTTCGAGGGAGCGAAGTTCGCCAGAAACCGCAACTCTTTGTGCAGGATTAACGAGCCAATCCAATTCGTGAGAAAGGGTTGCAAATGTACCGCCCCAGCAAACAACGAACAATAGCAGTCCCGACAATACGCCCAGCCAGCTGTGCCAATCAAACCAAGGGCGTGCACTTTTCTTCTCTGGTTTTGAGACAGCAATTGTCTGCGTAGTTATGTCTATTTCTGCCATTTTCGGTAAACGTCACTAGAGAGCAGTCGGTGAAACGTTGGAGTTAGCAATTGACTCCGTAGCTTTCTGTTGTACTTTTGGCTGATCGCCGGTTTTCCCGAGACGCCAGCTGATATATCCGACCAATAAAGCAAAAACCAGAATGACAACATCAACGCCAATGAGCGTTAATTGACCGCGGTTAGCTGAAGCAATGAGCGCGTCGCTAAATAATACTAAATCGACAAGCGGNATGAGAGCACATAGGGCAGCGAAACACTGAAGCAGCCGTANAAGTGCAAGATTCCGATCGTCAGCCAGCCAGACATAAACAGTGGCGGCCAACAGGGTTATTGTGAAGCAGTTTACTAACATGCCGCCGCGGTCGGCGAGACCGATGGGTAAAAGCCTTTCTGCAACAAAGGCGGTAGCGCATGCTAAGGCGACACCGGCAGTGCTGGCCAGCGTGAAGCGACCGACGAAAGTTACAGCGGTACTACTTAGTATCTTCTCGCGCTGCCGCACCCAAAGCAGATTGCCTGTGACAATCAATGCGCATACCGCCAATCCCAATAGAAAATAGATCGTGCGAAGATTAATTCCCGCAAAGTTGCCAAAGTGTAGTGATGACACTACACCGATACCCTGCGTAACCGCGTTTGGGTCGTCACTGGGCTCGCTGTAGTTAATGCTGCTATCAGAGAGATTGTAGGAAATGCTATAGCGGCCATTGAAGCCTTCTCCGGTTTCACCGAAGATCTCAAGCGTAGCGCCATGGTCGCCATAACCGGTGATGCGCGCTTGTGTAGGAATCGTACCCCACCGATCAACCTGTTGTTCATACAGTTCATCAATCGGCGGTAATTTCCAGGCAATGTCCTGCCATTTAGCGGATGGTGTAACGATGCCAGCATCGGAAAGCAGCGCTTCGGTATTGCCTTGATACAGAATGAGCGCAAACGCGATCTGGTAGATGATTAATAAATTAAAAATCAAACCAGTCACTGCGAGCACAATTGTATAAGGCAGTGAAATGACGCCAATAATATTATGAATATCCAGCAGTTGACTGCGCTCTCGGCCACTGGATCGATAACGGAAAAATCCGCTGACCAGGCCTTTGGCATGGATCAGGACGCCAGAAAGTAAGATATAGAGAAAAGCTAGGGTCACCAGACCGATGAGGTAGCCCCCCAATGGAAGGTTGAGGCTGTAGTGCAGAATATACATAAAATCAGCGAGAAAAAAGTCTTCCATACTACCCATGATCTCGCCAGTTTTAGGGTTTATCAGTAAATAGGAGTCTTCATGCGCTTTGTCATCATTCAGATCTGCGTTAACGTATGCGCGGTAATAGGGTTCAGCCTCTGTAGGCGGATAGATGAACTGCGGCTCTTTTGGATTAAAGGAGCGTCCGTCTAAAGCAATTTCAAATACTTCGCTGACCGAGAGGTAGTGATCAGGATCATACGGTTCAAATTTGTAGTGAGCTTGTAATGCCCACTGCTCGATCTCTTGCCTAAAGAAGCTTATTGAGCCGGTGAAGAAGACCACAAAAAGCAGTGCTGAAACAATCAGACCTAGCCAACCATGTGCNTCGGTGTTGCGCTGTATTGTTTCTTTTCTCATTCTAAAATCGTCTCTCGATTAATGAATGGAACTCAGCTTTTAAGTAAAACAAGTGCCACATTNAAAACAGCGAGCGAGAGAAAGCAGGTGCTGGCTCGTTTCCAAGCCTGCTTGCCGCTCTCGCTTGCGTAGCACCAGACCATGACTCCAGCCCAGATAATCCAGCCCGTGATTAAACCAATCATAATTTTGGCGTCGGCAGGTAATGGCAAAGTGTAGTAGAGAGTTGCCAGAGACAGTATCGAAATCAGCAGGCCTCCCAATATTCCAGCAAAACTCTTGGCCCACATTAAGGCGCTCCCAGCGTAAGGAGTGCGACAGACACGACGATACCACCAAACCCAAACTGCCAGAGCCCCAGTTTGTAATGGCCAAGAATGAATACCATNGCTATCCAGGCACCCATGATGTAAGTGATGCCCAANAAGAACGCTGTGAGTGCGGCGTAGGTGCCGAGTAAAAACAGCCAAGCAAGAAAGAAAAGTAGAGCAAACAAGCCCCAACCGGTCAGTTTAGATAAGGGCTTAGCTAGCAAGCTCTGTTGCTTTGAGGCACTAAACGCTGAAAGGGCTGCCAACCAGAGAAGAGTCGACGCGATCGCCACTGGGTCTCCCCCTAAATTGCTATGACTTGATATTATCACTGCGGGCAACTAATGGAAACAGATCGACTTTCGCCAGACAACTAGCTATTTGTCGCCAAACCCTCCGTAGGAAAGTTCAGAAACGTGCGGCTCGCTCCTAGATGTGGATTATTCTGCAGCAGGAAAAGTTAGTTAGCTAACCAGGTTCTGAATCTGAAACTGGTGAATTGAAAATATGATGCTTTCGAACCGAATAATTAAGGACAGAACGATGAGGTTTGGCGAGATCTCTAGGGACGCTGTGTATCAGGCAGCCGCAAGTGCTCCGTCATTTTTAGTTTCATTCATTAGAAGGTACTCGAAAGCCGACAGGCTTGCTTTCGAGCCCTCGCCCATGGCGACTACTATTTGCTTGTACGGCACCGTAGTCACGTCACCGCAGGCAAAAATGCCTGCGCTTGAAGTGCGGCATTTCTCGTCAATCTTGATCTCTCCCCAAGGTGTCATCTCAATTACTCCGTCCAAGAACTGACTGTTCGGAACTAATCCGATTTGTACGAATACTCCTGATAATTCGCATCTATGCTCGGAGCCGTCGCTACGATCCTCATACAATAAGCCGTCAACTTTGCCGCTTGTGGAAGTAATCTCTTTGGTCATGGCGTTTTTCACTATAAAAATGTTTTCTCGTGCCTTAGCCTTGTCGATAAGAATTTGATCCGCATTTAACTCAGGCAGAAACTCGAACACAGTCACTGATTCAACGATGCCAGCCAAGTCCAATGCCGCTTCCATGCCAGAGTTTCCTCCTCCTATCACAGCCACCTTTTTACCCTTGAAAAATGGACCGTCACAATGTGGACAGTAGGCCACACCGCTCCCCAAATTCTCTTTTTCACCGGGCACATCTAGTTCGCGCCAACGCGCACCTGTTGCAACGATAACAGCACGAGCCTTTATATGTTCCCCAGAAGACAAGATGAGTGTCTTCGTATCACCCGGCTCGAGCTTATCTACGCGGAGATTCTCTTTTAGCGTGATATCGTAATTTCTTAGATGCTCCATCAAATCATCTGTCATTTGCGGCCCAGTCGTTTTGTTGACGGAGATAAAGTTTTCTATTCCCATCGTATCCTTGACTTGTCCTCCGAATCTCTCAGAGATAATGGTCACCTTCAGTCCTTTGCGTGCGGCATAGATTGCTCCGCTGACGCCTGCCGGTCCAGCGCCAATAAGTGCGATATCCTGAATAGGCAAAGAGCTCTCAACCGTAACCTCTGCTGCCCTCGGATTGCGTTCGACGAGTTTGTCGATCAGGCCTGCCGCATCCGTCTTACCGTCCGCAAAACGTTCTTCGTTCAGAAAAATACTGGGCACGCCTTGTATCCCTCTATCTGATATCAGGTCCTGAAACAAGCCACCATCGATGGTGTTGACAGAAATGCTGGAATTTAGCAGCGCGAATTGGTTCAGTGCCTGAACAACGTCCGGGCAGTTGTGACATGACAGACTTACGAAAACCTCAAAGCGTAGCTCTTCGGCGATATTCTTGACCAATGCCTGTAATCCTTGATCAAGCTTTATCGCTGTGCCGGATGACTGAAGGATGGCAAGGACTAGTGAATTGAATTCGTGGCCGGTGGGAATGCCAGAAAACTGTATGCCGGTATTTACGCCGTCAGCCTCCAATATGAAGCTTATTGGGCTGTTAAGTTTGAGATCCTGCTCAACCACTGAGATTCGCTGTGATGCACTGGCAACGTCACCGAGAAAATTCATCAGCTCCTGTCGCTTGTCGTGAATCCCATTTTGCACAATAAGCCTTACGTCGCACTTCATATCTTTTGTGTAGGCCTTTAAAGTGTCGAGTACTTCTTCGCTAAACATGAATTTGTTTCCCGCCTAGATTGTCACGAAGATCAATATTTTATGGATGAGTCAGTTCGAGGCGAAATTACACCCGCTTCCAAAATTGACCTCTAGTGTGGTCTGTTCAGATCTTGCCTACTAAGCTTAAGGACGGTGCGAGCGTCTCTTCGCCTTCTTTCCATGCAGCTGGGCAAACCTCGCCGGGATGCGCACGCACGTATTGCGCGGCTTTTACCTTGTTAAGTAAGTTTTCTGCGTCGCGGCCGATTCCTTCAGCAGTAAGCTCCATTGCCTGAATGATTCCGTCTGGGTCGACAACGAAAGTGGCTCGATCTGCAAGTCCCATGCCGGGGCGCATTACCTCAAAATTGTTAGTTATTTCGCCGGTCGGGTCACCAAGCATGGTGAACTTGATTTTATTTATAGTCTCAGACGCATCGTGCCACGCCTTGTGGCTGAAATGCGTATCAGTTGAAACAGAGTAGATTTCTACACCTCGTTTTTGAAACTCTTCATATTTTTCAGCTAGGTCGCCCAATTCTGTTGGGCATACGAATGTCCAATCGGCCGGATAAAAGAAGAAAACCGCCCACTTACCCTCAATAACCTTTTCAGAAATTTCGATGAACTCCCCTTGACGGAAAGCCTGTGCAGTAAATGGTTTAATTTTGGTATTCAATATCGCCATGCTATGGCTCCTGGTTGCACTGTAATTAGACAAAAGAGCTGAGATTGTATTCCGAGCATTAATGTTAAAAAAATTGGAAAAACTGATCTAATTGATCGGAAAAAACGATGGGTTGGGTCTTGCACAAAAGCGAGGTTACTCGAGATAACTTGATTTTGAAAACTTCGCCGAGAGAGGCCCTCATCGTCAATCTGCGGAGGATGTAATGATAGGCTAGATAACAGGATTTGGCTATTTCAGTTGTGATTTCGACTAGTTTCAAACACGTCCCGCATGCCACTTCTTTCATGGCTGACTTACATGTTGGTCAAACTGATGGCCACCGTCCAAGTTTCAAAGCTCTTACCAAAAGCAGGCAGTGCAATTCCTATGTCAAATGGACATCCTCCCGGCCGCAATCAAAGCCGGCATTTCTGTTCATTTCTGCATTATTCAGCGCATAAAACTTTCATATACGAATGATTATCATTTGCGTCAAAAATAATTCTTGAGTATGCTCGGCCCACAATAGTCCAGAGTTCAACACAAATCGGATACAGTCGCTTGTAATTTTCAGTACTAGGAGGGTCACAGTGTCACCCTGCCTTTCATGGTATCGGATTATAACTTCGTTAAGATTCTAGTTTTTAGTTCGAGCTGCCCTCTCACCGGAGGTGACTGCTTTCGTGGCCGTCATAAATAAGGGATGCACCGGCCAAAAATAGGTATCCATTGCAACCAAGTCGGTCAAGATACAGCTTGTTCCTTCACCTCATACAAGTTAAACAGATGCCGCGAGTAAGAGAGCAAACAATGCCGCCTATGCTTTTACATGTGCAAAGATCAGTCACGAAGCGTGAGCCAAGCTTAGTGTGAGAGTTGAAGACCGAGAATCGGAAGATCCTAATCAAATAAGCCTGCCATTGCTCCGCAACAAGAGCGNGNANCGGTATTANAACGGTAAAATCTATGGATCANGCATATGTANTTTGTTTNAAGAGANACCNCGTTTTGGCCTGNAGCCTNACAAGCCTCGGTTATTGCATNAAAGCTTGACGNGCGTTGAGAAGATGACATATGAACGTGNCAAGAAATCTAAACAGNTTTTAAACTNGTCGATCCTTGAATCGCTTCTTAAGANCANTAAANANAAAAATGTCTCAGNNGACTNGATGATGCCACACCTTAATAGGGTCTACCGGCCTATTCGCAATCTCTANGACNTTGCGGAGACTGATCAAGANCAGACAGCAAGCAACCTATGTTTNTATANTTAGTCTAGNCGAAATTTTCAAATAAAAAGATAANAGAGACTTTTAAAATGCANAAAGGTAAAGNCCCNACTTATCGNATAGAGAAAGATAGNTTGGGTGAAATAAAGATTGATCGGGCNGCCATCTATGGAGCACAGACGCAAAGGGCAGTCGAAAANTTCCCGATAAGTGGCCTGTCGATGCCCCCTGANTTTATCACAGCACTGATAACGATAAAGTCGATTGCCGCGCAAACAAATATGNAACTCGGTTGCATCGACGGTNAGGTCGGAAGCGAAATAGTTCGTGCTTGTAGGNATCTCGAGAACGACCCAGATTTTATGCGCCATTTCCCTGTAGATGTTTTTCAAACTGGATCGGGGACGAGTTCGAACATGAATGCTAACGAAGTGATTGCGCATATTGCTTCGAAAAATTCAGGACTTTTAGTTGACCCAAATGATCATGTNAATTTCGGGCAGAGCAGTAATGACGTTATACCGACTGCCATCCATATTAGTGCTGTTCTCACTACTACAAGCTNTTTANTGCCAGCTTTTCGCAATNTAATTAGTGCCATAGAGGAAAAAGCAAAAAAGCTCANAGGNTTCTGTAAGTCCGGACGGACNCACTTAATGGATGCAATGCCGATACGTATCGATCAGAGCTTACACGGATGGTCAGATCAGTTGCTAAACAATGTTAACCTGATCGAGCAGAATTTGGAGGCTTTGAAAACTCTTGCCATTGGCGGAACAGCCGTGGGCACTGGTATAAATACCCACACCGATTTCGCGAAGCGATTCGCAGAAAAGCTCTCTGCTGANACAAATATTAATTTTTCAGCGGCCAAAAATCCATTTCCATTAATGAGTTCGCAGGACTCCATTGTTTCTATGTCGGGTCAGCTCAGAACGATGGCAGTTTGCCTGATGAAAATCTCTAACGATCTCCGTTGGATGAATTCTGGACCTCTTGCAGGGTTAGGAGAAATCACCCTTAAACCTCTCCAACCTGGTTCTTCTATAATGCCTGGGAAGGTAAATCCGGTCATTCCTGAAGCAACCGCGATGGTGGCGGCACAAGTCATCGGAAACGACAGCACGATAACCGTCGCTGGCCAATCCGGAAACTTTGAACTCAATGTTATGCTTCCAGTCATAGCAGAAAATCTGTTGTCAAGTGTGAAATTGCTCGCGAACAGCGCAGTCCTTCTTGCGGAAAAAGCTATTCGCGATTTTACCGTTAATGAAGAAAATTTGAATAAAACTTTGAGTTTTAATCCAATTCTTGTCACCGCTCTAAACCCTATTATCGGCTATTCCCGAGCGGCTAAAATAGCTAAACGGGCGTATCAAGAACGACGTCCAATAATCGATGTGGCTGTTGAAGATACAGAGATTGACCGCGATGAGCTTTTAAAAATTCTGGACCCAAGAAAACTTACTGAAGGTGGTCTATAAAGGTGCGGATATTTCAGGCGACGCCGCAAAGCCACTTCGATCGGATTGATTTATGAACAGATTAGGATTCTCCATAGGCCTCCTTGCGTTACCCTTGACGTCTTTTGCTCAGCTTGCTTCATTGCATTGCTCGGTGATTGCCGAGTCTCAAAGGTCAGAGAGTAGAATTGAAATTGAGATTGTCAAAAATATGGTGATTTCAGAGAAGGATGGCTATCTGAATGGGTTGATCCAATCTGCCTTAAGCAATGACTTAGAATCTCCCGTATCACATCTGATAACTGGTCTGGATAATGAAATATTCTTTAAAATGATATTAGAAAAATGCGAAGAGACTTTCGCAAAAGAGTTGTCGGACAAAGTATTAAGTCTCGTAATGTTTGAACTAGTGGAGGAACTGAAGAACAAGTGAGTAAAAGCGGGAAAGTTGAATCGAGGCATTCATTGCTAGAGAAAATTAAGATATGAAGCCCCTTAGAGAGAGTGACATCCTAAGCGGGTAGATCTATCGCTATAAGCTTGAGTAAGTAAAGTTGCTCCCCCGAGTATGTGCCAATGNTAAAGTTTGGAGCGCCAGGTGCTCGGGCCTAATTAAAAAAGAGCACAGTTGGTATGGAATGGCATTGCCATTAGCTCACCTTGTTTTTCTATTACGAAGAGGGATTGTACTTGGCTAATGCATCGTCTAGAGGTTACAAAGTCCCAATGGTTGGTCAATGAAGCTAAATTGGGAAGGTACCTTTCGCTCCTCTGTGTTGATGTCCCTAAGCGTAGAGCACAAGTGAGAACATTATGGAATTGTGCCGTATAATGGTGATTGCCCAATTAATCTAAAATAGTCGAACATATATCATGCGGTCATTAACGCTTAGCAGGAGTTTTCGTTATAAGAGAATCTTCTCAAAGATTCGCGACCCAGTTAAGCTTGTTGTGAAAGCAGTAAATTTTAAGTATCGATTCATACGTAAATCAAGTCTTTCAAAAAGCCTGTGTTAACTTTGGAGTGAAGCAGTGAAAATTAGTCTAAGTTTAAAAGATTCACATCTCTGGGCGTTGGACGCGTTAAAAGAAAAAAACGCGGTATCTTCAAATGAGGAAATCGTTCAGCGATGCGTCAACTCCGTTCTGAAACTTGAAGACAGAGATTCAGTTTTTGGTACGGTCAGAGAGTCATGCGGTGAAGGATGTTTTGCCGCAGAGCCTCATTTTGAAGTTGAGCTAGATGAGCAGGACTTCTTAGAGCTGCAAAAAGTATATTCGACTTATGGTTTTCAAGGGTATAACTCTGTTGACGAAGAAATCAGTAAGACAATAAGGTGTATCATTAAATATATAGAAGAAGAAAACGATTTTAGATTGTTGTGAGATCGAGGCTACACTTTCCTAAATGACATCAAATCGCTATGTGTTCAAAAAGCAATAGCCTGTCGGGGCCGACATCGCATAATTACTTTTCGCAAAGATTACGGTTGAGCTACGTGGATTGGGGTAACGGCGGTGCGCCGCCAATGATTTTGATCCATGGAGGTCTTGACCATTGCAGAAATTGGGATTGGGTAGCCGAACGATTTAAGGATGACTATCACGTTATCGCCCCCGACTTGCGTGGGCATGGCGACAGCGACTGGATGATTGGTGGCGCCTACAACCAATTGGATTATCTTTATGACATCGCTCAACTTTTACATCAGAAAGATTTGGGTCCTGTGTCCATAATTGGACACTCTATGGGCGGAGCTATTTCACTGATGTACGCAGCAATCTATCCTGAAGCGGTCGAGAAACTAATCGTCATTGAGGGATTAGGGCTTTCGCCCAGTACAGAGGCGCGAAAAGCCAAGGAGCCCCACAGTAATCGGATTAGAAAATGGATTAGAGACTTACGTAAGTCTTCAGGGCGCTCGGCTCGGCGTTATTCCTCCTTGGAGGAAGCCATTCTGCGCATGCGTGAAGAGAACCCTCATCTCAGTGAAGAGCAAGCTCGCCATTTGACGATATATGGAAGTAACCAAAACGAAGATGGGTCTTTTACCTGGAAGTTTGATAACTATGTGAGGTTCTTTGAGTTTACTGGTAGACCCATACAAGAGATATGGAAACTTTGGGGCGACATTGCATGCCCCACACTCCTCGTGTATGGCAATGAATCATGGGCGTCAAATCCCTCATCAGATGGTCGAACCGCACATTTCAATTGTCCATTAGAGGTCGAGGTATTCCGGAATGCTGGCCATTGGGTACATCATGACCAATTAGACGGTTTCGTGAAACGAGCTTACTCTTTTCTTAATCCTCGAGAGACCGAAAATTGAACCAGCGAAAGCGTTAGCTGGTAATTGCGTGNGGAGCAGAAAAGAAGAAGTTGACTTACCGACTTATTTGGAAGCGCAAGAGGATTTAGAACTTGGGACCNACTGTCAATGAGTCCAAACTTATACGGACTTGACTCCGTTAAATGACATNGAANTCTATCTTAAACAGAAAGAANGAAAATCATACGTCCTTTCGTGGCGATTTATGTTAACTGGTAATGAGAAAAAATGCTTAAAGCCTCAGTTCGATCCACTGCGCACGGCATCGGTAAAAGTAAATGTGTAGGATAATCTACCTCAACTGACACAGCATCACTCAGGCTTTGTGTACTCTTGGAAAAAACAACAAGCGGCTATCTGCAGTTTCACTACCCATGCGTTTCATTGTCACGGCCACCTGTACAATTATCGGGAATCCGAAAACACATCGCATAGCTGAAGCTCAACAGAATATGCGTGAGTTTCAGAGACAAATGGATCAAGAAAATAATACCCGACAGGTACTCACGGATTTACAATGGAGTGTGAATCTTCGAAATGCTAACAAAAGATAGATATGCGACCAGCCATCTAAGAGCATTTTTCTTTGGCGTAAAAAAAGATTTGGAAACTGAATGTTTAATCTTGGGCAGCTGCTAGGTGTAGCTCATGACGATCAGTCAAAGCAAGAGGCCCGAGTACTTGCTTGCTAGGATATAGGTGATGGAAGGCTGTTTTGCTTCGTGTGAAAGCTACCCAAACAAAAATGTATCAGCTAACCTACAAATTTATTCGTTTGCGGAATCAATTGAGGAGAGCCGCGGCGCTCTCGCTCAGATGGAATTGATTTCGACATAATAAGCTAAAGCCGACTAAGTCGCGCAGGAAAAAGATGTGCATGTANCTACACCGACCAATGCCGTGTTAAAAACGTAATATCCGCAAGGAGAACTGGGCGCAAAATTATAATCTCAAGAGAATAGAGCTGGGCGCCCAGTGCGGCGCCCAGCTTTGAAGTAAAGCCGCGCGATTCTAGCGAGACAAACTACAAAAATGATTACGATCCGATGAAGTCCTTCGCTTCTTTCGCTGCGCGAGTAGTGGTCGATCCCCAGACCGCATCGAAGGCCTTGTAATGATCTTTGGCTTTATCGACATCGCCCATTCCAGCATAGCTTCTTGCAGCCCCCAAGATAGCTTTCGGTCGGTTAGCCATGCGGCTTAGCGAGGTTTCATATAAGTCCGCCGCTACTTCATAATCACCAAGTTCTAAGTAAAAGTCGCCCGCTAACTCATGCACAGGTTGAAGTGGGCTCGCTGCGCCCCTTGGCGGCGATTGACTTTCTGCTAAAGCGACTGCTTCCATAATCAACGTTACGGCATCCTCTCTATCGCCTTTCGCGAACTTGAGCAGCGACGAAATTTCCATATCAATTAGCTTGAGAGTCACGTCGTTAGGATTCTCACTCACAAGATCGCGCAGCCTATCCGAAACTGATTCGGCAAGGCTCATATTTCCAAGTTTAACGGCACTCATTCCAATAGCTAGCAGCTCATCACCGCTCATACCATCGTCAACTTCTTGAGTTACCCATTCTTCAGTTTCAATGATGTGCCTCGATTCCATGGTCTTTAGAGTTCGAACCGATCTTGGATCTGAGTTCTTAGCCAACACCTGCTCTGCTCGGCGTATCCACATTTTAGATCGTTCAAAGTTNCCTCGTTGTAAATCACCATATTGGCCCCANTCGGACGAATGATTCTGATCGCCCGCAGNATCTCCCTCTTCCCATAGGTCCCAAGCTGCTTGGAATGCNGAATCATTCCATTCAGACACCTTGTCCCACATGCCATGTTGGATGAAGATATGAGTAGGCATATGTTGAGCATGCGACACTGCGGGGGCTATGCTTGCGTATTTCTCAGCGGCAACGAGCGCTAGGGGCGCATAAGTGGGATGATCAAACGAGTGAATGATATAGTGGGCGGCTCCTGGGTGATTTGGGTTTTCTCTGAAGAGTTCCATTGCCATCGCGCCAGCCCGCATGCTTATTTGAGTGCCGTCGTCAGTCAGAAAATTATTCAAGACCCGACCATCGTTTGCTGCAGTGGCACCACTCAACATTGCAACAGCGGTAAATGCCGACACCTCTCTGTCTTCGGGGAACTCTTCGTACAAGTCTAACATGGCTTGCATCCAAGCCAGCCGCTTGTCACCCAAGGATCCTTCTGTGAAAGCGAATGCCTCTGCCGCTCTTAAGAAACCTTTCTCGCGGCGGGTTGGAGCTTTTGACAACCTGTCNTCACTATTTTGGCCAAGCCTGAGAAGAGTCGCCTTAGGAGAATCTGGATCCTGTAACACAGGTATTAGTGGGTGATTNTAGGTAAGCGATTCGCCCCAGTAAGCGAGAGCGAAATCAGGATCAATCTCTTGTGCCTTGCGGAATTCAATCCTCGCCTGTTTCCAACCAAAGCTATGCAAGTACCCAACACCGAGCAAGAAATGCTCTTGCGCAACCCCTGAAGCGGAGGTTGGGAAGTCAAAACTGCCAATCCGTTCAAGCTCCGCGGCATAAATGGAGTTGGAGAGGAAAACTGACACTATACCAATTAAAANTTTGTTAAAAATGCTCATATCGACGCGCGTCTCTCGTTAAAGTGTNTTGNTATATTACCAGTAAATCTAGGTAGATTCCCATAGCAGAATCTACCACCGTAAAAAAATAGAAAAATTCATTCCGAGAGGCGAAGTCCGAAATTTTCAGACTCTAAACAAAGTTTTACTAATGGCGTCAAGCGGACTTACAGGTGGCGCGCCCTCACTTTAACCATCAAATTTGAAGCCCAATCGCAAGACTTCGAAGGCCTTTTTTGAACACGTCGCCGAAGGAACGGAAGCGATAGTCGACATGGCCGTGGTTTCTTTGAGCGGTGATCTCAGGCCGGCTTGATTTAAAATTGACGAAATCGATTTTATTTCCAGCATCGAATTCCTGGATTTTGATAGAAACGCTGATTTAGGGGCGCTACGTGNNGNCGTTATAAGTCGATTTGACAGGTTTGATTGGAACAGTTGTTTTTCTATAAATTTTACCGCGGAGGGCGATTGCATCGATGCGGTGAATCGGGCTCCGAGGCTAGGAGTGATGAATCTGGCTATGCGCAATGATAGAAATTGGTCAGTGATAACTTGCTGTAAAGACGCGTTAAAAATTAAGCAAACCACAAAATTACGATATTTCCGATTTTTTCATTTCTTTGTTCCCTGCTTTTCAATCCAATATGTACTCATGCCAATTTCGCTAACATTCTTGCCTAAACAGGCATTATTCTGAAAGCTGACCGTCGTTCACCNTTNAGNAGATTTTCAGTCCGACTCACAGTTGCAAGCCCCGATAGGAGNNAGCTGAGTAAAAGCAGGTCACTATCNATAAAAGCTTGAAGATGTCTTTCTGCGGAGAATATTGGGTTGTGATTTTCGATTAGTAACCAACCTATCGGCAATAATCTTGCCTCAGAGACGTACCCTTTCGAATTCCGGAGCGAAGCTATGGCCTGTATTTTCTCATTTAAAGTATTTCCAACTCGCGATAATTTCTCATTGTACTCTTGCTGTATTCTCTGCTGCCTTATTTGAAGGGCCTCGGCCAGTGTCGCTGATCCGTGCTTTGTGTTCCTTATATCTTCTAATAAATCTGTCATGAGCGAAGAGTGATGATCATCAAATAAGTTGTGGCCTTCAGTCGTTAAAGTCCAGAAAAAAGCAGGTCTTCCTCTTCTCTGATCGATAGGTCCAGTTTCGGTCGTCACCCCCTGATCTTTTAGGGCTTGTAGATGCTGACGAATACCCATTTTTGTCATGTCTAACTTTTTTGCNAGCACTCTAATTGACTGAGGGCCTCGAAGTTTCAGGTATGTTACCAGCCGTTGATGGCTTTTNGAGAGTCGCGGTTTTAGTTCCATAACCAATGTTATCGACAACTGATATCAATTGATAAAGTTTTAGCCCAGAAATGGGAAAAGCCGGCTGCAGCATTTCAAATGTCCTTTTTACTTCTATCTGTTGATCAAGAAAGCGATCGACATTGCACGCACCGCTTAAAGCCTACTGTGAGCTAAACTCTCCTGAATGGTGCGACATCGTCTACTACTGCGGACTTACACAAACGAATCTGCGTTTGGTGCTGGCTGATTTCGGCTGCCGCAACGAAAAATAAGACCCTGATGAACGTGGGGGTGATATCCATGCNATGCCGCGCTTCTAGCCAAGGATTGAGCGCCCTCGAGCGGTCGAAGAAACACATTANAATTGTGTTAAAGGCGGGACTTTAGAAGCATCCAAAATCAACCTTTAAAATTACCTAGTAGAGTTTACTCTCCCAAAAGATAGGGCACACCCAATGGAGACGATCTCTTTTCATCGTTGAAATCGGCTTTTGCTTTAACATAAGCGCCTTTTAGTCTTATGATATCGCTTTGTTAATTTTGGTCGAGAGATATCGGATAAAAGCTCTCGTCTTTGGCCTGTAGACGGAATTAAACCAAAATTTTTATGAAAGGCGAGGCGCTCAAAATTATGAAAAAGTGGAGATTTGTCGCGCGCAAAGGCGTAATTAATGTGATCTTTTTCTTCTGGCTTTTTAGTTGGATCCACACCTCGTCATTAGCAGCTGAATCTTATTCACAGCCACCACGTCCTGTTTCGCTGGTGGGCGGTATGTTATTAGATGGTTATGAAGTTACGCCTATTCTTGACGCAACAGTTGTATTTGAAGGTGGAGTAATCGTCGCGGTAGGACACCGTGATGCTGTTGAGATTCCCCCAGACTCAGTCGTTATTGATGTTGGCGGGAAAACCATAATGCCTGGGCTTATTGATGCTCATATCCACTTGGACCTTATCGGTCATGGAGAGTATGCTGGGTATTATAAATTCTTGGAAGGCACCGAACGTCTTCATGAAGCGTTTCCTATTGCCGCTAAGCAAATGCTACGCGCCGGTGTTACAACCGGGCTAGATCTTGGGTCTCCATTCCACATACTTGATTTTCGCGAGCGAGTTTCTCGAGGTGAAGTCCCTGGCCCAAGACTGCTAATATCTGGACCTTGGATAACCCGCGTCGAACTTGCAGGCGTTCCGGATGAGTATGAGGTAATCATAAAAAACACAGAGGAGGCAGTTTCTGCTGTTAGATCACTGATACAGGCGGGATCAGACGTCATAAAAACTTGGGAAGGGCTTACGTTGCAAGATTATCGAGCAATAGTTACTGAAGCTCATGCGGCGGGCGTTAAGGTACATGCGCATCTCTATAGCCCTATCGATATAAGAAACGCTATTGACTCTGGCGTTGATGTGTTCCAGCACGTAGGTTCAGCAAAGACACCACCTTACGACGAATCGTTGGTTTCTGAGATAGCCCACAAAAATATACCTATAGTACAGACTGTCTCTCATCGTATTTGGGTTTATCCGGCCACAGTGAGCTTCCCTTCAAGATTAAGGAATCCGATTTATAAAGACGATATGCCCAGAGATTTTTACGATGAGTTTCAGCGCTCTTTCAAAAACTTTCACCAGCTTCCATATTTTAACGAAATTGGTAGGGAAATCCGCAACAGTAACTTGTCGGCTAGTCAATTCATAGAAAGTGGCGCCTACATAGGAGTTGGCACTGACGCGGCGAGTCCACTGAATATGCACAATGAAGCAATGTGGCGAGAAATGTCGGCTTTGGTCGAGCTTGGCATGTCACCAATTCAGGTCATATCAGCTGCCACGAAAACCAACGCGGAAATTATTGGACAGTTTGATAACTTAGGAACCCTTGAAGTAGGCAAGTTTGCCGATATCGTCCTTGTGGACGGCGATCCGTTGAGAAATATTGAAAATCTCGCAAACATTGAGATTGTCATAAAGGACGGAGTAATTTGGTACTCCGAGAAAGCGGCTTTTGGACCTGTAACTGAAATTGGTTACGCTTTTTAGGAATTCTAAATTTTTAATTAAGTTTATCTATATCCCGGGCAATTGAGGGGTTCACATAATGCGATCACTTCGATTTATTGATTTATTTGGCAGTCTTTTAGTCGCTTTTTTTTCGATCGGCTTAGCGAATGCCAATCCGTTGGCGGAACAGGTTGTTATTCACCGTGATCAATGGGGCGTGCCACATATCCGCGGGGAGACCGATGCTGCGGTTGTGTTCGGCTCAGCGTGGGCGCAGAGTGAAGACCATTTCTGGCAGCTTGAAGACACATATATCAAGGCGCTTGGTCGCTACTCTGAGGTTGTTGGTGACTCCGGAGTAAGTAGCGACCTCGACGTTGCGCTCTTTGACATCGTCGGAAGTGCGCAGCGTGATTTTACTTCGCTTCCACTAGAGATACAGACGCTCGCAAGAGCGTTTTCCGACGGTTACAACTTTTTTCTTGAGTGCAATCCAGATATAACTCCGCGTCTGGTTACCAAAATGGAGCCCTGGCACGTGCTCGCTTTTGAGCGCTTTATGATATTGCCGCGCTTGCTTGGTGCGGCACATGCACCGTCACGCGAAATTACGCAATTGGAAGCCGAGGAGCTGGCGTCGCTGGGCTCAAATCAGTGGGCAATTGGGCCTGACCGAACGCGAGACGGTACTGCAATGCTTTTCATTAATCCGCATCAACCTTGGTATGGATCTGGTATGTTCACCGAGATGCATGTGAATAGTGATTCAGGCTGGGAATTCTCCGGAGCAATGTATCCAGGAGCACCGTTTCCAACCGCTGGTTTTAACCACCATCTTGGTTGGGCGTATACAGTTAACGAAGCGGATATTGCGGATGTTTATCGGCTGACCTTTGATCATCCAAACGATCCTGATCTTTATCGCTACGGCGATGATTGGCGGCGCGCAGTTTCCTGGGAGGTTGAGCTTGCAGTAAAAGGAGAAGCCCAGCCGCGGCGTTATCAGCTACGCAAGAGCCACTATGGCCCCATAATTAAAAAAGAAAATGGATCTCATTTCCTCGCAATAAAAGTTCCCCGCCTGTATGACGGTTCGCGTATGGTGCAGTCGCTTGCTCAGTCGCGCGCAAAAAATTTCGACGAGTGGTATGCAGCGGCATCTAGCCTTCAGCTGCAGACTTTCAATACCATGTATGCCGATGCTGACGGTAATATTTTCTATCTCTACAATGGCACGGTCGCGAAACGCAAGGCTGGTGTTGATTGGGCTAAACCGGTAGATGGTTCTGATCCGGAATTAGAGTGGGGCGATTTCCATCCTATTGAGGAGTTACCGCAAGTATTAAATCCAGCTTCAGGCTTCTTGCAGAACACTAATTCGACACCATTTACAACAACTGACGATGGGAATCCGTCAATGTTGGATTTTCCACTGTATATGGTACAAGACGCGACGGATGACAAGCGTCGGGCAAAGCTATCTCGTTGGTTGTTGCGTCAAGCCAATGATGTGACCTTTGAAGAGTGGCAGGAGATGGCTTTTGACACCACGCTGTACTGGCCAATGACGGAGCTACCGCGCTATAGAGGCCGCTTCAAATTGCTGCAGCAGACTAACCCACAGCTATCTAGCGAAGTGAGGCCTTATCTGGAGCACCTCCTCAACTGGGACTACCGAAGCTCACTTAAATCGACTCAAACCACACTTGCCGTTGCGTGGTACGAGGAGCTTTACGGTAGAGGCTATCCAGTCGAAACATTGAAGCAGGAATTCGTGTCGGACATCCCCGCGCGATTTCGCGCGCTTTCCCGCGCTGCGAGTAAGCTGGAAGAACGCTATGGTGATTGGAAGGTTCCCTACGGCGACGTTCATCGACTTCAGAGGCACGCGCCCTATGGCAGTTCAAGTCGTGTGCCAT
>PBHS01000036.1 GCA_002719575.1 Gammaproteobacteria bacterium | reverse complement strand
TTACCTTTTCGTCCTCGGTGTAGCCCGGGATGCGAATCACCTCCATACGATCAAGCAGTGGCACCGGGATATTCATGCTGTTTGAAGTGCAAACAAACATAACCTCCGATAGGTCATAGTCGACCTCTAGATAATGGTCGTTAAAACTGTGGTTTTGCTCAGGATCCAGCACTTCCAGAAGCGCTGAGGCAGGGTCACCTCGGTTATCCATGCCCATCTTATCGATCTCATCCAGCAGGAACAAAGGGTTTTTTACTCCCACTTTCGATAGTTTCTGGAGAAGCTTGCCGGGTAAGGAGCCAATGTAGGTTCTTCTGTGTCCTCTGATTTCTGCCTCGTCTCTCACGCCGCCCAGAGCCATTCTGATAAATTTCCGGTTGGTAGATCGAGCAATCGACTCACCGAGAGACGTTTTGCCGACACCGGGCGGGCCTACCAGGCATAATATAGGACCTTTGAGCTTCTTTACTCGTTTTTGTACGGCGAGATACTCCAGTATTCTCTCTTTTACGTCTTGCAGTCCGTAGTGATCGTTCTCTAAGATTTCTTCTGCCTTCAGCAGGTCGAGCCGGACTTTGCTCCGTTTTTTCCAAGGAACGCTAACCATCCAGTCAAGATAAGTTCTCACCACGGAAGCCTCGGAGGACATTGGCGACATCATCTTCAGTTTGTTCAGCTCACCGGTGGCTTTGACCTTAGCCTCTTTTGGCATACCCGCATCGTCGATCTTTCGCTTGAGTTCTTCCGCCTCGTTCGGCACATCTTCTAGCTCCCCCATTTCTTTTTGGATCGCCTTCATCTGCTCATTCAGGTAGTACTCGCGCTGACTTTTCTCCATTTGCTTTTTCACCCGCCCGCGTATGCGCTTCTCGACCTGAAACAAGTCTATCTCTGACTCAATCAGCGCCATAAGGTGCTCGATACGAGCCGGCAAATCTGGCAATTCGAGCAAGTTTTGCTTCTCTTCAAGCTGCAAGGACATATGAGAGGCTATAGTGTCCACAAGCCTTCCAGGGTCATCGATGCTTGAAATGGAAGTCATTACCTCGGGTGGAATCTTCTTACTCAGCTGGACGTACTGATCAAACTGGGATAGCAGAGATCGGATGAGTAAGCCGGACTCTTTCTCTGGCACGTCGTCGGTCATAAGTTGCTCGGTTTCGGCTTTAAAATGCTCACCTTCATGAACCACATTTTTAACTATCGCCCGAGCAACGCCCTCTACGAGAACCTTCACGGTCCCGTCGGGCAGCCGTATTAATTGAAGAATGGTCGCAATTGTGCCGATTCCGAAAAGCCCCTCGACTCCGGGCTCATCATCAGAGGCGTTTTTTTGAGCAACAAGCAGGATTTGCTNNTCGTTTGCCATCGCTGTCTCAAGTGCCTTAATAGATTTCGGCCGACCAACGAAGAGAGGCTGAACGATTTGTGGGTACACAACCACGTCGCGCAGGGGAAGGAGGGGGTACGATGAACTGCTCGCGGAATCAGTGGAAATACTCATACGGCTCTCATAAATTGATCGTTGGGCGATTCTATCTTCCAGAGATAGAGTCTATGTGCCAGAAATCAAGTCGATTTCTAAGATTATTCATCGGCAGCAGATTTGCTTGGTTGCTCAACGTTCTCGTACATCAGGAGTGGCTCAGACTCGCCCTGGATGGCTGCCTCGTCGATAATGACCTTACTTACATTCTTCAGCGAGGGGATTTTATACATTGAGTCCAACAAGACGGCTTCCATGATAGAACGCAATCCTCTCGCGCCTGTTTTTCTTTCCTTGGCTTTGCGTGCGACTGCNAATAGAGCGTCGTCACGGAACTGTATTTCAACTCCCTCCATCTCAAACAGCTTGCTGTACTGCTTGGTAAGACTGTTCTTTGGCTCTTCAATAATGCGGACTAAGGCATCAAGGTCGAGCTCATCAAGCGTCGCGATCATGGGTAGACGACCAACAAATTCCGGAATCAACCCGTACTTAACAAGGTCTTCAGGCTCGACGCCGCTGAGCGTCTCACCCAAAGAATCTTCGTTCTCTTGACTGCGCACTTCAGCACTGAACCCGATGCCGGACCTCTGAGAGCGATCAAGAATAACCTTATCGAGACCGGCAAAGGCACCGCCGCAAATAAAGAGAATGTTGGCAGTATCTACCTGTAGGAATTCTTGCTGTGGATGTTTGCGCCCTCCCTGCGGTGGGACTGAGGCCACTGTGCCCTCAATGAGCTTCAGCAGCGCTTGCTGAACCCCTTCGCCCGACACATCCCTGGTGATTGATGGATTGTCTGACTTCCGAGAAATCTTATCGATTTCATCGATATAAACGATACCAATTTGTGCTTTTTCAACATCGTAATCGCATTTTTGCAGAAGCTTTTGAATAATATTTTCGACGTCCTCGCCCACATAGCCAGCCTCGGTTAGCGTCGTCGCATCTGCAATGGTAAACGGTACGTCTAACAGTCTAGCCAGCGTTTCCGCGAGCAAAGTCTTTCCAGTCCCAGTTGGGCCCACCATCAGAATGTTGCTTTTACCCAGCTCAACATCGTTGCTGGATTTGTCGTAGCTCAATCTTTTGTAGTGATTGTACACTGCAACTGCNAGCACCTTTTTGGCGCTATCTTGACCAATGACGTAATCGTCAAGCGTGCTTTTGATTTCTTCCGGGATTGGCAACTTACGTGTGCTTGAGTCGGAATCCTTCTCCTGAATTTCTTCTCGAATTATGTCATTGCATAGATCAACGCATTCGTCACACACAAAGACAGAAGGTCCGGCAATTAGTTTTCGAACTTCATGCTGACTCTTGCCGCAGAAAGAGCAATACAAAAGCTTCCCGTTGTCGTCACCTTTACTGTGTTTATCGTCTGACATAAATAATTTCTACCCAAAACACGTTCCTTTGGAAGGAACAGTTACTGCTGGACTGGTGCTCGTAAATATCGCTTCAAGGCTTTTTTGTGCGAATTTTGCGTATCTGAGGCCTAAAATTAAGGCATTGGTGCACGATTGCAAGCGAAAACTTAGTGTGAGGCCTAGTTATATGGATTANTCTACTTTATCTACCCGACGCTCGATTACTTTATCAATCAAACCGTATTCGACCGCTTCTCCTGCGCTCATGAAATTATCGCGCTCGGTGTCCCGAGAAACTATTTCTTCATCTNGNTNGGTNTGNTCNGCNAANAGAGCATTAAGTTTCTTTCGTATCTTTATGATTTCATTAGCTTGGATCTCAATATCAGAAGCTTGGCCCTGAGCGCCGCCGCTGGGTTGATGGATCATCATCCTTGCATGTGGCAGCGCTAGGCGCTTCCCCGGTGCGCCGCCAGCGAGCAGCATGGCGCCCATACTTGCGGCCTGGCCGATACACATCGTACTCACGTCTGGCTGAATAAACTGCATAGTGTCATAAATGGAGAGACCCGAAGTAACCGATCCTCCTGGTGAATTAATATACAAGTGAATGTCTTTGTCAGGATTCTCTGACTCNAAAAACAACATTTGTGCGACNATAAGGTTTGCCATNTGGTCTTCGACNGGGCCGGTCATAAAAATCACCCGATCTTTGAGCAAACGCGAATAAATATCGTAGGAGCGCTCGCCGCGGGCAGTCTGCTCAACCACAACGGGTACCAACGCGTCGACAGGATCGATTGAACGTTTCGGCATGGCAATGGTTCCTTTAGAAAATAACGTTCTTTTATGGTCGGCTGCCTTAGCCTATTTCAGCCAGGCCCTCCCAATTCAGTTCAAAAANGGCTANNACCTTAAGTCTCAGTCCTCTCTTGTAAGCCTTGGGGTTCCGGTTTAATGACTTCCTGATAAGAAACCTGCTTATCAGAAACCTCAGCTTGCTCGATTATAAAATCAAAAACCTGATCCTCAATCACCGAAGACTCGATTCCTTGCAATTGCTCTTCGTTGCTGTAATACCACTGGACAACTTCTTCTGGTGATTCGTAAGTGGCTGCTATCTCTTCCACAGCTGCCCTTACTTTATCAGCGTCAGCCTTAATGCTCTGTTGGGCTATTACCTCACCAAGTACTAAGCCAAGGGTGACACGACGCTTGGCCTGTTCCCGGAAGAGGTCATCTGGCATGCTTTCGGGGTCGAATNNCTGACCTNCGNNCATCTGTTGAACAGCTTGGCGCTTGAGNTNTTGAATTTCANNANCCGTCAGTGCNTCGGGAATNCGAACCTCAACATCNGAGACCAANGAGTCCNTTAATAGTGTTTTTANCTTGTTGCGNGAGGCNGTTTTCATTTCACGCTGCATGTTTTTGCTGACTTCCTCGCGGAAAGCCTCCGCGCCACTTTCTTCAAAACCGAAGCTCTTAAAAAAGTCCTCATCGATCCTAGGCAAGCTTTGCTCGCTCACCGAATTGAGTTTTACGTCGAATTCAACTTCAACGCCGGCTAAATCTTCCGCGTGATAGTTGTCTGGAAATTTCAGCTGCAATGGAAAATCTTCGCCCGGTAGCCTACCAACTACGCCATCTTCGAAGCCAGGGATCATCTGTTTGGAACCCAAGACTAGGTTTTGACCAGCTGCGCTGCCACCCTGAAATCCTTCGCCATCTTTCTTACCCACGTAATCAATGTTGACCATATCGCCGTCGGCAGCTGCCCGCTCGACTGGTTCCCAAGTTTGTCGCTGCTTGCGAAGTGTCTCGATCATGTCGTCAATATCATCGTCGGAAACCTCTGCAACCAGACGTTCAGCTTTAATTCCAGCAAAGTCGGGCAACACCACCTCGGGGTAAACCTCAAAAACAGCTACAAACTCAAGGTCCTTTCCTTCATCGATCATGATCGGCTCAATTCGTGGCTGCCCCGCCGGCTTCAGATTCTCCTGCGCGATGGCCTCGAAGTAAGTCTGGTTCATTAATTCGCCTACCACCTCTTGCCGCACACCTTTGCCGAACTTGTTTTTTACCACCTTAAATGGGACCTTTCCCCGGCGAAACCCATTAAGGCGAACCGTCTGCGCAGCTTCCTGGAGACGGAGCTTGACTGCTGTTTCGATCCGTTCTTCAGGTATCGCTATGGTTAACTTTCGTTCTAAACCTTCAGTTATCTCTACTGAAACTTGCATGCTTTAACCTCGTTCGAATCAAGTTCACTTAAGCACGATGCGAGCGACCAGTCGCTCCAGACTGTTGCTGGTGACCTGACCAAAAATGACTGGGACAGCGCGATGGAAGCACCCCGTTCCCAATATATTTCAATAACTTACGAAGTATACCAGATGAATAAAAAGCGCGATTCTCCCACATCGATTTGGGTACTGCAACGCTTGCTCTGGTCAATCTCGTAGCTGACTAATGGGCACCCTTGTGTCGAGTCTTACAACTCGCGGATTCTGAGTCCTTAATCCAGACACCGATACAGATTGGCAAAATGTTGCATTCAAAGCTAAGTTTTCGCGAAATCTAGCTTAGGGCGCCTGATTTCATTTACTGTCAGAAGTAGCATGTTTGTTTACGGGAGCANCCACGAATTAATGACGGATTACCAAACTCATGCGAGGTGTTGGCAGACTGTAGCCAATCGACGGCAAAAGCCACCGCAAATGACCATTNAAGCTTTCTTGAACACGTNATGAAACTTGCCGCGCCCAAGTTCGACGATTGGGTCTTCTCAAGCAACTTATCGGAAGCGTTCTTCCTGCAATTTGGTTTGCCCATCGTAACAGACCGAAATACCTCTTGGGCCGGTCCCTTGGTAGGCCTCGCCTGCATGATGGCTTAGATCGCCGAAAACGAGTCAAAACCAGCTGCATTTTTGCNTAGTTCCAATTTTCATGCTAACGACACAGTTAGCGGACACCTAAATCGCCCGACCTAAGTAGGCGACCGTGAGCCAATTCAAGCNGATCTCTGTCGCCCGCAAACCCGATTAAATACAGACTGNCTTCAACTTTTGAGCCCTTTCTTTGAGCTCCGATTATCGACGAGGCGCTAGATTTAGAATTCTGCAGACTCAAATAAGATCTGCTGACGCTGGCGGTTAAACTTTGAGAGCCGAATTACCCGAGGTGACTAATCTTGAGACTTCAACCCTATTTTGTCCGTACGCGATGTCTGATACTGTGTCTGTAGACNGTGAGCAGAAAATCACAAAGTTCAAAAATTGGTTATTTTGAATAACAGGTGAATTATGCTACTGATGCCTAACCGAATAGCCGCACCACTGAGCATCGGCTTTCGCGAACACCTGACCTAAAATTGCAGGACTCGATAACATGAAAAAGCCGACATCGACGCAGACTAATAAAGAATCAGGTACAGACCACCAGACAGCGATATATAGACAAGATAATCTTTGGTACTACAAAACCAAGAAGGGGCAAGAAATCGGCCCATTCAGATACCGCTCTGAGGCTCAGAGCAACCTAGACCAATTTTTGTACGAGCTCAAACAGCGCCTCGACCATTAATCCCACGAGGGACCTATAGTCTGTTGAGCAACACGCATTCCGGCAGCAGCAATTTCATGGCGAAGGTTCAGAGATCTATCAAAATGAGTTGTTATCACAGCTATCTCAAGACAAGACTTCGGCGCAAACTTGGTACAGATTGCTCTTCCCGACTGAAATTTATCAATCTAGACCGCAAAAGATTACAACACGGCCCGAATATTAGTTGATCACTACACTTTGCTGGATTTTGATTTTTCTAGTTGGACAAAAAAGTCAAATCTTAATGCCATCCTCCCAAGCCGAGAGGTCCGCTTATGNTCCCGCTCGGCGCTACCCCAATTCAGCAGTCCTTTNGAGATACTGCTTGCGAAATAAAATGGTATAGCGATCGCATCTTATCCGCTCCTAGCTTCCCTCGCCCTTAAAATCAAGAGAAGCGGAATTAATGCAATACCGCAAGCCGGTCTCTGGTGGCCCATCGGGGAAGACATGCCCCAAATGTGAATCGCACTTTCTGCATAAAACTTCAGTCCGGATCATACCGTGAGAATGGTCTGATATTTCCTTAACGCTCTCCGGATCAACCGGCTGATAAAAGCTTGGCCATCCCGAGCCTGAGTCGTATTTGGTCNTGGAAAGAAAAAGCGTTTCACCACAGGCTGCACAATTGTAGCGTCCCTCATCTTTATGGTCCCAGTATTTCCCTGAGAACGCTCGCTCAGTCCCCTTTTCCCGCAAGACATTAAACTGATTCGGGCTGAGCGCTTCTCGCCAGTCTGCTTCAGTCATAGTAAAGCCAGGCTTTTTGGGTTTATCGGCATTATCATTCATCTTAAATATTCTCCTTTGACCAGCGGGTATTCTGTTATGAATGGCGCANTGGCAGCCCGTTCTGGTGGGCGCCATACAATGGCTCCCGCGCGAANACGCTCCGGCCGTCACATTTAGAAGCGGCGNCAGAGCAGGTGGGTTATACTTATCTTAAGCGATTTCTAAGCCCCATCCAAACATCTGACTGAAGAGGGTTTCCGCTCCGCGTTAGGTCAATCATGAATCATAAAAACATATCAGCATCACCCTACGCTTCGGATATTGCTCAGTCGGATAAACTNAATAATGTCTGTTATGACATTCGAGGCCCCGTTCTTGAACAAGCCTCGCGGCTAGAAGAGGAAGGCCAGCAGATCTTGAAGCTTAACATTGGAAATCCGGCTGCTTTCGGGTTCAACNCACCTGATGAGCTTCTATCTGACGTGATACATAATTTGGCTGATGCCCAGGGTTATTCCGACTCAAAGGGACTCTTCTCGGCGCGAAAAGCGATCATGCAAGAATGCCAGCGTCAAGGCATTGCGCATGTTGAAATTGACGATATCTACCTTGGCAACGGGGTGAGTGAGCTGATCTCCATGGCAATGCAAGCGCTTCTCAGCGATGGCGACCAAGTGTTAATCCCCGCCCCTGATTACCCGCTATGGACCGCAGCTGTCAGTTTATGCGGAGGGACGCCTGTGCATTATTTGTGCGATGAACAGTCAGATTGGTTCCCGAGCATGACGGATCTGGCGTCAAAAATAACATCTCGGACAAAAGCGCTTGTTGTCATTAACCCGAACAACCCCACTGGAGCTGTTTACAGTAAAGAAATACTTACAGACCTCGTTGAACTGGCTCGCAAACATCAGCTCATTATTTTTGCAGATGAGATTTACAGTAAGATTCTCTACGAAGACGCTCGCCACATTCCAATCGCAACGCTTTGTGATGATTTGTTAATAGTGAGCTTTAGCGGGTTGTCAAAAGCATACCGACTGGCAGGTTTTCGTTCCGGTTGGATGGTGGTCAGCGGAGCAAAGCATGTTGCTCGTGACTACATTCTTGGGTTGGAAATTCTGAGTAACATGAGGCTGTGCGCAAACGTTCCCGCGCAATTTGCCATACAAACAGCGCTGGGGGGCTACCAAAGTATCAATGAGCTCATTCTGCCTGGGGGACGATTATTAGAACAGAGGGATGCCGCCCACCGTTTGTTGACATCGATTTCGGGAGTCGAGTGCTTCAAACCGAAAGGGGCGATTTATCTTTTNCCAAAACTCAAGCCAGNCTATTTNGCAGTGGCAGANGACGTAAAACTNGTGCTCGANATCTTNGANCAGGAAAAAGTGCTCTTGGTGCANGGNAGTGCATTCAACATCAAGGACACNTATCACCTGCGAATTGTTTTTCTNCCCCGCGTTGATGAATTAGAGAATGCTCTGCATAAGCTTGCCAGCGTTTTGGAGCAGTATCGAATTCGAAGCTCGGTGTAGGGCAGCTACCGAACCCCGGTCTGGCTGATTCCTAGTTTAAGGCAAAGCCAAGTCCAGCCAAATAAGTATTTAACTGCTCACTGGATTGACTGAGCGAAAACCATTCCGAGTACTCAAGCCTAGAGGAACACTCTTTGCGCAGTGCTTGAAAAACCGTGCCTGCCTCTCCACGCTGAACCCCGCGCTTNAAGGTATCGCTGATCGACCATAAATCCAAAGAAGTGAGCGCGGCCTTCCAAACCTCGTCTAGCTCGTCAGTTAGAAGCTCCAAATGCCTTCGTTCGCTCAAATGATGAGTCACGTTTCGCTCCGGGTCATCAAGATCGAAGAAGCCTATCAGATCTTTCACTACCTTCTTGGCAGCCAGGTGTTTGGCAAGCTTGCTGTAGCCAGCAATGTGAGGCGTAGCAAGATCTGCAAGGTGAACCAATGTGGGATCGGGATAGGGTTCTCCCTCGAAGACGTCAAGAACAAGGTGCATGTCCTTTCGCATTCCAAGAATCCTGACTGCATCTTCCTCATTGAGCACCCCTCCACGCGAAGTGTTTACCAAAAGACAATCGCTAGGTAAGCAACGGAGGAATTCTGCATCTATAAGGCCCGCCGTTCGGCTGTTCCCCGACGTATATAACGGCACATGAAATGTCACCAAATCGCAGGTCGCTAATGCTGCCAAATCAACGAATTCCGAGGCAAGTGGATCACCGCTCTTGAGCCTTGGCGGATCACAAGCGAGAACTGTACAGCCGAGGGCACGGAATCTCCGATATACTTCAGCCCCAACATGACCGACGCCTACTATGCCACAACAAAGTTCCTCAGGGCGCTTACCGGTGCGGAGTAAATTCCAGCAGAGTGCCGCCATCACATAATCTGCCACTGCAGTCGCGTTGGCACCTGCGGCTGAGGACAATGCAACTCCAGCATCTAGCAGCCAAGGTAAATCGATATGGTCCACTCCGGACGTAGCGGTCGCCACAAATCGAATAGGCGAACCTCTNAGCAGATGACTATCAACTTGAGTCTCCGAGCGAACTATCAGAGCATCTGCACTGCTTAACAAGTCCGTCTCTATCTCCCACGCTTCTACTTGCACCAACTCTTGCTCGCAAAGCAGCGTTGATAAAAGTGGGATGTTTTTGTCGGCTACGATTCGCATTAGCAAAACTCGCACTGTTTGACAGACTGTTGCTCAGATGATCATCTTAAACGTCTTATTTACAATAGTCTTCAAGAAGCTGGGCTGTCCGTCCCAAGATCTCATCGCTTTCTGAAGAACAAAATGAATACTCGACCAAAAAGATTCTTAACTCATCCAGATCCGGTGCGCAGACAGAGAGATCTGACAGCTTAACTGTCCCAAAATCTTCGTCTCCGTCAGCCACCTCACAAACGATCGTCGCCAGTTTTCGGCTGAGTTCGGCAGCACTCCGATTTTCCTCCAAGAGCTTAGCGAGGCGCTCGGCCCCTCTGATATCCATCTTGGCTACCGCATCGAGATTATGGTAGATCTCATCAAGAGTGCTGAATTCCCTCAACAATTGACCGGCCTTGACCGCTCCTATCCCGGGAACGCCCGAGATACAATCGGCCGAATCTCCTGCCAATCCCAAAAAATCAGGAAGCTGCTCTGCCGAGACACCGAAATCTTTCGTGATATGCGATCGGAACCGCTTCCTACCCCGGCTGAAATCCCAGAGACAATCCTTGTCTGTTTGCAAAAGTTGCGCTAAGTCTTTGTCTCTTGAAACGATCTGAATCTGAGGAGGCGCCTCAAGCCCGTTCTCTAAATTTTCTCGACGTATCCCGCTAATGATTGTCCCTATTATATCGTCTGCCTCGTACACTCGACTTCGATAAGACGAGAGACCTAGAATCTCACCAATCCAATAACATCCCTCTAGCTGCATGCTCAGATTTTCGTCCGGCAACTCACGATTTGACTTATAGAAGCTACATAAATCGTGACGAAATCCACAAAACAAACTTCCATCATGCGCGATCGCAGCAAAATTGGGTTTAGTTCGACGTAAAAATTGAAGCAATAACTGAGTAAAACCATACAGCGCGCTCAGGTCTTGATTTTGACGGTTGCTACACTGCACCTGAGCAGAAAAATGAGACTGAAATATGTATATAGACGCATCAATCAGAAACAACGGACGATCTTTCAGTGTCTCATCCATCAATCACTNATCTGTTTTTTTGATGACATAGGTATAGAGACAATCATTATGCGTCGCTTTAANCAATTCATGTCCAAGATAAACGCAAAATTTTGGGATATCCCTTTGGGTAGAGGGATCAGTCGCCAACACCTTTAGCAGGCTTCCAGGAGACAGGTCTCTAATCGTGTTGTGCAACAGCATGACAGGCTCGGGACAATGCAGGCCTTTTGCATCGAGAACTGCGATCTCACCTGCTCCCGTTTGCGTGTTTTTTAACTCATCTAGCCCTTCGTTCATCAGTTAACCGTATGATTATTAAGCCATGCATAAGCATGTAACTGACCAAATTGTGTATTCTGCTAACGAATAGAGACCAGGTTGCAAGTATCGGACTTAGCGTCAAAGGTTACTGAGACCTCGCCACGCTCCAATTGCTTCATCACATGAACCACCTTGTCTTCAAGAGAATATTCGCCTGGTCCGTAGTCTGACCCTTCTCTCGAAATGAACTCTTCGATGATTGCTCGAAGGGCTTCAGCCGATAATTTAGAATGAGGGATTTCCATGTTCGTCGGGACCGAAATTTTTGATCAGATTCAAACAACTTTTGATAAGGGATCCAAAAACTCCATTTAACTGACTTCAATCAGATTAAGATTAGGAGGTTTATGTCTGCGTGACGCTTCAAGCTCGGAAAAATTAAAGAGCCCTGAGTCCGCGAGTTGACTCGGCGACACATTGCAGATCGCTCGGAAAATAGTCTCAACGCGACCGGGAAACTCTTTTTGCCAAACCTGCAGCATATTTTTAATGGCCTGGCGCTGAAGGTTTTCCTGCGAGCCGCATAAGTTGCAGGGAATTATTGGAAAACCAACCATCTCTGCGTAACTTCTGATTTCTGTTTCTTTGCAGTAAGCCAACGGCCGAATCACTATGTTGTGTTTGTCATCGCTGAGAAGTTTAGGCGGCATCGCTTTTAGTTTTCCGCCATAAAACATGTTGAGAAACAAAGTTTCCACAATATCATCACGATGGTGACCCAGCGCAATCTTGTTCGCTCCAATTGATTTCGCGTAATTGTAGAGAATTCCCCGACGTAATCGTGAGCACAGGCCACAAAAGGTTTTTCCGTCAGGAACTTTTTCTTTCACGATCGAGTACGTGTCCTGTCCCAAGATTTTGTAGGACACCCCGAGGCTTCTCAAATAGTCCGGAAGCACATCCTCAGGAAATCCAGGCTGCTTCTGATCGAGGTTCACGGCATGCAGCTCGAAACGTATAGGAGCATGACGTTGTAGACTCGATAGGATATCAAGCAACGTGTAAGAGTCCTTGCCGCCTGACAGGCACACCATGATCAGGTCTCCGTCCTCGATCATATTAAAGTCAGCAATCGCTCGACCAACGTCGCGACGCAGATTCTTGCGACTGCGACTAAGCTTGAAATGATTTTTATCTGCAGTACTCAAGGGCCAAGTGTCCTCTATAATCTTTCCAGCACTGTCGCTATTCCCTGACCCAGTCCAATGCACATAGTAGCGAGCCCAAGCGTCGCGTCGTGTTCTTCCATATTATTAAGGAGCGTCGTTGTGATGCGTGTGCCCGAGCAGCCTAACGGGTGGCCAAGCGCAATCGCTCCGCCCTTGAGATTCACTTTATCTTCAGCCACCTCCAAAAGTTTCAAATCTTTCATGACTGGCAGGGACTGTGCAGCGAATGCTTCGTTAAGCTCAACACAGTCGATATCATAAATGTCCAAGCCAGCCTTTTTGAGCGCTTTTTGAGAAGCAGGCACAGGACCATAGCCCATAATTGACGGATCCACCCCGGCATAGGCCATTGACCGCACCCTGGCGCGTATATTGACGTTCATTGATTGGGCCTTTTCCGCAGACATCAAAAGCATCGCTGAGGCACCGTCCGAGATTTGCGACGAGGTGCCGGCTGTCACTGTTCCATTAACCGGATCAAAGACAGGCCTGAGTTGGGCTAGACCCTCAAGACTTGTATCTGACCGGATAGTTTCGTCCTGCTCAACAAGAACTTTGAACCCGTCGGAATTATGTCCCTCGATGGAAATTATTTCATTGTCGAATCCTCCATTGATTCTTGCCTGTTCAGCAAGCTTGTGCGAACGTACTGCGAATGCTTCTTGCTGCTCACGGGTAATCCCGTGCATTTTCGATAGTACTTCTGCAGTCATCCCCATCATCCAAGCAGCTTTGGCAATATGCTTCGAAGCCTTTGGGTTAGGATCAATCCCATGAGTCATACCAACATGCCCCATATGTTCGACACCACCAACGATGAACTGATCGCCGTTGTCTGACTGGATCGCTGAAGCAGCAGTGTGTAGCGCCGACATTGATGAGCCACACAAACGGTTGACAGTTTGGGCGCATGTCGAATTCGGCAGCACCGACATCAATGCCGCGTTTCGGGCAATATTCCAACCTTGCTCAAGCGTCTGATTGACACAACCCCAGACAACGTCTTCAACTTCAGCAGGATCCAGTCCCGGATTTCTCTCAAACAGCGAATTGATTAGAACTGCTGAGAGTTCTTCGGCTCGGACATGCTGAAATGCGCCTCCTTTTGAACGAGCCATGGGCGTTCGTATCCCATCGACAATGACTGCATCTCTGGCGTGCAAACTCATACTCGACTCCTTGCTTTACTGATAGAAAGAGCCGCCCGTCTTGGCCAACTCTCTGAGTTTTTCAGTGGGCTCATACAGATCGCCCAAGTCAATTAAACTGTCGGCAAGATCAACAAAATCGCCAACCCCTATACTGTCTATATAACGAAGAGCCCCCCCCCTGAACGGCGGAAAGCCAATGCCTAGAGCGAGCCCCATGTCCGCCTCAACGGCCGTCTCGACAATCTTATCCTCTAAGCAACGCACGACTTCAAGACACATGGCCACCATCATACGATTAATGATCTGCTCATCGGTAAATGGGCACTGTTCTGGCTGCACTTCGGATATATACCTGTCGATATCGGGGTTGGGTAGTTTTTTCGGCTTACCTTTCTTATCTGCTTTATAAAGATAAAATCCCTTGCCCGTCTTCTGACCAAGGTCTCCAGCCTCAAAAAGCTTTTCTATGACATTAGGAAAACTCTGCTGCATTCGCTCAAAGCCAGCGGCCATCACTCCTTGGGCATGGACTCCAGTATCGATTCCGACTACGTCCATGAGATAGGCAGGCCCCATCGGCCAACCGAAGCGCTCCATTGCCTTATCAATTTGCCGGAAATCAGCGCCATCGTGAATTAATTGAGCGAACGCGCCAAAGTATGGGAACAACACACGATTCACCAAAAACCCCGGGCAGTTGTTAACCACAATAGGTGTTTTGCCCAACTTCTTTGCATACGCAACCGTTGTCGCTATCGTTTCCTC
>PBHS01000035.1 GCA_002719575.1 Gammaproteobacteria bacterium | reverse complement strand
CATCAAGCTGGCGTTGGGAACATCGACCCCCACTTCTATCACGGTTGTAGCAACAAGCAAGTGGATTACCCCTCGTTTAAAGTCATCCATTATTTTCTGTTTTTGCGCCGCTTTCATGCGCCCATGGATTAAGCTGATTTTCAGATTCTTAAGTTTGCTTTGAAGAGACGCCGCGGTGGCTTCGGCAGCTTGTGCCTGGAGCTGCTCTGATTCTTCGATCAAAGTGCATACCCAGTATGCTTGCTGTCCTGAGCTACAGGCGCGTCGGATCCGATCGGTAACTTCTGTCCGCCGCGAGGCTGATATGAGCGCTGTGTTGACTGGCGTGCGGCCTGGCGGGAGCTCGGAAATTACCGAACATTCTAGGTCTGCATAAGCGCTCATCGCAAGCGTCCGAGGTATCGGAGTAGCCGTCATCACCAGTTGATGTGGATTGAACTTTTCTGTGCCGCCTTTGTCTCTCAGCGATAAACGTTGATGAACACCAAAACGATGCTGCTCGTCTACAATTATCAGACCGAGTGATTTATAAAGGACTTGGTCCTGAAATAGCGCATGGGTTCCTATTAGGAGCTGACACTCACCGCTCAAAAGTTGTTGAAGAACTTGCTTTCTCTCTGCTGCCCGGGTCTTGCCGCTGAGCCAACCTACCTTGATTCCAAACGGTTCAAACCAGGCGCGAAAACTGGCACAGTGCTGTTCTGCCAAAATTTCAGTAGGAGCCATCAAAGCGACTTGGAAGCCACTGGCAAGACACCTTAATGAGCTAAGTGCTGCAACGAGCGTTTTGCCCGACCCAACGTCCCCTTGCAGAAGTCTGAGCATTGGCGTGGAGGTCATCAAGTCAGCCATGATCTCCGCAGATGCTTGGCGTTGCGAAGCAGTAAGCTTGAAAGGCAGAGACCCTTCGAATCTTTTGATCAACTCGCTGCCCTCTTTCAAGACTGGGGCACGGCGCTGAGCGAAGAGTGCTTTGAATCGGCGCATACAGAGCCGGTGCGCAAGAAGTTCTTCAAAAGCAAGACGCCTTGCACCAGGGTTTGCATTTGAACTCATCCATTCCAAGGGGGAATCCAGAGGCGGGCGATGAATCAGCTTGATGGATTCGGTTAGCCTAAAGAGATTGAATTGCTTGATTATTTCTTCGGGGAGACAATCTTTTAAGCCTTCTGCTTGATCGAGCAAACTTAGCGCCTGCTTAATCACATCCCGTATGCGCCCCTGCTTAAGGCCCTCCGTGGTGGGATAGATCGCGGTGAATATGTCCGGAACAGGCTCCTCCTTTCCGGCCTTAAGGATGCGATATTCGGGATGATAAATCTCCAGCCCTGACCGACCGCGGCGCACTTCGCCGTAGCAGCGGATACGGGCTCCTGGTGCCAACGCATTTTTTTGCGCGGCGCTGAAGTGAAAGAATCGAAGGTTTATGACGCCGGTTGAATCCACCACCGCGCACTGCAAGCTTCGGCGCCGCCCAAACTGGACAGAAGTAGATCCGATTTTGCCTTCGAGCTGCATAAACTCGCCAAGCCGAGCTTGCCTGATCGCCGTTATGCGTGTGCGGTCTTCATAACGTAAGGGTAGATGGAACAACAGCGCTTCGATGCTAGTGATGCCGAGCTGGCCGAACTTTCGTTCAAGCGCGGGCCCCACACCTTTCAAATGGGTCAGAGGCAGAGATTCCAATAATTGACTAGTCATTGCTCTTGTTGGTGATCCGCAAATCAGCGCTCGCTCAAGCCACAAGACTGGACCCAGAATAGGAAGCTTCTGACGTATCTGCTAAAGCGCCAGAATTGCTTCTACTTCAACATGCGCATCTTTCGGAAGCGCCGAAACCTCAATGGTTGCTCGGGCCGGAAATGGCAGTGAGAAATATTTGGACATAATTTCATTCACCACAGCAAAGTCGTCCAGGCTGGTGAGAAAAATAGTGAGCTTAACCGCATCATCCAGAGAAGTTCCAGCGGCTTCCGCTAACGCGGATAAATTAAGAAACACTTGATGCGCCTGTTCGCCGATATCTTCAGAGACTATTTCCATCGTTATCGGATCGAGGGGAATTTGCCCCGAGCAGAACAGCAGGGAACCCGTTTTTATCGCCTGTGAGTATGGCCCAATTGCGGCAGGCGCGTTTACCGTATTTATTTCCTGTTTATCGCTCATTTGTGGCTTAATGCTCCAATAGGGTTTTTGATAGCTTTGCGTACCCTTCGGCTTTTCACTCGGCTCACACTGGAGACGGGCAACAGGGCGCGGACGCGCTTCATAACACTGGCTAAATGCACTCGGTTTTTCACATTAATGGAAAGGTTCACAATGCTAAACCTAGCGTCTCGTTCTACTGTACTGATTTTTTCAATATTGGCTTCTGCTCCAGTGATCGTAGTCGCTAGTGTTGCGATTATGCCACGTTGGTTTTCTAGCTCCACGCGCAGTTCGACAGAAAACTCTCCCTGGACTTTTGGGTCCCAACTGACTTCGAGACATTTTTCCTGATTGTCCCTCACATCAGCGATGTTATTGCAGTCGTCGGTATGAATCACCATTCCTCGACCGGAGCTAATATGGCCAACGATCGGGTCACCCGGTATCGGATGACAGCATTTGGCGAAATTCATGACCATCCCTTCGGAGCCACGAATGGCAATAGAGCCTGCTTCCTTGCCCGTATGATCTGCTTCTTTCTTATCGCGAGCAGCGTTTGTGGCGAGGCGCTGCGCGATCATATAGGACATGCGATTTCCAAGCCCAATGTCCTCTAACAGGTCATCCATGGATTGCAGATTGGTTTGCAACAGGACGGCTTCGATATTTCTCTGTGGGACCTCATTCAACTGTGAGCCGAACGAGGCTAAGGCCTTGTTCAGCAGGCGTCGACCCAACGCAACTGATTCAGAGTGTTTCTGATTCTTGAGATAGTGTCTGATATTGCTCCGTGCTTTGCCTGTTTTCACAAAACCGAGCCATGCTGGATTAGGCTGTGTTCCCGGAGCGGTAATAATCTCTACCGTCTGGCCACTTTGCAGCGGCTCGCTCAGGGGCGCAAGGCGACGGCTGATGCGACAGGCCACGCAGGCGTTACCGACATCTGTATGCACGGCGTAGGCAAAATCTACAGCTGTAGAACCAGCCGGCAGTTCCAAGATGCTGCCTTTGGGTGTGAAAACGTAGATTTCGTCTGGAAAAAGATCAATTTTTACGTGCTCAATAAATTCCAGCGAGTTTCCCGCATGCTTCTGCATTTCCAGTAGACCGCTAACCCATTCTCTTGCTCTAAGGTGCGCATTGGTTGGCAGATCGTCGCTGGATTTGTACAGCCAATGGGAAGCAATACCGTTGTTAGCCATAGCTTCCATATCTTCGGTACGTATCTGAATTTCGATAGGCACTCCATGCATGCCGAACAATGTAGTGTGCAGTGACTGGTAGCCATTGGCCTTGGGGATTGCTATATAGTCCTTGAAGCGTCCCGGAACAGGCTTGTACAAATTATGAACGGCACCCAGTACTCGGTAGCACGTGTCAACCGAGTCGACAATTATGCGAAAGGCATAGACATCCATGATCTCAGAGAAAGATTTACGCTTGATTCGCATCTTTTCGTAGATGCTGTAAAGATGCTTTTCCCTGCCAATAGTCCGGCCAGGCAGGCTTTCACGTTCCAGGCACGCTTCTAATGATGTCTGAATTTGCGACACGATTTCCTTGCGGTTGCCGCGAACGTGCTTGACCGCAGCCTCAATACGCTGCGCTCTCATGGGGTAAAGTGCAGCGAAGCCAAGGTCCTCGAATTCGATTCTTACATTGTTCATACCCAGACGGTTGGCTATGGGGGCATAGATATCAAGGGTCTCGCGGGCAATGCGCCGCCGCTTGTCTGGCGTCAAGACTTCCAATGTACGCATGTTATGGAGGCGGTCGGCGATTTTAACCAGAATTACACGCAGGTCTTTGGCCATTGCCATAGCCATTTTCTGAAAGTTTTCAGCCTGTGCTTCGGCGCGGCTGCTGAATGTAATCTTATTGAGTTTACTGACACCATCTACGAGATCGGCCACGGTATTCCCAAACTGGGTCTTTATCGCGGTCTTTGTGATACCGGTGTCTTCGATTACGTCATGCAGCATGGCGGCCATAAGCGATTGATGGTCCATGTGCATCTCGACTAGTATCCCGGCGACTGCCAGCGGATGGGTCACGTAGGGCTCACCGCTATGCCGGAACTGACCCTCATGAGCCTGTTCGGCGAAGTAGTATGCCCTTCTTACGCTATTGACTTGGTCAACCTGTAAATAGTTAGAAAGGTCGCCAGCCAGAATGTCGATGCTTTCAGAAACTATGGCTTGTATATTTCGACTCCTCTAGCTGCTGGGGACTAAATTTCGGCGGTAGGTGTGTCTTTCTGCTGTTCGGCGACCGCTTCGGCCATTTCTTCTTCGACTTCTTCTCGCTCAACACTTGGTTTTTCTATAAGGATTTCATTCGTGACAAGACCGTCGGCAATTTCGCGCAGCGCAACAACGGTGGGCTTGTCATTGTCTAACGAGACCATAGGGTCTTTGCCTTCTATTTGGATTTGCCGAGCTCGCTTGCTCGATACCATTACGAGCTCAAAACGATTGTCGACTTTGTCTAAACAGTCCTCTACAGTAATTCGTGCCATACCTAATCACCTAATGTTAAGTCTTCGGCGCACCGGTGCTAACGCTGGACGCTCACTTTTTTGGGAACGGGAGTTTACTGAATTCCACATAAAATTGCATGTATTTCGAGTAATCTCCTAGCCTTCCGTCAAGCTTGCCAGCAGTGCCCCAAGCCTGAACTGCTGGGCTTCTACGCTGAGGCCCCGAACTTTAATGATGGCACCCATTTCATCCAAGGCGGTCCCAAAATCTTCATTAACTACCAGAAATTCTGCATCAGTGGCGTGCTGAAGCACTGCTCTGGCTTCTTCCATTCGCATGGCGATAATGGCGTCATCGTCTTGAGCGCGCTTGCGTAGCCTGTCCGAGAGTGACTCGAGCGATGGCGGTACAATGAAGATGTAACAGCTTTGCGGAAACAACGCCTTGACCTGTGCAGCGCCTTGCCAGTCGATCTCCAATATAACGCTTAGGCCTTTATCGAGTTGCCGATTCACCCATCTTTTTGATGTGCCATAGTAATGGCCGTAAACCTCCGCGCTTTCGAGAAAGTCTCCATCATCCAACATGCTGAGAAAGCGTGCCTTCTCAACGAAGTGATAGTTTATGCCGTCCATTTCGTTTGGTCGTTTCGGCCGAGTCGTATGCGAAACAGAAACGCATAAGCGATCATTTTCGCTGATTAACGCGTCAACAAGTGAGGTCTTGCCTGCGCCCGATGGCGCAGAGACGATGATTAGTTCTCCCTTAGAGCTTAGCTTACTCAATGTTCTGTATTTGCTCGCGCATCTGCTCGATAAGTACTTTCATTTCTACTGCGCTGCGAGTCGTCTCGACTACGATGGATTTTGACGACAAAGTGTTGGCTTCGCGATTAAGTTCTTGCATCAGAAAATCGAGGCGGCGCCCTTTTTGTTCGTCCGCTGCAAGAATGCGCTCGACCTCGCCGAGGTGCGCGTCCAGGCGGTCCAGCTCTTCGTCTACGTCCGCTTTTTGCACCAAGAGAGTCACTTCCTGCTCAAGGCGTGTGGGCTCCAGCTCAGCTTTCAACTTTTCTAGCCTTTGATGAAGTGATTGTTTTTGAGCGATAAGTATGTCGGGCATTTTGTTCCGCATCTCCGTGACCAGCTCTCGGATCAGTGCTACACGCTTTTCCAAAAAGCCGTTGAGTTCGAGCCCTTCCCGCTCGCGCGTAGCGATCAGGTCGCCTAATGCGAACTTGAAAAGATCAAGGGCGGCAGCTTCGAGCCCTTTATTATCAAGCATTCGCTCACTGATTACTCCTGGCCATCGCAGGATTTCCATGCTACATGGTAAGCGTTTTACACCGAGGGTTTTTTGAATTCGGGCGTTAGCCTCGAGCACCTGCTGAACCAGCTCTTCATTGATGCTAATCGAGCTGCCGGGAATCTCTTGCGCCGCGTATCGCAATTGGCAATCGACTTTGCCTCTCGCAAGGGATGTGCGCACCAATTCCCGAATCTGGTTCTCCAAACCGCGGAAAATGTCCGGCAATCTGACGCTTGTCTCGAGATAGCGGTGGTTGATCGAACGGATTTCCCAAGTCAGGGACCCCCACTCCTGTTCTGATTGCTGCCGAGTAAAGGCTGTCATGCTTGATGTCATGGTTGGGACTCTCAACTTCTCAACCGATATTCTATCCCAACTCAAAACGGGGCGCAGTTACAAACGATCATGGTCTTGCATGTTGAATTCCCGCATAATCTCGTCCCTGAAAATTTCGATCTAATGGCGAATCACATGTCCCAAATCAGTCGACCCAGTCACCGTAATCCCGATCAGCTTCGTGAGATTAAAATCACTCGACACTTTACCAAGCATGCGGAGGGCTCAGTGCTGGTTGAATTTGGTGATACCAAAGTTCTGTGCACTGCCTCAGTTGAAGCGTCGGTGCCTCGGTTCCTCAAGGGCACGGGCCGGGGTTGGGTGACTGCTGAATATGGCATGCTGCCGCGATCGACCGATAGCCGGATGGAGCGCGAGGCCGCGAGGGGTAAACAGTCTGGCAGAACTCAGGAAATTCAGCGCTTGATTGGTCGATCTTTACGCGCAGCGGTGGATCTGACCGTGTTGAATGAAAATACGATCAAGGTTGATTGTGATGTGATTCAGGCTGACGGCGGCACCCGGACGGCATCGATTACCGGTGGATGTGTAGCCATAGTGGACGCAATGAGCTACATGGTTGAGCGCAAAATGTTGGCTAAATCGGCACTTAAGCAAATGGTGGCGTCTGTATCTGTCGGTATTTTTCAGGGTCAGCCGGTACTCGACCTTGATTATGCTGAGGATTCAAATGCCGAGACCGATATGAATGTGGTAATGACATCTGCTGGCGGGTTTATTGAACTCCAGGGAACCGGAGAAGACGGAGAGTTCACTCATGAACAGCTAAGCGCTATGGTAGCCCTTGCCGAGTCAGGGATTAAGCAGTTGCTTGCTTTTCAGCAGGCCAGTTTGGCGTGAGCCGGCGCGTTCCCGCCGTTAAGGCAAGACCATGAAATGAAAAATTACCAAAAAGACTTTTTGAATTTCGTTATTGAAAACCGCATTCTGCGGTTCGGAAACTTCACACTTAAGTCGGGGCGTANNAGCCCTTANTTTTTCAATTCAGGGCTNTTNAACACGGGNTATAAGCTCGCTTTCCTGGGTCAGAGCTATGCTGCCGCGATTGCCGACCTTNCTNTGGATTATGATGTGTTGTTTGGTCCNGCGTACAAAGGAATTCCNTTGGCNACCGNGACAGCTCTTTCCTTGGCTNCNCANCACGGAATCGATAAACCTTACACNTTNAANCGNAAAGANGCNAAAGACCATGGCGAGAAAGGCGCTCTTGTNGGTGCGCCGCTAATTGGNAGAGTTCTTGTNATTGATGATGTGATAACGGCGGGAACAGCGATACGCGAGGCAGNTGNGNTNATCNAGTCTGNGGGNGCCCAATTCGCCAGNGTGGCNGTNGCGATTGACCGGCAGGAAAGAGGCCTCGGCGAATCGTCGGCANTTCAGGAGATAGANCAAGNCTATGGCATTGAGGTCGCTCACATAATCAGCCTGCAAAACATAATTGATTTTTTGAAGGACGCAGAAGACGAGGCTATCGCGGTGCATCTGTCTGCAGTGGAACGCTACAGAAGCAAATATGGTGTTTAACTGGCTGAAGCGGCAATAGGACTCGTGTCTGCAGAATACGGTGTCAGCAGATGGCTGCTTAAAAACTTCCACTGAAGATCCCAATTTTCCAGTGGGGATTCCTGAAATTCACTCCTGACAAANTGTATCAGGCGGCCTTCGCAACTGGCCAAAAGTAGATTGGCCAGAGCGGCGGCTGAAATNCTGGGTTTTAAACCTTCCCTTATTTGTGATTCCCTAAGCACCTGTTTGAGTTGGGCCTCTAGACGGCTGAAAAACTGAGCGATTCGTTCTCTCAACCGCTCGGTTTCTCCGGCCAGCGCGTCTCCGGTCAAAATACGCGTAATGCCNGGATTTTTGGCTGAGAAGGTCAGAAGTAGTGTCAGTATCTTTTGACAACGGAGCTCTGCGTTGGNTTCTTCTTTCAAAATCCGAGAAATCCGCTGGAACAGAGTGTCCTCGATAAATTTGATCAGACCTTCAAACATGCGNGCCTTNCTNGGGAAATGCCTGTANAGAGCNGCTTCGGATACCCCCACTTCNTTGGCGAGAGCCGCGGTAGTGATTCNCTCNCCAGGAGCNGTTTCAAGCATTNTCGCCANTGACTGCAGGATCTGATCTTTGCGTGAAACTTTGGTGACCTTGCCGATGCTTGTCATAGGTTCTGAAAATCTTCAGCAGTTACTGTTTGCCGCAGGCTGATCTTTTTTGTGCTTTGTCTAGCTTGTGCAATCAAGGTGCCGTCACCTTCATCGATAAATTTCTCCAGAAATACAGCTTTCTCAACGTGATTATTAATATGCGACCTGGAGGCATTGCATTTGAATCCCTGAAGAAGGCACTGTTCTCTGTTAAACACAGAGTCGTCTATNGTCTTATCGGCAATTAGCCTCTCAACTTGCCTCACGCTTACGCCCGGCATTAAATTCCCCGTTTTACCATGCAAACCAGCAGCATCTATTCTTCGGCGCAGAGTAACCTAGCAAACTTTTTGGCGACGGAATTGGAATTGATATTGATGTTGCAATTTCGCCACAGTCTTCGGCTCTGATGAGAACTATTACCGTGATNGGGCAGTGCCTNGGTGAGTAGATTGACGAAAGTCTAGGCAAGATTTTAGCTAAATGATACGGTAGTAAAACTACGCGCGTACTTCTGGCAAATATCAGTTCAGGGCCTTTATCTGATTTCTGAATCAGGGCTTTAACTATTTTTTATGCGCTTCAGGGCGTTTTATTTGCGGCTTCGAACGTGGAAATGTTGACGCCTGAACGTCTCAGGTCCGTTATGGGGGCCTGCAAGGATCTGGGCTTAAAAGTCGGCCATCACGAGCGACGCGCAACCTGCTCCTCAACGATGCTTCGAATGACACAAGCTTGGAAAATCGCTTTTTGCGAAAGATATTCGGATGATTGGATCTCTTCAGTTACTGCAAGTGCACTACCAGTGCTAGGCTTCGCCAGGTCTTCAGGTGGCTACGATTCAGGTTGATTTGTCTTTCTTTCTAATTGGTCGGCGATTAGGTCAAGCATTAGCCGCGCGACACTGAGCTTGCTGCCCGGACCGAGGGTTTGCTGGCTTTGACTAGAAAGCGCGATGATTGAGACTTCATCGTTGTTAAAGGTTTCGGTTGCCTGATTAGCAAATAATAAATCGAGGCCTTTGTTTTCCAGCTTGTCCCTGCCGTTTACATCTATATTTTCGGTTTCTGCCGCGAAACCAACGACGATCGGGGCGGGTGAAAGTGTCGCAACGGTACTAATTATGTCAGGGTTCTTCACAAGCGTCAGAGTCATGTCGTTTTTGGTTTTTTTGATTTTTTGCTTTTCAGCTGTCACTGGCCGGTAATCGGCGACCGCAGCCACTCCGATGAAGATGTCTGCGCCTTCAATGTGATCCATTACCGCGCTTAGCATCTGCTCGGCGCTTTCTACGTCGATACGGCTCACCCGATCAGGCGTGGTCAGATGAACTGGCCCGCTGATCAACGTAACTTGCGCCCCGGCTGCTGCTGCCTCTGTGGCAAGGGCGAATGCCATCTTCCCTGAGCTGTGGTTGCTGATGAAGCGAACAGGGTCTATCGCCTCTCGAGTTGGCCCTCCGGTCATGAGTATTTTTATTCCGTTAAGGCGGGTATTTTCGAAAAATCCGCTACAGCGTTCAGCGATCTCTTGAGGCTCAATCATCCTTCCTGGGCCGATGTCACCACAGGCCTGTTCGCCGAAGGCTGGCCCCCATATGTGAATGCTTCGACTTTTAAGGGCTTTGAGATTGGTTTGGGTGATATCGTCCCCCCACATTGCCTGGTTCATCGCCGGCGCGATTGCTATCGGAGCGATGCTGGCAAGTACAACTGTGGTTAGTAGGTCATCTGCCTGGCCGTGAGTCACTCGGGCAATGAAGTCTGCCGTTGCTGGTGCAATGACGATAAGATCAGCCCATCGTGCCAATTCGATGTGACCCATGCCTGCCTCGGCGTCGGCATCCAGTAAATCAAGATGCACCCGATGACCCGACAAAGCCTGCATAGTGAGGGGTGTGATGAACTCAGTGGCAGAAGGCGTCATGGCTACGTGGATTTCGGCCCCCGCTTTGACGAGCATACGTGTGAGTTCGGCGCTCTTGTAGGCGGCTATGCCGCCGGTTATGCCCAGCAGGATGCGCTTGTTGTTGAGGCTCATCATGATAGCTGACGAATCTTGTGGGATGGCACAGGCAAAATAAAAAGATCGCTAGCCTAGCAGGTCAAAAACCTGCGCGCAATTTGGGTGAAAAGGCCTCCCTCGCAAATAACTTGCTAGGCGAATTAAAAATCTGTCGCTGGATCGCGGAGGCTGGCTCCTAACAAGGCGTTTGTAATCCGTCGTTTCAGAACGAAGTTGCAGGGAACACGATGCTCTCCAGCGAGGCGAGAGAAGCAGTATTTAAAAGCTTGTGAGGAAGGCAGCTAATAGACGCTTTCCTTGGCGATCATGCTTATAATTGTCACTATGTTGTCAATCTAGAAAAGCTTGCCAGAAGTGCGGTCAATGCTGCGCCCGTATATCCTTGAGAGCAGTAGGAGGGTAATTATATTTCAATCATTTCGCACTAGCTTTTGGCCTCAATTATCCCCTTGGTCTCGCTGAATAGAGCCAGCCTGACGTCAATGTAAAGAGGCGGCTGCAATCTGCATTAAACATATGAGCAATCCGGGCAACGAATCATTCCTTGCTTTTTGATCATGGTTTGGTATCGCTCAGGCTAAACGGCCTGAAATGTCTGCGGCCGTTTCAGCATGGCTTGATCTTGGGGGGGTGTTTTGTTATAAATCGCGCTCTTCGTCGCCAGCCCGAGCGTTCTCGGGTCAGCTAGCCGCAATTATTGACAAAAAATCACGCTCCAGCACGATGAGGCAAAACCATGGCCAGGGTATGTATGGTAACCGGCAAGAAACCTGTTACTGGTAATAACGTTTCACACGCGAATAACAAGACTCGACGTCGGTTTTCTCCAAATCTACATACCCATCGCTTTTGGGTTGAGTCAGAAAACCGCTTCGTAAAGCTACGCATCTCAACGAAAGGCATGCGAACTATCGATAAACTCGGTATTGACACAGTTCTAGCAGATATTCGTGGTAAGGGTTTTCATGTTTAGTTTACGGCGCGCGATATTAGGGGAATTAATATGAGAGATAAAATTAAACTGGTGTCGAGCGCAGGGACTGGACACTTCTACACCACAGATAAGAACAAGCGGACTATGCCTGATAAGATCGAACTCAAGAAATTTGACCCCGTCGTCCGTAAGCATGTTATTTACAAAGAAGCTAAAATCAAATAAGCCCTTACATTCAAATACAAACGCCGGTTTTGTACGCGTGTAAATTATCACTGACGCTGCGTAGAAGATGCTTGGCTATTTACCTTTGCTAAGACGCTTGATTAGTCGTTCTGTAACCGCCCGAAGCTTTGGATCCTCCACAAACTCGGCTTTTAACTTTCCAACGGTCGTTGATACTGTCCCATAACGCTTAAGCTTGAATAGTTTCGCGATTGACTGTAGCGTCACGGCAGAAAGCTCCTGACAAAGGTACATGGCCACCCAACGCGGAACGTTCTTAGAGCCGGGCCCACGCGCCGCTGTGTAAATACTGGTCTCGGATACTTTGAACTGCTTCGCCACCGCTGTAATTATTTTCTTGCAGGAGGGCCTCCACTTCGCATTTAAGCCGCGTGATATTCCACGTGAGGCGGTTGCAGATCTCTTTCTTTTCGCAGCGGCCTTAAACTTGGGGTCCCCCATCAAAGAAGACAGATTCTTTTTGCCATAAAAACTGGCGGTCTCTTCATCTATTTCTTTGGCAACATACCTCTTGTAGGCCATCGCCCGCTTTGCAGCGACGACTTGCATTTCCTTTAAGATCTCTTCTCGTTTAAACCATACCGGCGGCTTAGCTTTGCGAGTGAAGTAGCCATAACTGCTGTATTTATAACTTGTGCGATCCTTACTTTTCACTTTGCAGTGTATGTAGCGCGACACCGGCAACAAGTATTTATCTGCCTGTACCAGTACTGCTTTATACCTGCCGCGAAAAAGGGATCCCTCAACGCCTTTCAGACGTTGGTAATTCTGCGTATACATGCCGTCAATTTGTCGCATTACGCGACTTAGGTTTCCTTCGGGGGTTTTAAGTAGAAGATGATACTGATCGCGCAACAAGCAGAATGAGTGGACTTCAACATTCAGGCGTGAGCAGGTTTCCGCCAACCCCTTTAAGAATGATTCATAGTACTTAGCGGAAGGGAAAACACGTTGGCCTTCTGATCCATAGTTAGACACATGGTAAATAGCATCTGGAAATTCTATTCGAAGGGGCCTGGCCATGATTGCTCTCGATTTAACAAAATAATATAAAATTAGAGGTGACCCTAACGGTCCTTTTGTAGTGATAACCAAATAAGCTTCAATCGTCAACCAGTAACATGAGAAGCCGTGTTTTTCCGGGTTGGCGTATCAAGCAGAAATAAAAGTTGTGTCACTGTCACGAAATAGACCCCCCATTTTATATAGCGAGGCTTGACCCCATTTAGAAAAATATAACTTCTTTGCCAGCGTTGCTCCACGGTTAGGCTTTGTCAGCCAATAAAATCGCGCGCTTCGGAGAAGGGTGCCCCTCGACGGTCTGGTTAGGGTTGGTAGCCAGTAATGCGGAATCCAAAGATTTATACGGCATCCATGCGGTTGAACGTTGCTCGGTCATTTCAGTCGTACTTTCACTGATGACCTTCACATTGATAAAGCCACAGCGGTCTAGCCACTGTGCAATGCTTGAAAGACTGGGGATGAACCAGACATTAGACATACGCGCGTAGCAATCTCTCGGGACAAGGCTATAGCCGATCGGCCCATCAACTACTAGCGTCTCGAGAACCAGCTGGCCGCCGCTGCATAGACAGTCCTTAAGCTGTAGAAGGTGATCGATCGGTGAGCGTTGATGGTAAATCACGCCCATTGAGAACACGGTGTCAAATCGTGGTAGCGGTCTGGGTATCAATTCCAGCGTTATTGGAAGCAGAACTGCCGGAATGCCGGGGATAAACCGCTGTAACGCACAGAATTGCGCGTAATACGGTATGTGTGGCTCCAGCCCGACAACTAAATCCGCTCCCGCTGACACCATGCGCAGACTAAAATAGCCATTGCCGCTGCCGACATCCAGCACCCTGCGTCCCTCTAGCGGTGCGATCATATGCTCGAGTCGGGACCACTTCATATCGCAGCGCCACTCGGTGTCGATTTCAATACCAAATAAATTAAAAGGTCCTTTGCGCCAAGGGATGAACTCCCTGAGTTGTTCTTCAAGGATATTCTTTTCAGCTTTGGAAAGGTCATTAGATTGGCCGATTTCTATTCTGTCTCCAATTTTGATCCGAGACGGTTGGTGGCAAGTGAGCTTTTCAAGGCGTTGTCGCCATCTGGCCCAATCTCCTTTTTTGATGCTGTCCAGAAATGAGTGAGATATAAAAGGCAGAAGCTTACTCAACCTGGCTTGAGAATCGCTAAGTAAGTTTTCCTGAAACTCAATCGCAGCGGCGCTATTGCTCAAGGAGGTCATTTAAATGCCACGAATGAGACAAAGTTGAAACATTGAAACCACACGTATAGAGGACTGAAGCCCGCATGACCCAGGCGCCGACGGTGCCCATCAAGCGTTTCGGGGACAAGCACATTTTTAAGCGCGGCACGTTTTTGCAAGATTTCCTTCCTACTGTAGCCCATTTGCTCTTTGAAGTTGTAATAGAGATCGGTAACCAGTTCATTCAGTGCAGGATCAGAAAATTCAATTTTTTCAGAGATTACAAGAATTCCNCCGGGCCTCAGGCCCTCATAGATCTTTTGTATGAGAGCATCTCTTGATGTCTTGCGCACGAACTGCAGCGTAAAATTCAACACCACCATCGAAGCATTTTTAATTTCAACATCGGTAATATCAGCGCACCGACTTACAATCTGAGGGGTTTCGCTGGTCCGCAGTTTGTCCTGTAGTCTGCCGATCATGGCTTGGGAGCNGTCGATTGCATGGATCAAGCAATCACTGCAAGCCAACTGTTCCGCCATGGCAAAGCTCGCAGTGCCCAGACTACAGCCAAGATCGTAGATTGCTGACCCCTGTTGGAAGTGCCTGTTGGCCATGACACCGATCATCGAAATGATAGTACGGTAACCGGGTATCGAGCGGCTTACCATGTCATCAAAAACGCGCGCGACGCTGTCATCGAAAACGAAATCGCCAGTCGCTCGTTGCTCAGTAAATAACTGATCTCTTGAGGCGTCGAATTTTGTCACAATCCTGATTGATTCCTCGCGGATTCATTTGCACCGGTCTCTGCCGCGCCCTTGCAGCAAACTTGTTGTATGCGGCAGGCGATTCACTTATGTTAATGCCAATGGTTGCTTGGCCGCGTGATCCTATTATCCGCTTATCTGTGACCCATTCAAACTTGAAAGCATCGTCACTACTTGTAAAAGGCGTGATGTTGTTAGATGAGCTAGAGGTTTCTCATGCCGTGCTGGGCCTCGCGTGTGGACCAGGCTGCAATGGCGGATTCCTCNTAAGTCTTGGCGCTCCTGAAGTATTAGCTGATATTGATGATAAGCAGCCGGCCGACCTAAGCATGGTCGAAGTTGCTGATCACAAGATGATGACGCCTTGGAAAGTGAACTTTGGACAGGCAGCAGAAAATCCGCTGGCTGGCAAAAATTTTGATGCAGNCATGGTTTTCCACTATCTTTACCACTTTCTCATAGGAAGCATCAAGCGCGCAGTCAGGGCACGAGGGTTTGTGTTTTATGAAACATTTACTCAGCAACGTCAATTCGGGCGTTCAAGCAGTACGGACTTCATTCTTGAACCTTATGAACTTGTAAATTGGTTCGAAGAGAGGCAAGCCATTTATTATGCGGAAAGAGAGCGGGCTCACTCTCGAGTCTATGAACCGAGCCTGGTTGCCCGAAAGTCAATGAATTGTTGTCCGTTGAAATAATGTCCACTCGCAATGCGCCGATGAAGGCTCAGCGTGCTCCTGCAGCCGATCCCGCAATCAGAGAACCTTTCAGCTGTGAAGTCCAGCGGAGCAAGCGAAAGACTCTTGCACTCTACGTCAAGCCCGAAAAGGTAATCGTCAGGGTACCTCTGGACGCATCAAAAACTGAGGTAAAAGAATTTGTCCAAAGCAACAGGGCCTGGATTGAGAGCCGTCTGGCAGAGGAATCTGCACGTCAGGATGAAAGGTTGGTGATTGAGCATGGCCGTCGGATTTTCTACCGAGCCAGAGAGTTGGAGATCGTTTTCAAACAAGGGAGAAAACAGCGGATCATAGCTGACGGCAACCAATTTATTTTTCAGGGGCAACACCTCACGCCGTCAAAGGCACGCGTGCAACTGGAAGACTACCTCATTGATAAAGCCAGCCATTACATCGTTCCTAGGGCCAAAGGGCTTGCTCGCTATTTAGGGGTAGATCAAAAAATTTCACAAATCAAACTACGCAAAACTAAGTCAAAGTGGGGGCACTGCACATCCCAGGGAGTGCTGCAGTTCAACTGGCTCATTATGCTCGCGCCTTACGGCATCATCGATTACATGATTGCGCACGAGGTTTGTCATCTGATCCACATGAACCATTCAAAACGCTTTTGGCTATTAGTTAACTCAGTCTGCCCGGAATACGAGAACTATATTCGTTGGCTAAAGGAAAACGAGCATCGCTTTTGGTTTTAGATTACAAGCTGACCCTTTTAAACAATAGATCCCACACATCATGGCCCAGACGTCGTCCCCTCTGCTCAAACTTGGTTTCTGGTCTGGCAGGATTGTCCCAGTATCTTCCTGCATCAGAGCAATTTGTCAGAGTGGATTCACCTTCCAGCACTTCCATCATATGCAATGCGTATTCTTCCCAGTCGGTGGCAAGGTGCAACAAGCCTCCAACTACAAGCCGCGTAGCGAGCAACTCAACGAACTCCGTTTGAATGATGCGCCTCTTCTGGTGCCTCTTTTTAGGCCATGGATCCGGAAAAAATATGAGTAAGCGATCTACACTTTGCTTTTCAAAACAGTTTGAAATGACTTCGGTGGCGTCATGGCACATGATTTTCAGATTCTGCAAGTTATGTCTTGCAATGCCGTGAAGAAGTTTGCCAACTCCAGGTCTATGCACCTCGATCCCAAGGAAGTTTGACTGCGGTTCTGCCACGGCCATTTCCAATAATGAATCTCCCATTCCAAATCCAATTTCTATGGTGAGCGGCTTGGGCTCGGCAAAGTAATTATCCAACTCTAAGTGAGCCATGTTGTAGGGAATTACGTGGGCGTCCCAATGTTGTTCTAGTGCCTTGCGTTGAGAGTCAGTGGCTCGGCTTGCCCGAATTACAAAGCTGCGTATATTACGACCTAATGGATTAGGGTTCATAAAAAAAGCACTCAGTCGGTGTTTCGTTTAGCTGGACGTTATCCATTGCTGACACTTGAACCCATTCCTGAGGCTTCAAACAATTATTATGTTGACTGTTAAAGGTGCGCTGGAGCAGAAGTCCTCTCGGAATCCTTACGGTGAGATGGCCTTTTGCACCCGCCGCGACTGCTTCGCGCATTGCGGAGACTATAGGNGCCTGGCTTTGAGCTTCGGCGATCGCAGTGTTTATCAGAGTCCCATGGCAGCTAAGCTTTAATGCAATGTTCACATCGGTCATTGTGGCGATTCGTTCTGCTATGCGTCAGAAGAAAAAGTGAGCCAGGCAAGGGTTGCCCACCCACTAAGAAACGCTAGGCCTCCAATTGGAGTAATGAATCCCAGCCAGGTAAGGCCCGTTACGCTGAATAAGTAAAGGCTGCCGGCGAATAGAATAATACCTGCTGCAAACAGACCCGCTGGAATGCAGAAAAGCTTCTGCGTTGGCTGTTGGCTTGCAAGCAGGCCGTTGCCTAGAAGCGCGAGGGTATGAAAAAGGTGATACTGCACGCCGGTTTTATAAACGTCTATCGCCTTTTCATCCACTATCGCCTCTAAAGCGTGAGCGCCAAAAGCACCCANGGCAACGACAAGAAAGCCGTTGAAACTGGCAAGGGTCAGAATGTATCTTGGCATTTCTCGCAACTNGTGGTTAATGTGTGACATTATACAGTGTTGGTCGCTCAGTTTGCCGTGCGTTTTATTGTAGGCATNAAAAAGCCGCGTATTACGCGGCTTAGTTTATATTTGGTCTTCTCTGTCTGGCGGCGATATATAGATTNTTAGAATTTCATCTTCGCCTTGATTTTACTCATGGCGTTTTTTTCCAGTTGACGAATNCGCTCTGCGGAAACGCCGTACTTATTAGCCAGGTCATGCAGTGTCGCCTTCTCGTCACTCAGCCAGCGGCTACGCAGAATATCCTGGCTGCGATCGTCTAGGCCGTCCAATGCGAGCATAAGGCTGTTATTATTTACTTCTTCCCATTCAGCCTCTTCCAGATTTTCAGCGAGGTCTGAACTTTGGTCTTCAAGATAGTAGGCCGGCGCTCGATAGACTGCTTCGTCGTCGCTGTCAGGTTCAGCATCAAAAGAAGCGTCGTAAGCACTCATTCGACCCTCCATTTGCATAACGACTTTGGGGTCAACTCCAAGATCCTGGGCAACGGCGTTGGTCTCTTCGTTATTCAACCAGCCTAATCTCGTCTTGGAGCTGCGTAGGTTAAAAAAGAGTTTGCGCTGAGCTTTGGTTGTGGCGACTTTGACAATACGCCAGTTGCGCAAAATGTACTCGTGCATTTCGGCCTTGATCCAGTGCACTGCAAATGAAACAAGGCGAACACCAACTTCCGGGTTAAAGCGCTTAACCGCCTTCATCAGACCAACGTTCCCTTCCTGAATCAGGTCGGCTTGCGAGAGACCATAACCTGAGTAGGTCTTGGCCATGTGTACGACAAAACGCAGGTGTGCCATAACCATCTGCCGCGCTGCGTCGACATCATTGTCGTAGTAGTATTGCTTAGCCAGCTCGAGTTCATGCTCGGGCGTGAGTACGGCAATACTGTTTACCGATGCGATGTATGCGGTGAGNTCGCGGCCCGGAGTTATCGGGTCAATGACTTGTAGGTTTGTGCTTTTACTCATTTTAGGAGTGAATTCAACTGTTTATACCATAGACTGATGNTAGCACTTTTTGTGCGGTCATGCCATGTCGTACATTCGTGTGTGGTGCACGAGTGCTGTACGGCGCTTCGGCCTTACTTGGATTACCTTTCAGGATTACAAGTTGGGCTCTAAATTGACTTTTTCAAGTGCCTTAAGACGAATTCAGACGCAATTTTCCTGCAGCAAAAACGAGCGAGGGCCTTCAATTCATGGATTGAATGAAGCGATTTTCCCCGAAACGGCGAGGAACGCAGAGAGCCCTCCGATGCTGGCACTCAGNACTATCATTGCAAGGTTCTGCTCAAAACTGAGTCCGACAACCGCAAAGTCAGCCTGGTAGAGTAGCGCTAGCGCCTTGGCTGCTACTCCAAGTTGATGCCCGATCCCAGCAGTCAGCAGGCAGGTCAGAGTTCCGCCGGCTGCCCCAATCAGAACGCCAAAATATAAAAAAGGGCGTCTTATAAAAGCATCTGTTCCCCCAAATTGCTTCATTATGCGAATTTCCTCGCGCCTACTTTGCACGCTACTTCCCACAGTGTGAGCGATAATAAGCAGCAAGCCACAAACTATAATCAGATAGAGGGCTAATAAAAGGCTGTCTAATAGACGCAGCCACGCCTCAAGTCTTTGCAACCATGTGGTGTCAAGCTGAACCATCTCGATCTCCGCCAGACCAAGAAGGATCCTTTCGATTTCCAGGGCGGTAGCGACACTGGGCTCTTCAGGTCGGACTATCAGAGCTGCAGGCAGAGGGTTGGACTCTAGAGCATCCAAGATGGGCTTGAAAATCACACTCTCGTTGAGTTGAGCAAGCGCCAAAGTAGTTGGCACATAGCGGATTTCAGTGTCACCGATCTGCATTTGTAAGTATTCACTAATCTCTGAGACCCTATCTTCTGGCAGATCGACAGGAAAATAGGCGGTTATCTCAGCTGTATCGTCGAGGTTACCAAGTTGCGTCTGAACATTTAAAGAAAGCAGCAATAGTAAAGCGGGCAGGGTCATTGCAAAGGCGATCACCAGGCTCATCAGGCTTGCCTTCAGAGGTGCGCTCCTGATCCGCGCGACAGTTTGACGAGCCGCATCTGCATGCCGTTTGACCAGCAGGCTTATCAGGCTTCGCTCTGCTTGACTCGGACCCGATCGTTGTGCCCTAGACATCCGATCGCAGCCTACCATGGTCAAGCGTCAGGGTTCGGTGTTTGAATTGGTTCAGCAGAGATTTGTCATGGCTGGCAATCAAGAGGCTGACTCCTACTGAGCTGAACTGTTCAAAAACGGTCAGAATGTCTGCTGACAGCTCAGGGTCAAGGTTTCCGGTGGGTTCGTCGCCGAGAATGATGCGCGGACGGTTAACTACCGCTCTTGCGATGCCCACTCGCTGCTGTTCTCCAGCCGACAGTTGCCCGGGAGAGTATTTTTCTTTGTGCAAGAGGCCGACTTTGTCAAGCGCCGCTCTCACTCTTCGCTTGATCTCTCTGTGGGAGAATTCGGAAATTTCAAGCGGTAATGCAACGTTTTCACCCACTGAGCGATCGTAGAGCAGCTGATGATCCTGAAAAACGGCACCTATTTGCCGGCGATGCAGTGCTAGATCAGACCTTGAAAGCCCCTTGATGCGTTTGTTTGCGACGAAAAGATCGCCGTCGCCGCAGTTTTCTAGCGCTAAAACCAGTCGTAGAACTGTGCTCTTACCTGCCCCAGAATGTCCGGTAAGAAAAACCAGCTCGCCTCTGGCAATTTCAAAGCTGACATCTGACAGTGCTTCCAGCCCGGTGGCGTAACGCATGCTTACGTTTTCGAACTTGATCATGTGGTCTAAACAGAGAAAAGCGCGTCGGTAAATTGTTTTGCGTCGAATGGCCGTAGGTCATCGACTTTTTCGCCTACGCCGATAAACCTGATTGGTAGTTCGAGGCGTTTGGCAAGCGCGAATACGACACCGCCCTTGGCCGTTCCGTCCAGCTTTGTCAGTGTGATGCCGGACAGCCTCGTGGCCTTGTTGAAACTTTCAGCTTGATTCAAAGCGTTTTGGCCTGTTGTCGCATCGAGCACCAGCATGGTTTCTTGAGGGAAACGTTCATCCTGCTTTTTTAGCACTCGAACGATTTTTTCCAATTCTTTCATTAGATTCTCTTTGGTGTGCAGGCGTCCGGCGGTATCGGCAATCAGGATATCGATGTTTCTTGCTTTCGCTGACCGCGCGGCGTCGAAAATGACTGACGCGCTATCCGCACCGTTAGCTTGAGTTACCACAGGCACGCTATTGCGTTCTCCCCAGACTTGAAGTTGATCAACCGCTGCTGCGCGGAAGGTATCTCCTGCAGCTAGCATGACGCTTTTGCCCTCGGCCCGAAACTTACTGGCTAATTTGCCAATCGTCGTGGTTTTTCCAGCCCCGTTTACGCCAACCACCAACAGTACGAAGGGAATTTCAGACGCGGGCACTTGCAAGGGTTCATTGCAGGGCTTCAATATCGCCCGTAACTCTTGCTTGAGGCATGCCATGCAAGCCTCTCCGTCATTCAGCTGCTTGCGGTCCAGTTTCTTCCGGAGATTTCTTATGATCTGGTCAGTTGCCTCGAGACCGACGTCGGCTGAAAGCAACTGTCCTTCAATTTCATCCAGCACAGCCTGATCAATGGCCCCCGCTCCAGACACGAGAGTCTGCACTACGGTACCTATGCGGCCGCGAGTCTTGGAAAGTCCGTTTTTAAGGCGGGAGAGGATCTCCCCTGTAACTGGGTCGGCTGCTTCTTCAGCCATTGCCGGTTGTTTGGACTTATCTGGCTTGCTTTTGCCGAACATATCAATTGCTTCTGCGTATTTGATAGCAACAGAGTATGCTATCACCACCGCTGTATATCTTGCACTGTNACATTCATCCGCTGGAGATAAGTGCGGATACCCAAGGATTTGCTTATTATCCACTGTAAATAACTCCAACTAACGCGATGTTTGGTCAAAATCAGTTAAGAATTATTGCGGGCAGGCACCGACGCAGAGTAATCAGTTTTCCGACTAGCGATGGACTGCGGCCCACGAGCGATCGGATTCGCGAAACCTTGTTCAACTGGCTTGAGCCGGTTATTGCAGGCGCTAATTGCCTAGACTTATTCGCGGGTAGTGGCGCTCTTAGCTTCGAATCATTGTCGCGGGGCGCTCGAGCAGCAACTCTGCTGGATGCCANCAAAAGAGTCNTCATTAAACTGAGAGAAAATTCGGCACTGCTTGCTTGCACTGAAGCTCGGGTGATTCAGACTGATGCGTGCCAGTGGCTGATCAGTGAAGTCACGAGNGATCNGTTNAATGTCGTGTTTGTTGATCCACCATTTTCGGCAAATCTGCTNTATGAATGTTGCANTNGTCTAACGGAGAGCCAGATGCTGGCGAATGACGCCAGGGTCTATTTAGAACATCATCAGAAAATTGATCGTACCAAACTGCCTTCTACCTGGTCGGAGATGAAAGTGAAATCTGCGGGCAAGGTTCACTTTGGTCTGTATCTTGTTTCCGTGAAACCGTAGCTCTCTCTCGCCGATGGCCAGTTTATCCAATCTGAGTTGATAAAATGCGGTCTGAAANTAAAAAAGAGATATTTGAGCCAGCATGNTGGCTGCCGGAAGGTCACACTCAANCACTGTGGCGTTTATTTGCCAATGCAGAAGCGGTCGAACATGTCCGACAGAGGGTCGAGCTAGACGATGGAGATTTTATTGATCTCGACTGGCTATCAGCCTCTGATCCAGACAATGCAGGGCAACGTGCTATGGGTTTTCTCCTGTATGGTTTTTGTGGAAGTTCTTCTTCATCTTACATACAGTCGCTGCAGCGGCACTTATCTAGGGAGGGCTATAGCAGCGTAGCGATGAACTTTCGGGGCTGTAGCGGAGATCTGAGTCGCCGAGGCGGAGCCTACCACTCGGGAGTTTCTGATGATCTTGAAGAAGTTTTGAATACGGTGATCGACACCTTCCACCCAAATGCTATTTCGCTGGTAGGCTATTCATTTGGTGCTAATGTGTTGTTGAAGTAGCTAGGAGAAGGACGCGACTGCACAAGTACTAAACGCGCAGTGGCCGTGTCAACGCTCTTTACGCTCAGTATCTGTTCGCGAGCCATGCTCACCGGCGCATCCGGCTGTATGGCAGGTACCTGACCAGTCTACTGCTGTGCGAGTTCCTCGCAAACGTAACGCACTCAAGCAGGCTGGCGTTGCAGATTTTGATCTGCTGTCTAATCCGGGTGACGTCTCACATGTCAACAGTATCCTGGAGTTCGACGACGCGATTACGGCTCCTTTAAATGGTTTTAGCGATGCGAGTGATTATTACGAACGCTGCTGTAGCANTAACTTTTTGCCAGGTATAACTGCCCCAACTTTATTGATCCAGGCCAGCGGCGATCCGCTTATCCCAGCGGCAGCGCTGCCNGATTCGAGCCACCTCTATGCATCCGCACGCATGGNCCTGAGCGTTAGGGGGGCATGTCGGATTCGAGTCCGGAAGACACCACAATTGGCTGGAGCACCGGATATGGCATTTCCTGTATGACTGATTGAGCAGCATACTCCATTTCGCTAAACTACTATCTATCTCGGAAGCAGAGACAGCCCGATGAAGATTGCTGTATACCCTGGAACGTTCAACCCTATCACAAACGGTCATACTGATCTGGTTGAGCGAGCATCAAAGTTGTTTGACCAGATCGTAGTCGCAATAGGGACTAACGCTCAGAAAAAAAATACAATGTCTACGGATCGTCGGGTTTCCCTCGCGCAGGAAGTGCTCAGCCACCTTGAGAACGTAAGCGTGCAGCCTTTTGACTCTTTGCTGACGGAATTCGTCAAATCTTGTGGCGCGAACATTATCCTGCGAGGCTTGCGCACTGTTGCTGACTTTGAATATGAATTTCAGCTCGTTGGCATGAACAGAGTCCTTGAGCCTGAAATCGAAACAGTGTTTCTCGCGCCAGCCGAACATCTGTCGTACATTTCATCCACGCTGGTAAGAGAGATTGCTTCGTATGGCGGAGATATCTCAAAGTTTGTGCATCCCGCGGTTGTCCGAGAAATATCGGCCGGCTAGGTTTGGCACTTTGGGCAGTACACTGTACTGCGCTGGCTCAATCGAACCTCCTTGAGCCGAGCTTGGCAAGTCTTGCAGGCTTCATTTCCTCGGCCATAAACCCGTAGAGACTGCTGAAAGTATCCAGGAAGCCCGCTGCTGTTAGTAAAGTCTCGAAGAGTAGTCCCCCCAACTTCGATGGCTCTGNTTAAAATGCGTTTGATATTGTAGGCGAGGTGCCCGCATCGACGGCGGCCAATCCGGCCGGCCGCACGCTTTGGGTGTATGCCACTGAGAAACAGCGCTTCATTCGCGTAAATGTTCCCGACGCCAACTACAACGTGGCTGTCCATGATGAAGCTCTTTATCGGAGCATTGCGATTTCTGCTTGCCCGAAACAAATAATCCCCATCGAATGATTCAGTCAGTGGTTCTGGGCCAAGCCTTCTNAGGAGCTTGTGNNTNTTNGGCTCTCCTTCATGCCACAGAAAGGANCCAAAGCGCCTNGGATCTGTGTAGCGCAAACAAGTCCCANCGNAAAANAGCATATCAATATGNTCATGTTTGNCGGGTGAGNCCCTGTANTTNANAATTCGCAAGCTTCCTGACATGCCAAGATGAANTANCAGGGTGCCNGACCGNGTGCGCANTAACAGATACTTGGCTCGTCGCTGGACATCATAGAANGACTGCCCGCGTAATGCGGGAGCCAGGNNTTCCGGGACAGGCCAGCGCAACGCCTTTTGACGGACGATCACCTGTTCGATCTTTTTGCCTTTGATGTGATCAATGATTCCGCGCCGCGTAGTTTCAACTTCAGGAAGTTCAGGCACACTGGATCTCTATTTGGCTTTTATTAGTTGAACAGAATTACACCAGTTATAATCGCTCGAGGAAAGAAGCGGGATAAAGATTCAATTGCGAACTGACAAAATTTTTCTCGGTGTTGACGCAGGCGGAACATTCACCGACTTTGTCTGTTTGCGTTTTGGCGAAACGGTAGAGGCGAAGGTACATAAGACCTTGTCTACTCCTGCCGCTCCAGAGCAGGCAATTCTGGCTGGCATTGAGGCTTTAGGTCTTTCGGGAGAGGTAGATAGGGGCAGGTTGCACATTATCCATGGAAGCACGGTTGCCACCAATGCTGTTTTGGAAGGCAAAAATGCGCCGACTGCATATGTCACAAATCATGGTTTCGGCGATACTCTGATGCTTGGCCGCCAGGCACGCCCGTCACTTTATGCGCTGGAGTTTCCAGCAGGGAGTTCTGCATTGCCTTCCGTATACTGTTTGGAAACCGGTGGGCGTATATCAGCCGAGGGCAAAGTTCTCGAGGCCTTAACTTCAGACAAGCTTAAAGAGTTGGTGGCTAAGATTAAGGATCTTGCTCCTGAGGCTGTAGCGATTAATCTTTTATTTTCGTTTCTTGACGATTCCTCAGAAGTGGCTATTGAAAATGCCATAAAAAATGAAAACCTTCCTGTTTTTGTAAGCCGTTCTTCTGCGGTTTTGCCAGTTTACAAGGAGTATGAACGAGGCATAGCGACCTGGCTCAATGCTTCACTGGGTCCAGTCGTGTTTGGCTACTTGTCCCGCCTCAACTCCGGGCTGAAGCGTTGCTCGCTGAGGATCATGCAGTCCAACGGGGAAACCATTGACGCGGACAAAGCGGTTGAGTCAGCGGTGAGATTATTGCTTTCAGGTCCGGCTGGCGGACTGGTCGCAATGAAAAATGTTGGTGAGCAAACCAATGTCAGCCGGATCATCAGTTTTGATATGGGCGGTACGTCGACAGATGTCGCTCTACTTGATGGCGAAATTGCAACGACCTCAGAAAGTCACATTGGGCAATATCCCGTGGCGGTTCCGATGGTTGACATGCACACGATAGGCGCGGGTGGTGGTTCGATCGCCTATGTTGACGATGGCGGTATGCTTCAGGTGGGCCCCCGATCGTCCGGCGCGGATCCCGGCCCCGCTTGTTATGGCCTAGGCGGAAGTCATGCCACCGTCACAGACGCGAATTTGGTTCTGGGTAGGCTTGTACCCGGCGCTAGACTCCCTGGGAACCTCAAGCTCAGCGTGGCGCATGCCAGAAATGCTATCGGGGATCTTGCGCAGAAGATTGCACTGTCGGTTGAAGAGACTGCTGCTGGCATAATCAGCGTCGCTAATGAGCACATGGCCAAAGCAATCAGGGAGATCTCAGTCAACCGAGGTTATGATCCGGCCGACTTTGTGCTTGCTAGTTTCGGCGGCGCGGGAGGTCTACATGTTTGCGCCCTGGCAGAGGCCATGCAGATGCGCAGCGTGCTAGTACCCGCGCGAGGAGGCGTGCTTTCGGCCCTTGGGATGCTGATGGCGTCTCGTGGTCGTCAGCTAACCCGAACCCTTGGCGTTGCCGTTGATGAAATTGAAGTCAAGGCGCTTGAATCAGCATTTCAAGATCTCGAGGACGAGGCGAGAGCGGAATTGTCTGGCGCGGGCGAGCTGGTCTGTAAGCGCAGTGTCGATCTCTGCTACAAGGGCCAGTCTTACACGCTCAGTGTTCCTTGGCAGGGACTCGCTGACTCGGTTGCGGAATTTAAGGCGCTTCATCAGCGTCGCTATGGATACTCGCTAACCAGCAGCGTCGAGCTCGTTAATATCTGCGCTGATGTCAAGGAGGTTTCTGAGCCGATTCAGCTGCATTATGAACCGGCAGTGAACAATCAGCCGGCTAACCAACACGAGCGGAATGTAGCTTCTGAAGCTAATAAGATTCCTGTGTTTTCCCGTGAGGCGATGATCTTTGGGCGGAAATTAGTCGGCCCCTGCGTGATCATGGAATACTCTGCGACTGTTTATGTCGCCCAGCATTGGCTCGCTGAAATCGATGAAGTGGGTAGTCTCCGTTTATTGCGAACACAGGGTTACACATAAAAGGCAATTACGCCGCTTTTTATGCGAATCTCGCCTGGTTTGTTTACAGCGCCCATGGCGTGCTTTATAAAAACAGATCGACGGGATAGTCCCGACAACTTGACTGTGCTGACGGTAATTTAGAGCCAGCAAGCATCGATGTGCATCATATTTAGCCGGAATACTCTAGGTAATGTTTGACTTGAAAAAAGCCGCATTGATTTTCTTGGCATTGGTTGCCTCGCTGCCGCTGACCGAGGCGGCGTCTCAGCAGAATCAGAATGGCGCTAATCCGGCTGATGGAGGAGCTCTTCAGCCTAAGCCTAACTCCGAGCGTTCGTTGCCTCGCGCCGTATTTATTGACGTGCCGCAGCCTCTTCTTAGCGTCAAAGGTCTTGTTCCCTCGGCTCTTCACCGACGCACTGCAACGAGCAAAAGTCCTGAGACTTTTGAGCAGAAACAAACCCTTCTTGAATACCGCGACCTTATCGCGCAGACCGAGACCGCTGGTGGCGCGTGGAGTGCAGATTTGGTTGAACAGCTTTCAGCGATCGGGAGCATTCAGCAAAGTCAGGGTGACCATCTTTCCGCGCTCAGATCTTTTGATCGTGCGATGCATGTTACTCGGGTGAATGCGGGCCTGGATACGGTCAATCAAATTCCTATAGTACAAAATATGATTGCGAGTCACTCAGAGCTGAGGCAGTGGTCGGAAGTAGACACATACCAAAATTATCTGTTCTACATACAACAACGCGCCTATGGCCCCGATGACCCGAGAATTATCCCCATACTTAAGCAATTAGGGGAATGGAACATGCAAGCATTCGAAATCGGTTTTGGTGACACGCTGGGATTGAGGTTGAGCGCCGCACAATTGCTTTTTAACGCTGCCGCTCGGCTGGTCGAGCTTCACTATGGCCGNAGTGACGAGAGGTACGTACCCTACTTGCGGAACGTAGTGCTTTCTGCGTATCAAGTGGCACGTAACCCGCAACTGATGAGCGAACTCAGTAGTCCGGAGCTTCGTGGCGATCAGGCGGTTCTTGCGGCGATGGTTAACGAGCGTTTGCCGAGAAGGCCGGCTGGATTCATTTCCGGTGAGCAAGCACTCCAATCAATTATAAGTTACCGTCAGGAGCAGAACGATGTTTATGCGCTCGCGGAGTCTATCGCGGAATTGGCCGATTGGTACCTGATGTATGAACAGCGTAGGGCTGCTGAGGAACTTTATCTTTCTGCGTGGTCGCTTCTAGCAGAAGAGCATGACTCCGAGGCATTGCAGCAAAGTCTGTTCGGCGCAGTTATCGCGATTCCCATGATCATCACCGAGCCCCGTATGGTGGATAGACGAGCGCTTGGTCAGGGGCCCGAATCATTGGCAGAGGGTTTTGTTGATCTTTCATTCACTGTGACGCGTAACGGTTCTGTGAGGAAAATCAACGTGTTGTCTGAGGAGAATCCGCAAAACATTATTCAATTCGGCAGCGTTGCGCGAGCGCTTAGAAGTTTTGTTTTTCGGCCGGTCTTACAGGACGGTGTTCCTGTAACCACCGAAAATAACTGCTTTAGGGTCCGATACTGGTACTAATCATTGGCCGTTATCGGAACCCGCAGGGTTTGTGGGATCAGTGATTAAGGTATCGAGGACCACCANGATTGGTAAGAAACCCCATCCCGGCCGGCCGACCCCTTGAGTGAAGTTAAACTGCCCGCCGACGGTTTTTCTGCTCTAATTCGTAAAAAATGGTATTAATAATGGTCTGGNACCAGAGGCTTTGGTAACGCACGATGAGAGAATCGATAAAATTGTACAGACTGGCCTTTATAGGTTTGACGGGGTTGTTGCTGATGGCCTGCCAGAGCTCCATGAGCCAGAGTAGCCAATCTAGCGCCAGCATGCCGATGCCGAGTTCATCGAGCAGCGCCCCGAGCATGCCTGCCCCGTCTAGTCCCTCAACGGCCCAGAGTAGCTCGCGGCCCTCAATACCGTCGCCAACTAGCGCAGGCCAGCAATCCCAGCAGTCAAGCCGAGGTGGCAGTCGGTCCAGCGCGACGGCATCGTCAAGCCAAAACAGCGGCGCCTCTGCCAGAAAAGGTAAAAGTGGGGAGAATCTCCCGAATNAATCCTTTCCGGTTGTAGGATCGCAAGATCAGAACACCCAAAATGGAAGAAATGAGGGGTCTAGTGGGGAGATTCGGAATGCTGACTCGGGTTCCGACAGTGGCAGCGTAGCGATCTCTTCCTCAAACGTCAGAGACCAGGCACGGGATAACACCGCGCAGGGGCNTGGCCAAGCTGCCGGTACGTCGGCGCGATTGCCAGTTGGCGGAGCCAGTGGCGGCGGTGAAGCAACAGACACCTCGACTGGCGCCGCGAATGGNGGTTCAAGTGGGACTCAAGATTACTCAAATNGCTCTTTAAGAAGACCAAGTGGGGATTANGGTCTAGATTCCCTGTCGTCTGGCGCATCTAGTGCGTCAGCAGGGTCAACGGGTCAAAGTGGTTCGGGCAGTATGACGGCCGCTGAGCGTGCGGCTGTGTTGGACGAGCGCCTGCGTCGGGGATACGAAACCTTCGACGGGTTCATTCTCGGNGAGCGCGAGCGTGCCCAGAACGAGAGCAATGCCGCAGGGTCAGTAGCCATAGGGGGCGTCGCTGGTGGTCAACGACAACCCCAGACTATGGAAGAGGCCTCTGCAGCGGCAGCGACAGCTGGCGCGGTGGCTGCTGTGGGGAGCCCGCCGACNGCAAGTGGAGAGCCNCNGGAGNCNTTTCCACCGCCAGAAGACATTCCCAGTGGCCGCGATGATGATGTGGTGGCCCGACAGCTGCGTGAGGCGGCGATGACCGAGCCTGACCCCGAACTACGGGAAGCGCTCTGGGAAGAATATCGAAATTATACAGGTATTGGTGACGATCAATGATTTTGCATTATAAGCAAGCAGTATTCGGCTTGGGCCTCGCACTTCTGGTAAGTGCTTGCGCGACCCACACCGTTAAGACAACNAGCTACACGCCGGTCGTTCAGGATAGNCAGGATGTGCCCGAAGACCGGTTGCTCGACGTGGGCGTTTCACTATTCGATCCCGGAATCGATGAATTACTTCGGGGNGATGAAGATACCGCCAACCCCGAAATCCGGGTCGCTGAATCCCGTTATGCACCATACTTGCTAGCCGAGACCCTGCAGCGTTCCGCAAATTGGGGCATCGTTCGAGTGATGCCCAATAGCGAAAGCCCAATGGATGTTGAGGTGCACGGGACGATCCTGAGGTCCAATGGCGAGTCGATGATTATCAGAGTGGAAGTCAATGACTCGCGCGGGCGTCACTGGTACACCGAAGAATATGAAGAAGTTATTAGCCAGTTTAGTTATGACTCTCAAAATCGCCAGAAGAGTGATCCGTTTCAGGTGATCTACAACAAAGTCGCAAACGATCTGCTAGCATATCGGCAACTTAACATTGGGCCTTCAGAGGTTCAGGAAATAAGGACTGTTTCTGAGCTTCTCTTTGCGCAGCGTTTCTCTGATGATGCGTTTGGGGATTATCTTGCCAAAGATAGAAATGGAGAGTATCGGCTCACTGCCTTGCCTGCTGATAACGATCCTCTGTTGGGTCGGATTCGTAGCATCCGCGAGCGCGATTTCATGTTCATCGATACGGTTCAGGACTACTTCGCGACCTATGTTAGACAGATGCGCCTGCCCTANGACTCCTGGCGAGAGCAGAGCTATCAGGANACNATCACGCTNAGGGAGCTTGAGGCCTCGGCAAGACGTCGTTTTATTGCGGGGGCAGCAGCTGTTGTTGGCGGCATTGCTGCAGCCAGTAACGGCGGGAATTGGGCAACACAGGCCGGTGGCGCCACCGCAGTCGGTGCGGGCGCTTTCCTGGTGAAGAGTGGATTCGACAAGCAGGCAGAGGCCCGNATTCATANGCAGGCCCTGGAGGAACTGGGAGAGTCTCTGGAGAACGCAGTGGCCCCACAAGTGATCAATCTTGATGATCGCACGATCACGCTGAGTGGTTCAGTAGAGGAGCAATATGNNCAATGGCGCGACATACTNGTAGACCTCTATGCAGCCGANATGGGNGAGCTTTGATCGCAGANTTCNGCATTCTTCTGNGTCACTTGTAGAAAAGACATGTCCGCAGACGCAANNGAAAACACGGGGCCAGTGGCTTTGGAAGGCGATGACGCCNGCGTTTACGCCAGACAGGTGGCGCCTCNGCAGCGTCAGAAGCCNAGCGCAGCCATGTGGTTTGGTCTNGGTTTTCTGGTGATTGTGGCTCTGGCGGTAGTATTTGTGCTGCCAAATGTGGTGTCTGAATACGAACTTCCGCTGGAACGGAAAATCGAAGAAGCGACTCAGCAGGTAGCTTCCGCGCCGTCACAACAGGCGGNCGCGGTTTCCCCGTTCGAGGAGGCACAACGGTCCATCAGGCGCAAGCAAGCTCAGGATGTCCTGGCGGAACTGCTGGAAAAGCAGGGTCAGCTGGATTCCCTNGAGGTGGNGTCCTGGGGAAAAGAGNACTACGACGCAGCCCTGGAGACAGCGTCCGTCGGCGATGAGTATTATCGGGCGCAAGACTTCGAGCTCGCCATAAGCTCATATAGTGAGGGGAATGATGCGCTGGCAAAGATTCTGGCGCGGATACCTGAGGTACTGGCACAAACGCTCATTGACGGCGACAACGCCCTCGCTGATGGTTNTTCTCAGCTTGCTCAAGACCGGTATTCACAGGCTCTAGTTCTGAGCCCAGACAGCGAAGCCGCTCAGATCGGTCTGGGGCGATCACGGACTATGGATCAGGTGCAGTTGTTATTTCGACAGGCCGAGGAGCTACGTGAAAATAGCGACCTCGAAGCCGCCAAGACATACTTACAAGAAATTGTGAGTCTTGACCCCTACAATGAGACNGCACCNATTAGAATCANAGAGATCGACGCTGAAATTCAAGAAAATGAATTTTCTCGAATCATGTCTGAAGGCTACTTACTGCTTCAGGCTGAAGAACCCGAGTCAGCCATCGCCGCGTTTCAGCGCGCTGCTGCAATAGGTATCAGTTTAGAGGAAGCTGAGGCCGCCATCCGGCAAACCGAGACCGAGGTTGCTAATGCGCAAATTGCTCAACTGCGAATCGACATCTCCTCAGCCGAGGCCGAAGAGCGATGGCGTGATGCAGTGGCTGCCTATGACCATGTGATTACTATCGATGCCAATTTGCTCTTTGCCCTAGAGGGGAGAGAGCTAGCAAATCAGCGCATGACGTTGGATCAGCTGTTGGTGGAAGCCATTGAATCACCTGAGCGCTTCTCAGACCAGNCCGTCTACCAAGAAACCCTTCGCTATTACTTCATTGGCCGAGACATTGAGGAACCGGGGCCATTGCTGTCTTCACAACTCGATGAGCTGCAGGCATTGCTGGAAAATTCCCAGGTGCCCCTGCGCATCGTGTTCTTGTCAGATACGTTTACTGAGGTCACGCTGCTTCGAATCGGGACGCTCGGCATATTTTCCGAGACAGCGATGGACCTCAAGCCCGGCAAATATGTAGCAGTTGGCAGGCGGGCAGGCTACCGGGATGTGCGCCGGGAATTTACTGTAGGGTTTGGTCAAACGCCGGATGCTGTCGTGGTGCAGTGCGATGAGCGCGTAGTGGCGACTAACAGGTGAAGGTGCTGTGACTGAAATGGAAAAATCAGCAGGGGCACATCGANCACTTGATCCCATAGTACCCATCGACTTTACGCCCAATCAGGCAACGAAAAGGCGCTTCAGCTACCGGTTCAGGTGGTTTCACGCGGTTGTTCTTGCTTTCTCCGTGCTTTCGTCTGCAGCCGGATTTTTTGTGCTCACCGCCCGCTCCGTCTTCATCGAGGTGAATCCGGCTTCCGCCAAGATTGAAATCAGCGGCGGGATCTCTCTGCAGCTTGGGCCCCGCTATCTTTTGCGCAGCGGTACCTACCGCTTGATGCTGAAGAATGAGGGCTACTACGATACAGCGACCGAGCTGATCGTCGGCAGTGAGCAGTCGCAAACCCACCCGTTTGAGATGCGCAAATTACCGGGCCTAGTAAGTATCGATACCGCAAATTTGACCGGTGCGCGGGTGAGAATAGATGGCGTTGACGTCGGATTGACACCCTTGACCGATCTGTCGGTCGAGCCGGGAGATCATCAGCTCACCATCAGTAGTGATCGCTACCTCGACTATGGGCTTGTTCTTTCCATTGAGGGCCGGTCCGTCCGCCAACAGTTCAGCGCCAGCCTCGAGCCGGCATGGGCGACCCTATCGTTTACAACAGTGCCTTCTGGTGCAGACGTCATAATTGACGGAGAGCTGAGGGGGCAAACCCCCCTGAATGCGGAAATCATTCAGGGTCTCAGGGAGGTCACTTTAAAACTCAGCGGACACAAAGCCTGGCAGGAAGCGTATGAAATAACAGCCGGAGAAGACATGTTGATGGCCACCATTGCTCTTGAGCCTGCCGATGGTCTGGTATTTATTCGTTCAAATCCAACCGCTGCCAGTGTCACGATAGGCAGCACCTTTAAGGGTCAGACCCCTCTTGAAGTGGCACTGGCACCCGCTGAAGATCACCAAATTACTTTTTTTAAAGACGGCTATGAGTCGTCGACGACAACGGTGCGCACTGAGCCCGACCAGGAAAGCGAGGTGACGGTCAACCTCAGTCCTGTTTTGGCCAGCGTCAGCATTATCGCAGATCCCCCAGACGCAGAGCTCTACGTGAATGGGGAACTGATGGGGCCCGCTAACCAGAGGCTCGAGCTCATGGCAGCAATCCAGCAGATCGAGATTCGCAAAGAAGGATATGTGCCCTACAACACCGCATTTACTTCAAGACCCGGCCTCGAGCAGGCAATCAGGGTCACATTAAAATCGCTCGAGCAGGCTCGCCTGGAACAGATCAAGCCAGAAATTTCGACAGTGGCAGGGCAAAGCCTCAAGCTGTTTTATCCCGGTTCCTTTACCATGGGGGCGTCCAGACGGGAAGCGGGCCGCCGGCCCAATGAAAATCTTCGCGAGGTAAAACTGGAACGACCATTCTATTTTTCTTACCAAGAAGTCACCAACTCTGAATTCAGGCGCTATGACAGTGAACATTCTTCCGGGACCATTCAGGGATTGACTCTGGACAACGAAGCTCAACCGGCAGTAAAGATCAGCTGGACGCAGGCAGCGTTATACTGCAACTGGCTGAGTGAGCAGGAAAGTCTGCCGCTTTTCTACCGGACTGAGGGGGAAGACGTTGTTGGTTTCAATCCTGATGCAACAGGTTATCGATTGCCAACCGAAGCAGAGTGGGCATGGGTTGCTCGGACTGAGGGCAGTGGAAATGTCTTGAAATACCCGTGGGGTGAGCAGCTGCCGCCACCCGAAAATGCCGGAAACTTTGCGGACATTACGGTCCGTTCCTACCTCGGCGAAGTAATGTTTGATTATGACGACGGCTTCTTTGCCACCGCGCCTGTAGCGTCTTTTCAGGCCAATCAGTACGGCATCTTTGATATGGCCGGTAACGTNTCGGAGTGGGTGCATGACTACTATGGCGCGGTTGGTAGCGTAGGTGGCCCGGAAATCGACCCGAAGGGGCCGGAACTCGGGCAGTTCCATACCATCAGGGGCTCTAGCTGGGCGCATGGTGCGATTACGGAGATGCGTTTGTCGTTCCGGGACTTTGGGGAAGAACCCAGAGATGATGTTGGATTCCGCATAGCGCGCTATCTGGAGGACTGGTGATTTTTAGACAGATCGCGGCAGCATTCATCATGACTTACGCTGTGGCTTCTGTCGCGGCAGAAGGCTCGTTGGAACAGACCGAAGAGAATTNATCAGACGCGTTGGTCTCGGATGAGATTGAAAGTGCTGAGAGCAGCCGCACTGCCGAAGCAGCCGCGGCGACGGAAACCTCCGACGAAGAGGAGTCGCCGGGCCGTTTTGTGCCCACCGAGCAGATCTCTCAGGATCTCGGTGTATCGTTCCCGGTAGACATATGAACGCCAGCTTGCGCGCTGTCGAGAAAACACTAAAGGACTAAGCCATGAAACAAGGCTCACTCTATGAAACGTTTATTCAGCTTGCGGCGTTGGTCTTTGCTTTTATTGTTGTTCAGGCTACCTATACCACCGTGATTCGGCCCGCGGCTACTGACATTCAGGCCTATCAGGCAGAGCAGCAGCAGGTCAATGAGGACTTCATTCCCGAGCGTTCGGTGTTTGTAATTCTGAAAGATTTTGAGCAGCAGGCCTGTATCACGCTGATGCTGTGGGCGGTGTTCATCATCGGCATGAAAACGCAGCAGACTGTCAGACAGCGCAGTATGCTTGAGCGCACCCTCGTTCAGGTGAAAGAAGGCATGAGCGTTCTGCCGGAGGACTCGCGAAATTATGCCAGACCAATTCAGGCGCTGCCGGTCCAGGAGCAGGCTTATCTGTTACCGCGGGCCCTGCTGGCCGGCCTGCATCGTTTCCAAAGCACCCGCAGCATTCAGGATGTTGCTCTGACGATAAAAGATGTCTGTGAAACTGAGGCGGATCGCATGGAAACTGAATTAACCATCGTGCGCTATATTGCCTGGGCGATTCCTTCAATTGGATTCCTTGGCACGGTGCGCGGAATCGGTACGGCGTTAGGACAGGCCTATCAGGCCGTCAGTGGCGATATTGTTGGTGTCACCGTGAGCCTGGGGGTCGCCTTCAACTCAACTTTTGTTGCCTTGGTTGTTAGTATTTTTCTCATGTTTTTGCTGCACCAACTGCAGCTCCTGCAAGACCGTCTGGTACTCGATACCCAAAATTACTGTGATGAGCGGCTGGTCCGGTACCTTCAAGTGCCAGATGCCTCTGCCCTGTGAGCAGTCGGGTCCGCATCATCNAGGAAACGACAGGTGAACCGTGAGCCTTAAAGTTATCGAATTTAATGATCACGGCATTTGTGTGAGTGATGAAACCGGTATCCTCCTGCACAGTACCGGTTTTGCGCTGACAGATGGGACTGACTTGATTTTTGGTGATGCTGCCGAGCAACAGGCACGCCTCAGGCCGACCGAGAGCTATAACCGCTACTGGCAAGAGCTCAGTCTCGACCCGATTNCCCACGGCAACACTTTCCGGCACTACGCGGACATTGCATATGCGCATCTTCTGCATCTTGCTGACGCCTGTGCGATTCAAGGCCAGGTGATTTTCGCCGTACCGGGAAGTTTCACGCACCCGCAGCTCGCGATCTTGCTGGGGCTTGCCAAGCAAACGCCGTTCACCGTTATCGGTGTCGTGGATTCATCGGTTGCGGCCGCCGCGAAGCAGGCAAGGTCTGCACAGGTGATTTATCTGGACCTGCAGCTGCATCAGGCTCTAGTGTCCAGCCTCAAGCTGGAAGAGGGCGCATTGCAAACAATGGCCACCGTACAGGTTCCGGGAGTCGGCAGTCAGAGTTTCATGGATCTGTTGATGCAAATGGCGGCAAGCCTGTTTATCCAACAGTGCCGTTTCAATCCGCAACACAACGCTGAGAGCGAGCAGCAGCTCTACAACGCCCTCCCTAACTGGCTGAATGCCAGCGATGACGGCAATCTGATCTTGGAGCTTGCGGCGGGAGAAACCAGTCATGTTGCCAAGATGCCCCGCGAAGCACTGGTGAGTAGCCTGAGCCCAAAGTATACTNAAATCAGCGGTCAGGTTCTTGCCATGCAAAAGGATCAAAACTGNCAGCTGATGATAAGNCCTACCATCGCTGCNNTGCCGGGTTTTGCTGCTTCCCTGCCCGGTTCGGCTGAGCCGCTTATTCTGGACCGCGAGGCTCTCACGAGTAACGTCCTGCAATTCCACAATCTGATCGCCGGCTCTGGAGAGAGTATCCAGCTGGTAAAAAGCCTGCCGGTATCCGAAGCCCCTTGCCCTCCGAGTCATCAGGAGCTTGATCGGGGCGTACCTTCACATATCCTGTTCCGGCATCACGCCCTGCCGATTGAAGATCTTCCTATTGAGAACAGACTTAACTCGGTCCACGAGGCCTTGGCACCGGCCTTGGTGTTGTCAATTCACGGCATGCCGGCATTGCTGGGGCACATTCGTCTGCGCGATGGTGAAGTGTACCTGAAAGCTGAAGCCGCCGGCATGAGGATTAATGGCAGCCCTGTTGCGGATGAGAGCCGTCTTCAGCTCGGCGATCAGATCCAGTTTGAGGGTTGTGAGGATAGTGCGAGCTTGATATGGGTGAGCCATGGCCAGCGGTAATACAAAAACAAGGCGACGGGAGCTGAACCCGATAAGCCTTTCGTTTCTTGATGTCATGTTCTGTGGTTTTGGTGCAGTGATTCTGATTTTTCTGATTCTCGACTACGCCAGCACAGTTACTGTGGAAGAAACCGACGGCGAACTCATGGCCGAAATCAATCTTCTGGAAGAAGAAATCAGGGAGGGTCAGCTCGGACTGGTGCGGGTCCGCAATACTCTGTCCGACGTGGACTTTGAAGTGGTAGAAGCAGAGGGGTTGGCTCGTGAGATACAGAGGCAGATCGACACATTTCTGCAGGAACTAGCGGCGCTTGAGAACTCCGGCGTGGCGACTGAGGAAGATATTGCTCAGCTTCGGGCAGACGTCCAGGCCCTGGAAGAGGAGCTTTTGCGACTACAGGCCAGCGCGCTGGATCAGGAAGGTTCAAGCGTCAGGCAGTTTATTGGCGACGGACAGCGGCAATACCTGTCGGGCATGTTTCTTGGTGGACAGCGCATCCTAGTGCTTATGGACAGTTCGGCAAGCATGCTCGATAACACTCTTGTCAACATTATTCGCACCCGCAATATGGATGATGATCGCAAGCGCAATGCCCCCAAATGGCAGAGGGTTGTAAAAACGGTGGACTGGATCTCGACCCAACTGCCAGTAACCAGTAGGTATCAGGTATGGCATTTCAATCAGGAACACAGCAGCGTGCTTGAGGGCACAACCGAGAGCTGGCTTGAAGTGGCTGACCGTGATCAGATGGACCAGGTCATCGCCGGCGCCGAACAGGTAGTGCCACAAAACGGAACCAATCTGCAGCAGGTGTTTCGGGCTGCATCGAATATGAACCCGCGGCCGGACAATATATTCCTGATCACAGACGGATTGCCTACGCTTGGTGTTCGAGAGAGTCGCGACAACCTGGTTACCCCGAACAGGCGGATGGAATTGTTTGAAGAAGCGGTTGAAGAACTACCCTCAGGCATTCCGGTGAATATAATATTGATGCCGCTGGAAGGTGATCCCAGCGCTCCAGCAGCTTACTGGCAACTGGCTCAGTTTTCCAAAGGCTCATTTTTGTCGCCATCAGATGATTGGCCTTAACGTATACTTCGCAGGCAAAGCCCCATGACGAGACGTAAACGCGAGGAGACAGACTCTTTTACCGTGTCTTTTTTGGATGTGGCGTCCTGTGGTTTCGGTGCCATGATCATTCTGCTAATGATTGTAAAGCCTGCAGACCCTGCCATGATCGAAGTTTCAGAGGTTCCGCAAGAGTCGTCAGTGACCCAGCTTCAAGAGCAGCTGTTTGCGATTCGAGGCGAAACTCGGATCCTCAACCGTGACCTGAATGCCAAACACGAACAGCTCTCCGCGCTCACGGACCGGATTGCCAGACTTCGGCGAGATCTGAGTGACGTTGAGGGACGCTTTCAGACCTCACAACAGCTATCCGATGAAACCACCGATGAAATCGGCAAGCTGGCGGTAGCGCGGCAGACTCTAACCGAAGAGATGCAGCGCCTGATGGCTGACGTGGCGTTACCTGAAAACAATGCTATTGGCGGTGTGCCGGTAGACAGTGAATACATTATCTTCCTTATCGACACTTCAGGCAGCATGTACAACACTCCCGGCAATTGGAACACGATGCTTGAGGTAATAGGAAACACACTGGATGTATACCCTGAGGTAAAGGGAATACAGGTGATGAATGACATGGGCGACTATATGTTCAACACCTATCGTGGAGAGTGGATACCGGACACGCCGGGGCGCAGGCAACAAATTATCCAGACCTTGAGAACCTGGCAGCCCTACAGTAACAGTAGCCCTGTGGAGGGAGTGACACGGGCAATCAACACCTTCTATTCTCCGGACAAGAAAATTAGTATTTACGTTTTAGGAGACGACTTTCAGCCGGGCGGATCCATTCAGGATGTACTGCAGACGATCGATCGTATAAACGCTGAGGACGAAAATGGAAAACGTCGCGTACGAATCCATGGCATCGGCTTCCCAACGATCTTCGCCGGCCCTCGTCGATTCCAGCAAAGCGTTTATCGATATTCCACACTCATGCGGGAGATCACGTTGCGAAATGGTGGTACATTTGTAGGACTGAACGACTTTCAATAGGCTTCGCTACTAGAATCTTGATCGGCGCAACGTTCGTATAGAAAGTTATACCCCACGACTTTTTTGAAAAGTAAGCATTGATGAGCCAGATAGGTATGTCTACTCGCGAACTTCTGATTCGAATCACGGCGCTATTAGGTGCTCCGCTTCTCGTAGGCTGCGGTGTTAGTACCGTAACAATTGAGGGAAGCTTTCCCACACCGAATATAAGCAGGCTACCTTTGAGTGTTGCTGTCTTCTATGATCAGGCGCTTCGCGATTTTGCGTACGTGGAATACTCGGAAACGGGGGTAGAGGAATTCAACATCCAAAGTGGCCAATCTCATATTGAGTTATTTAATTCTGTTTTGCCTGCCATGTTTGAAGGTGTAGTAGTGATAGATAGTATGGAAGACGCAGTGACCGCTGACGTAGACGCTGTCTTTATGCCTCTCATAGAAGAATTTCAACTCGCACTGCCCGCGAAAACCAAACTGGACGTTTACGAGGTTTGGATTAAATACAACATGCGCCTCGCTACGGCGGAAGGTGATTACATCGCCGATTGGGTTCTTACTTCCTACGGCAAGACACCTACAGAGACCTTCCGCTCTGCAGAGGCAGCAATCAACGATGCCGCTGTCGTGGCTCTCCGCGATCTTGCTTCGAGCTTTTCATTGAGTTTCTCGCAGGTCCCGGAGGTACGTGATTGGCTGGTACAACTGTGAGTTACTCATCTGCAGGGAGTCGAACCTTGAGCGTTTTGGTTTACGCATGCCGTGAAANGATCGGTGTTGGACCTTCCTTGCTATTAGCCTTTGCTTTGCTCTCCGGTTGCACTAGCACGACCGTAGATGAGTTTCGGCAAGCAGAAACCGGTATAACTAGCGATGAGACTGTTGTGATTCTTGGCAGGCGTCAGGCAAGCGACTACGAGACTCGCAGTGAATTTGTAGAATGCGTTGGGGATCGTATGGCGCGGGGCGAGGGGGCGATCAATGTTGTGCCCGAGCAAGAGTTCATAGACGGCATGTTCCCTTGGTTTGAACCTCGCACTGCACCGCTGAGAACGCGAGACCTTGAACAGCTGATGGCACAGAATGTCGTAGCGAAAAAGATGGATGAATTTGGCATCCGCTATATCGTGTGGCTGGATGGCTTCACCGAGACGACCGATCGTCAGGGTTCGATCTCCTGCACTATTGGGCCNGGCGGCGGAGGGTGCTTCGGGTTTGGTACATGGGAAGATGATGCCAACTTCGATGCCAGAATTTGGGATGTCGGGTCCCTGACAAGTGTTGGAACGATAAATGCTGACGCCACGGGTCAGTCCTACCTGCCTGCGCTGGTGGTACCCATTCCTCTTATCGCTCGAGTGGAAGCAAACGCTTGCAGCCGACTGGCAACTCAGCTTAAAGCGTTTGTTAACGGCAGCTAGGAGTGTGCCGTTTGCCAGCAAGCATTAAGGAGGTCGTATGATAAAACCGGCGCCTCGAGACAATAACGTCCCGCACATGATGACGTTTTCGCGCTTCAAATTTCTTGCCACTCTTCTATTCGGATTTCTAGTGGCCTCGGGCCCGATGTCGTGCGCGGTTAATCCAGCTACGGGAGGCGCCAATCTTGTCCTTATGTCTGATAGCCGAGAGAAAGAGGTGGGCGCCGAAGAACACGCAAAGCTAATGGCTAGCCAGCCTGTCTATGAGGACGAGGCGTTACTGGCATATGTTACCGAAGTTGGAAATCGCGTTGCTGGAGCCAGTCATCGACCAGATCTCGAATACACTTTTACGATTATCGATAGCCCGGCCATCAATGCGATGGCTTTGCCCGGTGGCTACGTTTATGTGAATCGAGGGCTTTTGACCTTTATTAACACCGAAGCTCAACTCGCTGCCGTCATTGCCCATGAGATTGGCCATATTACGGCTAGGCATGCAGTCCAGCAGCAGGCGCGAGGCAAGCTCGCGAACGCTGCTGCTCAGATTGGCGGATTTGTCACAGCAGTGGCTACCGGAAGTGGTTACGCCGGATCTCAAATCAGCCAGGTGGCGTCCATTTGGGCACAAACCGGGCTGAGCGGCTTTGGCAGAGATATGGAGCTCGAGGCGGACAGTTTGGGCGCACAGTATTTGCTTAAGGCGGGGTATGACCCTGCTGCGATGATTGACGTTGTAACGGTTCTGAAAAACCAAGAAGACTTCAATCGTCGCGTCTCCGGTAGCAGCGGGAGTTATCATGGATTGTTTGCAACGCACCCACGAAACGACACTCGCTTGAGGGAGGCTATAGAGGCAGTAGGGCAGCTTGAAGAAACTGAAGCGAGCTTGCAAGACGATACGGCGCTTCGTGAACGACTTGATGGCCTGGTAGTTGGCGAAAGCGCCGGATCTAGACCGCAAGACGAACGAAATCGGTATTACCAGACTTTGCTGGGATACACTATGGTCTTTCCTGATGAATGGTCGGTTGTTGAAACCACAACGACTGTTACCGCCGGCAATCATGGGGCCGCTAAGCTGCGGGTAGAAGCAAGACGCCTCAGCAAGAATATCGACCCCCGCGTTTTCCTTAGGGAAGAGCTTGAAATTACAGATTTACAAAAATCCGAATCGCTTAACCAATATCGTTTGATCGGCCATACTGGCCTGACAACGTCAGAGTCCGGCAGGCCAGAGCGGGTGGCTGCGATTTATCTTGGCTCTAGAGTATTTATCTTCCGGGGCGAGATTGAACAGAGCACGGATGTTGAATCTATTGATCAAGCTATGCTGGATAGTATTCGAACATTCAGAGCGATTAAAAACGGCGAAACCCTGATCGGCAGTGAATTGAAAATTAGATATGTGCAAGCCACTGAGTTTTTCGATTTCTCCGTGGTTGCACGATCAAGTAGGATTGCCGATTACCCTGAGGAGACTCTGCGGTTGCTAAATGGTTACTACCCTCGTGGTAATCCAGTGGCGGGCGAGTGGGTCAAGTTGGTCGAATAACAGCTCAGTGGCTTTTCAACCGATGGGGCCCTAACAATGGTGCCTTGGAAAGATTTTGAAGCTCCCGAAGAAGCGGTATTACCGAAGAAGTTTGTAACTGGACTGCCTGATCTGATGGTCATGACGTAACTGTTTTGCAACAAATCGGCGCTATTGGTACGTCACTTACACTACTATAAATTCTGAAAACCACAATTGAGGAGAGGCTTTCGAGCTTTCTGATTTTTTAACTCAGTGAGTCGCGATAAGATTCTGGTTGTCGGGCTTTTCCGGGTGATGCATATGATAACGGCACCGCCGTTGTTCAAGGTTTAACCTATCATCTTGAATGATCCGAGACAGACGTAATGGCCGGCCAGGAAAGCCCATCATTGTGGTTTGATGTTCGACTACACCCGACTTTACACCACCCTCAGCAGACAGGGTAAAATTGCGATTTAAAGATGTTGAATGCCATCCGTGTTTCGAGCGCACTGGTACCTTGGGGCGTCATTGCTGCCTTAAAGAATTACGGCCTGAGCTTGCTATCGATACTACGATAGTACTTCTGGAATAGGCGAAAGTATCGACGAAAACAGAAGCAACGAGATAAGAGTGTTATAGGGCTAGATTGCGGTGCGTGTGCTTATTGTCAAAGTTTCTTCCCTCGGGGACATCATCCACACGTTGCCAGCAGTGACGGACGCCCATCGCGCTCATCGGGGTCTCTCATTTGACTGGGTTGTCGAAGAAAATTTCGTTGACGTGCCTTCCTGGCACCCTGCCGTGGACCGGGTCATTCCTGTTGCCATTCGGAGGTGGCGGCGCAATCTCTGGCGTACTGCTTTTAAGCGTGAGGTGCGTACATTTAAAAGGACGCTCCAGACTGAGCGATACGATCTTGTTATTGATGCCCAGGGGTTAATCAAAAGCGGAATAATCTCTTGGATGTCTAGGGGGCTAACTATTGGATTGAGTAACCACACTATCCGCGAGCCGCTCGCCACACTGTTCTACAATAAGAGATACTCAGTGCCTTGGGAAGATCATGCGGTTGATCGGATTCGTCAGCTTTTTTCGAGGGCTCTGAAGCATGATTATGATAGGGATGAAATCAATTACGGCCTCGATACATCTTTGGTCGATGCTGAGAGCAGTGTTAATCACAAACAGCTTGTTTTTCTTCACGGAACAACCTGGCCGACCAAGCATTGGCCGGAACCTTATTGGAGACATCTCGCACAAATAGCTGCGGAAAACGGCTTCAATGTTCTATTGCCATGGGGGAGCGAGTTAGAGAGGCAGCGTGCGCAGCGAATTGCTGCTGGCATTAATCGTATAACCGTCCTGGAACAGATGCCTCTTGAAGGCGTTGCTCGCATGATTTATCGCTCCGCAGGTGTGATTGCTGTCGACACCGGCCTTGGGCATTTGGCTGCAGCCCTTTCTAAACCAACGCTNTCTCTATATGGCCCAACTAACCCCGGCCTATGCGGCACCTTTGGTCATCAGCAGATTCATATGAAGGCTGCTCACCAGCCAGAAACAGTCTGGGCGCAGTTTGAAAAGTTGTTGCGGATGAACGGGTCGCCATGAGGCTCTTCTTTCTGATTTACCATTACTTTCCCTTTGGTGGACAGCAGCGGGATTTCTTCCGTATCGCAGAGGCTTGCCTGTCCCGCGGCCATGAGATAGAAGTTTACGCCCTCAAGTGGGAAGGCCCGAAGCCAGATGCTTTTAATGTGAATCTGGTACCAGTAAAAGCGTTGAGCCGGCTGTCAATTTATCGACGTTACACTGATTGGATGTCAAAAAAGATCGATGATTCATCGCCTGACTTTGTTATTGGGTTCAACAAGATGCCGCGCCTTGACGTTTATTTTGCTGCTGATGATTGTTTTCTTCATAAAGCCGCAACCCAACGTGGACCGCTTTACCGATATACTCCCCGCTACAGCCATTTTCGGCGCTATGAGGCGGCCGTTTTTGGTCGGGAGAGCCTGACGAAAGCGTTAATATTATCTCCGCTTCAGAGAAAGAATTATCTCCAACATTATCCCGACTGTGCGCAGCGTCTTCAAGACTTGCCGCCTGGGATTGGTCAAGACAGAGGAATTGAGTATAGAGATCCCCGGAGTCGATCAGCGTTAAGGGAAGAGCTAGGAGTCACTGATGGTCAGAGATTGATCCTTCAGGTCGGGTCGGGCTTCAAAATAAAAGGGGTAGACAGAGCCATGCGTGCTATTGCAGCACTCCCCGAGAAAATGCGAGAAAGTGTTCGATACGTGCTNGTTGGGCAGGATAGGGCGGGCCCCTNCCATCAATTGGCAAAAAAGCTTGGGCTCGCCGATCAAATAAAAATATTGCCTGGCCGAGATGATATACCGCGCTTCCTGGGAGGGGCAGACCTGTTACTGCATCCGGCGTATATGGAAAGCGCGGGTTACGTTCTGCTGGAGGCAACCGTTTGCGGGCTGCCCGTCCTGACAACGGCAAGCTGTGGCTACGCATGTCACGTAGAGCAGGCAAAATCCGGAGAAGTGTGTTCAGACCCGTTTAGGCAAAACGAGCTTGACGCCAAGCTCGAAGTGATGCTCAGTAATCTTGACAGCGCGCCTTGGAGTGCAAATGGTTTAACTTACGGCAAGCAGCATGAGTTTTATTCCTTACCTAAAGCTGCGGTGCGTTTCATCGAAGGTCTCTCAAAAAGCAAAAAGTCGGAGATCTAGCATGAGAAACGTGACGCTTGGTTTGGCCGGGGCTATTGGGCATGACCCTGCAGCTGCGATATTTGTAGAAGGAGAGCTGGTTGCAGCAGTTGAGGAGGAGCGGCTTATTCGAAGAAAGCATGCAAAAAATGAAATGCCTTTTCTGGCAGCTATGCAGTGTCTTAAAATCGCGGGTCTGCGGTCCTCCGAAGTAACTCATATCGCGACGCCATATGCGCCGGTTTCTCTGTTCAGCAAGGCGCGCTGGCATTACGCCTATCGACACTGGTATGCGCCTGACCGAAGTATAGATAGCCTACTGAACGGGAATCGTCGCTACCGAAGGCACGTTAAAGATCTCCGCGCACTTGTTGAAAAACTTCATATCTCCAGCCTCACTACGCAGCTGGTGCCAGTTGAGCATCAGTTGGCACATGCTAGTAGCGTTTATCACCTCGCTGGAGGGGATGAAAAGACTGCCATTTTTTGCAATGACTCTAAAGGCGAATATGCGAATATATTTTTGGGCTATGGACACAAGGGCAAGATTGTAAAGATCAAGCAGTTCTACAGCCCCGATTCATTGTGCGGACTCTACTCGGCTTTGACTGACTACCTCGGGTTCGAAACTTTAGATGGCGAACTCAAAGTCATGGGTCTGGCAGCTTACGGAGACGCTCAAAAATACGACTTATCCTCACTAGCTAAATTCAAAAGGGGGCGTCTTAAGGTAGATACACGCCTAGTAACCACTATCGGGATGCGCCGTTATAAGGCCAAATCCCGAGGACATTTCTTCAGTCGCGAACTCGTTAAAATGCTGGGCCCAAGGAGGGCAGGCCATCTTTTGGAAGACCCTTATGTTCACTATGCCTCTGCTATCCAGAAACTTTATGAAGACCTGGCTTTGCAAATTGTTGATTACTATCTAGGTGATGTACTAGCTGAGAGTGGGCGTCTAGCTCTTGCTGGGACTGGAGCAATGAATATCCGATTGAATCACCGCTTTAATTCACATCCAAGGGTTAAGGAATTGCTGGTTCATCCTGCCTGCGGCGATTCCGGTACTGCCATTGGTGCGGCAGCTTTTGCTGTTCATCAAGCAGGCTTGCGTGTCAAACCTCTTCATAATGTGTATCTTGGGCCCTGCTTCTCTACTGAAGATTGTCTCAATGCGTGCATGAATCACCGGGACAAACCGATCTGGGAGGTTTTACCAAACACCCATGAAAAGGCAGCCGAGCTACTCGCTAATGGACAAGTCGTTGCCTGGTTTCGGGGCCGGATGGAATTTGGACCCCGTGCGCTGGGGAATCGGAGCATATTGGCAAACCCCCTACAGATGGGGATCACAGAAGCTATTAATCAGCAAGTTAAGTTTCGAGAGCACTGGCGCCCCTATTCTCTGAGCATTCTCGATTCGATTGCGCAGCAGCTATTGCCCGAGCAGTCTCAGGACGAATTTATGTGCCTCTCTTCTCCTGCCAGTCAAAAGTGGCAGGAGCAGTATCCATTAACCGTTTATCGTGACGGCACGATGCGAGCTCAGATAGTCGTAAAACAGACAAACCCGGATTTCCATGAGTTGCTTAGCGCATTTCAGGGTCTTACCGGCCATGGCCTGCTCATAAACGCTAGTTTGAACCGACCAGGAGAGGCATTAGTGTGTAGCCCGCAGCATGCCCTTGATATGTTTCTGGGCACCGATCTAAACTACATGATAATGGAAGATGTGTTGGTGACTAAAAGAAAAAGTTCCCCAAAGTGGTGATTTAATCTAAAAGAATCTCGTCTGGGGAGGATTTNCGCTCATAAATCACCGCTCGTGGCTCAAGGCTATTTGGAAAAGTTGCAAGCAACTTAAGTTGGGCCTGAATCGCTTCATCAGTCACAAGCTGTCGGATTTCCGAAGTTAATTCAAGAACGATTAACGTGCCGGGTGGCACAGTCTTTATATCAACTTCTTGAAGTTCCCGTGAAACCCGATCATATTCGGAAACTCTCTCCGACAGATACGCGATTGTATGATTGTTTGTCAGAATTCTAGCTTCTTTAGGGGTTGCTATCTTGGCAAAGACCGCTGAATCTACCAGCCAGTCTTTAGGCCTTCCGAAGCTCACATAGGCGTCAATCATGCAATAAGAGAGCAACAGGATGAGCAGGATATGCACTGCTCGCATCCCCTCCGAAATGCGAAATCTAGCCAGCATGCTTTTCAATAGTATGGGCACCATCATGGAAACCATAATACCGAGCATCATCGCGTATCTACCAGTAAAGAACTTTGTCAGATACAGAAATCCCACCGCGATAAAGAGATTCACGAGAGCCACAGAAAGTAGCGGCCGGACCTGCTCGACCTCAAATTGCAGCATTCCCCTGAGCGCCCCGAAAGAGAGTAGCCAGAAATAGGGACCGCCAATGGTGAAAAACAAGCTTGTGATTAGGACCGCAGGTAAGCCCAATAAAACAGCAGCGTGGAGATAGTCAGGCGGGATTAGCTGCGAAAAAGGACCAAAAATCGTATTAGCCTGTGTTGCTATAATAGCGTCGCTGGGATTGAAAAAACCAATGAGAAAGGGCTCATAAACACTGACTAACTTGATAAGCATAATTGGTATATTAATGCCCACTTTTAGCGCAATTAGAATTACGGAGCTCAATAGTGTTACTGTAAAGCCGATGACTTTTAGAACATCCAGTCTATTTTTTGACGCTGGAAGTTTAGTATCAAGCAATAAAACAAGAGGTATGGCCAGAACATAAACCAACGCTTCGGCTCTGAACAACGCTGCTGTAAACATTGCGATTACAAAAGTCACTAACTCTGAAAATTGCCGCGAGTCGCTAAATAGTATGAAGCGCCAAATGGCGAATAAGCTCAGAGACCAATAGCCTGTGTCCCTGATGATCATGTCTCTATATTCATTGAGTTCAGGATACGCTAACACGGTAATTGCTCCTAACAGAGCAATTATTCTGGCATTATCTATTCGCTGGACAATGCTGATGTATGAAAAAACCAGTATGCCGTAAAAAATGGTATTGAGTGCGTACGCTGCCTCCAGAAGTGATAGTCCAAACATACTAGCTGCGCCGATCAGTATCGGATACCCGGCCCAGGTATAGTGCGAAATCGCAGCGCTTACGCCATCATCAAGAAAAATCTCAGCCGTGCGTATGTAAGTATAGGCATCGTCGTTTGGAAGCGAGGCGGTCAGCGTGCTAAAACTGGATAGCAGGAGGCTGGCGATAACCGCAGTATAACGAATATCCAACTTTTTCCAGGCCGTTTTCATGCTGAGTAGGGATTGCCTGTTTTTCCGGGTGGGGTTGTTTTAAACCTCTTGTGTAGCCAGAGGTACTGGTCGGGCTGTTTAAGAATTGCTGCCTCAATTAAACGATTAATTATTCGCCCATCTTCCTCATCGTTTCCGCTGGGGTAGTCGGTCAGCACTTCACTGAAATAGATGGCGTACCCAGAATTGTCCTGGCGACGATAATGACTGAAAAATATGACGGGCGAGTCATTTAATTTGGCAAAGCGACTTCCGGCCGTAATAGTGGCGGCAGGATTGCCAAAAAACGGCACAAAAACTGAATGCTCTGCACCGTAATCTTGGTCCGGGGCATACCAAAGCACCCGGCCCTGCCTCAGGCAGCGCATGGCGCCACGTATTTCCTTGCGCTCAAACATGCCCGGATACGAGCGGTGCCGTCCATTGAACATGAAGGCATCAAAAAGTGGATTCTTGTCGTTAGCTCGGTAGGTAGCATTTAACTCGCCGATAGCAGAATAGAGGAATCCTGCCATTTCAAAAGTTGTCAGGTGAGGGCCAATTAACAAAACCCCTCTTCCCTGAGCCACAGCAGCTTCCAGATTTTCGAGACCGTGGAAGTCGGCTAAATCTTGGTATCGATTTCGGTCACCGTTCCAGGCGATGGCTATCTCAATAAACCCGATCCCGTTTGATTCAAATGTTTTTCTGAGTAGTTGCTGAAGTTCGGGCTCACCGAGTTCAGGAAAACAAAGCCGTAGGTTTGTTTCACAGACATGCCGCCTGCTCCGCGCAAAATGAAAGGCCAGGATTCCCAGCAGCTTGCCTATCCATAACTGGATGGAAAAGGGGAGCTTGGCAACGAGCCATATGCCGCCTATTCCAAGCCAGGTCGGCCAGTAGCGGGGATGTGAAAATGAGCGCAGCTGCACATATTTTCGAGTAGAGTCGGACATGAAATAGAGCCAACTGCGATTACGCTTTTGTGACCACGGGTATTATAGCAAAGCTGGCGGGGCAGCTCAGGTTCGAGAACAGTGTGCCCCTTTTCAGCGGCAATTTGAAGCGACAGGCTTCACAGCTCGTATGTTATCATTCTTGTCTCGCGTCTTTTATTTCTTCGGGCTCATTAACATGAAACTGGAAATGCCATCTTTCCAAGCCGCACGCATACTGGTGGTTGGCGATGTCATGCTCGATCGCTACTGGCACGGTAGCGCTTCTCGAATTTCGCCAGAGGCGCCTGTACCAGTCGTCAGAGTTGTCAATCAAGAAGATCGTCCCGGAGGAGCTGGCAACGTTGCTCTCAATATCTCCGCATTAGGAAGCGCGGCGCGCCTTGTCGGAATAGTTGGCGATGATGAACCGGGAGCAGAGTTAGCTTCGCGGCTGACGGCAGCAGGAGTTCTCTGCGATTTTTTCAAATGTCGCGACAAACCGACCATTACAAAACTGAGGGTTATCAGCCAGCATCAACANCTGATCAGAGCGGATTTTGAGCAGTCTTTCGANACAGAGGATACNATCGGNCTCNTCGACAANGCCAAAAATCATGTTNATGGNGCANAAGCTATCGTGCTCTCCGACTACGCAAAGGGNGCNTTGCAAGACATTGAGTCCTTGATACGCCTCGGTAGAAAGCACCGGATACCNGTCGTCGTCGATCCNAAAGAGANAAATTTCGATAAGTANCGNGGCGCGACTTTGATTACGCCAAACTTTGANGAGTTTGAAGCCGTAGTTGGTCGTTGTACNAACGAAGCAGATTTGGTGNTNAAAGGGACTGAACTCGTTGAAAGACTCGAGTTAGAAGCGATTTTGGTTACGCGNGGCGAGCAGGGAATGACTTTAATTCGCCCANGTTCGCCGGAGTTGCATNTGCCAGCCAAGGCNCAAGAAGTTTTCGATGTCACNGGTGCNGGAGACACGGTGATTTCTGTCTTAGCCGCATCGCTCGCTGCTGNANTTACCCTAGCTGACGCNACCGCTCTGGCTAANCTTGCCGCTGGCCTTGTNGTCGGAAAATTGGGCACTGCGGCGATNAGTGGTCCAGAGCTACGTCGAGCGGTCTTGTTNGAACAAGACTCAGGGCGNGGAGTTATGACTTCTGATCAGCTCGCTATTACCGTNCANGANGCNAGAGCTCANGGNGAAAGAATCGTATTCACTAATGGATGCTTCGATATTATCCATGCCGGCCACGTTGGTTATCTCGCTGAGGCGAAGAAACTGGGCGATAAGCTGGTGGTGGCGATAAATGACGATAAATCCGTGCGTCGTCTAAAAGGGTCGGGTCGTCCGATCAATCCGTTAGAACGCCGCATGGCCGTGCTTGCCGGCCTTGAGGCGGTCGATTGGGTGGTGAGTTTCAAGGAAAATACGCCAGAAGCTTTACTAGAATCACTAAGACCAGAAGTTCTGGTAAAAGGCGGAGATTATGGCATTGACCAAGTGATTGGTGGTGACTTCGTCAGATCTTATGGGGGCGAAGTCAGAGTGTTGGAGTTCCTAGATAACTGCTCTACTTCTGGCATTGTGGATANAATCNCNCAGGCNCAGGANTAGTGANGNCTTCCGCNTNGNAGCGNGCNGCAGCCAAAGCATTACTGCGCAAATGANTCGGGTTAATCGTGCCAACAATTACGCTACTAACNCCGGCCCTGCTNAGCACAAATTCCAANGCCNATTCGTTTCCNCCAGACTGCTTCGCCAAGTGTCCGCTNTGCAGAGCNTTTTTAACGATGACGGCCTTGCCGGTGTGATGAGCGAGATCAATGACGGTGCCCTCGTCAGTGTGGCTTGAATTGTAAGTCACCATCGCAACATCACTCAGCGTCAGAGCTCGCTTTCCGCCCGCGGCTGTCTTAGTAGACATTCCCACTGCTCTAATCAAACCTTTTTCCTTCATTCTCATTAGTGTCTCGAGACAGTCTGTTTTCTCCAGTATTTCAATATCGTCTCCGTTGGAATGGATGAGAACCAGATCTAGATAGTTAGTTCGTAGTCTGCGCAAGCTCCGCTCTATGCTTTTACGAGTGTGGTTGCCGGAGAAATCAAAGTGGGATCCATTTGCGCCGAACTCCTCACCCACTTTCGTGCCGATGATCCAATCCTGACGATTCGGAAGCAGCTTTCCGATCCTCTCTTCACTTGTTCCGTAAGCTGGTGCGGTGTCGATGAAGTTAATACCAAGCGTTTTGGCTTCTTCAAATAACGCGACAATTGCACTGTCGAGAGGCAGGTTGAAGCGATTGGGATACTTCAGCCCCTTNTCCCTTCCGAATTTAACCGTGCCTAAACCAATTGGGGATACTTTGATGCCAGTGTCGCCTAATGGTCTTGCCGACAAGTTGTTCAAGCGGATTTCTCCAGATTCCAGTATGAACTACCGAGTCGCGCTGGCTCAAAATCAGCTTCCGACACCCTGCACACACCCTTGGTTGATGGACAGATCTTATCCGCTATCAGACTTTGTAAAATTCGCGCTGCCAGCNCAGGTGTGAGGGTCAGTTTAGTGGGCCAAGCAACCAATATATTTTTATCTTTTAAAAAATAGGCGTCGTCTGGGCGGTGATTGTCGTTAATATTCGCTTCGGCGCGATTAATTGTGAAGCATNTCCACTCAGCGGAAGAGCANTCCAGCCAGGGGAACTCTTTCTCGATTGCGGTTCNTGCTGNCGAGATTTGTTCGGCCTCAGAGNTGCCTACACCACTTTCNGCAATTTCACCCCCCAGATACCAGACACTATCGCCAATGGCATCCCGATGTGAGGTGATGGTNAATCGCGGTGTCAGACTNAAACTATCGCCTATGCAATGCACATAAATTTGNGGCAGNTCGCTTTGCTTNAGGTAAACCATGTNGAGGGGACGAATTTGTGTTTTTGNGTTNGGAAGATTGGCCGCTTNGATGAGTGACTCGTTGCCCTCTCCGGCNGCAAAAATAAAGCGTTTGGCGCTTAGAGANANTTTTNGGCCNTGATGNGTGAAAATTGNAACNTTGTTGTTTTGTTGACNGCATGTTTCAAAGCTAACGCCTGATCCTGGCAAGGAGAACGCGGCCTCCCGCTGTTTCGAAGCAAGGGTTTCAACCAGGCTTTCATTATCGACAACGAAATCTGGTAACTGATACAAGCTTCCGCTTACGGTAGCTTCTCGGAAGAAGAGCGGATATTTGTCGGGTGCGAGTGCCTCCACGCGCCCCCGTAGGCTTTTGCTGCCCAGAAAAGTTTTTAATTTTGAGCGAATGCTTGCATTTGACCACATGTAGCAGTGATTACTCAGAATTTGGGTACCACGCAGGTCCAGTTCGCCACTGCCATCTAGACATGCGCGCCAGCGAGAGGGCATATCAGTGATTGCTTGCGCTGCGCTGCTCAGGACGCCTTGCAGTGCGTACTTCAACCCCCCATGGATGATTCCCTGAGATGCCATGGTCTGACCTCCTCCCAGTGAATCCTTCTCGAACAGGATCGCTTGATAGCCAGCGCCGCGTAAAACATTGAGTATCCATAGCCCGGCTATGCCGCCGCCGAAAATAACGATGTCAGTTGAATAGCGCAGCATGATTGGTTACCTTTGAGNCTAAAAACCCAAGCCGAGTATATCGATATCAGCCCTTTTTTCCCATTGGCCCGATCCGATAGATCAGGTCGAAAGGGTCCTGGATAGAGCACTTTTTTATGTGGCAACACCTGTATAGCCTGCTACTGACGCTCTCGCTCCCTCTAATTGTTCTACGCTTGTTACTCAAGTCAGCTGTCTCTCCGGAATATCGAGCGCGGATTGGCGAGCGCTTTTCTTATTTCGCAGCGCCGGAATTTGACGCGGTAAACATAACTCTGATTTGGCTGCATGCTGTTTCCGTCGGCGAGACGGTGGCAGCCGCGCCGCTGATAAAATCGCTCCAGGCGAAGCATGCTAATTTACGATTTGTCATAACCACCACAACGCCAACAGGTTCGGACCGGATCCGCGAATTATTTGGTCAGACTGTTTTTCATGTGTATGCACCATATGATCTCAGCTTCGTGCTGCGCCGTTTTCTGAGGAAGGTCAAACCTGACTTGCTGGTCGTTATGGAAACTGAACTGTGGCCNAATACGATTGCTGCTTGTAAGCGGCAGGGAATAAAGATTCTGCTGGCCAATGCCAGGCTCTCTGAAAAGTCGGCGCTGGGTTACCGCCGGATGGCAAAACTATCCAGCCAGATGCTCGGCGCGATTGATGCGATTGCGGCACAATCCCAGCAGGATGCCAAGCGGCTTTTCTCTCTGGGCGCTGATCGCAGCGCGATAAAGGTTACTGGAAGTCTGAAGTTCCATATAGAGACCGACTCCCAATTTATTGATCGAAAACAGCAAGTCGAACCTTTCCTTTCTGTTAAAAAGTCGGGACGNCAAGTTATTGTATTTGCGAGCACCAGAGAAGGAGAAGAGGCAATAATTCTAGGAGCTGTCAGCGGCCTGCTGACTCGTTCGGATGCACCACTGTGCCTAATGATTCCGAGACACCCGGAACGATTCGATCAAGTGGCGTCACTTGCGCTGCACCAAGGGTTCGCGATTCAGCGAAGAAGTANTTCAGAAGCCATAGCGCCAGAAACGCAGATTCTACTGGGCGACTCNATGGGCGAGATAATGAATTACTATGCTCTGGGCCATATTGCCTTCGTCGGTGGTAGCCTCGTGGATACCGGGTGCCATAATGTGCTTGAGCCTTCTGCCTGTGCTTTGCCGGTTTTGGTCGGTCCCTCACAATTCAATTTTGCTACTATCTGCAGCCAACTTGAGGCGGCTGAAGCTTTGCTCACCGTCAATGATGCTGCTGAACTTACGAATCAGCTTCATCTGCTTTTAGCTGATCCTGACCGGAGAAAAAGAATGGGCGAAGCAGGAAAGGAACTGGTTTTAGCAAACAGGACTGCCTTGCCTAGCGTGGAAGCCACAGTCGAAGAGCTATTAGGTCTCGCAGGTTGAGTGCAAGACAAGGGCCGATTAGGTGGCTGTCGTTAGGTTCTCTACTCCCTCAGCAGTAACGCAAACATTGTCCTCAATCCGGATTCCGCCCATGGGTAGTAGTTGTTCGATAAGGCCCCAATTGTAAAATCCGCTGCGAGTGTTATGTCTTTCGGCCTCGAGTAGAAGAGGGATAAAGTAACAGCCGGGTTCTATGGTGAACACCATGCCTTCGGTGCATTGCCGGGTATTACGCAGCGTGGGGGAATGAGCGGGGGGGGCGAGAATTTCACCATAAACATTTTGCTGATGGCCAGCCACGTCATGAACCTGAATACCCAGCAAATGTCCGACACCATGGGGCATAAAACGATGCACAATCTCTTGCTCGATCAGGTCAGAAGCCCTTCCTCGGCAGACTTCAATATTGATCAACAGTTCGGCGATTTCTGCTAAGGCCATTAGATGAAGATCAATATAGGAAAGCCCGGGCCTTACCGCTTGGACAAGTCTGTCTTTTATAGATTCCATTCCGTCCAACAGTGCGTTGAACGCTGAATGAATGTCGTTGCTAACTGCGGTTCTGGTAATGTCAGACCCATAGCCTCGCACGCGGTATCCTGCATCTATCAATAAAACTCGGTTATCTCCTTGAAGATGCCGACGCTTATTTTGATAGTGCAGGATTGCCGATTTTTCGTTAAGTGCGACTATATTCGTATAGGGCGTTTCGTCTTCCAAAATACCGCAGGTAGTAAGGTAAGCCATGTGAATATCGTATTCGGAGCCCCCAGCTAGAAAGCAATCTCGGGCCGCGCTGTGGCCGACTAGCGCAAGTCGATTTGCGACCCGAAGTTGATCCAGTTCATAGTCGCTCTTGTAGGCTCGGTGATAATCAAGGAAGTTTAGCAATGCATCGGGGTTAGTGAGAGAGGCTGGCACTCCCATCGCCGCAGCAAGGGTGGGGCTTTGACCCAGAAATACATATCTTCCTGTAATCTCTTCGATCAGTGCTGTTTCACTGGTTAGGCGAACCAGCTCAAAACAGTCACCCCAGACCGGATCGGGGGCGATATCCTGCTCATACCAGTAGTCATCGGGAACAATCTGGTAATAAACAGGCTTTAGGCCGATCCTAATGCACAGCATTTGACCTGGTCGGTTCACATCAATCCAGTGCAAGAAATGCCCGTAGGCCTGAAAAAAAACGCTCCGATCATCGGAAAAATAATGCTGCTCCCTGCCGCTATAAAGCAGCACACCATCAATTGGTTCTTTATTAGAAAAATTGAGGAGCGCGCTTTCATAATTTGCCTGAAGCTTGTCCACATGTTTTTTGTAGCTGGCAGCGATCACTATTCATTCCTTCCGGGAAGCGGTGGCTCTTATCGAGCAGATAGCTTAAGGATTTCTGTTTTATCAATAAGGATGGAATTATACTGAACTACGACATGCGCGCCATGTTGTCCAATGCAGTTTGTTTAATGAGGGATAAAACTGATGATCTATCCGATGTTTGTCATGGTCATGCTCACTTTTATAGTTTTGCTTTTTACTCTTCGGGTACGTATCGCTGCTTTGCGAAGAGGAGAGGTCTCACTTAACTACTATTCCTTGTTTCAAGGCGAAGAGATTTCCGACTTGATAATTAAGACCAGCAGGAATGTGGCCAACTTGTTTGAAGTGCCTGTTTTGTTTTATGCGGCGGGCGTCCTGTACGTTGCTATGGAGATTTCAGATCCGCTGCCAGTTAAGCTGGCCTGGATATTCGTTATCGCGCGGGTTATGCATACCTGCATACATCTCTCATACAACAATATAATGCACAGATTAGTAGTGTTTGGTCTGGGTAATCTGTCAGTTCTCGGAATGTGGATCCTGATAGCGTCATCGACGGACTCGGTTTAATTAAATATCAGGAGATAAAGATATGATTTGCACAACAACAAGCAATCTGGATATTAAAGGAATCGATTAATATCTTGAAGTAGTGGTTGGTGAAGCGACTTTTGGTGCTAATGTTTTTAAGGGTCTTTTTGGAGCTGTACGCGACGTCGTTGATGGGCGTGCGGAGGCTTATTAGAATGAGCTTAGCAGAGCCACNGCAATTGCCTTCGCAGAAATAGAGTAGGAAGCTTCGTTGNNGGGTGCGAATGCGTTGATTGGTGTTGATATAGATTATGAGGTTTTTGGGCAAAAAGGGGCCATGATGATGGTATAGCGTGAGCGGCACTGCCGTTTGGTTAAGATATAAATCTTGAATTTACGTTTAGTCAAGGATTTCATCTGTTCACCGCACTTTATTTAGTGGGAGACGCGAGACACTGCTTGAACGCTTGGAGGTTAAGTGAAAACCAGCGCGAGAATTCCAAAAGGACTTGAGGAATCTTGATTTCAGCAGGTTCAAACCTTCTCATATTCTTCGATCGCGGGGCAGGCGCAGAACAAATTTCTATCACCGTAGACGTTATCAATGCGATTTACGCTTGGCCAGTATTTGGCTTCAATCGGCCCGCCCATGGGGTTGACACCTTGTGCTTTCGTGTATGGTCGCTGCCAGTCGTCATCAAGCAAGTCTTCGATTGTATGCGGTGCATTCTTTAAAGTGTTATTTTCTGCATCGATTTGACCGGCTTCCACCTGAGCGATTTCTTCCCGAATCTTGATCATGGCATCAATGAAACGGTCCAGCTCTTCTTTCGATTCACTTTCTGTTGGTTCAATCATCANAGTGCCCCCAACTGGAAAGGACATTGTGGGGGCATGAAAGCCGAAATCCATTAGCCGCTTGGCGACATCTTCTTCGGTAATTCCGGTAGCTTCCTTTAACGGACGCATGTCAATAATACACTCATGGGCGACCATGCCCCCGCGGCCCGTGTAAAGCACTGGGAAATGCGGCATCAGTTTGGCGGCAATGTAATTGGCGCTCAGGATCGCAACTTGAGTCGCTTTGAGAAGCCCCTCTGATCCCATCATTGTTATATACATCCAGGAGATAGGAAGAATTCCGCAGCTGCCCCAAGGTGCCGCAGAAACAGCGCTGTTTCCTGCAATAGGGCCTTTAATTTCAATAAGAGAATGATTGGCCAAATAAGGTGCCAGGTGTGACTTTACGCCAATTGGGCCCATGCCAGGCCCGCCGCCTCCGTGAGGAATGCAGAACGTTTTGTGCAAGTTAACATGCGAAACGTCCGCGCCGATCTCAGCGGGTTTGGCAACGGCAACCTGAGCATTTAGATTTGCACCATCCATGTAAACCTGTCCTCCGTGGTCATGGACGATCTGGCAAATATCTTTTACCGCTTCCTCAAAAACTCCATGCGTCGAAGGGTAGGTTATCATCAGAGCCGCTAGCGTCTCGGTATGTTCTCCAGCTTTTTCCTTGAGATCAAACAGATCGATGTTGCCTTCTTCGTCACAGGCTACTAGGACGACCTGCATACCGATCATCTGTGCGCTAGCTGGATTGGTTCCGTGGGCTGACGTCGGAATCAGGCATATGTTGCGGTTTTTTCCTCCATTCGCGTCATGATACTTTCGAATAGCGAGCAAACCTGCGTACTCTCCCTGAGCGCCAGAGTTGGGTTGCATACTGATTGCATCAAAGCCCGTGATTTCTTGCAGCATTGATTCTAGGCCGCTTATCAATTCTTGATAGCCTTGCATCTGAGAAATCGGGGTGAATGGATGAGGCTTCGAGAACTCGGTCCAGGTTACCGGAATCATCTCTGCAGTGGCATTGAGCTTCATGGTGCAGGAGCCCAGCGCGATCATAGAATGGGTCAGAGAAATGTCCTTGTTTTCCAGCTTCTTTAGATAGCGCATCATGTCTGTCTCGCTGTGGTAGCGATTAAAAACAGGATGAGTCAGGAACTTCGTTTTGCGTTGTAACTCGGGAGGGATGACTGACTTTATCTGCCCGGTTTCGATTTGGTGATTGATATTCGAGACAGACAGCGGTTTTTCGTCGGAGTCCAGGACGATTCGCCAGAGGGTCTCGATTTCAGCCTCGGTGGTGCACTCATCGAGGCTGATGCCGATAGTACGATGGTTCGCTATTCGATCGAGTCTCAGATTGACTGAAGCGGCGGACGCACGCTGCGCAATCTGCATCGCTTGGTCTTCGCTGACCTCAAGCGTCAGCGTGTCAAAGAATGTGGTATTTGCGAGAGAAATACCCCCACTTTTGAGCCCGGTTGCCAGAATCTGCGTCAAACGATGAATCCGCGTGGCGATGCGTTTGATCCCTGTAGGCCNGTGGTAAATAGCATAGAAACCAGCGATATTGGCAAGCAGAACCTGAGCTGTACAGATATTGCTGTTAGCCTTTTCACGACGGATGTGTTGCTCGCGGGTTTGCAGTGCCATGCGATAGGCCCGCTTGCCTCGATCATCTTTTGACACTCCGATGATCCGTCCTGGTACAGCTCTTTTGTATTCNTNACGCGTTGCGAAGAAAGCCGCATGNGGNCCGCCNTANCCCATCGGCACCCCGAACCTTTGAGTGCTCCCCAGGACGATATCAGCGCCCATTTCCCCCGGCGGTTTGAGTAAAGCCAGGCTCATCAGATCGGCTGCCACTAAAGCAATCGCTTTCTGTTCGTGGAGCTCCTCCGTTACTGTGCTCAGATCGGTGAAGCCGCCTAACATCGAGGGATATTGAAAGAGGGCACCGAAAAGCTCGGAGCAATCGACTTTCTCAAAATCGCCAATTATCAGCTCAAAACCGAAGCACTCTGCTCGGGTCTTCAGAACATCGATGGTCTGGGGAAAGCAGCCCGCGTCCACAAAAAATTTGTTGGCACCGCGATTTTTGCTCACCCGCTTGGCAAGAGCCATGCCTTCGGCTGCCGCTGTTGCTTCGTCTAGCAAAGAGGCGTTTGCCAGTTCCATGCCAGTCATATCCAAGATCACTTGCTGGTAGTTCAGCAGACTTTCTAGTCTGCCTTGGGAAATCTCTGGTTGGTAAGGTGTATAGGCTGTGTACCAACCTGGATTCTCCAGCACATTGCGAAGGATTACATTAGGGGTGAGCGTGTCGTAATAGCCGAGTCCGATGAAGGAACGGTGTGTCTGATTTTTGAGAGCAAGCTGTTTGAGCGCGCTGAGCGCGCTGCCTTCGTTGATCGCAGCCGGCAAATTGAGTGACTGTTTTAGCGCAATGGCGTTCGGAACGGTTTTTTCAAGTAGCCTTTCCAGAGAGTCAAGGCCTAACTCGCAGAGCATGCGGTTAATGCTTTCTGTATTCGGACCGATGTGGCGCCCAATAAATTCGTTTTGATGCTGCAAGGATTCAAGGCTGGGGGGCTTGTTGGAATACATCTGTTCTCACTTTGGTTTGGTCAATTACTATACGGCAGCGGAGGGCTTGTGGATTCCGATCATTACTTACCCCGGTGGTGGATTTCGGCGTCAGGGTTGGCTCTTATTCATTGTCGCAGTGGTCGCTGTAGGCGTCGCCATCCATGAGCTCGTCAAGCTCTGCTTCATCGCTGATAGTGATTTTGAAGAACCATCCATTGTCGTAAGGGCTTAAGTTTACGGTTTCCGGTTCATCAAGGAGTCTATCGTTGATCTCGGTGATTTCACCAGTCAGAGGGCTGTAAACGTCAGAGGCCGCTTTCACTGACTCCACCACGGCCACTTCGTCTTTGGCGTTCACGTTGGTTCCGAGCTCTGGGAGTTCAACGAACACGATGTCGCCGAGCGCTTCTTGCGCATGGTCGCTGATGCCAACGGTTGCGATTCCATTGTCATCGACGCTGACCCATTCATGTGATCCGGCGTACTTCAAATCATCAATGATTTTGCTCAATTTAGGGGATCCTCTATACTCGGCATTTATGGTGACAGACTGTCTGGTTTACTCAAAAACTTTCTTGCCGAACCTCACGAAGTTGGGCTGCACGATGCGGACGTCGACGGCGTTTCCGCGGATGTCTACCTGACAGGTAGTGCTGCCTGACGGAATTCTAGCTAAAGCAATTGAATGCTTCAATGTGGGCGAAAAACTACCGCTGGTGATCTGTCCTTCACCTTTGTCGGTGTTCACCTTCTGGCCAGCGCGCAAGACACCGCGCCCTGCCAGTGATAGGCCAACTAATTCTGGAAGATTGGCCTGTTTTTGCTCTGCCATATGAGCAGTTACGGCTGCGCGACCTATAAAATCTCGATCAGCAGGCTCAAAAGCAATAGTCTGGGTCATATTGGAAATAATCGGCGAGGTGGACTCATCCATATCCTGGCCGTAAAGATTCATTCCTGCTTCCAGACGCAACGTGTCTCGGGCTCCGAGCCCAATGGGTTTTACTCCTGCTGCCAGCAGCTGCCTCCACAGACCCGCGGCATCCTCAGTGGGGACAATAAATTCCACTCCTCTTTCTCCCGTGTATCCAGTGCGAGCTATAAACCAGTCGCCTAACTCCGCGCCTCTGAAATTTTGCAACCCAAGGACGGTCTCGCGTTTTGCCTGATTCAGCAGGGAGCTCGCCGTCTCAATTGAGGTGGGCCCATGAACCGCTAGGATTGCCAGATCTGGTTGTTCGGTTATCGCGACTTCGAATCCATGGGCCTTCGAGTTCATCCAGTCGAGGTCCTTCTCGCGGGTAGCGCAGTTCAAAACCATTCGATAGCCAAAGCTCATCTGATAGACAATCAGATCATCAATTACCCCACCCCTTGGATTGAGCATGGCGCTGTATAGTGCATGCCCCAGCTCCTGTAGCTTTGCAACGTCGTTAGCAAGCAGGCGGCGCAGGTATTCCCTAGAACCTGTTCCGCTCACATCGACAATAGTCATGTGTGATACATCAAATACGCCTGCGGCGCTACGAACCTGGTTGTGTTCTTCAATCTGTGAACCATAGTTGATAGGCATATCCCAGCCAGCGAATTCGACAATTTTCGCGCCGGCATCGAGGTGTTGGAGGTACAAAGGGGTGCGCTTTCCCACGGTTTGTTGCTTGGATCGTCTGAAGAGCTAGCAGTCTACCGTTTCAGCTGAGTCATTGACAGCTTCTGAAGGGAACATTGGGCTGAAGTAATTCATGAGTACCCGCACGTCTTTTTGGCAACGCGACTTTTCTGATTGACCGATATGCTAGGAGTCAACGCAAGTAAAGTGCTGTGCTCCGAGGTTAGAACCGGTTAGCTTGATAGTAGTCATCGAGCAAGGATAGCTTGCGAAGCCATCAGGGTTGCCAGGCGTAACTGAATTTCGCGAAAAATGTTCGGCTGGTGCGGTACACGTTATCTTGACTATCGTCTTGAAATCCAGCATCGGAATAGCCCAGAAAGAAACGCGTCGCAGCGTTGACTCTGTAACTGTAGAGTAATTGGGATGTCAGTTCCCGATTTTGGCTTTGTACGGGAAAAGTGTAGAGATCCTGGTTTCTCTCCCTATCATCTTGTTGCACAATGATCCTCAGAAAGCTGCGGTTATTGAACTGATAGGTTGTCCGAAAATTTGTCAACTTGGCAGTAAACAGCCGTCCGCCTTCGACGTCAAAATTTTGTGTTGTGTGCTGTAGGTCAAGCTGCAGATGTCGGCCGAATTGATAGCGGATCTCTGGCCTAAGTCGTCTTGAATGACCCAATCGTGTGTTGGCGAAATCAACGACGTCCTCAACTCGCACGCCTATTCCGAGTTGAAGGTTGGGAGCTGGGGAAAAGCTAAGATCAATGTTGTTGAATTGTTCGTCGAAGTATTGTCCGTTCCAGTAGGTCTTGCTGCCGCCAAATAATCCAGACAAAGAGGATTGCAGCGGCCCGTTCATATTAAGAAAGAATTCGGTTTCTTCCTCAAGCAGCAATCCAGACTGATCTTCTGTTCTATCGTAGTCGGCGGCGAAGCGAATGCGATTGAAGAAGCTTTCTCCGCCCCACCACCACGTATGTCCGATTGTTGCAACCTGGTATATGTAGTCTACTCGGTTGATAAAGCCTAGGTCAGCGCGAAAATCTTTCCCCCAATCGTAGTGCCCAAAACGTAAGTCCCAGTTTCGGTCATTGTGTTGATACTCGACAACCAGGCTGTTGTCGCTAAGCACTGCCGACTGATTGTAAGCGTTCTGGATTTGTTGTGGGTACTCGGATGCAGAGTGCATAGCCTGTAGGTAAATGGTGTCCTGATCTGTGGGTCGTAGTGTGCCGTCTAAACTGCTGACGCGGTTACTATATCCACTGCCCTCGCGATTCGTAATCAATGCGCCAACAGTAGAATTCTGAAGAATATCAAGCCGATAGCGGGCGATCGCAACATCGCTCTTCTCATCTGCGAGTGTGGCAATTCTTGAGCTGAGGCTTTGTGGGATAATGAAGCTGGTGTTTTCATCATTCGCAGTCAGCAATCCAAATGTGTGTGGACCATTTTTGCCGGTTATCTTGGTGCCGTACTCCGGGTTGGCAATATTGCGTGTATACACCAGGTTTCGGAAAGTGTCGAAGTAGTCAGCGCCATCAAGGAAGAAAGTCCTTCGCTCGGGGAAAAACAGGCTGAAAGTCTGATTGATATCCAACTGTGCAACATCGGCCTCGACTTGAGAAAAATCTGGATTTACGGTCGCATTCAAGTAGGTATCCTGAGTAATTCCCCAACGTAAATCGAAGCTGCTTTGAAGGTCGGGGTCTCCACCAAGCCATTCGCCGTCTGTTGGATTTCGAGTCTCGGAAGAGGCAGTAACCAGAGTAGGTATAGCGACCACGTTGATGCCTGGCTCTGAATCAGAAAAACCGTCGGCTTTAGAAATCTGGCAAAGATAACAAGAAATGTTGCGGTCGACTGGGACAACCGAAAGATTGGTCTCTCTGTCTCTGGGGTAATAACGCAGCAAGTTTAGTCCCCAGGTCTGTGGGCCGTCTCGAGGCGAGAACCTCAGTTGCTTGAGTGGAATCGCCATCTCAACGAAGTAGCCTGAATCCGCTATTCGTCCGGCGCTGTCCCAGATTGCATCCCATGCTTCATCTCTACGTTGATTGACATCATCAAATATGTCATCCGCTTGAACACCTAAAGGGTTGACGTAAAACTCGAACGCCCTGCGTTCGTCGTTGAAGGTGTCCAGAATTACAGCGACCCAGTCATCATCCCAGAGAAGATCCCGATCCCTATAAAAAGCGCGGATCTCCTCAGGCCTTGGGTCTTCAGCTATGAATGCTACATAAACTGAGCCCACAGTGAACATAGCATCGCCTGCGAGCGTGTCCCTCACCTCATGGCTATCAAGTACATCTCCTTGGAAGAAAAGCCGGACAAACTTGAGCTCCGTTGTGTTTTTTGACAACAAGGGGTAGAGCTCCTCGACGATGAAGGCCTCAT
>PBHS01000034.1 GCA_002719575.1 Gammaproteobacteria bacterium | reverse complement strand
CGCCAAAGAGGTTGTTTACTGTCGCGAACACTTGGAACCGATTGCTAAATTGATATCGGGCTCTTAGATTGATCAGTGTGTAGCCAGATACCGTATCAAGTTGATTGGACTCATCCCCTCTAAGGCGTTGGTCGCTATTGGCTATTACGTCTAGTCCGATGCCGAAACGATCAGTGACGCGATAACTCGAGAGCAGCTTAAACTGGCTCTGTGGGATGCCAGGAATCTTATCGCCGTTCTTCACCAATATTTCGCCTTCGTCGTCAGCAAAAGCGTGGTTTGGGCTCAATACCTTGAAATCATCTTCGAAGGTGGCGCCGACAAAACTATACGCCAGCGTCCAATTCAGGTCCTGGAAATTACCCGTGAGCCGGCCTTCAAAGCCGACGCGTTGGGTTTCATCCACGTTGGCGAAGAGGCCAGTAGCCCGGCCCGTGGTTTGAAACAGGATATCGTTAGCGTTTGTGGTGTGGAAGGCTCCTGCGGAGTAGGCGATTTCACCAAGAAAACCACGAGCTCCAATTTCCAAACTGTTGGACACGACGTCGTTTAGTGGCGGATCGGCGAGAAAAGCATTGGGCAAACGGCATTCAAAATCCACATCTTCAGGGTCATCACCGCGCTCGATTGCAAACTTCGCCGCTAGCTCGAATACGCCTTCGTTACAGGCCAGCTCAATCGGGGTCGGGGAACGGGATGAGCGCCCGAATGATGCATAGAAATTATGCTTTTCGGCTGCTTGCCAGGTTATGCCCACTGCTGGATTGAAACGATTAAAATTATGGGCGCCATTGAGTTCGGGACGCATACCTGAACGGTCACGGAGCGTTACGTCAGTGTCATTGACTCGCAAAGAAAGTGTTAGTGCAACAGCATTGCTGAGATCCAGTGTTGAAGTGATGTAAGTGCTCAGAGTTTCGGTTTCGGTGTTGATTTGAGTTTCCGCATCGTCAACAAAGGTACCCGTACCGAGCCCGGTGGTAAGCCGAGTAAGAGGATCAATTTCGGCGAGTTCCAGGACAGAGTAAAAATCAGACTCACCTCTGAAGTAAGAACCCCCGAGTACAGTCTGACTATCATAACCAGCGATGGTTCCTCTGAGTGTCCACTGAAAGTCGCCACCGGATGATTGCTGCAACCGATTACTGATGTTGTTGATCGCATCGTCCGTCAGAACACCAGTTCCTGATAGCTCGTCGTCTTCGAAACCGTCGATATTGTATTCTTTCCTCTCCCCAAAGCTAGCGGCGAGGCTATTAAGGAAGCGCTCAAGCGCCTCTGCGTCTGCGAATTGCCCTTCGCACAAATCATCATCGTCCATGCCCAACTCCTCCAAATCCTCTTCCTCTAGCCCTTCAATCAGGCCATCACCACCGGCGAACTCACAGACTGCAAATTCAGTTCCGTCGCCGTTAAAGGAATCAGTATCGTTCTCGCGCCAGAAGAGGTTGCCGCTGAAACTAGATTTGGCAGACATTTCATGAGTGAAGTCAAGACTTACCATGGTCATATCGTTTTCTGTGATATCTGGCCCGCTAAAAATTGCCTCACGCCGTATGTTTAAAAGCTCAATGGGCGCTGCGCCATTACCAATCAGATCGGAGTGACCATGCTGAAGGTTGAGGTTAACGGAGGATTGTGTAGATCGCCAGCTGAGACTGCCGAAAAGGTTAAGCGCTTCTGACTCTGACTGATCGCGCCAGCCGTCCTCGTCGAAGTGGTCTACATTGAGATAGTAGCCAAATTGGCTATCATTGCCACCTATCTCGAAACTGGTGGTTGTTCGGCCGAAGGAACCAGCGCTGATTTCGACATTAACACCCTCAAAGTTGAAGCCATTTTTCATGTCGATCACCAAAGCGCCGCCCAGACTATTGAGGCCATAAAGGGGGTTTGAGCCACCGGCGAGCGTAATCTCATTGATGGCGGATTGAGGCAGTAGGTCCCAATTGACTGCGTCGCCTAGTGGCTCGTTAATGCGCACTCCATTCTGGAAGACTGCGATACCCTGTGCTAGTCCTAGCAAAGGTGATGCGGTGAAACCACGGTACTGAAGATCTCGCTGTAAAGGATTGTTCTGGGCGTCATTCAGGGAGACACTGGTAAATGACTGACCCATGAAATCAGCCAGGCTCGCTCCTCCAACATCATCGAGTTCTTGTGCCGAACCAACCTGAATTGGATATGGCAGCTTGCTTCTGTCGATACTTGAACCTGCTGGAACCACGTCGGTAATAAGAATTTCTATTGGAACCTGCGCCGATGTCTGGGATCCTAATCCTGCAAGTGCCAGGCCGATAGCCAGGCTAAGAGGGCTGATAACGTGAGCTTTTCGATTCTGCATTCGGCTTACTTTTGGATGGTTTACCTACTGGCTCGATATGTTATCTAAACTTGCATTACGGAATCTCAGAATCAGGTCTTCCGAAAAGAAGACACTATAGCAAATTCGCTCTGATGTTTATATTGTTGCCACCGTACAGATGGCCTGCAAGAAACTTATCCAAACAGGCCACACTAACGACGAGTCTATTGATCGTTTTGAAACTAAAGCTTCTATACTTGGGACTTTGACCTGACTGATCAAGCTGTGTAGATTGTCGTCTCTTTACTCGCCGCGCCTGCGCGGGCGATTGAAATCGAAATATGGAGAAAAATATGGCGACCGTTCTTATTACTGGCACCAATAGGGGCCTAGGTCTGGAATTTGTTAAGCGCTTCTGTCAGCAGGGTGACGACGTGATTGCAACTTGTCGCGACAGCAGTAAAGCTCCTGAACTGCAGGCGCTCTCCGAGGCCAACAGCTCACTAAGATTGATGAATCTGGACGTTTCGGATCAAGAATCCATGGCCAGTTTCGCTTCAGCACTTGGCGACGTTGCTATCGATGTTTTTATAAATAATGCCGGGGTCTACGGTCCCCGCAACGCCAACTTCGGCAACGTGGCGAGCGGCGACTGGGAGTCGGTACTTAGAGTGAATGCGATTTCGCCCATGTTACTCACTCAACTGATCATCAGCAATCTGCGGTTGGGGAATACCAAGAAACTGCTGTATGTCACTTCTAAAATGGGTTCTATTGATGATAACCACGGCGGCGGCAGCTACATCTATCGCAGTTCCAAAACTGCACTGAACTCGGTGGTCAGGAGCCTGTCGGTTGATCTCAGGGAAGAAGGCTTCTCAGTGGCAGTTCTGCACCCGGGCTGGGTCCGAACCGATATGGGGGGACCGAATGGTTTGATTGATGCCAACACCAGCGTGTCGGGGATGATGGAAGTGATTGACGATTTGAGCCTGGACGGGTCTGGTCAGTTCTACAACTACGATGGCAGCATCATCCCCTGGTGAACTTACTCTTCCTTTTTAGGGCCCTTTAAAAGATCCGGCAAATCACGACCGACGTATTCAGCTGGCACCAATACGCTATGCCCCGCTTACTCAATTCGGTGATGTGTAGCTTTTCTAGCCAGGACTGGCTTTCCCTATGAAGCAAATAGCCATATCGTGCTCTCCCGTGCTAATAGTGCGATTCAGCATCCTGCTGGGGATCACTCAATTTGCTCTGTATTCCCATGGACATGGCGGCGTCGCCTTTGAGGACGATTTATGTGTGATCAAAGTCAATTTTATGCAAGCACACTTTACCGTATTTCAGCCAGAAACCCGTCAAAACACAGAGTATTGTGAAGATATCCCGGATGTGACTCGATCCGTATTCGTTATGGAGTATTTGCATGATTTGCTCAAAGAGATGGCAATTGACTTTCGCATTGTGCGTGACATCAACAACGCTGGCCGATTCGCCTCCTGGAAAGACATTGAAGCGATTGACGATTTGGAAGCTGCTACCGTGTTTTATCAACAACCAAGCATTGAAGAAGGCGGCTTCTACAGGACTAGCTATGAGTTTCAAGACAAGGGAACCTATATCGGTGTCGTGACTGCGGTTCATCCTGATGAAGAGCGCAACTACAATGCCGTTTTTTATTTTCAAGTAGGTGGCAGAGACTGGGGAACAATCCCGCTTTTTATTCTGATTGGTCTGCTGCTTCAGCTTAGTTACTGGCTCAGCCAAGGGGGTTTGCAGCGCTTTCGTCCCAAACAAGTGTAAGTTAGATTTTATCGATCAGAAGCACCACCGCGTATGTGAACCGTTCTAAATGAGATTTTGACCGAAGCGTTCTAGATATATAAAACTTTCCCAAGTCTAATCCGCCATTGAACAGCGGTAAATTTCTCCCTGAGTATTTAGTCCTTATCGGTTTCGCCGATAGCCATAAGGAATGGGTAAAGCTCATTCCCAGTGTATTTCGATCGTAATTTCTATAAATACAGTGCTTAGACGATTCGGGTTGTTGTGTGTGCATGCCAAGATTCTGAGATTGAACAAGGCTGGGCTCCCCGTAAGCTGGCTAACTCGGGAAGAGACTGCGACTTTGCTTGTAAAAGAGCAGGTCATTTGGTCACTTGGTGAGACTGTAATGGAACTTCGCGGGGGCATTAACCGCGATGGTATCCGCTCAATGTTGCGCTTGCCGAGTATTGTGGCTTGCGATGGTAAAGTGCACAAAGAAAGTTTCGACCCGCCGCTGGAGAATAAATTTCTGTTCCGCCGCGATAAGAATATTTGTCTATACTGCGGGGGTGAGTATCCTTGGCAAGACTTGTCGCGCGATCATGTGATCCCAGTCTCAAAAGGCGGAAGCGACAGCTGGACTAATGTCGTGACTTCATGCAGGCGCTGTAACAACCGTAAGGCGGACCGGACCCCTGAGCAGGCAAATATGGAACTCATTGCAGTGCCCTTTGTTCCGAATCAATATGAATTCCTTTATCTAACAAATCACGCGGTTCTCGCTGATCAGATGGAATTTCTGAGCGCACGCTTCTCTAGAAACATCAGGCTCATTCAGTAGCGCCATTTAACCGTTCTGTTTAGCTTCAATTAGCTGTCATTTCAGACTGTTTTTCATGGTAGGATCACGCTTCNTTCAGGCAGCTAGGAAGTGCTGCCTCTCCTAGATGCCGACCTCGATGCATGCAACAGAATCAGAACCCTCTTGCTGGTGCGCTGCTTTCATTGACCACTGCTGTTCTTTGGGGCGTCTTGCCAGTTGCCTTGAAGGAGCTGCTCTTCGTGATGGACGCCAGCACGGTCGTCTGGTACCGGTTTCTGGCTGCGGCGCTGGTTATTATGTGCTGGCTCACAGCGAGACAAAATCTGCCCGATCTTACAGGTGCGTCGGTCAGAGTGCGCTGGATGATGGTTATCGCTGCACTGGGGTTGTGCGGCAACTATTACTTTTTCTCTTTATCTCTAAATTTTGTGAATGCCGAGACCAGTGAGGCTGTTATTCAGCTGACTACGCTGTTCCTGATACTTGGCGGTGTTTTTGTCTACAAGGAACCTTTTACGGGCATACAGAAAGTCGGAACGGGTCTCATTCTTACGGGTTTATTGCTGTTTTTCCATGATCGGCTGGGGGTGCTCAGCTCTGTAGATAGCTACGAGTCCTTGGGAGTTCTTGTGGTCATGATNGCAGCAATTACCTGGACAATTTACGCGTTGTTGCAGAAGCAACTGCTTGGAGTTTTCAGCTCAGTTCAGATTCTGTTTTTCATATATGTGGTTTCGGTTTTGGTGCTGTTGCCTTTTGTGGAACCGGGTGCGCTTTTTAAGCTAACAGACTTTCAATACGCCTTGCTGGCCTTTTGCTGCTTGAATACCTTAATCGCCTATGGCTGTTTCGCTGAGGCTCTCAACCTCTGGGATGCTTCGAAGGTAAGTGCGGTACTGGCACTGGCGCCTTTGTTCACTATCGCGACGCTGAAAGTCATTGTCATTGTCAATCCCGATTATGCGTTTACCGATCGGCTCTCTATACTTTCAGTGCTGGGCGCTGTGCTTATCATGGNNGGATCAGCACTNACCGCGCTGATGCCGGTNTTCCAGCAGCGCCGACAANAGAATTACGCGCGACGCGATAACAAGGCGAGCGANAATAAAGATTGATGTATCGGCTTCCGCCNACTACAGTTNAGCCACCGGCGCGCACCGTGGCCGGTCAAGAACAGACGCCATCACGGAGGTTCATTCATGCGAAGTGCAGCTTTCGCTCTTCCTTTTCTCACGCTGATCATCTCTCATTTAGCATTTGCGCAGCTGAGTCGAGTCGAGATTACCTCGCGAGAGACCCTGTCTGACCCCAACGTCAGTTTCAGCTACGAGAAGATTGAAGGGATTATGCACTTTACGCTTGANCCTAGTGCCAGAGCAAATCAGCCGATCGTTGACCTTGAATATGCTCCTATGAACAAAGCAGGCGCGGTGGAGTATGCAGCTGATTTTCGTCTTCTTGTACCAAGCGAAAATATCGCGAGCGACACGCTGATCTACCATGTTAACAACCGGGGCAGGAGTACGACGCATCCGGAGATCTCCCTGCAGCACCCTCTGGCTAATCAGGGTTTCACTTATCTGATAACGGGCTGGATAAATGAGTTGATTCCCGCACCCGGGCTCCTGCGCCTGCATGCGCCCACGGTGGGCTCCGAGGAATCACCCACAGTTGGACTAGTGCGCTATGAAGTTTCAACGAGCCGTGCTTCGGACAGCGTTGCTATTGCGGGGCCTGGCCATCTAGCTTATCAGCCGACTGAGACTGGCCTCACTTCGGCGACACTCACTCGCCGCCTGTATCAGTCTGATCGAAGATCGCCAATAGAGAGGTCGAAATTCGACTTGTCAGTCTCGAATCGTGAAGATTCAAACCAGTTTGATGTTGAGCTCCTGCTCGATGGAGGCTTTGAACCCGGCTATTTGTATGAGCTTATCTATGAGGCGCAAAACCCTGTTCTTGCCGGGGCAGGAATGTCCGCGGTTCGTGATGCTGTCGCGGCGATTCGCCACAATGAGGAATCTGATCTGCTTCAAGGCTTCAATCTTCCGCAAATTCGTTATGCGATTGCTTACGGTGTCTCGCAAAGCGGCCGCTTGCTGCGACAGTTCGTCTACGACGGTTTCAATGCCGATCTGAACGGTAAAAAAGTGTTCGACGGAGTCATCCCAATTATTTCTGGTGGAGGTTTCGGCATGTTTAATATGCGATTCGCTATGCCAACACGCACCAACGGCCATCATTCTAATCATCTCTATCCGAATGATCTTTTCCCGTTTACTTACGGGAATAGCACAGATCCGTACACGGGAATGCAGGATGGGGTGCTTGCTAAAGCACGGGTGGCTGGTGTTGAGCCAAAATTGATGCACATCCAGACCGCTAATGAGTATTGGCTGAGGGCGGGTTCACTTCCCCACACCACCGCGGACGGCAGTTCTGACGCACACATTCCTGACAACGTGAGATTCTACACGATAGGGGGCTCGCAGCACGGATCCGGCAATGGTCGACCGCGCGAGGCAAGAAGTGGACAGCTCCCCCACAATCCCAGCATGTGGTCGCCAATCAGTGACACATTGATAGTTAAGATGAACAGCTGGGTATCAGATAACCAGGCACCTCCAGCATCGCGAGTTCCGCTCATCGCGAATGGGACTCTGCTGCCTTCACACCTCGATGGCAAAATAAACCCCGGAGTTTGGCAACCGATCGCCGGTTATAATCATCCTAGCTCTATGTATCAGCCTGGCCTGACTGACTACGGTGATCGTTGGAAAGATGACCGCGTCATTAGCACCCACCCTCGGCGCGCAACCAAGGTTTATGTTGCTCTGGTCCCTGCAGTNGGCCCGGGGAATAACGACCTCGCTTCCGCAACGATTCTGCCACCCACTGCCAAAGTGCCAATCGCTACTTTTGTGAGTTGGAACTTGAGGGCAACAGATNCCGGNGCTGAGAACTCGCTGGCACGGTTGGCCGGCGGNTANATCCCTTTTGCCACGACCNNGAGCGAAGCTGCTGAGGCCGGAGATTGGAGAAATTCCTTGGAGACNCTATACGATAGNTTNTCTCANTATCTGGAGCTGTATGAGGCGGCAACGGANGAGCTTGTTGCTGACGGATTCTTGTTGCCAGGATTCAAAGAAGCCTANATGCAGNTCGCCCAAGATAATGCAGTNTTTTTCCCCTANTTGGCGCCAANGAACGCAAGGTCTTNTTANNGCGNGCTATNATGTGCNTNNNGCCNGGGNTCAGTCGTCTNTCGGTGAATCGAGCGCAAGTTTGATTGGATCAAGCCTNGNCAGGCTGCAGGCGTGCGGTTCAGTATCGGTGGAGGNATCCTCAGGATCACCTGTTCCGCCCAGATTCAGAAAAGTTTGCGAGGGAACTTCCCCCAGACAAATNAGNTTCTCAACGGACTCGCCTGCGCGGACAAGTCCGCCCCAAACGATATCGGGGGACTGGCTGCCAGTTGCTCCATGCCATTTGGCCAGCAGCTTGTGGGCTGGCACAGTACCCCCGCCTTCATAGCGATTGTTGTGGATATAGATTTGTTCTGGGTATGGATCGTAGTCCGGGTCGTCTGCGGTGCGGCCGCCCAGCACGTAACTGTAGACCATGAGGTTGACGTTGTCGTTGTCTCTGAAAGTGTTNTCAAAGACCTCNATGTTGTCGTTCGCGAGTATCAGAAGTCCGGTACCGGCTGGGACATTACCGACTATTGCCCCTTCGGGAGCAAAGTTCGCCGTGTTGTTTTCGGAGATAATGTTATTAAATACCCGCGTACCCTGACCACCCTGAACCTCTAGATTGGGCAAATCAAAAACTAGGATGCCGCCGGTGTTGTTCGTCGCTGTGTTGCCATACACATCAGCGAAAGTTGAATTTTCTATCTCAATACCTGCGACGTTGTATTCGGCACGGGAATTGCGCAAGACTATTTGGCTCGATTGTCCGACATAGATGCCGGCATCTGCTGCCCCGATCGCGACGGAACTGTCAATCAGGATTTGGCTCGATTGCACCGGATAGATTCCGTAGGCGCCATTTTCCGGGTCAGGACCATTTGTCCACTCTGTGCGAACCCGACGAACAATGACGTTGTTGCTTTCATTGATTTTCAGCGCGTCTCCGATGGTGTTCTCAATCGCCAGATCTTCGATTACAAAGTCGTCAGCGGTCACCAATAAGCCTTCAGCCCCCTGAAGCTGGCCGCTAAATGACAGGATTGAACTGTCCATTCCGGCGCCGCGAATGGTTACTCCAGGAACTGACAGNGAGAGACTGCGGGTCATCTCATGCTTGCCTGATGGAATCTCTATNGTGTCGCCTGGCTGCGCTTCGATCAACTTAAGCTGGAGGGTCTCCTCAAAGCTCAATTCTGGTTCNGGTTCAACACCCAAGCGAGAAGGGTCATCACACGCATGCACTGTCAGCGCCACGGTGAGTGCAAGGCCGTATTTCTTGGGATCTTTCATTATTGTGTTCTCTTGTCTTCATGCTTTGAAGGGTTCGGTGACTATTGTTGTAGCAGGCGGCGTCGCCAACTCAGCGATCCAGAACTTCGTACATCCACGTGTCGCCGCCTAGTATTGAGGCGTTCGAGGTAAAGTCACCTTCGGCGCCACCAAAGTATTTTCTGGCAAATTCAGACAGCACTGGGACGACCTCCGGGCCTTCCATTAGGCGCTGTAGTCGTTGCTCATAAAGCTTTCCATCAATCCGAAGAATGATTCGGTCATCGCTATCGAGATAGTGCGGCCACTGTTTCCAAATTCCCCCATATCCGGTGTTCATATAACCGCTGACAAGAAAAAGGCGCTGATCGTGCACGCCGAGCCAGACTGTTCGCGATCGTGCAGGCTGCATGGTCTGGAACTCGACAGTTTCTCGATCCTTAAGAAAGCTCCAGTCATCTGGAGCAGCCGCGAGTTCTCCGGAAGTGAATGGACCGCCTGAAAATATCTCAAAGGGGCCATCGCTGAATCGCATGACAGCGAGGAATAATCCGGTCAAACCGACTAAGAGTGCGAGCGAGAGGCCGAACCCTTTCATCAGACTTTTCATAGTGGAGTACCTTTTTATTGGCATTAAGTTTGCTGTTTAGCAGTGGCTAGCACGAGTGCGTCGAAGTACTTCTATCCATATTCTTGCTTAAAATCCTTCTATTTTTAAGAAAAACTTGATCCGAAAGATAAGTAAGCGCGTTTTGAGGTTAGGACTCTGCCCCATCCGGCTTAAATGCCCTTGGGTCAACAAGCTGTTAGTTCCTATCTCGAGGCCACTGCATGCCTCTTCAAAACCTTAAATGCCCCTATCGTCTAACCCGGTAGGGGCTTTTTTTTGGGCGTCCCTAATACCTGCAATGCAGTGTCTACTAAATCAATGTGCTCGCTGCGGCCGGAGCGAGCCAAGCTTGGTCTGGTTTAGATGCCAAGACCAGTTATTGCGCGGATTCGATGGCTCTCGCTGTCAGTCACGTAAACTACTCCGCGGTAAACGCAGACCCCATGTGGTCGATTCAGTGAGCAACTGAGGGGATCTCCGTCTGGACCATCGCCTCTTTCGCCGCTTCCTAAAACGGTTCTAATCAGGCCCGAGCTGAGCGAAAGGCAACGAATGACGTGATTTTCGGTGTCAACGATGTAAAGACTGTTGTCCGCATTTGAGTAGGCGATGCCCTTGGGTCCATTAAATGATGCGTCTAGACCCGGTCCACCGTCGCCGGTGTACCCACGCTCTCCGGTTCCCGCAATGCGCTGCAGTCGCCCAGCGTTGAGATCAAGTTTAAACACAGAGTTGCCCTCGCGCAGCACCAGATAGGCATTGCCGTCCTTGTCGCAATCTATCGATCTTGGACCGAGCAAAGGGGTCCCGAACAGCGGTGCACTGTCAGGAGTTGAGGCTCTTTCACCAGTGCCTGATAAGGTAGAGATCATCCCTGTTNGCCGACTAACACTGCGTAATCGATGGTTTCCGATGTCGCAGATCAGGAGGTTGTTGCTCGAGTCAAAGGCAATGCTATGAGGGCGGCGCAACTGGCTTAATACGGCTGAGCCGCCATCGCCTGCAAAACCCCCTTCTCCAGTGCCGGCAACGATGCTGACTAGGCCGGTTCGTCCGGCGATGCGTCTCACGATATGGTTGTCCCTCTCCACGACAAAAAGATTGCCCTCAACGTCCCATCGAATTTCGTGGGGCGCTGAAAAAGCTGTCTCCAGCGGCCAGCGCGATTCACGTAAATATCCCGGTTCGCCGGTCCCGGCGATGGTAGAAAGTCTCAGGTTCCTGAGGTCCAGGCGTCGAATTCGGCCGGTATCGACTTCACAGAAGAAGAGAGCACCATCGGGGCCAGATACGATTCCATAGGGGTTATTAATTGGTGCTTCAATGGCAAGGCTGCCCTGCTCACCTTCAGGCTTATAACCAGCCTCGCCGATGCCGGCGATCGTGTCTACTTTTGCGGCTTGCCCAAGAACGATCGACGGAAAACCAGTCGCCAGCGAGGTAAGTGCGAGAGTTTGAGAAAATCGTCGGCGGTTCACGCTGAGAAATGATCTGACCATGATAGCCTCTTATGCGCAGGGAATTAATTGGGCGGGGTGTTGTTTTTTATTCTCGCCCCAAATACTCTCATATTCCAACTATTGGAATAAGACAAAAATCAGCAGCAGGGGACTAGCCATGTGCGATTTAGAGACGCAGCAAGACGCAGATGAATACTTGAATAATCATTCGGAATTATCCAGAAGAGAGTTTACTAGGTTGGCAGCAGGCGCGGGTATGGCCATGATTATGCCTTCAATCGCCAGTGCGCAGTCGATCTCCGAGAGGGACGTCGAGATCCAAACGCCTGATGGTGTGGCGGATTGCCATTTTGCTTATCCGTCAACTGGCAGCCACGCCGCGGTGCTGGTTTGGCCCGATATCTTGGCATTGCGGCCCGCATTCAGGCAAATGGGCCGCAGACTAGCACGCGAGGGATACGCGGTTCTCACAGTGAATCCCTTCTATCGCAATGCGCGCTCCCCGATAGTCGGTTTGGGCGCAAGCTTTGGGCAACCTGAAATCCGAAACTTGGTTCTGCCTATGGCCAGAAACCTGAACGCGGATACTCACTTTAGTGATGCCAGAACCTTCACCACTTGGCTCGATGAGCAGGATGAGGTCGACAGAAGCAAAGGGATTGGCACCACGGGCTACTGCATGGGAGGCCCGATGGTGATGCGCGCAGTGGCTGCTGTGCCGGATCGCTTCGCTGCTGGAGCAACTTTCCATGGCGGTGGTTTAGCGACGGCGAACCCCGACAGTCCTCACTTGTTGATCCCAGAGACTCGGGCATCCATGCTTCATTGCGTCGCCGACAATGATGATCAAAATGACCCTCAGGCGAAGTTGACGTTGCGTGAAGCCTATGATTCTGCAGGCATTGACGCTGAAATTGAGGTGTATTCTGGCGCCCTCCACGGTTGGTGTGCGCTTGATTCGCAAGTTTATCATCTGGATCAGGCCGAGAGGGCCTGGGCTCGATTAACGAGGTTGTTCGCGTTGAATCTGGTCTGAGTCGTCGCAAATGGCTGCCGGAGATGACTTCTGTCAGATGGTTCAGTAAAAGCCTGGCATGCCGGGCTTTTACTGAACGAATTTGGTCATTTTGATTTTGGAATATTTAACTTGCTGGTCCAGAAGATGTCAGCCTCACCAAAACTGCTATCCTGGCGCGATGAGAACCAGGCTATAGTTTCGCCACCAGGTGGCAAAGCCGGGCACATATCTGCATTAGCGGTGTTGATCTTGGGCCCAAGATTTAAAGCGGGCTTCCATTCATTGGGCCCGATAGATGCAGCACCGTAAATGTCCATGCCACCAAAGCCGCCTGGACGATTCGAAGTGAAATAAACCCGACCGTCAACATCCTGAGTAAAGTGAAATTCTTCCGCCGCGGTGTTTATATTTGGTCCCTGATTCACCGCTTCTCCCCAACCTCCTCTGCCATCGGGTTTCGCGCAGTAGATGTCTGAGCCACCATAGCCACCGGCTCGGCGCGAGGCAAAACAAAGCGTCTCACCATCCTTCAAAACGGCCGGGCAGTGCTCATCTCCGTCGGTGGTGCTGACGGGATACCCGACAAGTTCCGGAGTGGACCACTCTCCGTTTACCTTTCTTGTGATAAACAGATCGTGATTATTACGAGGGGAAGTGGTGGCCAGTCGATCTGAGCGGAAGTAGATCGTGTTGCCGTCCGCTGTAATCCAGGGCTCGCGATCGTCACCAAGGCGCAGGGGGTCGACGTCTTTCGCCGGCGGTCGATTTACGAGGACGCCCATGTTCAAAGGCGTATCCCAAGTACCGGTATCTGAATTGAAGTTTGCAATGTAAAGGTCTTTGGGGTCTCCGTCAACAACGGCCATATCCTGACGGGCACTGCAATAAACCATAGTGCCGTCATCGGCAAAGGACAACTCGCCCTCCGCCCACATGGTGTTTATTGGAGCACCAAAATTATGTACAGCCAATTCAACCCAGTTGGGTTGCTGGGCGCAGACGTCACTACTTAATGTCGTTATCGCGGTTAGCGCAAGCGCTCGATAGGTCATCATAATTCTCCTTGTCTCATTCTTTCAGAACAAATGGTGATGATACTGAAGTCCTTACGACCTTGAAGTGACGTGAAAAGTCCACCAGTGATCGGGGCGCTGAGCGTTTGGGTCAGGTTTTGGATTATATGGCCCTCCACCAAAACTTTGTAGCTTAGTTATCCTTGCTTTCCAGGCAGCGTCCATCCTAGAGGGTGTTTTCACTCTGTTCAAAAAAACGGGATACGTGACGCCATTCAAGCGCATTACAGCTGATTCATCCTTGCTGACACGTGCTGCCCAATATTTTTGTTCACACACAGAGCAGCTCAGATACAGCTCGCCTGCCTGAGTAGACATGCAGTTAAGATTGATCGAATGGGGGCGGATACCTGCAAAGATTTGTAGCTGACACAAGGGGACTTCATTGGCAAAAGACCAGTCCTCTACGGGGCCGTCCGCGGCAGCGCCGAACAAAAAGCCCCCTGGTGTGCGTTCGCAGGGGCATACTGCAGAATAGATGAGAAAGCCGACGATTCCTGCGGCAAGGACGCCTGCGAGTATAGCACCGATGATCCAACCGCGATTGGTATTGTTGTTTTCAGTTACGCTTTCGGACATGGCGCTCTTCCTTTCTTAGTCTTGCTCGCTGAACATCGTAGAGACTACCGCATTTGCAAGTAAATCAACACACCTTCGCAGGGCATCGCCGCACTAAGCTGATCTAAGAATTGGGCTCAAGCTCCACCGATTTCAAGTTCAAACAACTGCCTTAAAATGCGCCGCCACTGAATATACTGCTCCGCCATTGTTCCACTGAGGCCGTGGACCTGCTCATTCAGCTCAAGGATGGCTGGGGCCAATTCCTGATTAAATCCGGCGGCCAGCTCCTGAAACTCCTGTTGGTAGATCTTGCTCCAACGAAAGCGGTTGTAGCGCTGTGTCAACGCGGCGTACCCGCTGCTACCGAAAAAATCTTCGTTTGACGGTTGCTGTTCGCGCGTTAGGAGTTGCGCCCGCTGATCGAAGGAGTGCCGACGCCACATGATATACGCTTGTTCCATTTCATTGTGCAGGATGCCGTAATACTCATCAACTGTATCGATGAACACGTAATGTCGAATGCGCATATCTTCAACCCGAGCGAGCATGGGGTCGTTATCAGCGGGCAGACTGGCTGCTTCCATATGGCCGTTGTCGTTGGTAACGAGCATGTGTCCAAAGGATTCAGGCGACAGGTCGTTTGCGTAGACTAAAGTTGAAACATTGCGAATTGTTCGCAAGTCGTTGACGGACAGATTAGATCTGACAGCCACGAGATCATTGGCAATCTTTTCGTAGAGATCCTGATAGGGCTCATGATGCTCAGATGGAACGAAGGGTCTGGAGGTGGTGTAACGAATATCCCGGGGGTAATCTGACAACACCGCTGCATCCCCATATACAGCGTTTAACCAGTCGCGGCCCGTGCTGTCTTCCACTTCAATTCTGATGGCCAGTTCAGTGCCACTGGACCTGAGGATCGCTCCTCTGATAAGTAAATCGACCGATGGGTCCGCTTGTGGAAGCACCCTCACGGCACCCCATTGCTGTGACTCGATCAGCACCTGACGCAAAAGATAAGGCAGATATCGAACCTCTTTGTCCCGCACTTCCGCAAAAACTCTTTCGCCGTACGTTTGCGCTGCGGACTCGTCTTCATCGTTTTTGAATACGACGATACCGATGTCAAGCAATTGATGATTTAAGGGCTCGGTTGCGGCTACATTGAGACTGATCTCGCCGACATTTGCATAGTCAACCGGCTCGACTCTCGTAATATTAACTGTCGTGCAGGCCGCGAGAGGTAGAAGTAACAGGAACGACGGTGCATTGGCCAGCCAGGGGAGACGCTTAGTCATTAGATGGAATCACCTGACTACAGACCCTGCCGCGCGTTACTGTAAGCACACAGCTGAGACTGTCAGCGCCCGCATCATAACGATTGAATGCCTGAATCAGGTTGAAAGGGGCGGAACCCCTATGGGAAATGCTAGTCACCAAGCGCAGTTCATCGCCAGCTGCCGCAACATCAAACCGGTGACTGATCTCAACTTGCTCTGGCAGTTTGATAATAAATACGAGTTGTTGACCGTCCCAGCCACAATATTCATTGCCATGCTCGCTCGAAAACGTTTCTCTGAGACCATGATCAACCGAACATATTAGGGGGGCTTCGCCGCGTCGCTCGATTCTTACTTCGTTTCGATCCTGATCGATATGGAGAGTTGACTGTCTGCTGACGTATTCAGCCAATCTGGCTAGGTTCACCATGCTGGCTCCCCGTCCGCCCAGAGAATTTAGACTGAGGTTGCCCAGCGAGGCGCGGGGCAGATTCCTCACAGTGACGCCAGCGCGCTGTTGGGCAGCACTTTCCTGACGAATTGTAAGCAATCGATTAAGCTCATCCTCCCAGCGATCACTCCGGTTAAAATCTTTTTCCCAATCACCGGCGAAATTCAAGCGAATCGGGCGGTTTAGGTCCAGCAGAGGCAAAGGATCGCCGCTTTGGCCTTCCCGTGCGTTTACCCTTTCCGGTGCAAGCAGACAGATCGCGAGTAGTGTCGCAAAGTGTAATAAACAATCGGAGCCGAATCTTCCAGTCTCTCGGGTCATAATTTTATTAAACCCCATGCCAAAATTTCTCCGCGACCGCGCAGAAGCTCCAGAGGGGCTTTAGCTTTTCGGGAAAATGCGCCTATAGAGCTATTGTTGTTTTCTACTTTAAACCAAAATCCTGTAAATTGCCTGCTTCGCAACATAGACAAGTCCAAAGCAGACTTTTATGCTCAAAACTAAATCTTTTAGTTGCATCATTATTAAAAGGTTCAAAGGCCTTCAGCACAGGAGACAGGCAATTGAGGAGTCGGTTCATCAAGACGGCGAGAAGATCATCAAACAACCTAGGTTATTTGGCGCTTTGTTTTTATTGCCTGGTTGTTGTGCAGTCCAAGGCACAAGAGATGGAGGATGTTGTTTCTGTAGACCAGACATTCGTTAATCGGTTTTGGAAGGCGGAATCTGAGGCAGCCAGAATAGCACTGAGTGAACAGCTGTTGATGAGTCAGCCAGATCTCCCGGAGCTCTTTGGGCTCCTTAAAACGGGGCCGCGGTATTCAGATGAAGCGCCCCTTGGCGAGCAGGTGATGGTGAGAACTAATAGCGCAGGTACGGAGTTTCCTTACATGGTTCACATTCCGGAGGACTACGATTCGCAGAGGAAATGGCCTGTTGAGTTTGTTTTGCACGGCGGTGTCGGTCGGCCTAAACCACCAGAAGGAGCTAAATTCTGGCAACGAAGTTATGACAGGATAAGTCAGCCAGGACGCATTATTGTTGTGCCACTCGCTTGGCCTGGAGCAGTCTGGTGGCAGGATGAACAGGCCGATAACTTGGCCGCCATTCTCAATAGCCTGAAATCGACATACAACATCGATGAGAATCAAGTATCCATGACAGGAGTATCTGACGGGGGAACAGGCGCCTACTTCTATGCATTCAAACAGCCAACTCAATGGGCATCCTTCCTCCCCTACATCGGACACCCCGGCGTTTTGCGGAACCCTCAAACTGGTGGCGGTCACCGGCTATATTTTGAAAACCTTATGAACAAACCTCTTTACATCGTGAATGGCGAAAACGATCGTCTTTATCCTGCGGCATCGCTGTCTTCGTTTATGGATATCCTCAAAGAGGTCGGCGTCCGTTATACCTGGACTGTTATCGCTGAAGGTGGGCATAACACTGAGTGGCTTCCGGATTATTTGAGTGAGGTCGAGCAATTCAAATCCTCGAATCCTCGAGAACCTTTTCCTAGCCGTATTCAATGGGTCGCAGACCGAACTGACCGTTATAACCGAAATCACTGGATTCAGATTGACGCCATCAGTGGGGATGGTCGCCCTGCCCTGTTGCAGGCTGATCGCGCAAGTAACCTTATCTCGGTAACGGCCCGCGGAATCGAGCGATTTAGTTTGCTGTTGAGCCCAGATTTCATTGATTTTACGAAGCCGGTGCAGGTCATAGTTAACAACGCGGTCCAGTTCAATGATGCAGTGGAACAAAGCGCGGAGTCTCTGCTCAGGTTTGCTTCACGCGATCTAGATCGTTCTATGCTTATTACCGCTGAACTTCGCATATCTCTCTCGGAATAGGATGCTGAGCTTCAATTCCTCAGTCGTGTACCACTTTCATGTATCTTCAGTGATATCTGGTCATTGATGCGATGTCTTACGTTAAAGTAGGCGGTCTGAAAGTAGATTCAATTCTAAGAGATTTCGTCGAGTTCGAGCTCCTACCAAGATTACAACTAAGGACTGATGTTTTCTGGTCAGAAGCTGAAGCTTTGTTAGAGCAATTTACCTCTCGTAATTCGGAGCTATTGGCTCGGCGCGACAGCCTTCAGGGACGAATTGATGCCTGGCACCGGGACCACCCTGGCAAGCCAGAGCAAGCGGATTACATATCTTTCTTAACATCCATCGGATACCTGACAGAGCCTACTGAAGACTTTGTGATCGATACAAGCCACGTTGATCGGGAAATTAGTGTCCAAGCCGGGCCGCAGCTGGTGGTGCCAGTCAAGAACGCACGTTTCGCTTTGAATGCGGCCAATGCTCGATGGGGAAGTTTGTATGATGCCCTGTATGGCACGGACGCGATTGACGAACTGGAAGGAGCTCAGAGGGGGAGCGCCTATAACCCGATACGCGGAACAAAGGTAATCGCCTACGCCCGAGCGGTGCTTGACCTAGCCTGCCCGCTCAATTCTGCTTCTCATGCGGATGCACGAGCTTATTTCGTTGATCAAGCTGAACTCAAGGTGCACACATCAGAGGGTGTAACAAGCCTGCGTGATCAATCTAAATTCAGAGGATACGTAGGCTCCGCAGAAAAGCCCGATAGGATCTTGCTTTGCAACAACAATCTGCACTTGGAAATTCAAATTGACCCTTTATCTGAGGTAGGTCGCGAGGATTCAGCTGGTATCAAAGNCATCGTCCTCGAGGCAGCAGTTACTACAATCCAGGATTGTGAAGATTCGGTTGCCGCGGTGGACGCCGAAGATAAAGTTGCAGTTTATCGGAACTGGCTGGGACTGATCACTGGAGAATTGGAAGAGACATTCCAAAAGGATGGTGTCCAGGTGACTCGGCATCTCAACCCGGATCGGTCCTATCAGTCTCCCGATGGCAGCTCGTTCGACCTTCCAGGACGCAGTCTGCTGCTTATTCGTAACGTAGGACATCTGATGCGTAACCCTGCCATACTGGATAAGCATGGCAATGAGATTTATGAGGGATTACTGGACGCAATTATCACCGGCGCGATTGGTGCTGTTGATGTGTTAGGGAAAAGTAAGTTAAAAAACTCTCGTGCGGGAAGTGTATATATTGTCAAGCCAAAAATGCACGGACCGGAGGAAGTGAGATATGCTTGCGAGGTTTTAGCGGCAGTAGAAGAACTAGTGGGCCTAGAGCCGAGGCGATTGAAACTGGGAATTATGGATGAGGAGCGGCGCACCACTGTTTCGCTGAAAACCTGCATCAAGGAAGCAAAGGATCGGGTGGTTTTTATAAATACGGGTTTTCTGGATCGTACGGGCGATGAAATAAGAACTGCTATGGAGGCTGGGCCTGTTTTGCCAAAGGCAGAATTGAAAGACTGCGTTTGGATTGCGGCATACGAACAGCATAATGTTGAGGCAGGTTTAGCATGCGGATTTCAGGGTCGCAGTCAAATTGGAAAGGGTATGTGGGCTATGCCGGACTTGATGGCAGCTATGCTTGAGCAAAAGAACGCCCATCCGGAAGCCGGCGCGAGCACCGCTTGGGTGCCTTCTCCGACAGCAGCGGTGCTACACGCACTTCACTACCATCGCGTCGATGTGGTTGAAGTTCAAACAAAGCTAAAAGGTCGGTTTGCTGCAGCTATGGCGGATATCCTTACGATTCCTTTGCTTAGTGATCCAAGATCTATGGATAGCGAAAGGATTCAGCACGAGCTCGACAATAATATCCAGGGTATTCTGGGCTATGTGGTACGTTGGGTTGATCAAGGAATCGGCTGCTCGAAAGTACCGGATATACAAAACGTGGGGTTAATGGAAGATCGCGCAACTCTTAGAATCTCTTCTCAACATATTGCTAACTGGCTTCATCATGGAATCTGTAGTGAAAAACAAGTGAAAGAAACCTTCTTGAGAATGGCAGCAGTGGTCGATGAACAAAACCTCCATGATCAGCTCTACGAACCAATGTCCTCTGACCCAGACAATTCAATCGCTTTTCAGGCAGCATGCGATCTTGTTTTCAAAGGGCTCGAACAGCCGAATGGATATACTGAACCCTTGTTACATCGGGCTCGGCTCGCTAAAAAGGCTCAGAATCGGCAGCCTTAACTGAATTACTCCTCAGCTGAACTATACCAGCCCGCCTAAATTTGACATGATGGCGAAAAATATTCGCTTTCCTTTTTGAGGTACAAGTTATGCAAATCGTTATCAGAAACTTTAGTTTGTTAGTTGCCTCTTTATTAGTTTTGCCAGCTGTAGAACTCGCAGGGCAGGAAACTGGCAATGCTAGGGGTCCAATAGTCGAGAGCCCCTACGAAATAGTCGGCGGTTGGTTAGAGCCGTTCCAAGAGGACGGCTATGCATTCGGAGGAAATTCAGCCATTTGGGCTGAGACGTCAGACCGAATAATTATCAACCAAAGAGGCGAAACGATTCTCCCTTCGCCCGTCCCCGAGAATTTTCCTGGGTTTGCTGGTGCTTTAGGCATAAACGTGCTGCGGGAGGCAGACCGAAGAATTTGGCAGAATTGTCTTTTCGAAGTTAATGCTGATGGTCAGTTATTAAGCGTTTGGGACCACCTCGACTATTTATGTGAGGGCGCAGATGGGCCTGGTCCAGAGCGAATTAGGGTAAATCCTTATGATCCTGAGCGAAAACTCTGGGTTGTCAATCAGACTCACCACGAAATACATGTTCTTTCTAATGATGGAAGCCAGTTGATCGAAACTTATGGTGAGCGAGGTGTGCCAGGGGATGACGCATATCACTATGGAAGCCCACAGGACGTAGCATTTCTTCCCGACGGGCGCATCCTGGTTGCTGACGGTCTTTTGAACCATCGGGTAATAGTTTATGACGAAGATATGGTGTATCTCGGCGAGTTTGGGAGTCAAGGGGACGCGCCGGGCCAATTTAACACCATACACTCACTCGCAGTAGGTCCTGGTGGTAGGGTCTTCGTAACAGATCGGTCCGGCAACAATGGAGTAAACTTGTATCGAACCACAGATGATCCAGCTGTCTTCGAGTTCGAGCGCTCTATCGGCGCTCCCTTAACCCTGCCATTGGACATTATTGTGAACGAAGATGACTTTTGGATTACTGATTTGGGACCACTGCGATTCATTAACTTTGACTTTAACGGAGAGATCAAAGCTACTTGGCTTGTTCCGGCCGGCCTGCCGGATGGCTATCTTGAAGTTCATTCTTTCACCGTTGATCCAGCGGGGAACCTTTACGGAGGTGATAATCAATATGGCAGGACACAGAAATTTGTGCCTAAGCCAGATGCAGATCCTGAGTTGCTGATTGAGCCTCCCTGGTATCAGCATTGAGTTGGTGGGGTTTCGTGCCGGACTAGTAGAATAAGTGAGGAGGTAGTTGTGAGCAGGCTGCAAAAGCCACTGACGCGGCTCATACTGCTATTGGTCGTATTGTCACTGCCTTGGCCACTGTTCGCGCAGGATGAAACATTGAGGCTCAACAAGCTGATCGAAATGTTTCAGCGCGATGAACCAGCCTTCGGTCTTTTGTCCTTCGATTACTCGCTCAGCAATGCTAGGTCTCTGTCTACATCGGGGCTGGACTTCGTGCTAATTGATATGGAACACGCCCCATTTGACGTCGAGCGTTTGCGAGCCTTCCTGTTGGGCATGACCAATAAGCGCGCCATTATTGAAAAGGGCAACTTACAACCTGACGTGGTGCCGTTCGTCAGAATCCCGGCGGCCGGTGGATCGGGGGAGCTGGTGTCTCAGGTCAAGCAGGTTCTTGATGTTGGTGCGTTCGGCGTTATGTTTCCAGCAATAAATGATCGTGCCCAGGCAGAAATTGCTGTGCGGGCAACTCGTTACCCGCAGATCAATCAGGCACAGGACTATGACCCGCCGGGGCTCAGGGGGCGCAATCCGTCCAACGCAGTTTGGTACTGGGGTGTGCAAGACTATCACTCTCGTGCCGATGTGTGGCCACTGGACTCAAATGGTGAGCTACTGGCTATCATGTTCATTGAATCTCCCGAAGGGGTCGCCAACATTGAAGACATAATCTCGGTTCCGGGCGTGGGCGGTATATTTGTTGGCCCATCCGATTTGAGCACTTCGATGGGATATTCCAGTTCGGCCGCGCCGGCGGTTGAAGAAGCCATTCAGCGCGTGCTGGCGGCTTGTCTTGCGTACGACGTCCCGTGCGCGATCACTACCAACTCCCGCACAGTCGAGCAGCGCGTCAGTGAAGGCTTTCGTTTTGTCACTGTGGGCTTAGATTCAGGCTTGTCGGCGGACGCGCGCAGTGCGCTGCAGTTGGGTAGGCAGGCATCAGGTCAGGATTAGTTGAGCGATGGCCGCTTAATGAAATACCGCGCTCGGCGAAGCTTCGCGAGGTATTGTCACCCCAGTTCCCAATACTCATCCAATTTCTGGTTTGAATTGATAGGAATACAACGTCTCATTGTAGATCTTGAATTTATCCTGCCCTTTTTGGTAGCGCTCCAAATAGACTTTTTACTTATGCGGCAGAGCGAGTTAACTTAGTCAAAGAACGACAGCCATAGGCTATCTAAACGAGTCCACTAGTTCTGATCTGTTTGAGAACGTGGATACCAATAGACGGGGGACATAGATTTCTGTATTCCATTGCGGGAGAGCTTCAGACTTGATTGGTAGGATGCCAAAGCTATGATTGAGCTGAAAAACGTTCGGAAATCTTATGACGGAGGCAAAACCTTTGCTGTTTCCGATATCTCCCTTCGCGTGAAGCGCGGTGAATTGCTTGGTCTGATCGGAGAGTCTGGTTGCGGTAAGACGTCTACCCTTAAGATGATTAATCGCCTTGAGGAGCCAACCAGCGGTGATATTCTGGTGAACGGCGTAAACGTCCGCCTCCAGAATGCTGAGCAGTTGAGAAGAAACATTGGCTACGTGTTTCAGGGGATCGGGCTGTTTCCACATTACACTGTGGCGGAAAATGTATGCACCGTTCCTAAGTTGCTTGGTTGGAGCCCAAAAAAAGTACTCGATCGCTGCCGGATGATTCTGGAAATGGTAGGCTTACCCGCCACGCAATTTGCAGACAGATTCCCCTCTCAGCTTTCTGGCGGTCAGCAGCAACGAGTTGGAGTCGCTCGAGCGCTGGCTGCTCAACCAGAGCTTGTGCTTATGGACGAGCCTTTCGGTGCCTTGGACCCGATAACGCGGTCTGATTTGCAGGAAGAATTCAAAAGCATACAACGTAAGCTTGAGCTTACAGTTATCATGGTAACCCATGACATGACAGAGGCTCTGCTAATGGCCGATCGCCTTGCTGTTATGCAGCAAGGCGAAGTTCTTCAGATCGGTCCATCAACAGAGCTGCTTCATAAACCCTCTGATCCTTATGTCCAAAAGTTGATTGAAATGCCTAAGCGTCGAGCAGATCGCGTGGAAAAGATTTTGGGCGCTGACGTTCAGTTGGGAACTGAGATATGACCGGAAATTTAACGGAGCAATTTGCTCTGTTGCCTGGATATTTCAGGGGACACCTGACACTTACGATTATTTCTCTTGCAATTGGTGTGGCAATCAGTCTTCCCCTCGGGGTTTGGGCGGCGCAGTCGCCGCGCGTAAAGCGCCCCTTGCTGACGGTGGTCAGCATTATTCAAACCTTTCCAAGTGTGGCGATACTTGCTTTGGTAGTTGCCATGCTGGGTGGGCGCATCGGCTTGTTGCCAGCGGTAATAGCTTTGGTGCTTTATAGCATGCTCCCCATAGTGCGCAACACCGTTGCGGGCCTAGAAAATGTTGCAGAAGAAGTTGTCACAGCTGCCCGAGGTATTGGCATGTCACCGTATCAGATACTAACAAAAGTGCGAATTCCCCTAGCGTTGCCCGTTATTATTGCAGGGATTCGCACTTCGGCAGTGTGGACAGTTGGTCTCGCGACTTTGTCGACTCTGGTTGGTGCAACCAGTCTCGGTAACTATATTTTTACCGGCCTACAAACTCGAAATTTGCTGGCGGTCACCGTCGGTAGCCTCTCGGCGGCCTGTATGGCGATTATTCTGGANAGTTTCATTGGGGGNCTGCAATGGCTCGCAGCCAACCGANNCACAGATGCTGATNCGAATCGACGAAGATCGGTGAAAGCNATCGTGCTCGCCGGNTCGATAAGTGTGCTCGGTTTNTCGGGNTATAGTTTGATNCCCAGTAAAGAGGNGGACTTAATAATTGGGGGTAAAGGTTTNACNGAGCAATACATTATCGCAGGNGTTCTTGAAGAGATCTTACAAGANGCGGGNTTTACGACTGAGCAGCGGCTTGGTCTGGGTTCTGAAGTNGTCTTTCAGGCAACTGCNAATAACATTATAGATGTCTATTTAGAATATACAGGAACTGTGTGGACGAATGTCATGAACAGAAAGGACAATCCTGGGAGAGATGCGGTGATGGCGGAGGTGGAAGTGTATCTCGAGGAGGAGTACGGCATGGTAAATCTCGCGCGGCTGGGTTTTCAAAATCTCTATGCGCTGGCGATGCGCCGTGAGCAAGCAGAGCGGCTAGGAATCCGCAGTATCAGCGATCTGAAGCCGTTCGCGGNCGGGCTGNTTGCCGGAGGGGACTTGGAGTTTTTTGGCCGCCCAGAATGGATCNGTTTACGAGACACTTACAGTATCGATTTTGAAGANAAGCTGACATTCGATACGACGTTNATGTANACCGCTATCGCAGAAGGGCAGGTAGACGTGATTGCTGCTTACACAACGGATGGCAGANTNGCTGAATTCGACCTAGTCATTCTGGAGGATCCTCTAAATGCGGTTCCACCCTATGATGGTTTTTTGGCAGTGTCGGCTGATGCTATGAAAAAACGCCTATTCGCCGAGTCTTTGTCGCCTCTCGCAGGAGAGATAAGCGACGAAACTATGCGGAGTGCAAACCGACTTGTCGATGTAGAGAATCTTCCCATTTCGTTTGGCGTGAGCTACGTTCGAGAGGCAGCCGTTAAATGAGTCCGTCGCTTTTCCAGTAGCTTATCGCTCGATACTTAATTCGATACCATTAGTGGAATAGACAAATACATCGGTGCCCAGCACGGCGTAGGCGAAAAAGACGGACAAGTTAGCGTTGCTCACTCCTGCACTTGACGGGACAAAGCCACTAAAGGCAACGAGCTCTTCGCTAGTGTTGAGNGACCTTNGGCCCGTATAGCTTTGTAGTGTTTTTAGATCTCCATTCCACGCCTGATAACCGCCGTCCGTGTCTCGGTAAAATAGGCCAACGCCTTCAACTGAGATGACAACGTAGGTTTCTCCAATAGCCCCTTGATGCTCGCTTGGAATGAAAAGAGTGGCTCGAACATCGATACTGTCACTCGAAACAAAATTTGTGACTGGCGTATTTGGGTCATCACTGCGACTAGCTGAGCCGTAAAGGATGAGATTCGAGCTATCCCCACCCAAGCTGGTAATCGGCAGGATTTTCGGCTTGCGATGTGTGCTGATGGGTATTCTGGTTTGATTTATGGTGNGCACGGCGTCGGCACTTTTTTCAGAGTCGGCTCGATCGACNCCGCAGGCNAGCCCATTGCAATCAGTCANTAGTGGGTTCGAAAACAGAGGCAACTCGACCGAACCGGGATAGTCATCTGGGGCCGCCATNATGGTNGCGAAGGATCCATCTGCGCCNTNTCCGAAAGACCAGGAGNAGGTNCCTNGAGCCCCTCGCTCTCTGCGTGAATGAGCCAAACCATGATTATGNCCCAGCTCATGAGCTAGCGTCAGATCATCACAGCCTGCTCCGCCTTCTTTTGGAAAACCAGCGTTGTACAGCGATGAGACTAGATCTCCGCCAGCCAACAACGGGTGGAAGATTTCACCTTCAAATCCNGCTCCCGGCAAGGTNCCTAGGCCACANGCGCCAGTACCAGNAAAGAAACCNTCAATAAATACAGTGATATCGGCCCCTACTTTTTCGCGCAGTTCTGGGAGATCACTGAATACCCCAGTTTTGTTGTTGATCGCGTCCATTACGCGCGTGAGATCATTACCCGTATCGAAGTCNACCAAGCCGTAGAATACTGGTCTGAATCTAACTAGCGCGCCGCTTTTGTTAAAGTAGGTGTTGGTTATTTCAACGAGTTGGTTGATATGGANTTCAGGGCTTGTATCGCCGATGGAATCCAAAAATTTCTGGGAATATAAAAACAGTAGATCTGTTTGCGCGATGAAGTCTTCGCTGACGCTCGACGCGCTGTTTTCTGGATTTGTACCCAGCAATGCTTCGTTTATGTCTGAGATGCCGTCACTGTCGGAATCTTTAAGTGTGTCTCTTACCACAAAAATGAATGCATCGTTACGGGTATTTTGGCCAAAAGCATCTCCGAAGAATACGCTGCTGGCCAGTTGAGGATAGGAGTCTGCGATTGTTTCTACCGTGTATTCGAAGGTTGTCGTTGCTGCAGGAGCCAGGCTGCTGATCTTACAACTTAATATCTTTTGGGGTCCCGAATCGTCTATCGCGCAGGCTGATGAGCTTTTGACAAGCTCGGCGGCATCGAGGATGAAAAAGACGCTTACCGTTTTGTTGCTCAGTGCGCTGGAAGTGGTATTAGTTATTGAAATAGATATCGTAACTTGATCGCCAATGACCGCAACCTCGCTCGACAGAGATTGCTCGATACTGACGTCAACGCCTGTCAATGCGTTCACTGTTTTGGTTCCGCGGTAAGTCTGTTGTGTCTGTGATACAAACGCGCCGTCATCAATGGATAGTCCAATGGTGTTATCCGTGTTGTGGGTAATCCATCCAATGTACTGATCCTCATCCGGATCTGGCACCGCAATAATTTTGTATTTGACCCCGTCAACCTGAGCCGTCGCGAGCAGCAGAGATTTGCTAACTGTCAGAACTATAGATTCATTTCCGGCGCCCCTTGCAACCCACGAGCGGTCCCCGTTCAGAAACACGCTGTTGTTCACCCTGTGGAGGACTCTGCGACTCCCCGGTGTTGTCTCAATCGAGAAACGATCTTCGTCTGTTAAAAGTTGCAGTATGGATGCAGGGATGCGGATGCCACGCCGGTAGGTTACCCTTTCTGTCAGAAGGCTGTCTGGAATGTCGGACAGTTTGACTTCTGACACGTTCTGCCAAAGGTTGGGTGCAGGCTGCGCGTTCGATACAATGCTGCTTAGAAGCGCAGTGATAAAAAGCGCGAAGTGTTTCAAAGTTAACTTCTTCAGCAAACCGATCGCTTCCTCGAAATTGGTTCACCACCGTTTGCCAGCACGCCCTGTCAAGCCGAGCTAAAGGTGTGAGAAAAATTGNACTTAAGTCACCACGAGTGACAGTTGGCGGAACTCAACAGTCAAAACCGAGTAGCGCTAATTCAAGCCAAATCGAAGCGGCAAGCCCTTATTTGTATATTGCAGACCGTGCGGCCGCATGGACTTGCAGTGAGTAGAGAACATCATCGTTCTGGATCATGCCGATAAAGCCGATATTTTCCACCGGATCGATCCAGAACCAGGAACCCGCGATGCCCCACCACCAATGTGTTCCCTTAGAGGCACCCTGAAAGGCGCCGGAGTCTTCGACAACGGCAAAATCCAGGCCAAACACGTTGCCCGGGTACAGTTGGCCTATATTTGCTACGTCTTCCGGAAGCTGGTTGGTTCTCATTTGCGCCACGGCAGCTTCAGACAGTATTCTGACGCCGTTTAGTTCGCCGTGGTTGAGATGCATTTGGACAAATTTCATATAGTCTGTTGCAGTAGACGTAAGCCCGCCGCCGCCGGATTCGAATTCGGGAGGGCTAAGGAAATCAAAGTTCGCTAGGCCAGGGCGATTGTCGGTACGGCGCAGAGTGCCGTCCTTGTTCGGGGCGTACTGCCGGGATAGCCGACTAGCATTTTCAGGTTTGACCGAGAAACCAGTGTCGGCCATCTCCAGTGGCTGAAAAATTTTCGTTTCTAAAAACTCGCCAAAACGCATACCGGAGAGGCGTTCAACCATATAACCTNGNNCGTCCACAGAGATGCTATACACCCATTGGCTTCCTGGTTGATAGAACAATGGAATGTCCCTGAGTGCAGGCATAGACTCTGCCAGAGTTACCTCCTTCAGATTCATGATACCGACCTTGGCATAGGCCTCGGCCACGGGCCCTTGACTTAGCGGAGGAGTGTAAGCCAACCCTCCGGTGTGACTCATTAACTCCCGAATGGTCATTGGGTGATCGGCAGGCTCTGTAACCCAGCTGCCGTCGTCATTTTGCGCTACGAAGACCTGCATACCGGCTAACTCGGGCAAGTGCATTTCGACTGGGTCATCGAGTTGGAATTTGCCTTCGTCCCACAGCATCATCAACGCGGTACCTGTTACGGGTTTAGTCATGGAGAAGATTCGAAAAATTGTGTCTGTACTCATGGGCACCTGATCTTCAACATTCTGATGCCCCATGGCTTCGTGCATCAGGATTTCTCCGTTTTGGGCAACCATCACGACTGCACCAGATAGTTTGCCTTCGTCTATTCTTGCTTGTAGGTCGGCTGCGACTGCATCCAGCCGAGCCGGCTCGACACCAGCAAGAATCTGAGCAGAAAATGAAATCGCCAACGTCGCGGCTGTTACCAAATTGAGCGCCTTTCGCAAAAGATTTGCTTTCAT
>PBHS01000033.1 GCA_002719575.1 Gammaproteobacteria bacterium | reverse complement strand
TGACTGCATCAGAGATTGAAGTAGATTGGTCAATNTTATGAAAAACAATCTGGAATTCATTTGTCATGGGATTTCTCCTATTCTCTTCTAAGTCATGAGGTTTGTCTTCAGTCCTCTCTCCCTCAATAAAAATTTCCGCACCCCGCCAGGATAAACTGCTGCATATTCGGCTCAGAAAAATCATTGGACCGTCCGCTCGAGANACAGGTCCTTTGTCGNTCGACACAGGCGAGCGGAGGNGGNTCTTTTGACGTCAGGTCANACANTGCAAGGTAATTCGCGGAAGCGTATTTTGGCAAATACCAGAAGGGCTGGGGTATTGCGGAGGTAAGGAAACTCGAAGTGATAATCAGCAGATTTTTAGCCGCNATCATTATTTCTCCTTTACAGTACACCANTAAGGTTACTCCTTTCTCGCCAGTTTGTCTAAAACCTTCGTAGGCGCGTTAGCGACGACCTCTTGGAAGCACCAGTGCCACGGCTCATAGGCCATGCCGGCGAGNTTGTTTCTNGGGTAGCTCAGCCAAAAACCGAACTNACCCGCATGCTCTCGCAGCCAGAAAAACGCCGGAGTNAGCTCAAATTCCTCAACAAGCGCAGCGCAGCCCGGGGTTCCAACATCAATTGCTTTACCAGTGTGATGCTCACTGTAGCCCGGCGCGGCGTTCACCTCGAGTATCTGTTCGATNCTCTGCCCTGCATCGAGTTTTCTTTTGAGCAATCCATATTGGTACTCTGGGCTGCGAAATGCCGAAATNAGGTGGAGCGTAATCCCAGACTCCGCGGCTCGAGCCTTCATTTTAGACCACGCCTGGAGCGCTGGGGGAATCAATCTCTGCGGCCTCCCGTAGAAATCCAACTCAGTATCTACGAGCTTCTTCGGAACAGGACACAACGCAAGCCCTCTTGAGACNGCATAATTTGCGGGAACACCCAGTGCAGTGTTCAATCGTGCAATGTTATTGATAAANNCCGAGGTNTTAGACAAAGTAGCGGTTTTGAGATGAAGTGGGCTTTGTGATTCATGACCTCAATGCTATTTCTACATAAGGCTGTATGCAAGGCCATTAAAAAAATGGCCACAATTAACTAAATAGTGTCTAATTGGNCGTGACACAGGCTATCTTCTGTCCACTGCAATGAAAGGTAACGGTTCCCCCAACGAGAAAGAGTTACCTTATGAGCAAGCTTCCAGTAATTGTCAGTTTTGGCGGCGTCAATGCGGCAGGCCGNAGNTCCGGCCACAACGGCTTTCGCCGATTGATTTTTGATCAAACGAATGCGGCCGCACAGAAAGCCACGCTNCANCAACTCGCGGCATTGACAGGGAGAATCCGTTGCNCTGANGGCATTTGGCAAGATNCNGCAGGAACNGCCATCGACNTCGATGCCTTCCTTGNAANCCACAAACAGGATTTGCTNGATAGCACACTTATAAGACAATTTGATGGCANCCCGTTCAATCCTGACGCCATACCNATTCATCAGCGGACTCAATTGGAATGTGCGGATAGCGAGCCAATAGTCTTCAAAATTAAACGCAAGGACCTNCCTAACCCAGTGCCATCCACNTGGCAAGTAACCTCTGCGACCAGAAATACCGAAACAGTTACTATACGAACCAACAGCGGGCTCCCCGTNATGTTGCCCAGTCAACGCATATCGGAGGTACACTCAGCCGCCCAACTTCCTACTGGATTTGATCCTGCCGACAGCTACCCTTCCCGCAATCATCCTCGAGCATTACAAATGACAGTCTTCGGTGCTTCAGATGCAGTCAATGCATTAGGCATAAATTGGGAGGCTTTAAAGAAGCGGGTCCCTGCCGATCAGATNNGTGTTTACGCNGGGAGCTGTTTGGGCCAGTTAGACTATAACGGCTTTGGAGGCATGTTGAAGGGNCGTCTTTTGGGAAAGAAAGTTACCTCTAAACAANTACCTCTTGGGCTAAATGAAATGCCGGCCGATTTTATCAATGCCTACCTGCTGGGAAGCCTTGGCACCACAGGGCACAACAATGGTGCCTGTGCCACTTTTTTGTACAATCTCCGGCAAGGTATGCGTGACATACAATCAGGCTCACATCGGATTGCGATTGTCGGGACGAGCGAGTCCTGTATGGTGCCTGAAGTTTTTGAGGCATTTATCACAATGGGCGCACTTGCCAGTGATAACTCGTTACGGCAGTTAGATAACTTAAGCACTGNNGATNTGCCAGATTATCGCAGAGCCTGCAGGCCATTCGGTGAGAATTCCGGCTTTACCCTCGCCGAATCAGCTCAGTTTGTTGTCCTATTTGATGATGAATTGGTAATGGAAACTGGAGCCACCGTATATGGAGCCGTAAATGACATCTTCATTCACGCCGACGGTTTTAAAAAATCGATCACTGGTCCGGGGCTGGGAAATTATCTAACCGTAGCAAAAGCACTCGCAGCNACTCGTAATATCATCGGTGACAAANGGGTCCAGCACAACAGCTTTGTTCAGGCACACGGGACAGGAACGCCACAAAATCGGGTTTCAGAGTCAGAAATTCTTAACAGACTTGCAGCAACTTTTAGCATTGAGAAGTGGCCAATTGCCGCGATCAAATCTCAATTAGGGCATTCAGTTGCTTCCGCGTCGGGAGACCAGATCATAGCNAGTCTCGGTGTTTGGTCTGAGAATATCCTTCCGAANATTGCTGGCGTCGAACGTGTNGCTGATGATGTTGCGACAGAGCATCTAGATTTACTCCTTGAGCATCGCGAACTGGAGCCCGAGAGCATGGATGCCGCNCTAATCAATGCCAAGGGTTTCGGTGGTAATAATGCCACAGCCTCGATTCTTAGCCCGCATATNACCCGNAAGATGCTCACCAAACGGCACGGCANGGCAGCACTGACCGAGTACACTACCCGCAACGAAACGATTATCGAAGAACAACATCGGTACAATCANGCTTGCAGCGAAGGCAAAAATCAGACCATCTANAAATTTNATAACGGTGTCATAACAGGTGACAATTTAAAAATTGACCGAACAGCNATAAAGTTNAAANATGGCTCGCCAGACATCAGTCTCATNGTTNCGCATCGCTTTNGTGACATGTGCGACTAATCGGGCCTCTCACAGCGAACGCGCCTCGGCAATTTTCTCTTTCCAGACAGCCGGCCCAGTTCGGTGCACAGATTCGCCGTTGACGTCCACAGCTACGGTTACCGGCATTTCTTCCACCACAAATTCATGAATTGCCTCCATACCNAGGTCTTCAAAAGCCACAACCCGAGCTTCCCGGATGGCTTTCGATACAAGGTATGCGGCACCACCAACTGCNATCAGATAAACCACTTCATTTTCTTTTATGGCATCAATAGCCTCCTGCCCTCTCTCTGCCTTGCCAATCATACCNATCAGACCGGTGTTTGCGAGTAGCGAGCCTGTAAACTTATCCATCCGTGTCGCTGTTGTTGGACCAGCGGGGCCAATGACCTCATCTCCTGTCGGATCAACTGGGCCNACGTAATAAATAAATTTGTTGTCGAANCTNACNCCTTTCGGCAGTGGCTCCCCACTTTTCAGTATGCTCAGTAAGCGTTTGTGCGCTGCATCTCTGCCGGTAAGCATAGTGCCCGAAAGTAGAAGTGTTTCTCCGGTACGCCACGTAGCAANNTCNGCCTTTGTGACCGTGTCAAGNTTTACCNGGCGNGCCTTTGCGCCAGCGTCCCAGCTAACGGCCGGCCATTCTTCCAGTTTCGGCGGGGTTAATGCAGCGGGACCTGATCCGTCAAGGGTAAAGTGCACGTGCCGTGTAGCAGCGCAGTTGGGAATCATCACGACCGGCAATGAGGCTGCGTGTGTTGGATAGTCCAGTATTTTTACGTCCAGCACGGTTGTCAGTCCTCCTAAGCCCTGGGCACCAATTCCCAGCGAATTCGCTCTTTCCATTATCTCGAGCCTCAGTTCCTCTATACGGCTGGCCGGACCGCGCATCCTTAATTCGTGAATATCAATAGGATCCATCAGGGATTCTTTTGCTAGCACGGCTGCTTTCTCTGCAGTACCGCCAATGCCGATGCCAAGCACGCCGGGAGGACACCACCCGGCTCCCATGGCCGGCAAAGTCGCTTCAACCCAATCGACGATGCTATCACTAGGGTTCAGCATTACCATTTTAGCTTTGTTTTCTGATCCACCACCCTTGGCTGCAAGCTTTATCTTTAACTTGTCACCGGGCACGATCTCTGTGTGAATCACTGCAGGAGTATTGTTGCCCGTGTTCTTTCTTGCGCCAGCGGGGTCTGCCAAGATAGAAGCACGCAGGACATTGTCCGGATTAGTGTAGGCCTGTCTGACGCCTTCATTGACCATATCGAAGAGCGACAGGCCGTCTTCCCACTGAAGCTGCATGCCAACTTTGAGAAAGACGGTGACAATACCTGTATCCTGACAGATCGGTCTTCTCCCCTCAGCGCACATTCGAGAGTTGATGAGAATCTGTGCCATGGCATCTTTAGCGGCCGCAGACTCCTCTCTTTCGTAGGCTTCACTCACAGCGCGGATAAAGTCGATAGGATGGTAATAGCTTATGTACTGCAGCGCCTCTGAAACACTTCGGATTACATCCTTAGTACGAATTAACGCCATAAAAGTAGCTCGCTCAACCAGCTGAGATTTAGAATTTACTGTAGCACTTACCAAGTTAGCGGGCGCCGAAGATCAACTCAACAGAAAATCCTTAGCTGCGTTAAGTTTCTTAGCAAGATAGTCTGAACCGCCGCGATCAGGATGCAGGCGACGCATCATTTCACGATGGGCTCGAATAACGTCAGCTTCATTCACGCCGTCAGCTAATCCGAGAATTTCCAAGGCAAGTTGTCTGCTCATCGGCGCTTCAGCGTCTGATGAGGCTGCACTCGAAGCAGCGGATGTCTGCTCTCGCCAATTCTCATGATGACGATCCAGATAGGCCTCGAGAACCTGTTTCGAATCCGAATCGGTCTGACACTCAATTAGTAAATTAACGAGTGTCTTTAGCTTCATCTCATTCAGATGCTGGCCCTTGTGCTGACCTCTCAACACTCTACCATCCATTTCGCCAGAGTCATGCTCGAGCACCATCTCAAGATATTCAGTGCGGATAGTTGAGACTTGCCCACTGCTTTTTGGTTGATGAGCGGCTCGACGGTTCATGATCATCTGCCAGAAAGGAAGAAGCCTCATTAATGTCGGCAGAAAGCGAATCAGGAAAGCACCTAAGCCACCAAGGGGTGCAAGAATGAATTGTGCAGGCAGGCGCCCCATAGCTATGAGCATGGCAACGATTAACAATGCGGCCATGATGAGGAATAAAATCTGATTTTGGCGCGACGTTAAACTGAATTTCTGGCTTATCGATTTCGCTGCGTATAAAGCCATAACAGGTAGAAGAAAAAGCGCTAATAATCTAAACATCGAGTTTCACAACCCAGGCCACGCTCAAGTCCGAAGCTGCTCCTGAAGCAAGCGTACGTTACCAGACTCGCCAGCGCTTAATTCCCTCAGGGCTTTGAGTCCGCCAGCTGCATACGCGGCAACCGCCTGGAGCAGTTCTTTTAATTGAATTGCACTGTCCGCATCAAACTGCGAATAAGCACCTCCGGACAGCTGGCAGAGCTGCTGGAATATCTCTCTAGTCTTGGGGTCTCCACGCTCCTGAAAAAGGAAGAGAGGTACACCAAACATTCCCAGTTTTCCGGCGATCTGAGCCAAAACGTCTATGCCTTCCTCCGCAGAGTCACCAATAAACACGACACCCTTTATCTTTTGTGCACTATTCTCTTGCAACGCATGGCGAAATAACTTCTCAAGCTGGGTCGCTCCTGCCTGACATTGAATGCCAGCCATTAATCGCAGCATCGAGTCACTTTCTTCATGCCAGCCGCTCGCAAAGAAATCACCCAAGCCCCGAAAATAACAGAGCTGGAGACTTAACCCGCCCAGCGTCTGCGCAGTGCTGAACATCTCCGCCTGAAGCTCGGTCGCGACATCCCAGGTCGGCTGCCTACTAGCAGTCGCATCAAGAGCAAAAATTAACCTCGGGTCGCTTTGCCGGACTGATACATTTTTAGCCTGATTGAGAAACGCAGTTACTTCGCTGGAGCTTGAAACAGAAAGCTGCCCCTTTTTGGCATCCACGGATCTTTTGTGCGTAGTATCGGAAAGGTGTTTTTTGGTCATTAAGAGGACAACTAGACTTCGTTTTTAGGATCTCATTGAAGCACAGGAGTCAACAGTGAGGCAAAATCCAATCAGCGAACAGGCCATGCTTCCTCTCCATTCAGTGACGCGCTTTTGAGAAATAGGCTGATTCAAGGTAGGACATCATTTGTTCGTTCTATGATACAAGATTCATTGAGATAAAACCTCATAGGCGGTTCCGGACTTGCCTTGAACACGACAAATCGGTGACTTTTCGCACAATCTCCAAGCTTATGGTTGGCCTATTTGTCTCCGCGAAAGCCGCTTTGTGCAAAGGGAATGCTAATGCAGATGCTGCGATGCTGGTGCGGACGGAGAGACTTGAACTCTCACACCTTTCGATACTAGAACCTAAATCTAGCGCGTCTACCAATTCCGCCACGTCCGCACTATGGAGCCAGCATGAGAGAAAGCTGACTCTAGGGCGCCGTATTATACCCAACCGCCTGTTTTTGCCAAGCATTGCCAGCACTGTCGCTTCATAAGCTTCGCCGCTATACTATTGCCGTCTCTAAGCTGATGGAGAAATACAATGGGTGATCTACTAGTGAACATCAAAGACGGTATCGCCACTCTGACTATGAATAGGCCAGAGGCTAGAAATGCGCTCAGTATGGAGATGCGCTCTGAGCTCGCTGATGTATTGCATGATATTGAACAAGACAGCACTGTAAGATGTGTCGTTTTGGAAGGTGCAGGAGACCATTTCATGGCTGGCGGGGACGTCAAGGGAATGGGAGAGTCGATTAAAAAAACGCCAGAAGAAATCCGCAAAGAATTTATCGTTCGAATTCACGATTTGCACCCTATCATGTTTGCAATGCGGCGCATGCCGAAGCCAATTGTCGCAAGTTGCCGGGGAGCCGCTGCCGGTGCTGGTGTCAGTATGGCGTTGGCATGTGACCTGGTAATTGCCTCCGAAGAAGCTTTTTTTACGCTGGCCTATTGCAAGATCGGAACCAGCCCAGATGGTTCTTCCAGCTTCCATTTGCCCCGAGCAGTCGGCATCAAAAAAGCAATGGAAATCGCGCTACTAGGAGATCGTTTTAGCGCCCAGGAGGCGAAGGATATAGGAATGATTAATTTCGTCGTGCCAAGCAACCAACTGGCCGAAGAAACAGCGATCCTCGCAAATAGGTTAGCTTCGGGCCCAACTCATGTTTACGGAAATACCAAAGCGTTGTTCTATCGATCGTTGGAGAGTGAATTTGAATCACAACTACAGGCGGAAGCGGAGTATTTCGCAGACTGTGCTTCGAGGGAAGATTTCAAAGAAGGCGTATCAGCATTTATTGAGAAACGTGAAGCGGTATTTACAGGAACTTAGATGCCAACGGCCGGGCTGGCCGCAGAACGCTGCAGCGATTCCACACTCTCCTGAAGCCGAAACAGGGTCTCGTTGATCTGGAGTCTGTGGGCGTTGACTGACTCCATGGACTGTTCCATGTATTCCAGTCTCCCCACCAACCCGAGCACGGTGCTATCTCCGCTGTTAAGTGCCTGACGAATGGATTCCAAGTCGCCGCGCATAGCGCCGAGGTTCGCCACAGACACTATAACATTGTCCAAAGAGTTAGTGATCTGGGACAAATCACTTACCATTGCATTCAAGCGAGACTCCGCCAATACAAGAGATTCACTAGTCCGAGCCAGCTGCGCGCTGTTGTTTGAGTAGGCTTCATCCTGACCTTCATTCACCAACTTAAGACGGGCTATTTCTCCCTTGAATTCCTCGAAGTCTCGGTTGTTGGCCCGCCAGTTAGCCCAGAGCAGATCGTATTGCTCAATAGTTTGTTCGATGTTTGCCATCAAGTTACTGTCTGATTCTGCGGCGCTCTCATCGACTAAAGCCAATCGAAGTTCCAATTCGCTAATGCGCAGATCTGACTGTCGCAAGTTTTTTTGGTACAAGTCGTAGAAGTAATAAGCGCCGTAGGCACCTCCGCCAGCGCACAAGGAAAGTGCCGCCAACAGGATTCGAACCGGCCAAGTGCTCACAGAGATGCGCTCAGTATAGTAGCTGGGGCGTACAATCTCATCCTTTTGGGATCGGCGATTGTTCAAATGCGAGTCGACGTCATCCCGATCAGGGATCATCGGGGGAATGTTTTGCAATTCATCCGATTTATCCAAAGCATGAAGCCCTATGTAATTACCGGTTTATTCCGCGATCGTAACATGCAAGATCATTGGTTTGTGTTTCTATTTTGTCGGACCCATCGAAAAGATTTCACTCCGACTAAAAGGTACCAAAATCCAGTGCCGGCAAGCATAACCTTTGAAACGTCCGCCGCTGGAGTCTGCATGAAGGCTCCGCCAACAATCGTTCGAACCACATCAAGACCTCCCAAAAAAGCGAGTAGACCAACGGTGAGCGCAATGTGACTAAAAAGCTTAGCTTTTGCTGGCAAAGTCATAGTCAAAAGGCCCGTTAAGAAAAGAGGAACACCTATAAACGATGGAATCCAAGAGGTGAGGGAGGAAGATTCGGTCAAAACGGAGACCACCAAGCCCCATACCATTAAAAATATCCCATAGCTCACGGTCAGCGTAGGAAAAGGCATGCCTAGGTATGAAAACGAATTTTGCATCTGGTTCCTCTCGTTACAATCAATTTATGAAGGCGCCGAAAAGTCGAATCTGAAACTCATCGGAGATCTGAACGATGCTAAAACAGTGCCCACACATGACGATTTCCTTACAGGCTTTTCGCAATGGGAAGACGATAATCTTGTGTTATCGCCGATCAACTTGATCGAACTCCCCGTAATTGAGGCAACTCGCTTTATAATGTGGTGATTTGATCGGGTTAAGGCGACGACCAAATCACTCTCCCTCGGAGCACGATGTCGAGAGGTCACAACCCAGTCGCCAGAATGCAGCGTCGGGTGCATACTGTTTCCGGAAACCTTGAAAATCCTAAGCATCTTTTAATATTGGTTGCACTATGGCTAGCGCAGGTGGGTAAGGCGCCACGACTCGACGGGTCTGAACATCTTTTGTAGTCCAAAATATGTCGGCGAACTGATTAACCAATTCGACCAATTTATTGGCGTCCTCGCGACTAACATTTTGCTTACATTTTGACGATGCCATCATAATACTATGTACTAGCTCATGAATTTCTGGGAAAGCCTCAAGTTGGGGTCTCTTAAAATAATCTCCCCAAATTACCGAGACCTCATGTTTGACGATCTTCGCCTGCGCTTCCTTTTCCGTGACTAGCCTCGCGAATTGGTTCTCCGATTCCAGCGACCGATTAGCAGCGTCTTGTTCAAGTATAAGGTCAACAAGGCGCGCCACGCTCAGTGCGGACACTTGTGCCACCATGGGATCGTAGATCTTGCAAGGGATGTCACAGTGGGCGTGAGCGACAGGTATGTTAAGCATGGGTTCTCTCCGGATTGTGATTAATTTTCGGGCTTATGCTTTACAGCCCTCGGCTGCGCTCTCTGAACGTGGTTTTTCCGCTGCGCGAGAGTCGCGCGATACACACAAACGTTACCACTACGGCCAAACACGTCAACGAAATGACCGCATCGAGGTGCTCAACGGAGAAGAAAGGCCCATCGTGCGCTAGGACCGAAGTGGAACATAATAAAGCAACTAAAAAAATTATTGATCTCATAAAAGTCCCTAGTGTTGGTTCGGTAGTCCGTGTTAAACGTCACAATAACGCACAACGTTGTTGTTGGCTTTAAAAAAAACCGGCGACGATATCAGCTTCATACGCGCGACCGGTTTTCAGTCAACTGCACCGGTGCCCTATGGAAACAATTAGAACTTGGCGCTGTCGTATTACAAGAGCGTCGCGGGCTGGGCCTGACGACGCTCTCGGTCTGTCTCTACATCATGCCGCCCATACCGCCCATGCCGCCCATGTCAGGCATTGCAGGCGCAGCTGCCTTCTCCTCAGGTAGCTCGGACACCATGGCCTCGGTGGTGATCATAAGACCGGCGACTGAACCAGCAGCCTGCAACGCAGTTCGGGTCACTTTAGCAGGATCCAAAATACCCATCTCCAACATGTCGCCATAATCGCCAGTTGCAGCGTTAAAGCCAAAGTTCCCTTTGCCCGCCTTGATTTTATCGAGCACCACGGATCCCTCTTCCCCAGCGTTTTCTACGATTTGACGCAAGGGGGCTGTCACTGCTTTCAAAAGCAGCGCTATACCCACGTTCTGATCTTCATTTTCGCCCTCTAGGCTGTCGACCGCCTGCAACGCACGCACTAGGGCGACTCCGCCACCAGGAACGACGCCCTCTTCGTTAGCAGCACGGGTCGAATGCAGAGCGTCCTCAACGCGTGCTTTCTTCTCTTTCATCTCTATCTCGGTGCCTGCACCAACCTTGATCACGGCCACACCACCAGCAAGCTTAGCGACGCGCTCCTGCAGCTTCTCCCTATCATAGTCCGATGAGGTTTCCTCAATCTGGGCGCGGATTTGATTAACTCGGCCTTCGATGTTTGCCGCTTCGCCTGCTCCATCGATGATGGTTGTATTTTCTTTGCTAATCTGGACGCGCTTTGCACTGCCCAAATCTTCAACTGTCGCGCCCTCGAGACTCAAGCCTACTTCCTCAGATATAACGGTTCCGCCTGTCAGGATTGCTATATCCTCAAGCATGGCCTTGCGACGATCGCCAAACCCGGGAGCCTTTACCGCGGCGACCTTTACAATACCGCGCATGTTATTAACAACGAGCGTCGCCAATGCTTCACCTTCCACGTCCTCGGCGACGACAAGCAAGGGCCGGCCAGCCTTTGCAACGCTTTCAAGAAGCGGCAACATGTCGCGGATGTTGGAAATCTTCTTATCAAACAGAAGTATTAAGGGGTTTTCCAGGTCAGCCATCATGTTGTCCTGGTTATTGATAAAATAGGCAGACAAATAACCTCGGTCAAACTGCATGCCCTCGACGACGTCCAACTCATTCTCAAGACCCGAGCCGTCTTCTACAGTGATTACACCCTCCTTACCAACCTTGTCCATTGCATCGGCGATGATCTGCCCAACTTCACTGTCTGAGTTCGCTGAGATGGTACCAACCTGAGCGATGGACTTGGAGTCTTTGCAAGGCGTGGATAGCTTCTTTACCTCTTCCACCATACCGACTACCGCCTTATCAATGCCACGCTTCAGATCCATCGGGTTCATTCCGGCCGCTACCGACTTCAGACCCTCGTTGAGTATCGACTGGGCAAGCACGGTCGCAGTAGTGGTCCCGTCGCCAGCAACGTCTGATGTTTGAGAGGCGACTTCCTTCACCATCTGTGCGCCCATATTCTCGAACTTGTCCTCCAGCTCGATTTCCTTAGCCACTGAGACCCCATCCTTCGTTACGGTGGGCGCCCCAAAGGACTTGTCAAGGACAACGTTACGGCCTTTGGGCCCCAAGGTTACTTTCACAGCGTCTGCGAGCACATTCACACCACCCAGAAGCTTTTGGCGAGCTGAGTCGCCGAATTTCACATCTTTCGCCATTGTTAACTATTCCTGTCTGTAAAGATTATTCTATAAAGGCTCGGTAACACCCGGGTGCCCTATGATTCGATTACGCCGAAGATTTCACTTTCGTTGAGAATAAGCAGTTCCTCGTCATCCACCTTGACGGTATTGCTCGAGTACTTGCCAAACACGACGGTGTCTCCTACTTTCACATCCACTGGTTGGGTATCTCCACTGTCCAGTCGTTTGCCTGGCCCAACTGCAAGAACTTCACCTTGGGCCGGTTTCTCAGTCGCTGACCCGGGCAGGACGATGCCTCCAGCAGAGGTTGTTTCTTCTTCCATGCGTCGCACCACGACACGATCTTGTAAGGGGCGGATTTTCATTCTCAGTCACTCCTGAATCTAGAATAGAATTCACTGTCTGGTCTTCACCGGCCGCTACCGGTTTGCCCAGGACACTCTCCAAGTGCTTACCCGAGCCGCGAGTGGCGCGGCGTGAGCGGAGCATTGGTGAACTTTTAAATGGGGTTAATTAGCAAAAATTCAACGGCAAACGCGGCCTGTGGCTATTTTTTTTTGCGCTTCTTGCCGCGCTTTTTCTTAAGTGTCTGTTTTTATTTGTCTTTATTTTTCCTTACTCCTTCGGCAATCGAATTATTTTCCTTTCCCAGCGGCGACTCCGATCCTTCTTTGCTGTATTCGCCCTCGAACACCTGACCCCGGAATGCAGTCTTGCTAACGTGCGTGTCGTGGCCCTGGGCCGGCTCGTTTCGGCGCGAAAATGACCACGACCCACCAGCTCGATGAAACCCAGCTGCAAACAGACGACCTGCTAGTGGGCGCCGCACCGGCCCGGTAAGGCAAAAAAAGCCAACGGTATCGGTCAAAAACCCGGGCGTCAGCAACATGGCACCGGCTGCAGCAAGCAGCATCCCCTCAATAATTTCCTTGGCGGGAATCTGCCCCTGACGTATTCGATCATTCGCTCGCATGAGCGTTGAAAAGCCTTGTTGTTGCAGTACCTTTACCCCGATTACTGCGGTCAGAACAACCATCAGCAACGTCGGAATGCCTCCTATCTGGTCAGCAACCTCAAACAGCACGAGCATTTCCAGCAAGGGAACGACTATGAAGATAAGAAGGGCGAAGGGCATAAAATTTTTAATTTACGTTTACCCAATCGTCTAGCATGATGGTTTGGAACAGAACCTTCAACTAGAAATTTGTTGGCACATTGAAAAAAGAAAACCTAATCTGGCAGGTAGTTAGCCGTATTCCTCGCGGCAAGGTCGCGACGTATGGGCAAGTGGCGCAGTTGGCAAATCTTCCAGGCTATGCACGTTTCGTGGGATACGCAATGAGAATGCTTCCAAGCGACAGCAAACTTCCATGGTTTCGGGTGGTAAACTCGAGGGGTCGGCTGTCTTTACCTGATCACTCCGCGCAATATAGAGTTCAGCAAAAAACGCTGGAGGCAGAAGGCGTTGTTTTCAAGAATGGCAAATTGTCCCTGCTAACCTATCAGTGGGCCACTGACTCAGAGTCATGTAGAAGGGCGGCTGAGTGAAATCGCATTTACCTTGCGCGCCAGCGCTATCATAGAACAAAGTCTAACCTGTCATTTTGCTCCCCAGGGTGCCACCTTGAACAAGAGCAGTAAACCCGGAGCAGCCAGCGCCATACAAAGAAAGAAGAACGATGTGTAACCAATAGCCTCAACAATCACGCCTGAGCCGGCACTGGCAATGGTACGCGGCAAAACGCTGATGGCCGTCAGCAGAGCCAGTTGCGTCGCAGCGAATTCAGGCGAAGTTGACCTCGCAATAAAAGCAACCAGTGCAGCGGTACCCAACCCGACTCCGACGTATTCTGCCGACATAACTGCCGCCAAGGCCCAATTATTGACTCCAATCTCAGAAAGCAGCGCAAAACCAAAAATAGTCACGACCTGAACCACACCAAAAATCCAAAGGGCCCGATTAATGCCAAGTTTAATCATCCACACACCGCCCAGTAAGCCGCCGACAACAGATCCCCACAGCCCAGCATTCTTTGCTATAAGACCAATCGTGGTAAGGCTGTATCCCAGATCGATAAAGAATGGCGTTTGCAGCGCGACCGCCATGTTGTCCCCCAATTTGTAGAAGAACATAAAAAGTATGATCAGGGCCGAACCGCCCCACTGATTGCGGCTAACAAACTCTGTAAATGGCTCCACCACCGCCTGTCGCAGACTGCGCGGTTCACTGATGAACTGCTCTTCCTTGAAGAAGAAAGTTGCCGTAATCCCCACGAACATAAAGCTTCCGATCACCAGAAACACAAAGTTCCACTCATAGTGATCGGCAAGGACCAGGCCGAGGGACCCCGGCACAAGATTGGAGATGCGATAGGCCTGAACATGAATGGAATTCCCCAGCCCAAGCTCATTGTCGGATAATAATTCACGGCGATAAGCATCAAGCACAACGTCTTGACTCGCCGAGAAAAACGCCACAATGACGCAAACCAAAGCAATCAGACCTGCTGAATTTTGGGGCTGCAACCAGCCCAATCCGGATATGCTGAGCAGCAGGGCAATTTGCGTGATCAGCATCCAGCCTGTCCGCCGACCGAGTAGCGGCGGCAGATATCGATCCATCAACGGCGCCCAAACAAACTTCCAGTTGTAGGGCAACAGCATCAGAGAGAACAGCCCAATCGTGGCGAGATCAATACCCTCAGTACGCAACCAGGCAGGCACCAGCGACAGAACAAAGTAAGGAAAACCCGAAGCCAGACCCGTGAACACACAGGCCAGCATTTTCGGACTGAAAATACTCGCCCACACATCAACGGATTTGCTATCTGGTGATGTCACGCTATTCCCGCCCCGTTGTCATTCAATCGCGAAAGTTATTGTACTGAAGCGGAATGTTCAGACTGGCTTCCTTGAGCATGGCAATTATGCCCTGCAAGTCGTCTCGTTTTTTGCCGCTTACTCTGAGTTTCTCACCCTGAATAGCCGCTTGAACCTTGATCTTAGTTTGTTTGATCATTTTTACTAGCTTTCGCGCCAGGTCTGATTCGATGCCTTGCTGCACCACCACCCTCATAACCGCTTTCTGACCAGACAATTCCACATCGCCCTCTTTCAATGCTTTGACATCAATCCCACGCTTTACCAGCTTAGCTTTCAGAATATCCAGCATCTGGCGAATCTGAAAATCGACTTCGGCGCTCACCAGAATTTCAGAACTATCTGTCAGCTCGTAGCGAGCATCGACTCCCTTAAAATCAAAACGGGTCCCAATCTCT